>JAYZQJ010000226.1:0-25926 GCA_036149055.1 Myxococcota bacterium | reverse complement strand
AGCCCCTGGGCGGGGGGGGGCGCGTTGCCGACGCACGCCGAGGCGATGGGCTCGATGTGGGGGTGGACCGCGCCGGCCGGCGCCCCGGTGGGGGCGCGCCCGCGGGGGCTCGCGTCGTGGAAGGCGTCATGACGCCAGCGCGACTCCGGGATGGGGCGAAAGGAGGTGCGCCCCTCCAGGCTGAGCTCGAAGAGCGCCTCCGGGCTCGACGCGCCAGGGAAGAGGCAGGCCATGCCCACCACGGCGATCGGCTCGCTCACGACGCGCCGTGGATCAGGGCGAAGAGATCGCGCGGCGTCCGGAGCACGACCAGGTCGTCGTCGGCGAAGCGGAGGCCGAGGTCGTCCTCGAGCACCCCGACGACCTCCATCATCGTGACCGAGGTGATCCCGAAGTCCTCGAGGGACGACTCCATCTCGAGGCGCTCCACCTCGAGCGAGAGATCGACCCGCCGTACGGCGCCCCGGATCACTTCGACGAACTCCTCTTCACTCATTCCCGTGCCTCCTCTCGAGCCTCGATGAGATGTCCCAGCCGCCCGACCACGCCGCGCGCGACGTGGC
Organism: Myxococcota bacterium; assembly: GCA_036149055.1. Taxonomy (GTDB): domain Bacteria; phylum Myxococcota_A; class Polyangia; order Polyangiales; family Sandaracinaceae; genus JAVJQK01. Next base: position 25,363 of record JAYZQJ010000226.1, on the reverse strand, counting down.
GGCCGACGCCGATGGCGGCGCGCCCCAGCGACACCGGGCCGCGCCGCGGATGCACGAACCTCGGCGTGGCGCCCCCGCAGGCGCGCTTCACCTCGGCCCGCTTGAGCTTCCCGCTCGTCGTCTTCGGCAGCGTCCCCTCGTCGACGAGGTAGACGTCCTTCACGACCGCTCCCGTGCGTCGCTTGATGCGCGCGCGCAGCGCCCGCTCCACCTCGGCGCGCTCCACCGGGTCGCGGTCCGGCCGCCCGCTGAGCTCGGCCACGATCACCAGCTCGTCGCCGCCCGGGCCCAGACGAGAGAACGCGACCACGTTGCCGCGCCGGACGCCGTCGATCTCGGCGGCCTCGAGCTCGAACACGTGCGGGTGGTGGTTGCGCCCGTGCAGGATGATGAGCTCCTTCTCGCGGCCGAGCAGGTAGAGCTCGCCCTGGTGGAGGAAGCCGAGGTCGCCGGTGCGCAGCCCGTCGTCGACGAAGACGTCGCGGCTCGCGTCGGGATCGTCCCAGTAGCCGCCCGCGACCGAGGGGCCGCGCACCACCACCTCACCGACCTGGTCCTCGTCGAGGCGTCGGCCGTCGGCGTCGATCACTCGGACCTCGTGGCCGGGGAAGGGCACGCCGCACGAGACGCAGCCGCGGGCCCCGGCCGTCGCGGAGGTCGGGCGGACCTCGCCGGAGACTTCGAGCGCCTCGGCCTCGGCGTGCAGCACCTCGAGGGGGCGCAGCCGGGGCGCGAAGGTCGCCGCGAGCGTGGTCTCCGCGAGGCCGTAGCAGGGCATCATCGCCTCGGCGCGGAAGCCCGCCGGCGCGTACGCGCGACAGAACGCCTCCAGGGTCGCGGCCGCGATCGGCTCGGCGCCGCAGCCGGCCACCCGGACGCGAGACAGGTCGAGGCCGTCCACGCGTGCGCGCCGCGCCGCCAGCCCGTAGGCGAAGTTGGGCGCGAAGGTGATCGTGGCCTCGAAGCGCGACATCGCCGCCATCCAGCTGTGCGGTCGCTTCAGGAACGAGATCGTGGGCAGCAGCACGACCGGGAGCGCGGCCCAGAGCGGGGCGAGCCCGAAGCCGATCAGGCCCATGTCGTGGAAGAGCGGCAGCCACGCGAGCGCGCGATCGCCTTCGCGGACCTCGAGGCCGTGCCGCATGATGCCGACCGCGTTCGCCGCGAGGCTCCGGTGAGTGACGACGACGCCCTTGGGCGCGGCCGTGGAGCCCGAGGTGAACTGCAAGAAGCACGGCGCGTCGGCCTCGGCCTCCACCCAACGGTCGCCCGCGTCGTCCTCGAGCAGCGCGCCGCCGTCGAGCACGCGCGCGCCCTCCACCTCGGCCCGCAGCGACCAGACCACGGGGACGAGGCCTCGGCTCGCCACCAGCGCGCGGGCCCCGGCGCGGCGGAGGATGGCGGCGCAGCTCGCGAGGTGCGCGTCGAGGTCCGCCATGAGGTGGGCCTCGGCGACCGGCACCGGGATGGCGCCCGCGGCGACCACGCCCAGGAACGTGAGCAGCAGCTCGCGCTTGTCCGACGACATCAGCCCGACCCGATCCCCCGGCCGGATTCCCTGACGCGCCAGCGCCGCCGCCACCCGCCCCACGCGCTCCCGCAGCGACGCGTACGGGACCTCGCTCACCCGGTCGCGACCGTCGACGAACGCGTAGTCGCCGGTCGAGATCGTCTCGAGCACGTCGAGCAGGAGGCGCGGTTCGGAGGTGCTGGGTTCGATGGCCGCCATCGGCCGCACCCAACAGCAACCCTCGTGCCCGCCCTCCGGGCCGCGTCATCGACGCCGCTGAGCGTTCGAACGTCGTGCGCGCACTGTGCGGCGAACGCGCGCGCACACGCGCTACGCGAAGATCTCCGAGAGCGCGCTCGCGGTGAGGACCCGTTCGGCCCAGAGATCCAGCTCGGCCTCCGAGCCGCCGCGAACGCGCGCCACCGTCCGCTCGTCGAGCTCGCCGAACTTCAGACCGAGCAGCTTGAGCACGATCTCCGCGCGTCCCTCCGCGCGTCCTTCCGCGCGTCCCTCCGCGCGTCCTTCCGCGCGTCCTTCCTCTCGCTTCTTGCGCGCCAGCATCTCCTCGAGCTCAGGTCCTCGCCGGGGCGGCTGACGACTCCAAGATAGCCGACGGTCACGTCACCGTCGGGATCGGCCTGAGCGGCAGCGGCGCCGTCTACGCGTACGGCGTCCAGGTCACCTACACGATCATGTAGGCGCGTTAACCGCGCCCAGGTGGCGCCCAGGTGGCGGATGCGCTGGCCACCTCCCGGTGATCTCGGTCCCGAGAGCGCCGGGAGGTCTCGCTGGCACGGTCCTGGCTTTTCCACCGGATCATGCGCCGACCGCTCTTCCTCGTGCTCCTCCTGGCCCTCGCCGGCTGCGCCGGCCCTGCCCCCGTCGAGCCGGGCGCGCCCGTCGAGCGGGTGCCGGAGGGCAAGGCGGACGACTTCTACTCGGACGTGGCCGCCGAGTTCGAGGTGCGCGGCGAGCTCACCGTGGAGGCGGCGGCCGACGCCAGCGCCGCCGAGCGCCGCGAGGCCGCCCAGCGCCGGGTCGACGCCGCGGTGCTCTACCTGACGACCTTCGTCACCAAGAAGATCGACGGGTTCTTCACCAACCTCGAGTACGGCGGCCACGCGGCGATGGTCCGCAACCGGACGAGCGAGACGCTCGAGCTGATCGGCGGCGCGCCCGAGAGCGACGACGCGCTGCGCCTCCGGGCCGCCAACGAGCTCGGCTTCGAGGAGCTGGACGCGGTGCTCGACCGCCGCGCCGCCGAGGGCCTGGTCGCGGGTCGGCCGTTCGAGACGATCGAGGAGGTCGACGCGGTCCGCTACGTGGGGCCGGTGGCGCTCGACCAGCTGCTCGAGCTCGGCCAGGCGGCCTTCGGTGCCGAGGGCGGCGAGCTGCGGGTGCGCTTCGCCGTCCAGCTCGCCGGACCGCGCAACCTGCCGGCGCTCCTCGGCCGCGAGTTCGACCTCCGCATGCCCGCGGGCGCCACCTCCGACGGGGAGGGCTCGCTCTCGACCGTGCGCAGCTTCGACCCGGACACCTACACGGGCGAGCTCGAGGCGGTGCCGTGCACGCTCGAGTCGGTCCCCGAGGCGCGCAACAGCTTCCCCGCCTACGCCGCGTTCTTCGAGGACGGCGTCTTCGACATCACCGTCTTCCAGGGGCACGAGTACAACGAGTTCCGCGCCGATCTCTGGGAGGCCATGATCGCCTACCACCTCCTCGTCTTCCAGAACGGCTTCCGCGCCGACGAGCTCGACCTGCTCGACGCCCCCGACGCGTTCGTGCAGTCGCAGCTGAACGAGGCGCTCGGCGAGCAGGCGGCGGAGCTGTCGGACCTCGTGGACCAGGTCGCGCGGCTCCACCCCGACAGCGGCCCGCTGGTCGGCTCGATCGTCGCCGACGGCGCGCCGGTCCGGGTCGAGGTCCGCATCTTCCACAGCGAGATGTTCCGCGAGGACCGCGCCGGTCAGCGTCAGCGGGCGCTCGACGAGATCGCGGGCCGCGACGTCTTCTTCTACAACGGCCACGCCGGGCCCTGGTACGGCTTCTATCTCGACGCCGCCGGCGCCGCCGAGGTCCGCGAGGACGACTTCGCCACCGCGGCGTTCACCGATCGCCAGCAGCTCTTCGTCGCCAACGGCTGCCAGACCTACTCGCAGTATGCCGACATGGTCTACGCCCACCCGGCGAAGGACGAGTCGAACCTCGACGTCATCACGACCGTCAACTTCTCCTACGGGGAGGGCAGCGACATGCTGCTCGGGGCGCTCGTCCAGACCGACGGCGCGGGCAACCACGTCGCCTGGTCGTACGGTGACCTCATCCGCGCGTTCAACGAGATCCAGATCAACGAGGAGAAGCAGGTCTTCTACGGCGTGACCGGGATCGACGGGAACGCGCGCCTGCACCCCTACGCGGCGCTCGACCGCGTGGGCGACGCGTGCAGCTGGGCCACCGAGTGCGGCGACCCCAACGGCAACGTCTGCGCCGGCACCTGCGGGGCCGTCGCGCTCGACGCGGCCGCGTGCCCCGAGGGCACCGTCTACTCGCGCTTCGCCAACGGCGACAACGTCATCCAGGGCGGCGCCTGCTTCGCGCGGTGAGCCCGCGCCTCACTTCAGGAGCGCGGCGACGCAGCTCGCGGCGACGCAGACGAAGATGACGGCGCGGAGCACGGTGGCGTTCGCCTTCACCGCGAAGCGCACGCCGAGCTGGCTGCCGATCACGGTGGCCACCGCCAGCACCGCCGCCGGGATCCAGCGGACCTGATCGTGCCAGACGAAGATGGCGAGCGCGGCGAGGCTGAAGAGCAGGGTGCAGACGAGCTTGAGGGCGTTGCCTCGGACCGCGTCGTAACGCAGCAGGCCGCCGAGCACCGCGAGCAACACGAAGCCCACGCCGGCCTGGATGAAGCCGCCGTAGAGGCCCGCGCCGAAGAGGCCGAGCATGGCGCCGGCGCTCATCGGCCGCTGCGGCTCGTCGCCGTCCGGTGAGACGAGCTTCGGCTTCACCAGCATCAGCAGCGCGACGAGCACGAGGGTGCCGAGCAGCACCGGCTTGAGCAACTCCTCGGGCGAGATGGCCGCGACCCACGAGCCGACGACCGCGCCGACGATGGTGGGCCCGGCGACCGGGAGGATCGCCTTGGTGTCGAGCCGCCCCTCGCGATGGAACGCGAGCACGCCGCTGAGCGACTGGGTGACCACCGAGAGGCGGTTGGTGCCGTTCGCGTCGGTCGCCGGCATGCCCAGCAGCATCAGCGCGGGCAGGGTCAGGAGCGATCCGCCTCCCGCCATGGTGTTGATGAAGCCGGCCGCGACCCCGGCGCCGAAGATCGCGGCGTACGACAGCAGCTCGGTCTCGCTCATCCCAGCCGCTCTTCCAGCCAGGGCACCACGCGATCCATCAGGGCCTCCACGTGCGGCGCGTCCGTCGCGCCGAGGTCGGGCTCGAAGTAGTGCCGCGCGCCCTCGATGACCACCACCGTGGAGTCGTCGCTCGCGATGGCGCCGTCGATCACCTCCCGGTCGGCCCGCGGGAAGATCTCGCAGTCGCGCTCCGCGTGGGCCACGAAGATCGGGCCGTCGAGCTCGGGGAGGGTCCGCGCGAGATCGGCGCGGGACGAGAGGCCCGACCAGGTGCTCAGCCAGGCGCGCGGGGTGACGGTGCGCGCGAAGCCGGGGAGGGAGCGGTTCATCAGGTCGGGGCGCTCACTCAGCAGCGAGCCGTACGCGCGGGGCGATGGATCGAGCGACCGATCCACGTAGTCGAGGTTGGCCATCGTCCGGTAGACGACCATCACGTGCCGGGTGTGCCGTGCGCGCTCGAGCGCCTGCCGCTCCGCGAACGGCAGCGCGTCGAAGCCCGGCGCCTGGGTGGCCCGCCGCGCCTCGTTCGCCTCGGCCAGCAGGGCTCTCGCGCGCTCGTCGATCCGGGCGACGCGCGCTCGCTGCGCGTCCCGGTAGCGCTGCACGAAGGCCGCATCGTAGCGCGACTCGGCGGGCGGCTCCCGGAAGCCGTTGGCGGGCGCGTACATGTCGACCGCGGGATCGGTCGCGGCGGGATCGGCCTCGTCGGTGACCGACGGATCGACGCTGCGCATCAGCACGTGACCCTCACCCCGGTGCGCGGCCACGAGGAGGAGCGCGTCCGCCGGCTGGAGCGTGACCCGCGGCAGCGGAGTCTTCGCTCCCCACACGTGCCTCGCGGTGCGCTCCGAGGGCGGCCTCGAGGCCTCCCGCTGGAAGAGCGCCATCAACGAGCCCCCGCCGGAGTTGCCGAAGAGGGCGACCTTCGCGTGTTCCCGGCGGAGCGCGTCGACCCCGGCGGCCACGTCCAGCACGAGCTCTTCGTGCACCGAGTCCGTGTCGTCGTTCGGGCTCCGGCTGTTCAGCGCGAGCACGTCGAAGCCGGCGGCGACCAGGCGCGGGATGGCGTAGTGCCGGGTGAAGTCGACGCGCGGGTGCATCAGGAGCACGCCAGCGCGCGCCCCCCGCTCGGGCGTCCAGCGCAAGCCGCGCACCTCCCGGAGGTCGGGCGTGCGCAGCTTCACCGGGCGCACGGACGCGCGCTCGGGCGGCGCGCGGAAATCGAAGGGCATGCCGCCCCAGTAGGTGGAGCGGACGAGCGTCAAGGCTCGTCGCCCGTCTTCACGTCGCGGCCGCTCCGTGACCACTCGCTGAAGCTGCCGACGTAGAGCGGCGCGCCGTCGAGACCGGCCGCCTCGAGCGCGAGGAGCGTGTGACACGCGGTGACGCCGGAGCCGCAGCTCAGGATGGTGCGCTCGGGCGGCACGTCGCCGTAGCGGGCCCGGAGCTGCTCCGGCGAGAGGAAGCGGCCGTCCGGGCCGAGGTGATCGGTGAGCGGCAGCCCGACCGCGCCGGGGATGTGGCCGGCGATCGGATCGAGCGGCTCCTCGTCGCCGCGGTAGCGCGCGCGGGCCCGCACGTCGATCACGCGCCAGGACGGATCGGCGAGCGCCCGCTCGACCTCGGTCACGTCGACGCGGGGGAGCTGCCACGCGTCGGCGGGGTAGGGGCCGACCGGCTGCACGGTGCCGCGATCGTCCTTGCGCGAGATCGGCAGGCCCGCCGCCTCGGCCGCCGCGAGCCCGCCGTCGAGCACCGCGACCCGCCGGTGGCCGAGCGCGCGCAGCATCCACCAGCACCGCGCGGCCGCGAGCGCGCCGCCTCGATCGTCGTAGACCACCACGTCGGTGTCCGGGCCGATGCCCCACTGACCGACGCGCTCGGCCCACTCCCGCACCGGCGGCAGCGGGTGACGGCCGCCGCGCTCGGGGTGACTCGCGTCGCCGCTGAGGTCCCGCTCGAGGTCGACCAGGCGGGCGCCCTCGAGGTGGCCGGCGAGGAAGCGCTCCCCCGCGTCGGGCCGGGACCGCGCGTCGAGCAGGAGCACCGAGCCGAGGCCTCGGTCGAGGAGCGCCTCCGGGGAGATCAGCGGCGTGGGCAGGTCGGGCATGAGGCATGACTACTTCCTGGGGCCGCCCCTGAGAAGTGGGGTTTCGATTTCGCGGGAGCGGTCCTAGGGTCGCGGCCATGAAGATCGTCATCACGGGAGCGAACCGCGGCATCGGGCTCGAGCTGGCCAAGCAGCGGGCGGACGGAAACGAGGTCATCGCGGTCTGCCGCGAGCCGAGCGACGCGCTGAAGGCCCTCGGCGTGCAGATCGAGTCCGGCGTCGACGTCACCGACGACGGCGCGGTGAAGGCCCTGGCCGATCGCCTCGACGGGATCGACGTGCTCATCAACAACGCCGGGCTCCTCCGCCAGGAGACCCTCGAGGCGCTCGACTTCGACTCGATCCGGCAGCAGCTCGAGGTCAACGCGCTCGGGCCGCTCCGGGTGACCGCCGCGCTGGCCCCGAAGATGAAGGACCCCTCGAAGGTGGCGATCATCACCAGCCGCATGGGCTCGATCGCCGACAACACGAGCGGGAGCCGCTACGGCTACCGCATGAGCAAGGCGGCGGTGAACATGGCCGGCGTCTCGCTCGCGCACGACCTGAAGGATCGCGGCGTCGCGGTGGCCATCCTCCACCCGGGCTTCGTGAAGACCGACATGACCGGCCACAACGGCAACGTGGAGCCGGCCGAGGCGGCCTCGCAGCTCTGGGCCCGCATCGACGGGCTGAACGCGGACAACAGCGGGACGTTCTGGCACGCGAACGGCGAGATCTTGCCCTGGTAGCCTTCTCTCCGGGGCGCGCCTTTGCCAGGATGTCCCCATGCGGTGGCTTTGGCTCTCGGTCGCGCTCCTCCTGGGCGCGTGCAGCACCCTCATCGGTCCGGACCCGGACCGCCTCGGCGGGACGGACGACGCCGGCCAGGTGACCCTCATGGACTCGGGCGTCCCCACGGGCGACGCCGACGTGCCTCCTCCGCCCCCGCGGGACGCGGACGTGCCCCCGCCTCCGCGGGACGCGGACGTGCCTCCGCCGCGGGACGCGGGCTGCACGATCGAGCCGAGCTGCGCCGAGGGCGTGGTGACCACCTGCGACGGAACCGAGACCTGCCTGCTCGGCTGCGCGCCGTCGGGTGAGGCGCGCTGCGCCGAGATGGTGCCCTCCAACGTGCCCGCCTCGCTCTGGCTGGCCGACGCGCCGGACCTCGTCATCGACAACCCCGGCGACCCCCTCACCTTCGACACGACGACGTGCATGGCGCGCATGGCCCCCTCGGTCGTGCAGCGCCAGGAGGGCGGCGGCGAGGTCTGCGTGATCCAGGTCGGCGACTTCGTGATCCGGAGCCGCTCCGGGCTCGTCGTCCGGGGCGACCGCCCGCTGGTGATCATGGCGAACGGCGACGTGACCATCGAGGCGGAGGCGGCGCTCGACGCCAGCGCGCGCGGCGTGGTCCCCGGCCCCGGCGGCGGGCGCGGCGGGCTGCCGGCGTCTCCGGCGGGCGAGGGCCCGGCGCCCGGGCAGGGCGGCGCGCACGTCGGCACCTACGACGACGGCGGCGGCGGTGGCGGCGCGCTCTGCGGGGCCGGCGGGACCGGCGGGCAGGGTGACGACGCGGCCGGCGGCGCGGGCGGCAGCGCCCTCTCGGCCGCCTTCCTGGTCCCGCTCCGCGCGGGCAGCGGCGGCGGGCTCGGCGACGGCGGCCGCGCGGGCGGCGGACCCGGCGGCGGAGGGGCGGGCAACACCGGCCTCGGCGGCGCGGGCGGCGGCGCCCTCCAGATCAGCGCGCGCGGCAGCATCACCGTCGAGGGCTTCGTCCTCGCGGGCGGCGGCGGCGGGCGCGGCGCGGACAACGACGACCGCTACACCAACTGGGGCGCGGGCGGCGGCGGCGGCAGCGGCGGCGCCATCCTGCTCGAGGCGCCCACCGTCACCCTCGGCGGCGGCGCGGGCGTGACGACCTCCGGCGGCGGGGGCGGCGGCGGTGGCGGCGAGAGCTCCGCCGGCGACGACGGTCAGGACGGCGCGATGACCCTCGGCCAGGCCAACGGCGGCGGCGGCGGCGGCTTCCGCTACGGCGGCAACGGCGGCGACGGCGGCGGCGGCGCTACCCTCGACGGCGACGACGGGACCGACCGGGCCTCCGGCGGCGCGAACGGCGGCGGCGCGGGCGGCGGCGCAGGCTGCGTGGTCTACCGCACCCTCGACGGCCTCGGCCCCTCCAACGCGGCGATGCGCACGAGCGGCAGCGTCGGGCCCTCGCTCACCACGGCGGCCATCCAGCTCCGCTGACCCCAGGCTGCACCCATGACCTGGGAGAAGGCCTGGCAGGAGGGGCGCACGGGGTGGGACGCGGGCGGCTCGCCGCCCATCCTCGAGGAGCTGGTCCGCGGCGGAGATCTACCGACCGGCCGCGCCCTCGTCCCCGGCTGCGGGGCGGGCTGGGACGTGTTCACGCTCGCCTCCGAGGACCGCGAGGTCGTCGGCCTCGACGTCGCCCCGACCGCGGCCCGCCGCTTCGCCGACCTGCGCGCCGAGCGCGGCATCGGCGCCGACCGCGCCCACATCCTCATCGAGGACTTCTTCGCCCACACGCCCGCCGCGCCCTACGACCTGGTCTGGGACTACACGTTCCTCTGCGCGATCGATCCGAGCGAGCGCCCGCGCTGGGCCGACAAGATGGACGCGCTCGTGGCGCCCGACGGCGAGCTGGTGACTCTCATCTTCCCCGCGGTCGAGGGCGACTCTCCCTTCGGCGAGGGCCCCCCGTTCCCTCTCCTCCCCGAGCACCTCCGCGACCTCCTCGAGCCCCGCTGGCGCCCCGTCCGCCTCGAACCCGTCACCCACTCCCATCCGGGCCGAGAGGGCCTCGAACACATCGGCCGCTGGAAACGCCGCTGAAGAGGCTCGCCGGGCTGTTGGTGTCTCGGCGGCTGTCCATTTGGCTCTCGCAAAGGCGCAAAGGCGCAAAGATGCATGAGGGGGCCGCGGGGTGGCGGCTCGCCGCCGGTGGTCGGGCTGTCGGGGGCTTGGCGGCTGTCTATTAATTTCTCGCAGAGTCGCAGAGGCGCAGAGGGGCGTCGGGGTGGCGGCTCGCCGGCGGCGTCCGGGCTGCCGGTGTCTTGGTGGCCGTCTATCGATTTCACGCAAAGACGCAAGGACGCCAAGTTGGTCGGTAGGCAGCGGGGTGGAGGTGCGCCGGGTGTCGACCCGTCGATCGCGGTGTGACTGCGACACCGCTGTCGGGCCCAGCCTCCTCGCTCTCGCTCTCCTCTTCGTCGCCTTGGGCCCGCCCGTGCCCGTGCCCCTGCCCGCGGGAGTGGTTGGAGGCTCGGGAACCGGGCCGCGGGATGGCGGCTCGCCGGCGGTGTCCGGGCTGTTGGGGGCTTGGCGGCTGTCTATTGATTTCACGCAAAGACGCAAAGGCGCCAAGTTGGTCGGTAGGCAGCGGGATGGAGGTGCGCCGGGTGTCGATCCGTCGATCGCGGTGTGACTGCGACACCGCTGACGGGTTCAGCGGCCATCTCGGGTTCCTGCGCGTGAGAGACGAGGCAACAAGCCGCGGGCAGCCCGGTGACCGGCGGCGAGCGTCCACCTGCGGCCACCCGATCGCCTCTGCGAGAGACAAGTGGACGGTCGCCAATGAGCGGGCAGCCCGGACACCGGGCGGCGAGCCGCCACCCCGCGGCCCCCTCATACATCTTCGCGCCTTCGCGCCTTTGCGAGAGCCGACCCCGAAGCCCCCGCAGCTCCGGAGACGAAGACGAGGCCCTACCGATGAAGGCGGATGACGACGCGCGAAGGACCGGCGGAGCCGCGGTGACGGAAGCGGGAGCGGGAGGGTCCGCGGATCGCGATCAGCCCCTTCACCCGGCGGGCGCGCAGCGCGGCGAGGCTCGCGTCGGGCGCGTGGGCGATCACCTCGGCGCGCAAGGAGCGGTCCTCGCGGAGGAGAGCCGCGAGACGCGCGATGGCGCGGGCGTCGACGCTGGACTCGCGGGCGCCGCCCTCGGGGAAGGTCACGCGGAGCTCCGCGCCGCGCAGCCACGGGGCGAGGCGGGGATCGGAGTCGGCGGTGCGCGGCGAAGGCGCGCGGGTCGGGGCGGAACCGCGGGGCCGCGACCGAGCGGGCCGTGACCGAGCGGGCCGAGGGCGAGGCGATCGGGAGCGAGCGGGCGGAGAGGGCAGGGCGGCGAGCCGGGGCGGGGGCGCGGGCGCGTCGACCGGGGACATCGCCGCGTCGATGAGCGCGACCCGACGCTGGAGGGCGGCCGCGCGCAGATCGCAGCGCTGACCGCAGGACGCGCTCGCGAGCCGACGGAGCTCCGCCTCGATCGACACCGGCCGCGTCGCGCCGAGCGTGCCGCCCTCGAGCCACGGCGCGCTCCCGAGCGGGCGGGCGATCCAGTGGTGCTTCACCTCGACCTCGCGGACCCGGAGCCGCTCGCCGGCCCACTCGGTGCGGACCATCGCGAGGGGCGCGTCGCGCACCCCGACCTCGGTGCTCAGCAGGGTGCCCGCGGGCTCCTCCATCGCGGCGAGCAGGTTGCCGAGCGAGTAGAGGACGGGGACCTCGCGGCCGTCCGAGGTGGTCAGCGTCTCGGTCGCGCCGGGCACGTGCGTGCCGTGGCCGACGACGAGGTCGGCGCCCGCCTCCGCCGCCTCGCGCGCGACCCGACGCATCACCGGGCGAGGGCGGGTGAGGTCCTCGCGGATCCAGTGGAAGACGGCGATGACCAGGCTCGCGTCTCCGCGCGCCGCGCGCAGGCTCTCGGCGATCGTGCCGTCGCGCAGGAACGCGATGCGAGGCCGGCTCGCCTCGTGGGACTGGGGGCGGCGGTTCGAGCCCTCCGTCCAGGCCGCGATGGCGATCCGCGCGCCGGCGACCTCGACGACGCGCGCTCGCGCCGCGGCGGCCGCGTCCTCGCCGGCGCCGATGGTCGACACCTCGCGCGCCTCGCAGGCGGCCACCGTGTTGGCGAGCCCGCGGGTGCCCTGGTCGTAGGCGTGGTTGTTGGCGATCGTCACCGCGTCGACCCCCGCGCTGACGAGCGCGTCGAGGAAGTCGTCGGGCGCGCAGAAGACCGCGGCCCCGCGATCCGGCCCCTCCTCGCGATCGCGATAGCGGCGCGAGACGGGCGTCTCGAGGTTCACCAGCGCTAGGTCGGCCTGCGCGAGGGTGGGGGCGAGGTCGACGAAGATCTCTCGCAGGGCCTGCGCGCGCCCGACCTCGCGCGCCCGCCGGCGCAGCTGGTAGTCGAGCGGCGCGTCGTAGAGCACGTCCCCGCCCAGCGCGAGCTGCGGGCCGGGCCGCTGCGCCGCCGCGGGGGACGACGCGATCGTCAGACAGAGAGCGAGCCACGGCCAGCGCACGGCTCAGGGTACCGATCCGCGCGCTGGCTCCGAAAGAAGCTACTGGATGCGGCGGATCACGTTGTTCCCCCCGTCGACGACGAAGAGGGAGCGCGACGGGAAGTGGTAAGCGACGCTGAACGGCAGATCGAACTGCGCCGCGTTGCCCACGCCGTCCATGTGCGCGCCGGTCATCGTGCCGCCGGCCGGCCCGGCCAGGGTGCTGATCTCGGCGGTGGCGAGCACGCCCTGGCGCACGGTGTGGCGGTTGAACTCCACGAAGTAGAGGCTCGCGCCGTCCGCGGTGATGCCGCGCGGGCGGTGGATGCGCGCGGCCGCGCCGACGCCGTCCACGTGACCCGGCATGCCGGCGGTCCCCGCGAAGGTGGTGACCGCGGTGGTGGTCGCGTTGAGCGCGCGGATCACGTTCCCGTTGGTCTCCGAGATGTAGAGCGCGCCGGAGTTGTCGCTGACGATGTAGCGCGGCGACTCGAAGCGCGCGGCGCCGCCCACCCCGTCGACGATCATGTTCTGGAACGGCCCGCCCGCGATGGTGGTCACGTTGCCGCTCGAGGGGTCGAGGGTGCGGATGGTGCCGGCCGCCGGATCGACGATCCAGAGCAGCCCGCGGTACCAGGTCAGCCCGCGCACGCCGCCGAAGGTGTGGGCGCCGAGCGCTCCGTCCGCGTAGCAGCCACGGTTGCCGCAGGGCGCGCTGCCGGCGACGCGGGTGCCCGCGAAGGGCGGCGCCCCGGTGGTGTCGAACTCGTAGATGGCGGGGCCGGTGCCGTCGTTGCCGGCCACCCAGACCCGGCCTGCGCCGTCGGTCGCGATGCCCTCGGCGGCGGGGCCGGGCAGCATCGCCACCGAGACGACGTCGGCGGTCGCGATCTCGATCCGGCGCAGGGCGCCGTTCGTGCTGCGGTCGCCGCTCTCGGCGAACCAGAGGTGGGTGGCGTCGGCCGCCACCGTGCCCGCGCCCCGGAGCCGCGCCGCCGCGCCCGCTCCGTCGACCCGGCCGCCGACGCCGGGCATGCCGACGAAGGTGCTGACCGTGCCGGTGAGGTTGCACGTCGGGTTGCAGCCGTCGCCGTTCGCGGTGTTGCCGTCGTCGCAGACCTCACCGGGGTCCATCATGCCGTCACCGCAGAAGGCGCCGACCGCCTCGAGCTGGCAGCTGGCGTCGCAGCCGTCGCCCGGCGCGGTGTTGCCGTCGTCGCACTCCTCCCCGGCGGAGAGGTCGAGCGTGCCGTCGCCGCAGGAGGGCGGAGGCTCGACGAGGCAGCGCGCGCTGCATCCGTCGCCGTCGGTCGTGTTGCCGTCGTCGCACTGCTCGCCCGACGCGCGGTCGAGGTTGCCGTCGCCGCAGGTGGGCGACGCCTCGATGCGGCAGGCGTCGTCGCAGCCGTCGCCCGCGGTCGTGTTTCCGTCGTCGCACTCCTCGGGGGCGGTGACCCGGCGGTCCCCGCACACCGCGGTCCCCGCGTCGCCTCCTCCGCCGCCGCCGTCGACGTCCCCGCCGCCGTCGACGTCCCCGCCGCCGCCGTCGCGGTCCCCGCCGCCGCCGTCGAGGCCTCCGCCGCCGTCCGGATCCGGCAGCGAGCCGTCCGGCGACACGCTCTCACCGTCGCAGGCGACGAGCGCTAGAGATACGAGCAACACCCCACAGAATCCACACCAAGCTCTCATGAGAACCTCCATCCCAAGCCCAAGAGCGCTCAGAATGCCGGTTCGTGAGAGGGCTCACAAGTGGGGTAGCGATATCTTTATCTACTGTCCCCGAGCGAGGGCGTGCCCGTGCTGGGCCAGCGGACGGAGCGCGCCGCGGACGGCCGCCCGGAGCGCGTTGCCCTGGAGGCGCGCCACGTCGGTGCCGCCCCGTGCGCCGGCGCGTCCGCGGAGCATCGCCCGCACCGCGCCGCCCCGCGCGTCCGCGACCACCAGCGAGACCTCGCACCGGACCTCGAGCCCCTCGGCGACCCGGGTCCGCTCGAGGCGCACGATCGAGCCGCGCACCACGAGGTCGGCGCGGCCGGCCGGGGCGAGGCGGACGTCGGGGGCGCGGTCGAGCGCCTCGCTGATCGCGCCGGCGAGGGCCTGGCGCTGGGCGCCGCCGGTCTCGCCGACCGCGACGCGCACCGCGCGGTCCCGCTGAGCGGAGCTGGGGTGCGAAGCGTACAGGACCGCCATCGCGGCGACGGCTCCGAACGAGAGCCGCCTCGCGAGCATCGTGGCTCGGTGCATCTGGACCTCCCGGCGTGCGGCGAATCACTTCGGCGAGAGCACGCCTCGCCCAAGCGCTACTCCGTTTTCGAGGTGCCGGTCAAAAAAGCGGATTCGTGCTCGAGGGTTTCACTCATCGTGCCACCCGCCCCGGTCGCGCACGCCGACTCGATTCCGGGCAGGATGCCCCACCCGTGGCGGGAGACCTCCCGCGCCTGTGATCCCTCCTTGCGCGCCGCCCCGCCGGGGTGGCACACCGCCCTCCATGAGCGAGCTCGAGCGGCGGATCCGGGCGCAGGACGCGATCGACGCGATCGCGGGCTACCTCGACGAGCTCGACGCCGCGCGGAGGGAGCGCGAGGTGAACGGCCTCCGCCGGGCCGAGCAGGCCGCCCTCTTCGACATCGCGGCCGACGCCGCGCCGATCCGGATCACCCACTTCGTCCCCGAGCGGGTGTCCGCGCTGACGCCGGTGCACCACCCGGGGCGCAACACGATCGCGACGCTCACGCATTTTCAGCGCTTCGAGAAGCGCTTCGCCCGATCCGCGGACGAGCCCGATCGGCTGATCGGCTACAACGCCTCGAACGCCTGGTTCATCAAGCCTGGCTACTTCGTGGCCTACGAGACCGACGCGCGCCCCGAGTGGGCCGAGCGCGGCGGCGTGGTCGTCGACTACCACCAGGTCCCCGGCGGCGAGGTGCCCCGGGGCTGGCCGGCGGTGGTCCCGAACGCGCAAGGGCTCCAGCGCCTCGTCTACCTGAACACACGCGACTTCATGCGCCGCGTCTCGACGCACGTGAGCGTGGGGCGCGCCTCCCGGGAGGACGCGAAGGGCGACCTCCTCCTCGACTACTGGTTCACCCTCTGCCGACAGGATCCGGAGAACGAATGACCGACGCCGACGCCGACGCCGTGGCCGCCCGGGCCGACCGAGACTTCGAGGCCACCCTGGCCCAGCTCACCGAGTACCTGCGCATCCCCGCGATCAGCTGCGAGCCCGAGCACGCCGCCGACGTGAAGAAGCTGGCCGAGCGCATCCGCGACGACCTCGCCGCGCTGGGCATGGAGGACGCGCGCCTGCTCGAGCTCGACGGAGCGCTCCCCTGCGTCGCCGCCGAGCGCATGAAGGCGCCGGGCAAGCCGACGGTGCTGATCTACGGCCACCTCGATCTCCAGCCGGTGGCCGGGGAGCCGTGGGACACGCCGCCGCACGAGGCGCGGACGCAGGACGGACGCCTCTACGCGCGCGGCAGCGCCGACGACATGGGCGGCTGGGTCTCGCACCTCGCCGCGATGAAGGCGTGGCTCGCCGAGACGGGCGAGCTCCCCGTCAACGTGAAGCTCCTCATCGAGGGGGAGGAGGAGATCGGCTCGCCGAACCTCGAGCGCTTCATGGACGCCTACCCCGAGGCCTTCGCTTCGGACGTGATGGTGCTGACCGACTGCGAGAACCCGTCGACCGAGATCCCCGGGCTGACCGTCTCGCTGCGCGGCCTGCTCGAGGTCGAGCTGACGTGCGAGTCCCTCGCCGCCGACGTGCACAGCGGGCTCTGGGGCAACGTGGTGCCGGACCCGGCCATCGCGCTCGTCACGCTGATCAGCCGCCTGGTCGACGAGGACGGTCGGCTGAAGGTCGGCCGGGTCGAGGTGCCGGCCGAGTGGCGCGAGGCGTCGCGCGACGTGCCGCTGAACGACGCGGTGATCCGCGACGGCGCCCGCGTGATCGACGGCGTCGATCCGCTGCCCGACCGCGACCGGACGCCCGCCGAGTGGGTGTGGCGGCAGCCGGCGGTGACCATCCTGAGCACGACGCTCCCGCAGCCGGGGCGCGAGAAGAACGCGGTGCGCGGCAAGGCCGCGGCCAAGCTCTCTTGCCGCGTCGCGCCGGGGCAGACCGGCGACGAGCTCTACGCGCTGATCGAGCGGACCCTGACCGAGAAGCCGACCGGCGGCGTGAAGGTCACCGTGAAGAAGCTCGGCGGCGGCGACAGCTGGCTCTACGAGCCGAAGGGCCCCGCGTTCCCGGCCGCTGACCGCGCCTACGAGAAGGCGTGGGGCAAGAAGCTGCTCTCGATCGGCGTCGGCGGCTCGATCCCGTTCGTGGCCATGTTCGGCCGGCGCTTCTCGGACCTTCCGCTCATCCTCAACGGCGTGATGGACCCCAAGACCGGCGCCCACGGGCCCAACGAGTCGATGGACCTCGGCGTCTTCCAGAAGGCGATCCGCGCCAACGTGCACCTCTACGCCGAGCTCGCCGAGGCGCTGACCGCGGGATGACCCGCACCGCCGCGCTGGCCTCCCTTCTCCTCGGCCTCCTGGGAGCGTGCGACGAGGAGGAGGCGCCCGCGCGGCCGGAGGGCTGCGTCGAAGACGTCGCCTCCGTCCCGGCGCGCATGCACGCGGGCATGAGCGTCGCGCACAACTACCAGCACGGCGGCGCGCGCGGCTACGGCACCGAGACCAGCGCGGCGACCCTGCGCGAGCTGCGCGAGCTCGGCGTGCGCTGGGTCAGCCTCACGCCCTTCGGCTTCATGCGGTCGCTCGAGGCGAGCGAGGTGGGGCTCGCCACCGCGCGCCCCGAGGCGGAGAACGACGCGCGCATGGAGCGGGAGATCCGCGCCGCGCACGCCCTCGGCCTGCGGGTCTTCCTCAAGCCGCACGTCTGGATCGCGGGCGGCGCGTGGCGCGGAGACCTCAGGCCCGCCGACCCGGACGCGTGGTGGCAGAGCTACCGCGCCTTCACCCTGCACTACGCGCGCATGGCCGCGCGGCTCGACGTGGCGATGCTCTGCGTCGGGGTGGAGCTGCCGACCGACGACGCGGCCCGCTGGCGGGCGCTGATCCGAGACGTGCGAGAGGTCTACGACGGCGAGCTGACCTTCGCCGCGAACTGGGACCGGGTAGGCGACGTCGCCTTCTGGCCGGCGCTCGATCACGTCGGCGTGCAGCTCTACCCGCCGCTCGCCCGAGGACTCGGCGCAGAGGACGAGGCGATGCGGGCCGCCCTCGATCGACGGCTCGACGGGCTCGAGCGGATCGCGGCGCGCGCCGGCCGGCCGCTCCTGATCACCGAGGTCGGCTACAAGGCCATCGAGGGCACCGAGGTGCACCCGCACGAGTGGCCGGAGCGCCTGGGCCGGCCCCGGGTGAGCGAAGAAGCGCAGGCGCGCGCCTACCGGAGGCTCTTTGCCTCGATTTCGGGTCGTGAGCGCGTCTCCGGGCTCTACCTGTGGAAGTGGTTCACGGACCCGACCACCGACGAGGAGGGCCCTCACGGCTTCTCGCCGAGAGACAAGCTCGCCGAGGCGGTGGTACGTACCGCCTATCAACCGCGCTGCCGCTAGCGGCGTTCATGCGCTGAACACCCGTGCGCGACTCAGGGTTGCGTTACGCTCCACATTCGAGAACGCTTCGACTCACCATGACCCTCGACGCGAAGATCCCGCACCACGAGCTCGGCATGGACCGCGCGTCCATCCGCGACTCGATCCTCGATCACCTCGAGCACGTCCGCATCCGTGATCAGCACTCGGTGACCGAGCTCGATCTGTTCCACGCGGTCGCCCACGCGGCGCGCGCGCGCATGGCCGATCGCTGGCATCACACCCGGCAGCGGGACTGGGAGTCGGGGGCGAAGCGCGTCTACTACCTCTCGATGGAGTACCTGCCGGGGCGCCTGCTCCGCGACGGGCTCTACAACCTCGGCATCCTCGAGGAGACCCGGGCCGCGGTGAGCGAGCTCGGCCACGACCTCGACGCGCTCTTCGAGGCGGAGGACGACCCCGCGCTCGGCAACGGCGGCCTCGGCCGGCTGGCGTCGTGTTTCATGGACTCGATGGCCACGCTCGGCATCCCCGGCGTCGGCTACGGCATCCGCTACGACTACGGCATCTTCCGCCAGGAGATCGTCGACGGCCGCCAGATCGAGAGGCCCGACAACTGGCTGACCCACGGGACGCCCTGGGAGGTGCCGCGCACCTCGCTCCGCTTCACCGTCCGCTACAACGGGCGCGTCGAGCCCCGCACGGATACCCAGGGGCGCACCCACTTCGAGTGGCTCCAGACCGACGACGTCTACGCGGTCGCGCACGACATCCCGATCCCCGGCTTCGAGAACGGCGTGGTGAACACGCTGCGCCTCTGGAAGGCGGTGCCGGTCAACGACTTCGACCTCGACGCGTTCAACGCCGGCGACCACGACCGCTCGGTCGTGCAGCGCGGCTTCGCCGAGAACATCTCGCGCATCCTCTACCCGAACGACGCGGGCCCGCCCGGCAAGGAGCTCCGGCTGCGGCAGGAGTACTTCTTCGTCTCCGCCTCGCTCCAGGACGCGGTGCAGCGGCACATGTCGCGCTTCGAGAGCCTCGACGACCTGCCCGACCGCGCGGTCTTCCAGCTCAACGACACGCACCCCGCGCTCGCCGTCGCGGAGATGATGCGCATCCTGATCGACGAGCAGCTGATGGACTGGCAGCGCGCGTGGAGCATCACGAAGCGCTGCTTCGCCTACACGAACCACACGCTGCTCCCGGAGGCGCTCGAGACCTGGCCGGTGCACATGCTCGACCGGGTGCTGCCGCGCCAGCTCGACCTCATCCGCGAGATCGACCGCCGCCTCTGTGACGAGATCCGCCGCAGCCACCCGAACGACGACGCGCGCCTGAAGAAGATGGCCATCGTCGAGCAGCGCCCGCAGGGCGAGGTGCGCATGGCGAACCTCTCGATCGCCGGCAGCTTCAGCGTCAACGGGGTGAGCGCGCTCCACAGCCAGCTCCTCCGCGAGAAGATGTTCCCGGAGTTCGACGCGTTCTACCCGGGCCGCTTCCGCAACAAGACCAACGGGGTGACCCCCCGGCGGTGGCTCCTCGAGTGCAACCCGGGCCTGAGCGCGCTGATCACCGAGGTGGTCGGCGGGCGCGAGTGGGTGACCGACCTCGAGAAGCTGCGCGCGCTCGAGGCGCACGCCGAGGACGCCGCCTTCCAGGAGCGCTGGCGCGGGATCGAGCGGGAGAACAAGCTCCGCCTCGCGAAGCACCTCGAGGCCCTGCACGGCTTCCGCCTGGATCCGGACTCGATCTTCGACATCCAGATCAAGCGCATCCACGAGTACAAGCGGCAGCTTCTCAACGTGCTGCACGTCGTGAAGCGCTACCAGGAGATCAAGGCGGGCAAGGTCCCGCCGGTGCCGCGCACCGTGATCTTCGGCGGCAAGGCGGCGAGCGGCTACGTGCGCGCCAAGGAGATCATCCACCTCATCAACGCGGTGGCGAAGGTGGTCAACGCCGACCCCGCGGTCCGCAAGCACCTGCGCGTCTTCTACGTGCCCAACTACCGCGTCTCGATGGCGGAGCGCCTCATCCCGGCCGCCGATCTCTCGGAGCAGATCAGCTGCGCCGGCCAGGAGGCGTCGGGCACCGGCAACATGAAGTTCGCGATGAACGGCGCCCTCACCATCGGCACCCTCGACGGCGCCAACGTCGAGATCGAGCAGGCGGTGGGCAAGGAGAACATCTTCATCTTCGGCCTCACGACCGAGGAGGTCGCCCGCACCCACGCCGAGGGCTACCGCCCGCGCGCCATCTACGAGTCGGACGAGGGCATCGCCTCGGTCGTCGACGCGATCGCCAAGGGCGCCTTCAGCCCCGAGCACCCCCACACCTTCGCCCCGGTGATGGACGCGCTCCTCGCCGACGGCGAGCGCTACGTGCACCTGGCCGACTTCAACGCCTACCTCGCCGCCCAGCGCGCGGTCGAGGAGCGCTACGTCGACCGCCCCACCTGGACCCGCCAGAGCATCCTGAACAGCGCCCGCATGGGCCGCTTCAGCTCCGACGAGACCATCCGCGACTACGCCCGCGACATCTGGGGCGTCCCCACCCTGCGCTCCTGAGCGCCGACCGCTCGGCCGCCCGTTCGCGTTCGCCGAAGCGAGGAAGAGGTGGCGGCCGCCGTGGGCTCGGGCCGCGCCTACTCGCGGGAAGCGAGGAAGGTGGGAAGCGAGGAAGGAGAGGGCTGGGCTGGGCGGCGGGACGGTGGCTGGCCGCCACGGCGTCGATCGCCGCGGGCTCGGCCAGCGCCCACTCGTCCCCCTCTTCCTCCTCGCTTCCTCCCTTCCTCGATTCCAGCGAGTGGGAGGGGTCGAAGCCGTCGCATTCGGGAGCGGGGGGCGTCAGGAGGCGAGGAGGAGCTGCAGCCGGGAGGCGAGGGTGTCGAGCTGTCGGGCCTCGGCGTCGGTGTCCTGCGCGGACACGAGGTTGTCCTTGGTGGTGGCGTCGATCTCGCGCATCGACGTCTGGAGGTGGCCCATCCCGGTGGTGTGCTCGCGGATGGACGCGAGGATCTGGGTCGCGAGCTGGCTCGAGACGGTGAGGGCGTCGGTGAGGCCGTCGATGGTCTTGTCGGCGCGGCCGATCGTCTTCATCGCCTCGTAGATCGCGTCGCGCGTCTCGCGGGAGCGGCTGACGCCGGCGAGGCTGGCGACGCGGATCTCCTCCAGGATCTCGCGGGCGCGCACGGTGGCCTCGCGCGAGCGGACGGCGAGCGCGGCGATCTCCTGGGCGAGCACCGCGAAGCCGCGGCCGTGCTCGCCGGCGCGAGCGGCGAGGATCTTCGAGTTGAGGGCGACCATCTGGGTGCGGCTCGCGAGGTCGTCGACGCTGGCGACCACCTCGCCCACCGTCTCGGCGCGCTCGGCGAGCGCGAGCAGCGCCTCGACGCCCTGCTCGGCGAGCTCGCGGACGCGCTCCATGCCGCCGCCGATCGCGCTGACCGCGTCGCGCCCGCTCCGGGCGGTGGAGTGCGAGCGGATGGCCGCGTCGGCGACCTCGACCGCGCGCCGCTTGGCCGCCTCGCTCGCCCGCGACGCCTGGAGCACCGCGGTGGTGACGTCGAGCACGTGCCCGCTCTGCCGCGAGGCGCGCTGGGTGATGGCCTGGGCGGAGCCCACCATGCGCTGGCTCGAGCCCGCGATCGCGTCGACCGCCGCGCGCACCTCGCCCACCAGGGCCGCGAGCTGGGCGCGCGCCTCGCTCTCCCGGTCGATCGTCTCCCGCAGCGACCGCTCCACCCGGTTGAGCGCCGCGCCGAGCAGGGCGAGCTCGTCGTCCCCGTCCTGCGGCGCGCGCACCGCGTGGTCGCCCGCGGCCATCGCGTCGGCCGCCTCGACGAGCCGACGGGTGCGGCGCGCCAGGCGGCGGGTGAGCAGCAGGCCGACGCCCACCACGACGATCACGGCGCAGAGCAAGAGGAGCTGCACCATGCCGGCGCGCTCGGAGTCGCGGCGGTCGGCCTCGATGGCGGCCTCGACCAGCCGGGTGGCCTGCGCGCTCTGGGTCCCGAGCAGTCGCCGCAGCGTGTCGAGCTGGCCGGGCTCCGGGCTCCGCGCCCACCGCACGAGGGCGGGCCGGACCTCGCGTCGCCAGCGCACCCGGAGGTCGCCGAGGCCCTCGGCCGGGGCGTTGGCCTCGAGCCGGGTGAGCCGCTCCTGGAAGGCCTCCACCGCGATCCGGAGGTCGCCGCGCACGCGTCGCCGGTCGCTCCCGCGGGCTCGCTCGAGGCGCTGCGCGAGGTAGAGCATCTGCGCCGAGTCGCGCCGGAGCTGCCCGGCCTCGTCGATCCAGTCGAGCTGGGCGCGGAGCGCGCTCGAGGCGCGCAGGTTGACGATCACGAGCGAGCCGCCGAGCACGATCACCGCAGCCGCGAGGAGAAAGAGCCTCCCGGCCACCGTTCTCTGCCACGCAAGCCCCCCGGCCGTGGGTCGAGATCGGGTCACCCCCCTAGCGTACTCCCGCCCCCCGCCGTCGTCTCGTTCGGGTACCCTCGGCCGGTGGACGCCGAGGACCTGACCGACGACACGCTGGTGTTGAGCGGCTTCACGTCGGGCGCGTTCTTCGCCGAGCGCTACCGGCTGGAGAAGCTGCTCGGCGCGGGCGCGATGGGGAAGGTCTTCGCCGCGACCGATACGCAGAGCGGCGCGACGGTGGCCATCAAGGTGCTCCACCCCGAGCGGGCCCGGAAAGAGATCGTGCTGGAGCGCTTCCGGCGGGAGGCGGAGATCCTGCGCGGCCTCGGCCACGGCGGGATCGTGCGGGTCCTCGACGCCGGCCGGAGCGCGGAGGGCGTCGACTACCTGACGATGGAGCTGCTCGAGGGGCGGACCTTGAAGGCCGCGACCCAGGCGGACGGACCGTGGTCGCCGGAGGCCTTCCTGCCGCTGCTCGTGCAGATGTGCGACGCGCTCGACGCCGCCCACCTCCAGGGCGTGGTGCACCGCGATCTCAAGCCCGACAACGTCTTCCTCTCGGCCACGGGCGAGGTGAAGGTGGTGGACTTCGGGCTGAGCCGGCTGCACACCACCGACCGGATCACGAAGACCGGCGTCATGCTCGGCACGCCGCGCTACATGGCCCCCGAGCAGATCATGAGCGCGAAGGACGCCACCGCGCGCACCGACGTCTACGCCTGCGGCGTGCTCACCTACGAGGCCCTCACCGGCGCCTCCCCGTTCCCCGCCGGCGATCAGGGGCAGCTGATCGGCTGCGTGATGGAGGGCAGGGTGGTCCCGCTGGTCGACGCCCGGCCCGGCCTGCCGCCCGCGCTCGGCGACGCGATCGCCCGGGCCATGGCCAAGGACCCGAAGGATCGCTTCGCGACGATGGGCGCGTTCGCGGAGGCCTTCGCCGCCGCGATCGGCCGCTCGAGCGGGCGGAGCAGCCTGGTGCTCGAGGCGGGGGTGGATCTCTTCGCCGACGCCGAGGAGACCGACGGTCGCCGCCACGCGATCGACGATCCCTTCGACCTGCCCCGCGCGTCGTCGCCCGTGGAGCCGGCTCGCTTCACCGCGCCGCCCGACGCCCCGACCCTCCAGCGGGTCTCGCGCGATCCGACCCCGCCGAAGAAGCGCTCGGGCCTCTTCCTCGCCCTCTTCGCGATCGCGCTCGTGCTGGTGGCGTGCTCGGCGGCGGGCCTGGCCCTCGGCGCGCGGGGCTGCCAGCGCGCCATCGGACAGGTCTCGGAATGATCTCCCCTCGCGCGCGCGTCGTCGCCCCGATGCGCTGGACCCTCGTGCGCTGGACCCTCGTGCTCACTGCGCTCGTCGCCTGCGAGCCGAGCCCCCCGCCCGCCGCGCCCCCGGCCCCGACCGCGACCCCGACCCCGACCGAGGTGGAGGAGACGGTCCACGCGACCGCCTCTGCGCTGACGCTGTCGGTTCGCCGGGTCACGGCCGAGGGCTGGGCGGGCCGGGTCGTCGTCGCGACCGTCACAGAGGGCCAGGGCCGCCGCGTCCGGGTGGTGCCCAGCGAGGGGCCTCGCCCGCTCGACGCGATCCTCGCTGGCGTCTCTCCGCCGCGCCCGTTCGCCGCGATCGACGGCGGCTTCTACGACACCGACGGTGAGCCGATGGGCCTGGTCCGCACCGAGGGCGCCGACCGCGCGCCGCTCACCGCGCGCGGCGGCTCCGGCGTGTTCTTCGTCGACGGCGAGCGCGCCCGGGTCGTGCACCAGGACGACTTCGCGCCGTCGCCTTCCATCCGCGAGGCCCTGCAGAGCGTCGACCGCCTCGTGGACGGAGGCGAGAGCCTGGTGAGCCCGACCGCGTCCGCCCGCCGCGCCGCCCGGAGCGCGGTCGCGATCGACGCCGACGGCGCCGTGCATCTCGTGGTCGCCTTCGACGAGCGCGCCATCGCCCGGGAGGACGACGCCCGCATCGAGCTCGGCCCCGACTCGACCCGCACCGGCCCGACCCTCGGCGAGTGGGCTACCCTCCTCACCCGCCCGGCCTCGGAGGGCGGGGTGTCGGCCCGCGAGGCCCTCGGTCTCGACGGCGGCTACTCGACCTCTCTGGTCGTGAAGAGCGACGCCCGCGCCCTGAGCGTGGTGGCCTACCGCGCCACCATCAACGCCCTCCTCGTCACCCTCGAGTGATCTTGCGCTCGTTTGGGGGCTCTTCGGTCTTTGGGCTCTCGCCAAGGCGCGAAGGCGCAAAGATGAGATGAAGGGGCCGCGGGGTGGGGGCTGGCCGGCGGGTTCAGGCCTGCTTCGTGGTGGGGGCTTCGGGGGGCAAATAATTTCTCGCAGAGGCGCAGAGGCGCAGAGAGGCGACGGGGTGGAGGCTGGCCGGCGGTTACCTGCTTCCCTCGGGTTGGGTTCTCGCGCTGGTCGCTTCGGCTTTTTGGGCTCTCGCAAAGGCGCGAAGGCGCAAAGATGATGAAGGGGCCGCGGGGTGGGGGCTGGCCGGCGGTTACCTGGCGGCCCCGAGCCTGGGGGCTCGTTCGGTGGTGCGGTCGTGGTAGCGGGGTTCCTCGGCTCTCGCGTAGCGCCCGGTTCCGAGCCCAGGCCGTGGGACCCGACTCGTTCGGGATGCCTCTTCAGCGGGCAAGGGCACGGGCACGGGCACGGGCGAGCCCAGGGCCACGTGCGGGAGCGGGTGGGTGGCGGCGAGGCGACGACGCCATGGAACCGTGCAGCCCGTGTCGAGACAGAACGCCGAAGAACGACCAGTCGATAGTGGCCTCGGTACCCGGGGGCGAGTCCCCCATCCCGCGGCCAAGCCAACCCCTCTGCGTCCCTGCGCCTCTGCGAGAGATAAATAGACAGTCCCCGAGCCGCCGGCAGTCTCGCCCTCGCCGGCGGCGAGTCTCCATCCCGTGGCCCCTCATCCATCTTTGCGCCTTCGCGCCTTGGCGAGAGCCCAAAAAGACAGTCGTCGACTCGCCGGCCGTCTCGCCATCCCGGCGGCGAGTCTCCATCCCGCGGCCAGCCCGACCCCTCTGCGTCTCTGCGCCTCTGCGAGAGACAAATAGACAGCCTCAGAGCCGCAGGCAGTCTCGCCGTCGAGGCGGCGAGTCTCCATCCCGC
>JAYZQJ010000225.1:0-7933 GCA_036149055.1 Myxococcota bacterium | reverse complement strand
CCGGCCCCGCTGCCGCCCCCCGCTGCCGGGCCCGCCGCCGCCCCTGCTGCCGGGCTCGCTGCCGCCCATGGCCGTCGAGCCCCGCCGCCCCAGCGCCGGAGGAGGATTCGGTCTCGGATTCGGTCTCGGATTCGGTCTCGGATTCGGTCTCGGATTCGGTCTCGGATTCGGTCTCGGATTCGGTGTCGGATTCGGTCTCGGATTCGGTCTCGGAGTCGGACTCGGAGTCGGACTCGGATTCGGTCTCGGATTCGGCGGCGGACTCGGATTCGGATGCGGACTCGGCTTCGGTGTCGGTCTCGGACTCGGTCCCGCTTCCAGACTCCGTCGGATCGGTCTCGCCCAAATCCCACCTGCTCCAAAAGGTGCCGCCAGGATCTCGGGGCCCTCCACCCGACGTGCAACGTCCGCCGCTTCGGGGCCACAGTAGGGGCGAGCATGCGAATGGTCGGGTGCATCCTGCTGGCGTGGGCCGCGCTCTCCCCGGCGATCGGGGAGGCGCAGGAGGAGCCGGGGCTCGTGCTCATGGTCCCCGAGGCCTCGCGCGCCGAGTGGACCGCCGCCCTCCAGATCGAGCTGGCCGCCCGGGGCTCCACCGTGGTCCCCGCCGATCCTCCCGAAGGAGAGACCCCGATCGCCCGGGACGCCGACGCCCAGCGCGCGGCGGCCGAGCAGGGCGCGCTGGCGGCCGCCTGGGTCGAGCCGACCGAGCGGGGATGGAACCTGCGGCTCGTCGGCCGGGACGCGAGCGAGGTCCGGGTGACCCCGATCTCCGCCGAGGCGGACCCACGGACCTTCGCCCTGATCCTGGTGAGCCTGCTCGACGAGCCGGTCTTCGCGCCCAGCCCGGCGGAGGCCTCCGCGACGACCGACGTGGACGAGGGACCGGTCGAGGACTCTGCCGCGCCCGCCCCGTCGCCTGGCGCGGCGGCCGCGGCCGAGCTGGACGACCCCGGCGGCTTCCGGATCGCCCGCCGCGACGACGTACCGCCGTCCGCTCCGCTGGTCGCCGAGCCGGCCGAGCGGACGGGGCTCCGCTGGGCAGGGGTCGTCGGCACCGGGGGCTTCGCGGTCGCCAACGACGTGCACTTCGACGGCGGGGCCCTGCTCCGCGGCGGGGTGGCGCTCCGGCTCGATGGCTTCGAGGCCGCCCTGCTGGCCGACGTCGGCCTCTTCCTCGAGCAGATCTCGGGCAACGGCAGCGAGCTCCAGCCGCTCGCCCGGAGCTGCCTCGAGGCGGGCGGGGTGATCGACGTCGGCGTCGGCCTGCACTTCGGCGGGCGCACCTGCGTCGGCTTCGCCGAGATGCGCCACCTCGCGCGGCCCTTCGAGCCCTTCCTCGTCGACTCCCTCGGCGCGCTCTTCGGCGTCGGGGGCTACGCCGCCGTCTCCTTCGTCCTGTCCTCGTGGATCCGCCTCGGCGTCCGGGCCGAGCTCGACGCCACGATCATCGAGCCATCCAGTCACCTGTTCGAGCTGGTGCCCGTCCTGGCCACCACCCTGAGCTTCCGCTGAGCCAACCCCCATGCGCCTGAGCCTGCACACCTCCCTGGTCCGCCTCTCGCCCAACGCCGCCTCCGAGGGCGAGCGAGAGCTCCTCGTCCAGCTCGTCGACCGCCTCCGCTCGCGTGACGACGCGATGGTCGATCGCGTCCTCCGGGAGCTCGTGCCCGAGGTCCGCCGCTGGATGTTCCGCCACCTCGGCCCGGGCGGCGAGGTCGACGACGCGACCCAGGACGCGCTGAGCGAGATCGCCAGCGCCCTGCATCGCTTCGAGGGGCGCTCGAGCCTCGCCACGCTCGCGCACCGCATCACCCTCCGGACCTCCTACCGCTACTACAAGAAGAAGCGCCCCGAGCCCCCGACGCTCGCGACCGAGTCGCCCGATCCGGAGCGCCAGGTCGCCGCCCGGCGCGCCCTCGCCCGCCTGCACGAGGCGCTCGAGCAGCTCCCCGATCGCCGCCGGTCGGCCTTCGTGCTCTGCGCGGTCGAGGGCATGGCGCCCAACGAGGCGGCGGAGGTGCTCGGCGTCTCCGCGAACGCGATGCGGAGCCTGCTCTGCCGAGCGCGCCAGCAGCTCGAAGAGCTCCTCGAGCACGACGACGAGCTCGGGAGGACGTCGTGAACGACCTCGACCGGCTGCTCGAGCAGGCGCGAGCCGCCGAGCCCGACCCGCTCGACGACGCGACCGTGGAGGCGTGGGTCCGGGACGCGCGGGTGGCCGCGTCGCGCGAGCCCGCGCCGGAGGACCACGCGGAGAGCCCGCTCGATCGACTCCTCGCCGAGGCCCGAGGCGCCGAGCCCGAGCCCCTCGACGAGCTCGCCGTGCGTCGCATGGCCCAGCGCGCCGCGATGACCGGCGGCGCCCGCCACAACACCTGGACGCGGCGGCGGCTGATGTTCGCGGCCGGCGCGGCGGCGGCGCTCGCGGCGGCGGCGGTGACCCTCTCGGTGTTGCCCGACTCCACTGCGCCCACGCGCACCGCCGCGCCCGTCCCCCGGCCGACCGCGCCGGAGCCCAGCGAGCCGACCGATCTCGAGCTGCCGACCGGCGATCGGATCGTGGCCGCGGCGGGGGCGCGCTTCGGCGTGGAGATGGCGCGGCCCGAGGAGCGCCGGGTGCGCCTCAGCGGCGGCTCGATGCTCTTCGACGTGCGCTCCCTCGAGGGGGGCCGCTTCTCGGTCAGCACGCCGAACGCCGAGGTGCTGGTGCTCGGCACGGTGTTCACCGTGCACGCGACCGACGAGGGCACGACGGTGCGCGTCTACGAGGGGCGCGTGCAGGTGCGCGGCCACGACGAGGAGCGCGTGGTCCACGCCGGCGGCATGGTCCACGTGGGCGGCGGCGAGCCGCGCAGCGACAGCCTCGCCCGCGAGGGGCGCGAGGCGGCGCGGGAGCGAGAGCTCGCCCAGGCCACCCCGACGCCCGAGCCCGTCGCCGATCGCTCGGCCGTTCGGTCGGAGCGGCGGCCCTCGGTCGCGCCCCGGCCGGCGCCGCAGCGCGAGGCGCAGGCCCCGGTCGAGGTGCCGGTCGAGGCCGCCGACGTCCGCCTCTGGATCGCCCGCGGCGACGCCGCCCGCGGCCTGGAGGAGGCGCGCCGCCAGACCGGGCGCGGCCGCGTCGATCCCTGGCGCATGCTGGAGGGCGACGCGCTCCGGGCGCTCGGCCGGCACGCCGAGGCGGCGGACGTCTACCGGCGCGCCACCGTGGAGCTGTCGCCCCCGCGCCGTCAGCAGGCGGGCTTCCTCGAGGCGCGCCTCCGGGCGTCGGAGCTCGACGACCCGGCCGGCGCCCTCCGCGCCCTCCGGGACGCGGAGGTGTCGGGCGCCGGCTCGCCGCTCAGAGAGCGCGGGCTGGCCCTCGAGGCGCAGCTCCTCACCCGCCTCGGTCGCCACGCCGAGGTCCGCGAGATCGCCGAGTCGTACCTGGCCGACTACCCGGAGGGCTCGCAAGCCGAGCTGATGCGCGGGCGGCTGTAGCCGAGCCACTTCTCGACCTCGCGGGCGTCGAGCGTCTGGCGGCGCGCCGTCAGGGGCACGGCGATCGGGCGTCGACTCGCCCGCGGGTCGCCCCAGCTCTTGGCTGGCATCCGCGATGCAGGGCCCGGGGCCATGACCCAGACCGTGCACGCCGGGACCGAAGTTCGCCGCCTCCTCGTCGAGATCGAGGACTTCGACCGCGAGATCGCCAGCCTCAGCCGCCGCGTCGCCGCGCGCAACGATCCCTTCGACCGCATCATGCTCGGCGCCACCCAGACCGCGCGCTGGGCCACCGACCAGGCCCTCGAGGCGTGGTTGACCCGGCTCGCCCTGAGCGTTCGCCGCTCCGAAGCCGTCTGCTGAGCTCTTCGGAGGGTTTGGTGCAAACCCTCCCCCCACCCGACTCCGCCGGCGCCTCGCGCTTCGCGCTCGCGCTGCGCGCTCGCTGGCCGCCTGTCCTCGTTGGCCGCTGCGCGGCACGGCGGCGCGCGACTCGCGCGGGGCAGGCCCTCCTCGACCTGGCTGATGTAGGCTGGGGGGCGGCATGCGGGACGGGGACGAAGGTCGGGACGAGGCGCTCTGGACGCTGACGCCAGACGCGGTGGTAGAGCTCGCCTGGGATGGGCGGGTGCTCGCGCTCAACCCGGCCGCGCGGGCGGCGCTCGGGGCGCCGGTGGACGACGCGGCGCTCCTGCTCGAGCCCGGGCTGACGCGGCTCCGCGAGGAGGGCCTCCCGCGGGCCCGGGCCGAGGGGCACTGGCGGGCGAGGCTCACGCTGCGCGGCGTCGACGGCGCGGCGATCCCGGCGTCGGTCACGCTCGTCGCGCGCCCCTCTTCTTCTCCCTCGCGCCCCGAAGGCCTGACGATGGTGGCCCGGGAGGAGCGCGAGCAGGACGCGCTCGAGCGGCGGCTGCGCGCGGCGGCGGAGCGCCTCCAGCTGGTGCTCGACTACGTGCCGCAGCACGTCTTCTGGAAGGACCGCGACTCGGTCTATCTCGGGTGCAACCGCGAGTTCGCCCGGGTCGCGGGGGTCGCCTCCACCGCCGACATCGTCGGCAAGACCGACTTCGACCTCGCCTGGAAAGACGAGGAGGCGCGCTTCTTCCGCGAGGTGGACGAGCGCGTGATGTCGCAGGACGCGCCCGAGTTCCACATCATCGAGCCCCAGCGCCAGTCGGACGGGCGGGAGGCCTGGCTCGACACCTCCAAGATCCCGCTGCACGACGCGCGCGGCGAGGTGGTCGGCATCCTCGGCATGTACGAGGACATCACCGAGCGGCGGAACGCCGAGGAGCGGCTGCGGCAGAGCCAGAAGATGGAGTCGATCGGCCGGCTCGCCGGCGGCGTGGCCCACGACTTCAACAACATGCTGACCGCCATCGGCGGCGCCGCCGAGCTGCTCACCCGCGCGACCGACCGCGACCCGGTCGACTCGGAGCTGGTCGACACCATCCTCCAGGCGGTCGACCAGGCGTCGGACCTCACCCAGAAGCTGCTCGACTTCTCGCACAAGGGCGCCTACCGCAAGGAGCCTCTCGACCTGCACCGCACGGTCCGGTCGGCGCTCCGGCTGCTCGAGCGCGCCATCGATCGCCGCATCGAGGTGAAGACGTCGTTCGACGCCAGCCACGCGGTGCTCGAGGGGGACTCCTCGCAGCTCCAGAACGTGATCCTCAACCTGGGCCTGAACGCGCGCGACGCGATGCCGACCGGCGGGCGGCTGGTGGTGTGCACGCGCGACGCAGAGGGGGAGGACGGCGAGCGGCTGATCGAGCTCGAGGTGGCCGACACCGGGGTGGGCATGCCTCCCGAGGTGGCCCGTCGGGCCTTCGAGCCGTTCTTCACGACCAAGGACGTCGGGCGCGGGACCGGGCTCGGGCTGGCCGCGGTCTACGGCGCGATCCAGGAGCACGGGGGCTCGGTGTCCCTGGAGAGCAGCCCCGGCGTGGGGACGCGCGTCACGATGCGCCTGCCGGTCGATCCGCGGATCCCGGCGCCGCCGGAGCCGGCCGGCGACGACGAGGCGCTCCCCACCGGGCGCGCCCGGCTGCTCCTCGCCGACGATGAGCCCCCGGTGGCGGCGGTGGCCGCGGGCATGCTCCGCTCGCTCGGCTACGAGGTCGTGGTGGTGAACGACGGCGAGGCCGCGGTCGCGGAGCTGCGGAAGGCGCCCGGCGGCTTCGACCTGGTCCTGCTCGACATGGTCATGCCGCGGATGAGCGGCCGCGAGGCGCTGCTGGCGATGCGCAAGGTGCGTCCCGAGGTGCGCGTGCTCTTCTGCTCCGGCTTCCACCGGGGCGGCGCGGCCATCCTCCAGGCCCCCCAGGTGCGGGGGTTCCTCAAGAAGCCCTACCGGCTCGAGGACCTGGCCCGGGCGGTGGCCGCCGCGCTCGCCGATTGAACGTCGCTCGCCGGCGCACGGCCGGGTGGTACTCTTTCGATACCCATGGCGTCCGACGCCGAGACCACGATGCGCCCCGCGGCGGCCGAGAAGATCCTCGGCCCGATCGTGCACCTCAGGCCGCTCTTCGAGCCGAGCGCGCGTCGCCCTCGCCCGGCCATCCCGCTCGGCCGCAAGCCCTTCCCCGTCGGCCGGTCGATCGAGGGCGTGGGCCTGACCCTCCGCGATCCGCTCGCCTCTCGGCTGCACGCGATCTTTCACCCCATCGAGGGCACGACCAAGGTCACCATCGAGGACCGCTCGTCGAACGGGACGTTCGTCAACGGCGGCCGCGTGCACGGCTCACGCGAGCTGCGCGACAACGACCTGGTCCGCATCGGCGGCTCCTTCCTCCTCATCCGGCACGCGAGCCCCGTCCCGGGGGAGGATCCGCCCATCCCCGAGCTGGTGGGCAACCACCCCGAGATGCGCGCGCTGCGGCGCACGATCCACAGCGTCTCGCCGACCGACGCGAAGGTGCTCATCCTCGGCGAGAGCGGCACCGGCAAGGAGCTGGTCGCGCGGGCGATCCACGAGCGGAGCGGGCGCACCGGGCGCTTCGTCGCGGTGAACTGCGGCGCCATCCCCGAGTCGCTCGCCGAGAGCCAGCTCTTCGGTCACGTGCAAGGCGCGTTCACAGGCGCGCAGGGCTCGCACGAGGGCTTCATGCGCGCGGCGGAGGGAGGCACGCTCTTCCTCGACGAGATCGGAGAGCTCTCGCCGACCCTGCAGCCGAAGCTGCTCCGCGCGCTCGAGGAGTCGATGGTGGTGCCGGTCGGCTCGACGTCGCCGGTGTCGGTGGACGTGCGGCTGGTGTCGGCGACCCACCGCGACCTCATCGCCGAGGTGGACGCGGGCAACTTCCGCGGCGACCTCTACGCGCGCATCGCCGGCTACCTGATGGCGACCAAGCCGCTGCGGGAGCGGCGCGAGGACATCCTCCCGCTCCTCTACACCTTCCTCGGCGAGGACATGCCGCCGCCGTCGGCCGACCTGGTGGAGGCGCTGCTCCTGCACCCGTATCGCTTCAACGTGCGGGAGCTGAAGGAGATCGCGACCCAGCTCCGGATCGACGGCGCGGGGCTCGACGAGCTCCCCCTGTCGCTCATCGAGCTGCGCCTCGAGCACAGCCGGCCGGAGATCCACGTGCCGCCCGATCTGAGCCGCGGGCGCATCTCGAGCCGCCCGCCGCCGAGCCGGCCCAAGTCGCCGCCGCCGGAGAAGTCCGAGGTGGAGCGCCTGCTCGAGCTGCACGACGGCAACGTGTCCCGGGTGGCCCGCGCGCTCGGCCGCTCGCGCCGACAGGTCTACCGCTACATCGAGCAGTACGGCCTCGAGGTCCCTCCGCGCGAGTGAGCGCGGAGGCTAGGTCCTCCTTCGACTCCGCTCCATCGTCGGGCCGAGCGCGAGGTAGACCATCGCGAAGAGGCCGGCCATCGCCGCGCTGACGACGAGGGCGCGCGGCCCGAGGGAGCCGAGGACGGAGCGGAGCACGGCGAGGGGGTGCAGGAGCGCGTCCCAGCTGTTGAGCCGCTCGAAGCGGCCGAGGTAGATGCCGAGCCCGCTCGCCGGGATCGCCACGAGCGGGACGAGCCAGCTGGCGCGGTCCGAGACGCGGACGGCCACCGCGCTCTGCATCCGGGCGAGCGCGAAGGCGCCGGCGAGCAGCCCGGTGGTGGCGGCGATGCCGAGGAGAATTGCGTCGTACCAGAGGGGGGTCGGGGGCACGCGGCGCAGGTGCATGAGGTCGGTGACGACGTAGGGCGCGTTGGGGAGGAAGAGGAGCCAGGCGGCGGCGACGGCGAGGAGGCTCAGGTCGCGTCGGCGGGCGGCGAGCGGCTCGGCGACGAGGGCGAGGAGGAGGGGGACCCAGGCGAGGAAGAGGTTCCAGATGAGGAAGCCGTAGCGGAGGTGGCCGGCGTGCCAGCCTCGCGCGGCGAGGGCGGCGAGGAAGAGGGCGGTGCCGAGGGAGACGGTGAGGAGGCCTCTGTCGCGGAGCATTCGGGGAGCTTG
>JAYZQJ010000224.1:0-34127 GCA_036149055.1 Myxococcota bacterium | reverse complement strand
GGGGGAGGGTTTGCACCAAACCCTCCAACAAGAAGCAGCGGGAGGGGGGCCCCATTGGCGCTTTGCCCAATGGGGGGAGGGTTTGCACCAAACCCTCCAAGAAACTCAGCGCGGCGCGCAGACCTCGGCGCTGGACGGGCGGATGCCGGCCTCGCCGAGGTAGCGGTCGCGGGTCGCGAGCTCGGCGCCGTCGATCGCGGCGCAATAGTCGTTCGCCTCGGCCGCGCGCTGCACGCAGAAGGCCTCGACGTCGCTGAGCCCCGCCGTGTCCTCGACGCAGAAGGTGCCGGCGTAGCCGACGCGGTCGGGACAGTAGCCGGTGCAGGCGGTGGTGCAGAAGCCCGCGTCGAGACAGAAGGCGCCCGACTCGAAGTTGCAGTCCATGTCGGTCGTGCAGGCGTCGCCGATGAAGCGCTCCGGCGGCGGCGTGAGGCCGTTGAGGCGCGGGAAGGCGTCGATGTCGTCGACGTTGACGAACGTGTAGCCCTCGTCCTCGAGCGCGTCGATCACGCCCTCGAGCGCGTCGGCGGTGAAGCGGTGGATGTCGTGGAAGAGCACGATGCCGCCGTTCCGGCGCCGCACCTGCTGCATGACGTAGCCGAGCATGTCGCCGTCACGGAACGCCTCGGGGAGCCCGTCCCAGCTGCAGCGGCCGCGGCCGCCCGCGTAGCACCAGTCGGCGCTGTCGACGTGCCACCCGGTGATGGTGTAGCCGCGCTCGCGCACCGCGTTGGCGGTCCGGCACTTCGCGCGGCCGAACGGGAAGCGGAAGTAGCTGGCCATTCCGCCGGCGTCCTCGATGATGGCGGTGACGTCGTCGATCTGCGCCGCCATGCGCTCGTCGTCCATCTCGTCGAGGAACGGGCTCCGCGGGTGCGACCAGGTGTGGTTCGCGAGCAGGAAGAGCGGGTCGCGGACGATGTCCTCCACGATGGCGACGTGCGCGTCGCCGGTGACCCGGTTGCCGTTGATGAAGAAGGTCGCGGGCACGTTGCGGCGCCGCAGGACCTCCATGACGTCCGGAGTGGTCGCGGGGTTCGGGCCGTCGTCGAAGGTCAGCGCGACCCGACGCTCGAACCCGCTCTGGTCGGGCACGATGACGCCGTTGCACGACGGATCGTCCACCTTGCCCGGGTCGTCCACCTGCTCCGCGGCGGTCCCGAAGAGCGCCTCGAGCTCGTCCATGCTGGGCTCGTCTCCGTGCGGGTCGGCCGGGGCGCAGGAGCCGAGGAGAGCGCACAGGCAAGCGAGGGGGGCGATCCGGGAGGTCATCGGGCGAGCCTAGCAGCTTCGGGACGGAACGCTCTCAGCGTCACGCTGACCCGCCGCCCCCGGTCCGCCGCCCGCCGGGGCACGGCGTGGGTGAAGGCGCGGTTGGTCGCCCAGGGCATCACGAAGACGTCGCCGTCGGTGGCGTCGAGGTCGACGAAGGGGCCGCCGCCGTGGGGGCGGATCCGGAAGATCCGGGGGGCGCCGAAGGAGACGGTCACGATGGGCGCGCCGCGGGTCAGGTCGCGACCGTAGTCCCGGTGCGGCCCCATGTAGTGGCCCTCGGCCGCGTCGTACCAGTTCAGCAGCAGCCCATCGAGCCGCGGATCGATGGCCTCGCGCGCCCAGTCGCGGATCGCCTGGAGCCGGGGCGGGACCGGACGCGCCGGGTTGACCGTGCCGCTGTAGCGATAGTCGGCCCCGTAGGCGGCCTGGTAGCGCGGGGTGTCGACCCACCGGCCGTACATGCGCACGCGGTGCGGCCGCTCGGGGTGCATGGCCCACAGCGCCTCGAAGTCGATCGCCTCGCGGAGCCGGGCCGGCAGCCGTCCGACGCGCAGCGTGTGGCCGCCCTCGAGCGTGAGCGGGGCCCCGAAGCTCACGGCGTCGCGCCCTGCAGCATCTCCATCAGGCCCCGGAGATCGGGGGCCTGGCCGCCCCCGCCGAGGAGCCCCTCGAGCATGCGCCGGAGCTGCGCCTCGTCGGCCCCGCCGAGGCCCTGGTGGAGGTCGCCCGCGCCGGGGCCGAGGCCGGGCAGGCTGGGCGGGCCGAGGTCGGCGTCGCCGTGGGCCTCGTCGAGCCAGCGCCGCTCGAGGGCCCGCGCCGCCGGGGCGTGGCGGCCCCTCGCGAAGCGGTCGAAGAGGGCGCGGGGCGGGGCGATCCGGAAGCGATGCGCGTCGGCGTAGGCGCGCACCGCCCGGTAGAAGCGGCGGTCGCCGAGCTGGCGGCGCATCGCCGGGTACACGAGCGGCCCTTTGCCGTAGACCAGGCCCCCGTAGCTGAGCGGGTCCGGGAAGGCGCTGACCGGGCGATCCACCGCGCCGTCCGGCCGGCCCATCAGGCGCATCATGTGGTAGCCGGCGACCACCTGCTGGTCGCGCTCCTGCTCGGCCCGCGCGTCGCCGTGCCGGTCGCGCACGTAGAGGAGCGCGGACCACTGGGCGAGGGTCTCGTCCTGGAAGGGGTGGCGCCGCGAGTCGCTGCCGACGATGCCGTGCCACCACTGGTGGGCGACCTCGTGGGCGGTGACGAGCTCGAGCATCGCCGCCCGGCGCCCTTCGAGCTGCTGACCGCCGCCCATCAGCGCCGCGAGCGGCCCGCCCGCCCCGGCCGGCCGATAGAACATCGTCGCGACGGTGACCATCGACGAGAACTCGACCCCGCCCGCCCCGCCGATGAGGGGCGCCTCGACCACGTCGAGCTCGGTGTAGGGGTAGGCGCCGAACCGCCGCTCGAAGAGCCCGACCGAGTGCGCCGCCGCCTCGAGCGCCTCGACGCCCGACGCCTCGTGCCCGCGCAGGAACCACGAGCGCACGGCCACGTCGCCCACCTGACGCGCGCGCTGCTCGAAGCGGGGGCTGGCCGCGAACGCGAAGTCGCGGCCGAGCGCGAGCCGCACCCGGACCTCGCTGCGGTCGCCGATCACCCGGGGCGGGTCCTCCACGCCGGTCGCCACGACGCGGGTCCCATCGGGCACGCGGACGCGCGCCTGGTAGTGGGCGAGCGCGTCGGTGCCGAGGTCGCCCATCGTGCTCGCGTCGCTCTGCTCCCAGCGCCCGCCCCGGCGTCGGGCCAGCACCGGGACGAAGGAGGCGAACGACGAGATCCCGTCCCCGTGGGCGAGCAGCCCGTAGTCCCCGCCGCCGTGGCCGCCGCTCAGCGCGCCGAGCGACTCGAGGCCCTGTCCCATGAGGGTGAGGCGCTCGGCCGGGACGACCTGCAGCGCGCCGCGCAGCCGGAGGCGCACCTGGAGCCAGCCTCCCGGGGGCACGGGCGAGGCGGGGCGCACGACGATGGCCGAGGGATCGGGCTGCTCGTGATCGCAGCGGACCCCCTCGCAGGAGAGCGCCTCGAGCCGCATCGCGTCGGGTCGCGTCGCGTTGACGAAGACGCGGAAGACCACCGAGCCCCACGGCTGGGTCGAGTCGTTGTGGACCCACGCGACCTGCTCGAGGGTGAAGGCGCGCAGGTCGTCCTCGACGTCGATGGTCAGGTCATAGAACGGCAGCGCGTTCGGCGCGCCGAGCTGGGCCTGGGTCACCGCGCGCTCGCGCTCGGCCGGACGGAGCGACTCGAGGAGCGGCGCCGCGTCGTAGGCGTGCGACGGGCCGGCGAGCAGCCAGGTGAGCGCGAAGGCGGAGAGGCGACGCAGCATCGCCAGGAGTATAGGCGTGCGTACGTCCTCGCGTAGACATGGCCCGCCTCGCGATCACGCTCTTCGCGCTCCTCGCGGCCTTCGGCTGCCGGCGTCACTACGACCCGGTGCACGACCCCGGGCGCGTCGAGCGCTTCGAGCGCAACCTCATCCGCCTCGCCGCCGCCGACAGCGGCTGCCAGCCGGTGGAGGTGCAGCCGGTCCGCATCGAAGAGACGCTGTGGGTGACCAACACCTGCGTCGGCCCG
Organism: Myxococcota bacterium; assembly: GCA_036149055.1. GTDB lineage: Bacteria > Myxococcota_A > Polyangia > Polyangiales > Sandaracinaceae > JAVJQK01. Next base: position 30,236 of record JAYZQJ010000224.1, on the reverse strand, counting down.
CGCGAGTACTTCCTGCGCTGCCGGTCCCGGGGCCGCCGCTGGGCGAACTGCCAGTGGCGCCGGATCCCGACGGTCGGCGAGGCGGCGGCGCGGGCGCTCCGCTGCCCCATCGGCCAGATCGGGCAGCAAGCCGGCGTGCACGCCCACGATCGGGTGGCCGTCGGTTGCGGGCGGCAGATGCCGGTCCAGCTCCAGTGCAACGCGGTGGGCTGCGGCTGGATCGCCGCTGGCCCGGTCACCGCGATCGATCCGCGCGGGCGCGACGCTCCGCTGATCGTGATCGTGCCGGCGCCGGAGTGATCGCCGCTCTACTCGCAGCCGTCGGGCCCGCAGACCGCGCCCTCGGAGAGGGTGACGAGCTGCGGCTGCGCCTCCTCCCAGGCCTTGTCGAGCACCTTGCGCACCACCTCGGCCGGCTGCGCGCCTTGCACCGCGTACTTGCGGTCGAACACGAAGAAGGGGACGCCGTGGATGCCGAGCTGGGCCGCGTTCGCCTCGTCGGCCCGGACGTCGGCCGCGTAGTCGTCCGACGCCAGCACGCCCTGGGCCTCGTCCGCGTCGAGCCCGACCTCGGCCGCGAGGCGCACCAGGGTCTCGTGATCGCCGATCCGCTCGCCCTCGCAGAGATAGGCGGCCAGGTAGCGCTCCTTCAGCGCGCCCTGCAGGCCGCGCGTCTCCGCCAGGTGGAGCAGGCGGTGGGCGTCGAAGGTGTTGCCCGGGCGGATGACGTCGAAGCGCATCTCGATGCCGTCCTGGGCCGCCGTCTCCGTCATCCCGTCGATCATCTGCTGGCCGCGCTCGACCGGGACCCGGTACTTCTTCGCGAGGCGGGCGGCGTAGCTCTGCGCCTCCACGTCGACCTCGGGGGGCGAGGACGGATCCAGCTCGAAGGAGTGCCAGGTGACGCTCACCTCGTCCGCGTGAGGGAAACCCTCGAGCGCGGCCTCGAGCCGGCGCTTGCCCACGTAACACCAGGGGCACGCGATGTCGGACCAGACGTCGATCTGCAGCTTGGCCATGGCGGATCCCTAGGACCCGGGCGGCCGTTCGTCGAGATCGCGCTCGGAGACCACCCGGTCGCGGCCCGTCTCCTTGGCGCGGTAGAGCGCGGTGTCGGCGCGCGACTCGGTGGCCCCGCCCTCCTCGTCGGCCTGCCAGGTCGCCACCCCGATCGAGACGGTGATGGTCACGTCCCCGGCAGCGGTGGGGATGGGCTCGGCCGAGACCGCGGCCCGGATGCGCTCGGCGACCGCGCTGGCCTCGGGCATCGAGGTGCTCGGCATGAGCAGCAGGAACTCCTCGCCGCCGCGGCGGATGAGCACGTCGGGCCCGCGCACCTCGGCCCGCACCCGATCGGCGAAGCCGCGCAGCACCTCGTCGCCGACCGGGTGGCCGTGGCGATCGTTGACGCGCTTGAAGTGGTCGAGGTCCATCATCAGGAGCGCGAACCCGTCGCCGTAGCGGCGCGCCCGGCTCACCTCCTCGCTCAGCCGGTTGCCGAGGTAGCGCACGTTGTAGGCGCGCGTGAGGTCGTCGGTGATCGCGAGGTGAGCCAGCCGCGCGCTCTCGATCGCCGGCACGGTGCAGTTCGCGAGCAGCTGCGCGAGATCCCGGTGCAGCTCGGAGAAGCAGCGCGCCTCCCCCGACGAGGCGCTCAGCACGCCGACCACCTGCCCGCTCGCGACCAGGGGCACGGCGACCAGCGAGCCCACGTCGAAGCCGACCGAGGCGTGCTTGAAGCGCTCGTCGGTCGCGGTGTCGAGCACCAGCGCGGCCTTGCCGGTGTCGGCCACGATCCCGAGCACGCCCTCCCCGGCCCGGAAGGTCGCCGGCGCCTGCCCCTGCCCGAGCCCCGAGCGCGCGCTGCTGAGGAGCTCGCGGCGCTCGTCGTCGAAGAGCCGCAGCGACGCGTGATCGGCCGGCAGCAGCTCGAGCGCGGCGTCGGTCGTCGCCTTCAGCTCCCGCTCGAGGGAGGTCTCCTCCGCGAGCAGGCGAGTCAGCGCGAGCAGTACTTCGAGCGGATCTCGCGACGCCACCGCGCGACCATAGCAGGGCGCGGGGCAGGAGGCCTCACCGTCACCTCGGCGTCACCCCGATCTGGAAACTTGCGAGGGGGCGAGATCCACGAAAGCATCGCCGACGTGCGACGATATGCCCCGGTCCTGCTGCTCGCGCTCGCCGGCCTGGCGATCCCGGCGGCCGGCGCCCAGGAGCGCTCGCGCACCCGGATCTTCCAGACCGAGCGGGGCGGCCCGCGCCTCCGGGTCGCGGCCGTCGCCGAGACCGGCGTCCTGCCCAAGAGCGTGAACGTCAGCCCCGACGGGAGCCGGGTCGTGGTCTGCAACTTCGGCCGCCCCGACAGCGACAACGTCTGGGTGTACGACGCCGAGACCCTCGAGCACGTCGGCTCGGTGAGCTTCCCCGGCAACGCCGTCGAGAGCGCGTTCAGCGCGGACGGTCGGACCCTCTGGGTGTCGAACTTCAGGCGCCACGTGGTCGAGGAGATCGACTTCGCGCGGCTCGAGGTGCGCCGCGAGATCGAGGTCGGGAGCCACCCGAAGACGATCGTGGTCGACGGCTCGACCCTCTACGTCGCCAACTACTTCGACGAGTCGGTCTCGGTCGTCGACCTCCGGGAGGGCCGAGAGGTCGCGCGCCTCGCCACCGACGAGCGCCCGCGCGGCATGGGGGTGCTCGCCGACGGCACCCTGCTCGCGGCCGCGTTCGGCGGGGATCGCGTCCACGTGTTCGCGGCCGGGCAGGAGCGCGAGCAGCTCGAGGTCTGCCGCTTCCCCCGCGACGTGCTCCCGACCCCGGACCGGCGGGCGTTCTTCCTCACCTGCTCGCTCGGGCACATCGGCTTCTACCGCCCCGAGGACCACGGCCGGCCCTTCGGCATCGCCTCGACCGGCCGCAACCCGCGCAGCATCGACGTGACCGCCGACGGCCGCTGGGTCGGGGTCGCCAACTTCGGCTCGAGCGACGTCTCCCTCATCGACACCGTCGAGCGCACCCATCGCCGGCACGAGGTCCCGGGCGCGCACCGGCTCGTCGGGCTCGCCATGCACCCCGGGCCGGGCCTGCGCGTCTACACGACGAGCTGGGACACCGGCGAGCTCTACATGCTCACCGGGCGGGTGCCGGAGCGACGTCGGTCCGTACGAAACCGCCGCTGATCGGCGTCAGGTCGCCAGGTCGACGCGGAACTCCACCCGGCGGTTCTGGCGGTGACACGCGTCGGTGTCCTCCTGGCAGAGGCGCTCGCTCTGGCCGGCCCCGCGGGAGTCGATGGGCTGGGTCACCCCTCGCTGCTCGAGCGCTCGGCGCACCGCGGCCGCCCGCCGCTCGGACAGCTCCTGGTTGTACTCCGCGGTCCCGGTGGCGTCGGTGTGGCCGACCAGGTGGAGCGCGGTGATCTCCTCGTGGTGCTGGAGGAACTCCGCGATGTGGTCGAGCAGCTCGCTCGAGGTCTCGAGGATCTCGTCGCTGTCGTGGGCGAAGTGGATGTGGTCGTCGATGGTGATCCGGTCACCCTCGAGGTGCACGTCCGGCGGGTCCACGTAGGTCGGGCCGTCGCTGTCGGCGTGGTAGGAGCGGCGCTCCGGGCCCCCGCAGGCGAGCAGGGTGGCCGGAAGGGTGGCGAGGAGCGCGAGGAGGATGGTGGCTCTCATGGCGCGGGAGCATCGCACATCTCCCGGTCGTCTTGTCCCCCGGCGCGCGGCGGCCTACCTTGGCCCCGATGCGAGCGTTCCGCGGAATCGGCGCGATGGCGCTCGTCCTCGCCCTGGCGGGGACGACGGCCGCGCAGGGGGACGAGGTCCCGCGGGTGGTGGAGATCACCTACCAGCCCACCTCCCGGGCGCAGATCGCGATCTGGATCGAGCGGGCCGACGGCACCTACGCGCGGACCCTGGGCCTCACCCAGTCGGTCGCCCTGCGCGGCATCGGCAACCGGCCCGGCGCCTCGCAGATGAACAGCGGCTTCCAGTGGCCCTACGGCCGGCGCGAGGGCGTGCTCCCGGTCTGGGCGCACCACCGGGCGAGCGCCCCGGGCGCGGAGCCCTTCCCCCGCGTCATCTTCCAGGACCGCTCCGCCGAGGGCTGGGCCTCGCGCTCGTCGAACGACTTCTCCGAGGACGAGTACTTCTGCCTCTCGTTCCAGCAGTCGGCGAGCTCGCGCGACGCGCTGGACGCCGTCACCTGCCCGAGCGTCTTCAACAGCGACAAGGGCCGGTACCTCACCGCGGACGACGTGGCGGCGGGCTACGCCGAGCCGTTCCAGACGGCCCCCGGCGAGGCGACGATGCGGGCGCTCGAGCTCGGCTCGCTCTACCCGCCGCGCCGGGACGTGACCCGCTGCACCGGCGGCGCCTGCTACGACCACGCCGACGTCGCGCGCTACGCCGACGACGCGCGCCGGATCATGCCCGAGATCGACGCGGTCACCATGGCCACGCCGCAGGCCGGGCGGGCCCAGACGCTCTCGTTCCAGATCCCCGACGACTGGGAGGACGGCGAGTACGTCGCCTGGATCGAGGTCAACACCGAGGGCGACTACAACGACGCCTACAACCCCGATCGCTTCCCGACCCCGGTCGGCCCCGAGGGCGAGTGGGACAGCTGGGCGATCAACTACGGCTACCCGTACCGGGGGCAGCCGTCGGTGGTGTTCCGGGTGCCGTTCACCGTCGGCGGAGGCGCCGCGACCGAGACGGCGCGCGACCCGTGGGGCTACGGCACCGTGCACGGCCAGGAGGGCACCGTGCACGAGATGGACGGCAGCATCGCGAACGACCCCGACGCCTCGCCCGGCAGCGGCGCGGACCGGCTGCGCTTTCTGGAGGAGCCGGCGGGCGCCCGGGTGGCGGTGACCGTCATCGGCCCCGAGGTCTGCCTCGAGAACACGCCGCCCGAGCCGATCACCGGCCTCGAGGTCGAGGAGCACCACGAGCGCCGGGACGCGCACCGCTACGCGCGCCTCCGCTTCGTGGCGCCCGCCGACGACCTCGCGGTGACGCGCTACGAGGTGCGGATCTCCCGCGAGCCCATCACCGACCTCGAGAGCTTCGAGCGCGCGGTGCCCGCGGAGGCGGCCAGCCTCGAGCACATGGCGCTGACCGTCGACACCACCGTGCCCGCGGGCGAGGTGGTCGAGGCCGACTTCGGGGGGCTCTCGCCGGAGACCACCTTCTACGTCGCGGTGCGCGCCCTCGACCGCTGCGCCCGGTCGAGCCCGATCGCGGTGGCCGAGTTCACCACCCCGGCCATCGAGTTCACGACCGTCTCGCCGTGCTTCGTGGCCACCGCCGCCTGGGGCACGCCGCTCGCGGCGGAGATCGGGGCGCTGCGGCGCCTGCGCGATCGCCACCTCCGCACGAACGCGGTGGGGCGCGGGCTGGTGAGCCTCTACGAGACCGTCGGGCCTCACCTCGCCGACGTGGTGCGGCGCGACGACGGGCTACGCGCCGCCGCTCGCGGGCTGCTCGCGCCGGTGGTCGGCCTCGCGCGCCTCCTCGACCGCTGAGACCGCGCGGCGCACCGCCTCGGCGGTGAACGGCTTCTCGATGACGAGGTTGTCCACCTCGGCGACGAACCGGCGGGCCCGGGCGGTGAACGCGCCGCCGGTCACGAAGACGAGCCGCGCCTCGCGGCCCCGGCCCTCGTCCCGGAGCGCCTCGTAGACGTCCATGCCCGTCGTGCCGGGCATCATCAGGTCGCAGAAGACCACGTCGAACTCACGCTGGCGGAGCGCCTCGAGCGCCTCCTCCCCGCCGTGCGTCACCGTGCAGTCGTGCGCCCGGAGCATGCGGCGCAGCGAGGAGGCGACCTTCACGTCGTCGTCGATCACGAGCACCCGGGCGGAGCGCGGCCGCGCCTCGGCCGGCGCGAGGGGGCGGAGCGACGCCGGATCCCGGCTCGCGGCGAGCCGGACCGTCACGGTGGTGCCCTCCCCCGGCGCGCTCTCGATCTCGAGGCGCCCGCCGAGGCCCTCGACGATGCGACGCGAGATGCTCAGGCCGAGCCCGGTGCCCCGCCCGAGCGGCTTGGTGGTGAAGAAGGGCTCGAAGACCCGCGCCCGCACCGCCTCGGGCATGCCGGGGCCGTCGTCGCGCACCCGGATCTCCACCGCGTCGCCCCGCGCCTCCGCCCGCACCTCCACCCGACCGCGGCGGTCGTCCTCCTCGAGCGCCTGGGCCGCGTTGACCAGCACGTTGAGGAAGACCTGGCCGAGCCGAGCCGGGTTGGCGACGACCGCCGGGAGGTCCTCCGGCACGTCGACCGTCACCTCGGCGCGCTGCGCGAGGTCGCTCCGCGCGATGGCGAGCGAAGACTCGATGACGCGCGGGAGCGAGACCGGCCCGAGGTCGTCGTCGCTGGGGTGCGACATCGTCTTGAGCCCGCGGACCACGTCGCGCACCCGGACGGCGCCCTCCTGGATGTCGCCGGCGAGCGCGCGCAGCTCCGGGTCGCCCTCACCGCGGCTGTCGAGCGCCTGCACCAGTCCGTCGGCGCCGCTCAGCACGTAGGTCAGCGGGTTGTTGATCTCGTGCGCGACCCCGGCGACGACCGACCCCACCGCGGCGAGGCGATCGGCGAGCCGCAGCTGCGCCTCCAGCATGCGCCGCTCGCTGATGTCCCGCGCGACCCACAGCTCCACCGGCTCGCCCCGGAGCTCGGTCAACGCCGCCCGCGTCAGCTCGAGCTGGCGCACGTCCCCGGTGTCCCGGCGGAAGCGGCGCTCGCCCTCCTCGAGCACCTCGTCCTCCACCAGCAGCTCGCCGACGTCGCGCTCCTCGAGCGCGTCCGGCGCGTAGCCGAGGATGCCCTCCATCGCCGGGTTGGCGTAGGCGACCCGGCGCTCGGCCACGAGCATCACGCCGTCCGGGCTCGCCTCGATCATGCGGCGGAAGTCGCCCTCCGAGCGCTCGAGGCGGGCCCGGAGCTGCGCCTCGGCGCGCCCGAGCCGGACGAGGAGGCGGCGGGTCAGCCAGAGCAGGAGCAGCGCCGCCACCGCGGTCCCGAGCGACGCGGCCACCAGGATCTCGAGGGAGTCCCAGCGCTCGCCGAGCGCGCGGCTGGTGGCGGCGTTGGCCCCGCGGAGCGCCCCGATCGCGGCGTCGAAGCGGCGGAGCGCCCCGTCCCCGTCGCCGGCGCGCGCCGCGGCGATCCCCTCGCGGGCCGCTCGCTCCGCGGCCGGGCTCGGCGCCACCCGGGAGAGCCCCTCCAGGCTCCGCTCGAGCGCCGCGTAGCCGTCCCCTCCGGCGGGGTCGACCCCCTCCACCTCCGCCTGGGCGCCCTGGAGCGCGATGAGCGCGCCGACGCGGGCCCCGAGCTCAGCGCGCATGCGCTCGACGTCCCGGAGCAGCTGCCAGCACCAGACGGCGAAGAACACCACGATCGCCCCCGCCATGGCGCCACCCGCGCGCCAGACGAGGGACTCCCTGGAGAGAGACCCACGCACCGCGAGGTCAATCTAGGGTGGAAGGCACCTCCACGCCACGCGAAGGAAATTGCGCGGCGAGTGGTGTACCTTGGAAATCGGCTGGCTCCCGCACGACCCAGCCCAGATGGGGAGAAGGTTGGACGCACACATCCCGGCACTCACCGCCGCGCTGGCCCTCTCGGCCTGCAGCGCGGGCACCGGTGAGCGGCTCACCGATCCGATCCCCGCCGAGGGAGAGCCCCACGCGTCGGTGCTCGGGGTCGTGTGGGCGCCGGGGAACGCGCCGGGTGACGTGCCGCGCGGCCGCGAGATCCCCGTCTCGGGGGCCCTCGTCCGGCTGCTGGAGCGGCGCCCCGAGCCTCCGCCGAGCGGCGTGAGCTGCCGCGCCTGCCTCCCGACGAGCGGGGAGTACGCGGCGCTCAGCGACGAGGTGGGCGCCTTCGTGCTCGAGGACGTCGCGCCCGGCAGCTACTGGCTCGCAGTCGAGGCCGGCCCCTTCCGAATCGACTCGCGGGTCGAGGTGCGCGGGGGCCAGCTCACCCTGCTCGAGCAGGACGCCACGACCCTGCCCTCGGCGCGCGCCCCGGCCGAAGGGCGCTGGGCGCCGCGGATCGCCGCGCTGGTGGGCGACGATCGCGTCGACTGGCTCGACCGGCAGATGGGCCTCGAGGAGGTGAAGCGGGTCGACGCGGCCGAGTTGCTCCGCAGCCCCGCGCGGCTCGCCGCCCACCACGTCCTGGTCGCCGCGGGAGCCGAGCACGACGCCCTGACCCGCGACCCCGCGCTCCTCGCCAACCTCCGGGACTGGGTCGCGGCCGGCGGGGTGCTGGTGGCGACCGGGCGCGCGTTCCGGTTCGTCGACGCGCTCTACCCCTCGTCGGTCGTGCTCGCCGCGGGTCACGACGTGGAGAGCGACGTGTACGACCCGGCGAACGGCCGCTGGGACGCCGCGCGCATCCCCGCCCCGACCGACGCGCGCGAGGACTGGCTGCAAGGCGTCTCCGCCTCGCCGCGCGCGCGCATCCCGCATCGCCCGCTCGCCGCGTGGCTCGAGGAGCAGGTCGGGCCGAGCCACCGCCTCGCGACCCACGGGCCCGACATGGTCCTCGACATCCGCCCCGGCTACGGCCCCACCTGGCGCTACGTCGCCGACGACCTCGCCATCGAGCGCCCGCTCACCCGGATCGTGGCCCTCGGCGCCGCCCCGTCCTCCGACCCCACGCGCGACCCGAGCTACCCGCGCGTCCTCCTCGAGGAGCACGGCGGCCACCCCGCGATGGTCGCGATCGCCCCCGAGGGCTGCGGACGCGCGCTCCTCAGCACCCCGGAGCTCGACCTGGTCTCCCACGCCGAGCTGATGCCCATGGAGCGCATCGCGCTCTACTTCTTGCTGGACACCCCCGTCTGCGTGGCGCCGCCCGATTGACCTCGGCGGGCGCCCTCAGAGGGTGAACGGGTAGCGGACGCTCAGGGAGTCCTGGGCGAACGGGGGCACGCTGGCCTCCCGAGCCGCGCGGGCCATGCAGGAGCGCTGGTCGGGCGCCGCCCGGGTCCCCTCGACGAGGGCCGAGCGCACCGTCCCGTTGCTCCGGAAGTGGAAGAAGAGGTGCACGCGCTCACCTCCCAGCCCCTCGGCGCAGGCGCGGATGCCGGGCGCGACGCGATCCATGGCCACCGCCACGTCCGCCCGGCTCGGGCGCTCGGGCAGCCCGGGCGCGCGCGGCGCGGGCGTCGGCGTCACCGCCTGCGCGGCGGGCGCGGCCTCGCTCGCGGCCTGATCCGGGGGCTGGCTCGTGGCCGGATTGGCGGCGAGCCGGGTCGCCGGCACCTGGATGCGCACCGGAGGCATCACGATCAGCTGCGGGGTCGGCTCCTCGACCGGCTCGACCGAGGACGGCAGCGCGGTGCCGAGCGGCGCCAGCGCCCCGGCCGCGATCGGCGGGTCCACGCCCTCGGGGAGCTCGTCCGGGTCGGGCCACTCGACCGACGGCCCCGGCGCGATCGCCTCGACCATGATCGGCGTGTGCACCACCCGCTCGGGCCGGAGCAGCACGAAGCCGAGGCAGGCGACGACCGCGAGCCCGAGCGCCACGTTGATGGCCATCGACACCTCGAACGCGCGGCGGTCGACCTTCGCGCGACGCGGCGGCAGCGGCTCGCAGAGCGGCTCGGGCGGCCTCTCGGTGATCGACTTCACCACGCGATCGAGGTCGACGCGCTCCGGAGGGGGCGGCGGGATCGTGGTGGAGCGCAGCGCCTGCCACATCCAGGTCGGCTCCTCCTCGTAGAAGTACCCGCCCTTCTGATCCAGCGTGGCGAGCGCTCGCTCCCACGGCTTCGGCTGCGTGGCGTCGTCCTGCATGGGTCCTCCGCTCGGGAGGGAAGAGCACCGCTCGTGCCAGACGTGATGCCGGAGCCGTCGCCTCGCGGGCGGACGCATCGGATGCGCGAGCCCAGGTCGGGCGCACGGATCGCGCGAGCTCTGATAAGCTCGCGCGCGTCATGGCAGACCACGTTGCGGTCCTGGGGGGAGGCGTCGCAGGGTTGAGCGCCGCGCACGAGCTCATCGAGCGCGGCTTCGCCGTCACCGTCTACGAGAAGCGCCCGCGCGCGGGGGGCAAGGCGCGCAGCCTGGACGTGCCGGGAGCCCCGGCGCCCGGCAACCGCCCGCTCCCCGGCGAGCACGGCTTCCGCTTCTTCCCCGGCTTCTACAAGCACATCAACGACACGATGAAGCGGATCCCCCTGCCGGGGGTGCCGGGCGGGACCGTCTTCGACAACCTCGTGCCCACCCACGAGGTGCTCGTCGCGCGGGAGGGCAAGAGCGACCCCGCCTACCTCGCGGGCCTGCCCACCTCGCTGGCCGGGCTGGTGAAGGCGCTGAAGACGCTCTTCGGCTCGGACCTCGGCATCCCCCTGAGCGAGTGGCTCTTCTTCGCCGGCCGCGTGCTCTACGTGATGACCTCGAGCGAGGAGCGCCGCTTCGGCGAGCTCGAGAACGTGAGCTGGTGGGACTTCGTGCGGGCGTCGGACATGACGCTCGCCTACCGCCGCTACCTCGCCACCGGCCTCACCCGCTCGCTGGTGGCGATGAAGGCCGAGAAGGGGAGCGCGCGCACCATCGGCGTGATCCTCGTCCAGCTGCTGCAGGACCTCGGCGACCCGAACGTGACGCTCGATCGGGTGCTCGACGGCCCGACGAACGAGGTCTGGATCGATCCCTGGCGCACCCACCTCGAGGGCCAGGGCGTCACGGTGCACACCGAGGCGACGCTCACCGGCTTCCACCTCGCGGGGGGCCGCGTCGCGTCGGTGGACGTGGAGATCGGCGGCGTCGCCCAGAGCGTGGTGGCCGACCACTACGTGTGCGCCATCCCGGTCGAGCGGCTCGTCCCGCTCCTGACGCCGGACATGATCGCGCTCGATCCGCGCCTCGGGGAGCTGCACCTGCTCGAGACGGAGTGGATGAACGGCATCCAGTACTACCTGAAAGACGACGTGCCGCTCGCGAGGGGGCACACGATCTTCATCGACAGCCCGTGGGCGCTCACGAGCATCTCGCAGGCGCAGTTCTGGGAGGCGCGGCTCAGCGGCTATGGGGAAGGCAACGTGCGCGGCATCCTCAGCGTCGACATCTCGGACTGGAACCAGCCCGGGGTGATATTCGGCAAACCGGCGCGCGAGCTCTCCTCGGCCGACGAGATCCACCGGGAGGTCTGGGAGCAGATGAAGCGCGCGGTGAACGACGACGCGGTCATGGATCTCATGGACCAGAACCTCGTGACCTGGTTCCTCGACCCCGCGATCGAGTTCCCGAACCCCTCGACGGTCAGCAACCTCGAGCCCCTGCTGATCAACACGAAGGGCTCCTGGGCCCACCGGCCCGAGGCGATCACCGCGATCGAGAACCTCTTCCTCGCGTCCGACTTCGTGCGCACGTTCACCGACCTCGCGACCATGGAGGCGGCGAACGAGGCGGCGCGCCGCGCGGTGAACGGCATCCTCGATCGGACCGGGTCGAGCGCGCCCCGCGCCGAGGTGATGCCCCTGCACGAGCCGGCGATCCTCGCGCCCCTCCGTCGCCTGGACGCGCGCCGCTACGCCGCGGGCCGCCCACACTGGATTCGTCCCGCGCCCTGAGGCATTCTCTCTCCCGGGGAGATGGGGCTCTCGGAAGGCGAAGCGGGGACCTGGGGCCGAAAGCCGATCACCATGGGTGAGGCGGCGAGCTTCGCGGCCCGGGTCCAGGCGAGCCCGCGCGAGCGGGAGGCGGTGGCGCAGACCCTCTTCGAGTTCCCGCTCGAGTGCGAGGTCCGCGGCATGTTCTTCGTCGGCCTGGTGAACGCCGTCGCCAGCGTGGCCGGTCACGCCGAGACGCAGCGGATCACGGAGCTGGCCGAGGTCCCCTCGAGCGTGCTGCCGTTCACGCTCCACCCCCACCGCGACTTCTACAAGCTCTTCTTCCTCGCGTCGCCGATCCTGCACCCGCGCGTCGAGCTGTCGGAGGCGATGCGGCGCGTCGCCGAGACGTTCTACCCGACCTTCCGCGCGAGCCCGATCGGTCGGACGATGAGCCTCCTGATGGGGAACCAGCCCCGCCGGGTGCTCGAGCGGCTCGCCGACGCCTACAACATCTCGGTCGCGTGGAACTCGCACGCCTGCGAGGCGAGGTCGGAGACCGAGCTGATCTGGCGCTGCCGGGTGGAGCCCACCGACTTCTACGAGCACATCTTCACCGGGATCGTGCACGGGACGCTCGAGTCCCACGAGGCGCCGAGCCCTCGCGTGGAGCTGATGGAGCGGCGCCGCGACGGCGACGGCCAGCGCATGGTCTTCTCGATCCGTTGGTGAGCGGAATCCTGCCCAAATAACGGAATGTTCCGATCTGGCGGTGACAAACGCCTCACCCAGCGTCTATGCTCGGGGACGGAGTGGTGCCTCCGAATCCCATGAGCGACGCGATCGCGAAGCGGTTGCGGGTCGCCGCTGCGCTGGCGCGCTGTCCCCTCGCGGTGCTCTATCGCATGCAGGGTCAGACCGCCACGATGGTCGCCTCTCACGGCGACCCCACCGCGCTCGCCTCGATGCCGGCGGAGGTCCCCTCGTGGCGGCTCGCCCGCGAAGCCCCCGCCGCCGTGCCGGTCATCGGTCGCGGGCCCGCCGCGCCGGAGAGCGTCTTCTTCCCGCCCGACCTCCGGGTCGCGGCCCTCGTCAGCGCCCCGCTCCTCGCGGACGGCACCCAGGTGGGCGCGCTCGTGATGGCCGACACGGCGCGGCGCGACGACTTCACCACCCTGGATCTCGAGGCCCTGGACACGGTGGTCACGATGCTGGCCGACGCGGTCGTGACCCCGCGCGAGACGCCGCCCCGCGGGCGCCCGCGCCATCCCTCGCCGATCGACGCCCTCCCCCAGCTCACCGAGGAGCTGGCGGCCTGGCCGCTCAGCGAGGGCAACCACGACGCCGTCACCGGGCTCCCCGATCGACTGATGCTGCTCGAGCCGATGCAGGTGGCGCTCGACCGGGCGCAGCGCAAGGGCCGCGGTCTCGCGGTGGCGCTCTTCGCCCTCGACCGCTTCCACCGCATCGACGACTGGCTCGGCCGCTCGGTCGGCGACGAGCTGCTCCGGCAGGTGGCCGAGCGCCTCCTCGAGACGACCGGGGAGAGCGACCTCGTCGGCCGGGGCTCCGGCGACGAGTTCGTGGTGGTCTTCAACGACGTCGGCGGAGGGCGCTCGGCGCTCGCGTTGACCGACCGGGTGCTCAGCGCCATCCGCGAGCCCTTCCACGTGCAGGGCTACGAGCTGTCGGTGAGCGCCACCGTGGGCGTCAGCCGCTTCCCGGAGCACGCGCAGGAGGTCGGCGCGCTGCTCCGCTACGCCGGCATCGCGCTCCACCGGGCCAAGGCGGCGCGCCAGCGCGGGCGCATCGAGCTGTTCACCGACGAGCTGCGCGAGGCGGTCGAGCGGCGCGGCGATCTCGAGCGGCACCTCCGCCGGGCCCTCGGCGCGGGCGAGCTGCTGCTCCACTACCAGCCCAAGATCGACATCCGCACCCGCAAGTGGAGCGGCGTGGAGGCGCTCATCCGCTGGAAGCGCGGCGATCAGCTCGTCAGCCCGGGCGTGTTCCTGCCGGTCGCCGAGGAGAGCGAGCTGATCGTGCCGATCGGCACCTGGGTGATGCTCGAGTCCTGTCGCCAGCTCCGACGCTGGCACGGCGCGGGGGTCGAGCTGCCCTCGGTCTCGGTCAACGTCTCGGCCCAGCAGTTCTCGCGCCCCGACTTCGTCGGCACGGTCGCGCGCGTGCTCAAGAGCTCGACCTTGCCCCCCGGGGCGCTCGAGCTCGAGGTCACCGAGACGTCGCTGATGGACGACGTCGGCGCCGCGGCGGAGAAGCTCAGCGAGCTGCGTCACCTCGGCGTGCGGGTCTCGGTCGACGACTTCGGCACCGGCTACTCGTCCCTCTCCTACCTCCAGCGGCTGCCGGTCGACGTGCTGAAGATCGATCGCTCGTTCGTGAAGGACCTCGACGCCGAGGGGGAGTCCGCCCGCTCCAGCGCGTCGGCGCTCACCCAGGCCATCTGTGGGCTCGGCCACAGCCTCGGCCTCAAGGTGCTCGCCGAGGGCGTGGAGACCGAGGCCCAGCTCGACGCGCTCGCGGCGCTCGGCTGCGACGAGGTGCAGGGCTACTACTTCTCGAAGCCGGTCCCCGCGATCGCCGTGAACGAGCTCCTCGCGGGCTGACGCTGGCAGCTAGAGGTGCCGCTCGCCCAGCCGCTCGAGGGTGGGCAAATGCAACTCGGCCTGCTTGGCCTGACCGAGGGCCCGGCGGAGGCGCGCCGGCGCGGAGCGCCCCATGCACTTGTGGTCCGGGTCACCGTCGAACGCCTCGACCATCGCCGCGACGAGCTCCTTCTGCGGAAGCGGCTCGCCGGCGCGGTACGCCTGCAGCGCGAGCACCTCCGCCGCCACGTCGCGGGCGAGATCACGGTGCTCCGACCAGAGCTCGCGCACCGTGCCGCCGACCTCCAGCCCCGCGAGGTTGGCGGTGAGAATGTAGAGGTTCTTCGCGACCAGGTCGAAGAGGAGCCGGTCCGGCGCGCCCGCGCGCACGGGGATGTCCATCGTCTCGAGCGCGCGCACGACGAAGCGGGCGTTCGGCCCGGTCACCACCGTGGGCACGACGACGTGCACCGCCCTCCCCTTCTTCTTCTCGAACCACACGACGGCGACCGTCGGGTCGACGACGCCGTGCCGCTTCCAGTCCTCGGGCAGCAGCTCGTTCTGGAGCAGGACCAGGCGATCCCGCCACGGCTCCGGCGCCCGCGCGAGCAGCGGCGGCAGGTCGCCCTCGCCCACCGCGACCAGGACCACCTCCGGCTCGGGCACCTCCTCGGCGAGGGCGTCGAGGTCGGCCCCGCGGAGCGCCGGGTGCACGGCGTGCCCGAGGCGCAAGAACCCGTGCGAGAAGACCCCGCCCATCTCGCCCATGCCGATGACGACGACGCTCACGACCGCGCCTCCGCCGCCCGCTTCTGCGCGCTGACCCAGATGAGCCGGCCGAAGGGCGGATCGAACGCGCCCCGGTCGACGGTGACCTCGAAGCCGGCCGCCTCGAGCAGCGTGCCGACCTGCGGCCAGGTGAAGGTGAGGTAGTACATGATGAACTCGGGCTTCAGGAGGGCGTTCCGCACGCGCATCGCGGCGTTGAAGCCCCGCGCCATCCAGAGCGCGGGGGACCAGGGCGGCGGCACCTCGCTGGTCGCGAACACGAAGCGCCCGCCGGGGGCGAGCACGCGGTGGATCTCGCGCACGAAGCGCGGCTCGTCCGACTCGAGGATGTGACCGAAGGCGCCGAAGCAGGTCGCGAGGTCGAGGCTCTCGTCCGCGAACGGCAGCGCGAGCGCGTCGCCTCGCAGGAGCCGGATGGGCGCGTCGCCGGGGGCGTCCACCAGCCGCCGCTCCGCCTCGGCGAGCATGCCGGCCGAGCGATCGATCCCGAAGATCGTCTCCTCGCACAGCGGTCGGAACCAGCGGACACCGGCGCCCGTGCCGCAGCAGAGGTCCACCCCGCGGCGCACGGTGCCGCGCGCGGCCGCTCGCTCGGCGCAGCGCTCGACCACCGGATCCGGGGTGCGGAACGGCGTGTAGTCGAACTTGCGCGCGATGAGGTCGTAGCCGCGGTCGGTCGAGGTCAGCGCCTGCTCCGCGAGCTCCCAGAACGTCGGGCCGTCGGGGTGGAACATGCCCCGACCATAGCGCAGCGGGTGGCGCGGTCGGGGACGAGTTCGTCCTCTACGGCCGCATTGGAGGGTGCTATCACCTCGGGGTGAGGGGACTCCCGGTAGCCGCGGCGCTGATCGGCTGGCTCTGCGCGTCCGTCGCGGGGGCCCAGCCGAGCGCGCTCCGCTGGACCGCGCCGCCGGAGTGCCCGGACGAAGCCGCAGTGCGGGCGGAGGTCGCCCGGGTCCTCGGCGGCGAGTGGCCCCCGTCGGAGGCGCTCGCCGAGGCGACGACCACCCGGACCGAGCATGGCTTCCGCCTGACCCTCGCGACCGAGATCGACGGCGCGGTCGGCGAGCGGGTGATCGAAGGCGAGCGCTGCGAGGAGCTGGCGGCGGCCACCGCGCTGATCGTGGCGCTGATGATCGACCCGGTGGCGGTGACCCGCGCCCCCTCCGCGCCGTCGCCGCTGACCCACCCCAGCCCGGAGCCCCTGGCGCCCGGCCCCGTCACGCGGATCGGGCAGGCGCTCACCTCGCCGGGCGGCTCGGCGCTCGCCGAGGGCCCGCCGGACCGCGAGGTGGAGCCACCGCGAGTCGTCGAGGTCTGGACCGAGGCGCCCCCGCGAGACGGCCCCGCGCCGCGACGTGAGGCGGAGGAGACGCTCGCGGGCTTCGTGGGCGCGGTGGGCCTGCTCGACATCGGCGCGCTCCCGAACCCGACCCCGGGGGTCGCGATCGAGGGCGGCGTCGGTGTCCCGCTCATCGACGGCCGGCTCCGGGCGCTCTTCCTCTCGCCGAGCGCCGGCGTCTCCGCCGACAACCCGGAGCTCGGCGCGGAGCTGATGGCGCTCATCCTCGAGGCCCGCGGCTGCCTCCGCCCGCTGGCCGAGGCCCGCTGGGTCGGCGCCTGCGTCGGCGTCGCCGGGGGCGCGGTCTTCGGCGAGGGCTTCGGCGTCAGCGATCCGAGCTTCGGGGTCGGAGGCTGGGGATCCGGCTCGTTCGGCCTCGCGGTGGCGTGGTCGCCGGTTCGGTGGTTCGATCTGGGGCTGGAGGCGGATCTCGTGGTGCCCTTCAACCCGCTGACCTTCTTCGTGATCCGCGACGGCGCGCCGATCGAGGTCTTCACCCAGCCGTCGGTGACCGGCCGCTTCGGCCTGTCGGCGCACGTTCGCTTCTGACGGACTTTTTCTTCGACGGAACCCCAGGTGGCCGGCCACACAGAGTCGATGGGAGCGGCGGCTGCGGCCTCAACGCTCGACGTGAAGGCGACCGGGTCTTCGCCTCGGAGCGACCTCCGACTGGAGGACGTCTACGAGCAGTGCTTCGACTTCATCTGGCGAAGCGCGCGTCGAATGGGTGTGCCCGAGCCGTCCGTGGACGACGTGGTGCAGGAAGTGTTCGTGGTGGCACATCGACGACTCGCGGACTTCGAGGGGCGCTCCTCGGTGAAGACCTGGCTCTTCGGCATCTTGCTCCGCGTGGTCTCCGACTACCGGCGCACCCAGCGTCGAAAGGGCGGCCTCGCGCCGCTCCCGGAGGTGCTCGAGGACGACGGCTCGGGTTGCCCGGCCGCGGCCACCGAGCAGCGCGAGCGGGTGCGCCTCCTGCACGCGCTCCTGGCCGAGCTGGACGAAGACAAGCGCGCGGTGTTCGTGCTCGCGGAGCTCGAGCAGATGACCGCGCCCGAGATGGCCGAGTCCCTCGGCGTGAACCTGAACACGGTCTACTCGCGCCTCCGGGCGGCGCGGCAGAAGTTCGAGGCGGCCCTGAAGCGTCACCGGGCGCGGGAGGCGAGCGCGTGAGCGACTTCGACGGAATCGACGAGCTGTCGAGCGACGCGCGAGCCTTGATCGAGGGCGCGCGGGGCGGGGACGAGCCGACCTCGGCGGATCGCGCGCGGGTCCGCCGCGCGGTGATGGCGGCGATCGCCGCCGGCGCGGGGGCGGCGACCGCGGGCGCGGCGTCGAGCGCGGCGGCGGCGTCTGGCACGAGCGCGGCCACCACCACGACCGCCACGACCACGACCGCCACCGCCACGACCGCCACCGGCGCCGCTGGCGCGGCGGCCGGCGGGACCGCCGCGGCGAGCGGCGCGACCGCGGGGCTGGCCACCAGCGTGAAGCTCGCGGCCGCGCTGATGGTCGCCGGGGCGGTGGGCGGCACGGTGGCCGTGGCGCCGTGGGAGCCCGACGAAGCCTCGACGTCACACGTGGCCCAGGCCGTCGAGGCGCGGACCGCGAACGGCGCTCGCCCGGCGGAACGGCTCGACCCGTCGAGCCCCGCGCCCACCCCGGAGGCCGCGGAGAGCCCCGAGCCCGAGCCCGCCCGGCTCGAGACCGCAGCGCTCGAGCCCGCAGCGCTCGAGACCGCAGCGCTCGAGACCGGAGAGCCGAGCCCGGAGGCGACGCAGCCGCCGGCGCCGAGCCACGCGCGGCGCGCGCCCAGGGCGTCCCCCGCGACAGTGCCCCCGGCGACAGTGCCCCCGGCCACCGCGTCTCCGGCCACCGTGTCTCCGGCGGGGGAGCCGGAGGCCGCGGAGCCGGAGGCCGCGCCCAGCGCCTCGAGCCTGGCGGCAGAGGTCGCGCTCCTCCGCCGCGCCCAGGCTGCGATCAACCAGGGCGACGCCGACGCGGCCCTGCGCATCCTCGCCGAGCACGCAAGCCAGCACCCGAGCGGCGTCATGGCGGCGGAGCGGGAGGCGGCGCGCGTCGTCGCCCTCTGCCGGGCCGGTCGCGAGGCCGAAGCTCGGGCCGCGTCGGCGCGGTTCCTCCGCGCCCACCCTCAGAGCCCGCTCCGCGCCCGCGTCCAGTCCGCCTGCGCCACCCGGTGAGGAGCTCAGAGTCGCCAGGCGATCTCACCGTCCGGCGCCACGGCGTAGAGGTGTCGGCGCGTGGCCACGACCACGAATCGCCCGTTGTCGAACACGCCCTGCACATCGTAGCCCTCGAGCTCCCGCCGGAACCGCTCCGCGCCGCTCTCCGCGTCCAGCCCGACCATGAAGAGGGCCCCACGCCCGCGAGTCCCGCGCGGGCTGCCGAAGGCGACCGGGCCGGCCGGGCTCGCCCCGAGCGCGAGCGTCCCGATCGCCTCCCCGTTCACCGGCACGATGTCGAGGGGGCGGCTCCAGCGTTCGCGGCCCCCGTGCCGAGCGGACACCTCGAGAAACGGCGTCCCCGGTCGCCGGGTGCGTAGCTCGTAGCGGGCCGGCCCCACCTCCGCGACCACCGGCCGGCGGAGCGTGCTGATGATCCCCCTCTGGAAGCCGGGCGCCTTCTCCTCCTCGATGTGCGGCCGGATCCGGGGGCGCGCGTCGCAGCGCGCGTCGGACAGATCGTCGAGCGAGGCCCGGACGATGGTCCGATCGTCGGTCCGCACCGTGAGACAGTCGCGGCCCACTCCGTAGCGATCGACCTCGTCGCTGAGCGATCGCCTCACCTCCCCTTCGACGCCGGTCACCGGGACGACGACCAGCTCGAAGGCGCGCTGGTCGATCGCACCGAAGTGACGATCGCCCAAGCAGATCGGCTCCAGCTCTTGCCGCTCGCGGGCCGCGGTCTCCCACACCACCGCCCCGGTCGCACCGTCCACCATCGCCAGCCGAGCTCGCCGCTCCTCCCCACGCACGATCAGGCCGCCGGTCTCGCGCGCCCCGTCGCCGTCGACGTCGCCGAGCGGGCACGCCATCGACGTGAACCTCGCCGCAGCCGGAGCAGGCGCGGGCGGCGGCGCGGGGAGCTCGGGGCTCGGCGCCGAAGACGACGGGGCGGGGCCGGGCGACGCGGCCACCGTGGGAGGCGCGATGGGCATCACCGGAGGTGGCTCCTCCGCCCGGCTGGAACGTTGGACCACGATCACCGCGGCGACGGCGAGGACCCCGAGGAGGGCGATCCCGCCGCAGCCCATCGCCGCGAACAGCGTCCAACCGAGGCCGCGTCCGCTCGGCGCCGCCGGGACAGCTCCGCAATAGGGGCATCGAGCGGAGTGGGCGGGGAGAATTGCGCCGCAGGCGCATCGTCGGTTCTGCATGCCCGCCCCATCGGCGAACCGAGCCCCGCGTTGCGTGCGGTCACTCGGCGGTGGCAGTCAGCTCGGCGTCGCCCTCTTCGGGCTCGTCGGTGGCGGTCTCGTACTCCGCCTCCTCGTCGACGTGCTCGGTCTCGTCCACCCGCACGTCGGGGACCTCCGGGAGCAGCGCGAGGGCGGCCTCGGTCAGCTGCACGTCGGTCGCCACCGCGTCCGGGGCGGTCACCCGACGCCCCTCGCGGGCGCAGCGGCGGTGACTGCGCCGGCCGCGGTTGCGGCAGAAGCGCGGGAACGGTCCGGTGAGGTTGCCGTAGCGCGGGCGCGCGCCCGGGCGGCTCCAGTCGACCCACTGCGCGTTGCGGCCGCGCACGTCGACGTGCACGAAGGTGCTGCGCGGGTAGAAGCCGCAGCCCGTCTGCTGGAGCGTGCGGCAGTAGTTCCAGAGGGTGCGACGGGGCACGCCGCGCACGCGGATGTCGGTGGCCCGGCCCTCGGTGTGCCGGCTCGACTCGCGGGTGTAGCCGCCCGCCTCGCGCCGGCCGCTGACCAGGTGGATCTCCCGGCCCCCGAACTCGTCGCTGATGGCCGCGAGCAGGAGCGCGAGCCGCGGGTGCGGCAGCTCCGGCGGATCGTCGTCGTGGCGACGCATCAGGCTGGCCAGCTGCTGCAGCGCCTCCTCGGTCACTCGCCCCTCGGCGTCGCGGAGGCGGACGCTGACGACCTCGTCCCGGCGGCGGATGCGGGCCACGCCCGGCTCGTCCGGCTCGCCCCAGTCGCGCTCCTCTTGCTCCTCCGGCAGGAAGCCGGGGAGGATGAGGCGCTGGCCGGCCCGGAGGCTCCGCCGGCGCAGGCGGTTGAGCCGCACGAGCTCCTCGACCGAGCAGTGATGGTCGCGGGCGATGTGGCTCAGGGTCTGCCCCGGGCGCACGTAGGTCACGCCGCGCGGCGGGATCGTGAGGGTCTGCCCCGCCTGGAGCGGATCGTTGCGCCGCATCCGGTTGGCGAGCGCGAGATCCCAGACGTCGACCCGGTAGCGCCGGGCGATGCGCGAGAGCGACTGCCCCGGCCGCACCGTGTGCGAGCGCTGCGCCTCGGCCTCACCGGGCGCGCTCGCGGCGAGCACGGCGAGGGCGAGGGAGAGGATCAACAGGGTACGACGCAACAGCTTCATCGGCGGGCCACTATGAGAAATCGGGCGGTCGGGATCAAATCGAACCGTGAGCGGGCGACGGACGCACGAAACCCGGCCGGGATTTCCCCCGCCGGGTCGAAAAAGCACGTCGAGGTGCGGATCCGCTAGTTCTCCAAGAAGATCAGTTCTTCTTGGGGGACGGCATCTTCTTCTCGACGAACTCCACGTGCTTGCGCGCGACCGGATCGAACTTCTTGATCTTCATCTTCTCCGGATGAGTGCGCTTGTTCTTCGACGTGTAGTAGTGGTAGCCGGTGCCGGCCGTGGACACCAAACGGATGAGCTCCCGCATCATGACCTCCTGAGGGGTCCGCAGTCATAGCGGACCCGGGGGCGAACGCAACCTCTAGCGGCGGTGCTGGCTCCGCTCGCGCTCGATCTGCTCTTTGTAGCCCACGCTGTAGCGGGTCCACGGGCGCAGCTCGAGGCGCTTGAAGCCGATCGGCTCCTCGGTCCCCTCGCACACGCCGTACTCGCCGACGCGCAGCTTCTCGAGCGCGCGGTCGATCTCGTTGAGGAGCTTCCGCTCCTTGTCCGCGAAGCGGATCAGGTAGGCCTGCTCGGTGCTGCGCTGCGCCATGTCGGTCTCGTCCGGCATGACGCTGGTCTCGCCGAGAGCCTCCTGCATGTGCCGCTCGAGCTCCGACACCTTGCGGGCGCGCTCGGTGACGAGCTTGCCGTGAAGGTGGGTGATCTGCTTGGCGGTGAGGCCGGCGTCCGGGTGGGCCGCGACCTTCATCTCGGCCAGCCGACGCGTGGCGGCGTCCATCTCGACCTTGTCGACCTTGGGCGCGGCCGGCGTCTTCTTCTTGGCCGGCTTGGTCGGCGTCGGCTTGCTGACCGGCTTCGAGGCGCTCTTGGCCTTCTTCGCCGGCGCCTTCTTCGACGCGCTCTTCTTGGCCGGCGCGGTCTTGGAGGTGCTCTTCTTGGCCGGCGCCTTCTTCGACGCCGCCTTCTTCGACGCCGCCTTCTTGGCCGGCGTCTTCTTCTTCGCCGGCGCCTTCTTCGACGCGGCCTTCTTGGGCGTCTTCTTCGAGGTCGACTTCTTGGCCGCCTTCTTGGGCGCCGCCTTCTTCGAGGTCGACTTCTTGGGTGCCGCCTTCTTGGCCGCCTTCTTGGGCGCCGCCTTCTTGGCGACGCGCTTCGCAGCGGTCTTCTTCGCGGTCTTCTTCTTCGCGGTCTTCTTGCCCGCCCGACGACTGGTGGCCATGGCTCTACTCTCCCGAGCTCGCCTCGTGCGGGGCATCGGGGGTGACGCGTTTGACACCCCCCGAAAGAAAGGACCTAGCCCGTCCCTACCCCACGAGCGGGACCCAGATTGCACGATTCGGCCCACAAAGCAACGAATTTGCACGCCTTCAGAGGGCCTCCCGCATTTTCTCCGCCGCGCCGATGAAGTAGGTTGGTGCGGTGGAGCCCGACCGGCAGATCGAGATCCAGCTGGGGCACATGTGCAACAACCGCTGTGTCTTCTGCGTCAGCGGTCAACGCACGGCCTTCGGGGAGGCGGGGCCGATGGCGGTCGCGCCGATCCTCAGCCGGATCCGTCAGGCCCGGGAGCTCGGCCACCGCAAGATCACCCTGCTCGGCGGCGAGCCCACGCTCCAGCCGGAATTCATGGAGATCATTGAAGAAACGGTGAACCTCGGCTTCGAGGAGATCGTGATCTTCACCAACGGCGTGAAGACGGCGCGTCCCGAATTCGTGGACGCCATCCTGGCGACAGGAGGGAATTTCACCTGGCGTATCTCCATTCAGGGAGCCACCCGGGAGAGCCACGAGCGGACCACCCGGAAGCCGGGCTCGTTCGGACGGATCGTCCGGACCCTGGAGAACCTCCAGGCGCGCGGTCAGCGGATCACGGTGAACATGTGTGTGGTGACGTCCAACTACGAGGACGTCGATCGTTTCCCCGCGCTGCTCGCCCGACACGGCGCCTCGCAGCTGCACCTCGATCTGATGCGGCCGCTCGACGCCGGGCAACGCACCGAGGAGGAGCTGCGGGCGAGCATGCCCTCGCTCGAGGCGCTCGCCGAGCCGTTCCGGCGCATGATCGCGGGCTTCGACGAGGGCTTCGACGTGAACCTGGGCAACCTGCCCTACTGCGCCGCGCCCGACCTCGCCCCCTGGATCCACCACGACGGCGAGCGCACCGAGACGATCGCGATCGACCACGACGATCAGCTGAGCCGGCCCTGGAACAAGTACCTGGTGAAGCGCCGGGACAAGCTCAAGCCCGACACGTGTCGCGCGTGCGTCTTCGACGATCGCTGCAGCGGGGTCTTCGAGCATCACGCGCGCTTCCACGGCATCGAGGGGCTCGAGCCGATCGACGCCCGGACCCTCCAGCGGCTCGATCCCCGGGGCCGCCTCCTGGGGCTCTGGGGCGCCGCGCTCCTCCGGGAGTCGCTCGGGGATGGGTGGACGGTGCGCGAGACCTCGGAGCAGAGCGCCCGGGTCAGCCGGGACGGCGCCTGGATCGAGCTGCGGCCCCGGGGCGAGGGCGCGCTCGCCCGCCACGAGACCTTCTCCGTCTTCGGCGATCCGGGCGCGCACCGCGAGGCGCTCGCGGCGGCGCTCGCGGCGATCTCACCTCCGGTGCACCCGCTGGGCGACGCGCCGACCGACGCCAAGCTCGCGGCGGCGCTCCGTCGGCTGCGGGCCCGCGCGCCCTTCGGCCCCTTGACCTGGGAGGCGCTCGACGTGCAGCCGGGGCGGCTCGAGCTCGCGCTGAGGGGCCCCGCCCGGGAGCGCGCCACCTTCTGGCTCGCGCTCGAGGACGGCCGCCCCCGCGGCGGCTATCATGTCGACGGGGTGGCCACCGACGCGTTGAGAGAGGGGCTCGGCGCCGCGCTCGCCGCGCTGCGCGGGAGGCCGGCGTGAAGCTGGGTCGCGCCGCGCGATCGGCGCTCGCGGCCGCGCGCGCCCGGCGGAGCGGGGTCGACGGCGCGGGACACCCGTGGCCCCCCGGCCCGGCCGGCGTCCCGCTGCTCGGCCACTACCGGCCGATGCTCACCGACCGGCTCGGCTTCCTCACCAACGCCTTCCTCGATCACGGCGACGTGGTCCGGTTCCACTTCCTCGGCATGCAGGCCACCTTGCTCGCGCACCCCGACGCGGTGGAGCAGGTGCTGCAGAAGAACCACCGCATCTACACCAAGCAGACCCGCGGGTACGGGCGGCTGCGGGAGTTCCTCGGCAACGGCCTCGTCACGAGCGAGGGCGACTTCTGGCTGAAGCAGCGGCGCATCGCCCAGCCCGCGTTCCATCGGCGCCGCATCGACGGCTTCGCCGGCGTGATGGTCCAGGCGGCGGAGGAGCTCGTCGGGCGCCTCGCGCGGGCCGCGGACGGCGGGAGCGCGGTGGACGTCGCCCACGAGATGATGGAGATCACCCTCCGCATCGCCGGCGAGACCCTGCTGAGCACCGATCCCTCGGACCGCGCGCAGGCGGTGGGCAAGGCGCTCGACGTCGTGCTCCACGAGGCCAACCTCCGCATCAACGCGCCGATGGTGGTGCCCGAGTCGGTGCCGACGCCCCGCAACCGCCGCTACCGCGCGGCCGCGAGGGCGCTCGACGACATCGTGCTCGGCATCATCGAGCAGCGGCGGCGCGGCGAGCGGCGCGACGATCTGCTGCAGATGTTGCTCGAGGCGGAGGACGAGGAGACCGGCGAGCGCATGGACGACCGCCAGCTCCGCGACGAGGTGATGACGATGTTCCTCGCCGGGCACGAGACCACGGCGAACATGCTCACCTGGACGCTCTATCTGCTCTCGCTCGCGCCCGAGCACGCGCGCCGGGTGCGGGAGGAGGCGATCGCGGTGCTCGGCGATCGGCCGGCCACCGCCGCCGACTGCAAGGCGCTCCAGTACACCAAGCAGGTGCTCCAGGAGTCGATGCGGCTGCGGCCGCCGGTCTGGGTGGTGGGGCGCAGCCCGAGCGAGGACGACTTCGTCGACGGCTACCGGATCCCGGCCCACTCGCTCGTGTTCCTCTCGCAGTGGGTCACCCACCGACACCCGGGCTTCTGGGACGACCCCGAGGGCTTCGACCCCGAGCGCTTCGCGCCCGACCGGGTGAAGCGCATGCACCGCGCGCAGTACTTCCCGTTCGCCGCCGGCCCGCGCATGTGCATCGGCGCCGGCTTCGCCATGATGGAGGGCCAGCTCCTGCTCGCGACCCTGCTCCGGCGGCTGCGCTTCGACCTGGCGCCCGGACACCCGGTGGAGATGGAGCCGCTCATCACGCTCCGGCCCAAGCACGGGATGAAGATGACCGTGCACCACGCTGCATGAGCGCGAGCGAGCGGCGCCTCTCGGGGCGAACCGCGACCTTCCTGGTCGTGGCGTCGATGGTCGGGACCGGCGTCTTCACGACGAGCGGGCTGCTCCTCGACGATCTCCGCTCCGCGCCCGCCGTGCTGCTCGCCTGGGGGCTCGGCGGCGTGCTCGCGATGACCGGCGCGCTCAGCTACGCGGAGCTCGTCACCGCGCTGCCGAAGAACGGCGGAGAGTACGCGCTGCTCGGCGAGATCTATCACCCCGCGGTCGGCTTCGCGGCCGGGGTGGTCTCGTTCGTCGTCGGCTTCTCGGCGCCGATCGCGGCCTCGGCGATCGCGTTCGGCAGCTACCTCCACGCCCTCGTGCCCGCCGTCCCCGCGCTGCCGGCCGCCCTCGCCCTCGTCGCCCTCGCGTCGGCCGCGCACGCCTTCCGGGTCGGCGCGGGCAGCCTCGTCCAGGACGCGCTCACCGCCTTCAAGATCCTGCTCGTCGTCGGCTTCGTCGCCCTCGCCGGCGCGGGCATCGATCCGGCGCGGCTCGCGGCCGGCGAGCGCCCCCTGCTCGAGGCGACGCTCTCGCCGGCGTTCGCGGTGGCGCTGATCTACGTGACCTTCTCCTACAGCGGGTGGAACGCCGCCGCCTACGTCGCCGGGGAGCTCGAGGACCCGCACCGGGCGCTCCCGCTGGCCCTCATCGCCGGCACCGCGCTCGTCACCCTGCTCTACCTGGCCGTCAACGTCGTCTTCCTCGGCGCGGCGCCGGCGGGATCGCTCCGCGGCGTGGTCGAGGTGGGCCACGTGGCCGCGGTCTCCCTGCTCGGGCCGAGCGCCGGCGCCGCGATGAGCGCGATCATCGCCTTCGGGCTGCTGGCCACGGTGGGCGCGCTGATCATGACCGGCACGCGGGTGCTCGAGGCGATGGGGCGCGACCACGGGACCCTCGCGCTCCTCGCGCGCCGCGCCACCGGCGGAGGCCCGACCGCGTCGGTGCTCCTGCAGGGCGCGGCCGCGGCGGTGATGGTGCTGACGGCCAGCTTCGAGGCGCTGCTCGGCTACATCGGGTTCACCCTCTCGCTCTTCGCCGCGCTCACCGTGCTCGGCGTCTTCGTGCTTCGCTGGCGGCGCCCCGGCCTGCACCGCCCGCACCGCGCCTGGGGCTACCCCGTCACGCCGCTCGTCTTCGTGCTGCTGATGCTCTGGATGATCGTGTGGTCGGTCGCCGCCCAGCCCTTGGTCACGCTCGCGGGCGCGGCGACGATCCTGGTCGCCGTGGCGCTCTGGGCGCTGCTTCGCCAGCGGAGCTGACCGGTCGCCAGCGCTTGCCGGACGCGGTGGGCGAAGACGAGGTGAGGCGGATCGGTGGCGCGAGGCGCTCCGACAGCCAGGAGGCGAGGTCGGGTCCGGTGGGCTCGAGGATCGGCGTCACCGCGCGCAGCCGGCGACCGAGCCGCTCGACGTGATCGAGGTCGTGCGGGTCGACGGCCGGCGTGAGGTCGACCGGCTCGACGTAGCCCACGCAGGCGCGCCAGCCGGGCTCCACACGGTCGAGGTGGGTCAGCGCGAGGCCGTCGACCGGGCAGCACGCGAGCGCGTAGCGGAGGAGCGGCAGGTCGAGCCATCCGCGCCGGAAGCGGCCTTGCCAGCCCGCGTCGAGGTTGTCGGCCTCGGGCAGCCGCCGCAGCGCGTCGACTTCGGTGGGGAACGGCCCCTGGCCGTGGCGCGTGGCGTAGCTCCGGAGCACGCCGAGGCGCTCGATCTCGCCGTCCCAGCCGTCGAGCAGGGCCAGCGCGTTGTCGGCGGTGCAGGTGCTCCAGGTGGTGTGCGGGTGGAAGCCGCGCCACTCGTCCAGCAAGACGCCCTGCGCGCCCTCGAAGACGAGCTCGCGCGCCTCGGCCAGCCGCCGCGCGAACCCCTCGGGGCCCTCGACCACCCGCGCCGCGCGCAGCGGGCGGAGGGCGTCGATCCACGCGTCCAGGGTGGCGGGAGAGAGCACGGCCTCGCGCTCGACGGCGAAGCGCGGGTCGTCGCTCGTCAGCCGGTCGAGCGCGGCGGCCGCGTGATCCCGGAGGGCCTCGAGCTTGCGCCGGAGACGCGGCCCCTCGCGCAGCTCGGCCGCGCGGAGGGCGAGCGCCGGCGCCTCGAGCGCGACCCGCATCGTCTCGCCCACGCCGACGCCGGTGGTCCCGTGCGCGGCGTCCCCCCGGGCCAGCTCCCGGAGCCGGCAGAGCGCCTGGTGGTAGGGCGTGGTCACGAGCGCGCGCTCGTCGAGGGTCAGCCGCGCCAGCGCGTCGGTCACGCCCTGCGCCGCGAGGCGCCGCGCCTCCACCAGGAGCGCGGTCGGGTGCACCACCACGAAGCGGCTCAGGTGGGTGCGCACCCCGGGCACGAAGGAGCCCGCGCCGAGCTGCGCGAAGACGTGGCGCCGGCCGTCGTCGGTCACCACCCCGTGGCCCGCCTGGGCGCCGCCGTTGAAGCGGACCACGAGCGAGGCGGCCCGGTCGCGGACGAGGAAGTCCACGACCGTGCCCTTGCCCGCGTCGCCGAAGCCGAGGTCGACGACGATCGAGGCGCGTCGGCTCACGCCGCCGGGCTCCAGGTGTCGGCGAACGGCGCGATCGCCGAGACGATGCCGCCGACCCGCGCGCGCGACAGGCCGGCGGCGCGGAGCTGCTCCCCGACCGCGTCGACGCTCGGGAGGCGCCCCTCGCACAGGGACACGATGGCCGCCGCGACGTGCACCGTGTCTTTTGGGCTCGAGAGCTCGAGCACGTGGTCGCCGAGCAGCTCGCGCCACCGATCGCCGCACCGGCGGGCCCGGTTCGCGTCCGGGATGAGGAAGAAGGGCTCGTAGGTCACGGCGAGCTCCTCCACGATCCGCTCGACCGGCAGGTCGTCGTCGAGCGCGTCCCCGACCAGCCCCTCGACCTGGCGTCGCGACACGAACGGGTACGGGTTCTCGTCGCCGGTCATGAAGAAGTAGCCGCGCCGCCCGCGCTTCTCCCAGCAGTCCATCGCGGTGTGACGCGCCGCGAGGTACATCGCGAGCTCGTACGACTCCCGATCGCCGCCCCCTCCCCCGCCCTCGAGGAAGCTCCAGGTCAGCCACTGATCCATGAGCTCGGCCTCGGACTCGAACTGCCCGATCTGCAGCGGCGCGCGATCGCAGGTGGCGTCACCCACCGCCATGAAGAGCACCTGCGGGTCCTCGACGCCGACCGCGAGGAGCTGCTCCATCAAGGTGGGCAGGTCCTCGCGGGCGAGGCGCTCGGGGATCGCGCCCATCGAGCCGGTCACGTCGAGCGCGAACACGACGCCGATCGACTCGGGGTGGGTCTCGCTGTCGCGGCTCTCGCGCACGCGGATCCCCTTCGGGTTCATCAACGGGTGGCAGTCCCGCTGCTCGAAGATGACCTCGCGCGGCGCGCTGGCCCGAGCGGTGGTGAGCGCGCGGTGCGCGTCGATGCTGTAGCTCCCGTATCCCATGTCGACCTCCTCAGCTTGCGTTCAGCGGTGCGTGCCGCGGCGCCCCGAGCGTCTCGGCGGACACCCGGACCAGCGCGGCGTGACGAGCCCACGCGTCGGTCGATCCGGCGGCGTGGAAGAAGCGGCGCAGCGCGCGCGGCGCCCGCCGATCGAGCAGCGCGCCGGCGACCTCGAGCGCGGCCGCGACGTCGGCCCGATGCGACGCCGGGTCACCGCCGCCGAGCCAGCGGGCCTCCGACCAGCCGATCAGCGTCGCGCCGTGATCGCGCTCGTGCACGAGCACGTGCTCGGCGGCGATCGCGCGATGGGCGAAGCCCGCGCCGTGCAACCAGGTCAGCTGCTCGAGCAGACGCTTGCCCACCCAGACGGCCACCCGCGGATCCACGGCGCCGCGCACGTCGGCCAGCGTGCGGGTGAAGCCGGGGCGCGCGCGATAGGCGACCGCGAACGGCGCGCCACCAGCCGAGATCGCGTCGCCGCGCAGCGCGCCGCTCGCCACCGGCGCCGGCAGCCGCCGCACGAAGTGGTCGCTCCCTCGCGCCGCGCTCTGTCGCAGCCGCCGGATCACCCGCAGCTCACGGCGCAGGGCCTCGCCGTCGTCGGTGGCCACCTTCAACACCGCGCCCAGCGGAAGCCGCGCGTCGCGACGCGCCCGGAACACCTCCGAGTGAGCGCCCACCCCGAGCCGCGCGCCGAGCACCCACGCGCGCTCACCGAGCCGGACCCGAGGCGCCCCGGCGTCGGCCGAGCGACCGGACCACGGCGGCACCGGGACCGGTCGCGCCCACCAGGCGCGCGGCAAGCCCACCAGCAC
This sequence comes from Myxococcota bacterium, assembly GCA_036149055.1. Lineage (GTDB taxonomy): Bacteria > Myxococcota_A > Polyangia > Polyangiales > Sandaracinaceae > JAVJQK01. The sequence continues at coordinate 774 of JAYZQJ010000224.1, read as the reverse complement.
GCTCCGGCAGTACGCGCACACCGCCGACTTCCAGCCGTCGGGCGCGATCGGCGCGGTGCAGTGCGGACAGGCGAGGGCTTCGATGCTCATCGTCTCTAACCTTTGTGTCAGGTAAACACTTAAATCGAACGGGTCAAGCGCGCGTCCATCCAACGTGCGCGAACGCGACCTCCCCGTCCCCGTGATCCGCGGTTCACGGATCCCTCGCGAGAGTGAACTCCGGGTCACGCACGCCGGCGGGAAGCGCGCGACGCGGCGCTGGCACGTTCCTTCCTTGGAGGCTCGACCCCGATGATCCACCGCCCCCTCTTCCTTGCCTCTCTCGCGTCGCTGGCCTCCACCGGCTGCGGCGCCGTCTTCTTCGAAGGCGAGCCCCCGACCGCCACCGCGACCGTCCAGGTCGAGCGGACGGAGGGCGGCGTCGTCATCGTCGAGCAGCGCCCGGGCGCCGGCTTCGTGATGGAGGGCGGCCTGCGCGCCGAGGTCTCGGCCGAGGCGCGGCTGCCCGGCTTCGAGGGCGCCGACTGGACGACGGCGGCGACCCCGGCGGTGCACACGGTCGACGACGCGCGCGTCGAGACGAGCGAGGTCTCCGTCACGCCGGTCGCGGCCGCCACCGGGAGCGCGAGCGACGGCTGGAGCGCGCCGGCCCCCGGAGGGATCACCGCCGCCCCCGCCAGCTCACCGCCGAGCGGAGCGAGCGGCGGCGCGACCGGCGGCGCGAGCGGCGGCGCGACCGGCGGCGCGAGCGGCGGCGCGAGCGGCGGCGCGAGC
>JAYZQJ010000223.1:0-24925 GCA_036149055.1 Myxococcota bacterium | reverse complement strand
GGGCGGACGCGGTCTCGGACTCGGTCTCGGACTCGGTCTCGGACTCGGTCTCGGACTCGGTCTCGGACTCGGATGCGGTCTCGGACTCGGTCTCGGTCTCGGACTCGGACGCGGTCTCGGAGTCGGATGCGGTCTCGGACGCGGAGTCGAACGACGACCGCGGCAGAGAGTCCGGCGCGCCGCCTCCTCCGGCCAGCATCGCCCCGACCCCGATCCCGGCGCCCAGCAGCCCCGCCACCAGGGCCCCCCAGAGGGCCGCCCGTGACGAGCGCGGCGCGTCGTCGATCTCTCCGTCCGCGAACGCCTCGCTCCGGAGCGGGATCCCGGCGTCTCGGGCCGCGGCGCGCAGCGCGATCGCGAAGGTGCGCACGTCCGGCCAGCGCACGGCGCGGTCGAGAGCCAGCGCGCGATCGATCACCTCGGCGACCCCTCGCGGCACGGTCGAGGTGCGGCGGGCCAGCGGCTCGAACTCGCCGCGCGCGATGCGGAGGATCAGGGTCGGCGGGTTGCTCGCCTGGAACGGCCGCTCGCCCGAGAGGGCGTGGTAGAGGACCGCGCCGAGCGACCACACGTCGGCCTGGGGGCCGATGTCCTTCGCGCCCTCCGCCTGCTCGGGCGACATGTAGTAGGGCGTGCCGAGCAGGGTCCCGCTGTCGGTCGTGTTCCCGAAGCTCTCGCCGAGCACCTTGCTCATGCCGAAGTCGAGGATCTTCGGGACCGCCCGCCCGCTGCCGTCCACCGAGAGAAAGATGTTGTCGGGCTTCAGGTCGCGGTGGAGGATGCCCCCCGCGTGCGCCGCCTCCAGGCCGGTCATCACCGAGAGCGCGAGCTCGAGGACCTCCTCGACCGGCAGCGCGCCCTCGCGATCCATGCGCTCGCCGAGGGTCTCCCCGTCGAGGCGCTCGAGGGCCATGAACACCGTGCCGTCCTCGTCGGTGCCCACGTCGAGCACGTCGATGATCTGCGGGTGCTCGAGCGAGGCCGCGGTGCGCGCCTCCTGGAGGAAGCGCCGCACGCCGCCGAGGTCGTCGGCGTACTCGCGCTTGAGCAGCTTCACCGCGACCCTCCGCCCGGTGAGCACGTGGGCGCCGCCGTAGACCACCCCCATGCCCCCCCGCCCGAGGATCTCGTCGAGCCGGTAGCGGTCGGTGATCAACGTCCCCACCCGCTCTTCGTCGGTCGGGATCGGCATCGGGCCCCAGGGACGGACTATGCGCTGCCCGGGCCGCGGCCACAACAGCGGCCCCGGGGACCCTCGACCCCGCGCCGGAGCCCGCGGTGGGGTCTCTGGAACCGAGCGGGCGCCGCCGTTCGCGGGCCGCGCCGCCGCGGAGGCCTCCGGCACGCGTCGTGCTGCACGTTCGGGCATGACCCGGACCACGCTCCTCGCCCTCCTCCTCTGCGTCGGCTGCGCCACCCCGCAGGAGGCCGACGTGCAGCGGGCCGCGGTCGACGTGGATCGCTCGAGCCTCGAGGTGCAGCAGCGCTTCGACGACGACGGCGCGCTCGCGGAGACCGCGCTCACCTACACCGGCCCCGAGGGCGAGCGGGCGCTGGTCGTCGGGGGCGAGCTGCTCACCGGCGCGGGCGCCACCCCGAGCGGTCGGGCGGTCCGGGCGTTCCTGGCGGAGCTCGACCCGGAGGTGCTCGCCGCCCTGCACCGCGAGGGCGCGCGCTACGACGTCGCCGTCCTGACCGCCGACGCGCTGCTCGAGCTCGACGCGCCCGCGCAGCGCGAGGCGGCCCGGGCCCTCGGCGGCGACGGCCCCCTCTGCGCGCTGCTCGAGGCGTGCGACGGCGCGCGCTCGTGACCCGGCGGTGATAGGCTGATCGCATGGGTGCTCGGCTCGCGCTGCTGTCGTGCGTGCTGCTCGTCTCGTGCGGAGGCGTGGAGCGTCCCCCGCCGCGGGTGGAGGAGGTCGCGGTCGCGCGGCCGATCGAGACGCCGCAGCCCGCCCCGATCGTGCGCGAGGCGCCTCGCCCGTCCGGGCGGCCCTACGCCGACACCCCCATCAGCGCCGCCGGGGAGGCGCTGACCGACCTCGCGCTGGCCGCCGCCCGCGGCGCGCCCCTGCCCCCGTCGCCGCTGCCCCTGCGCCGCACGCTCGAGGAGCCGCACGTGGAGTGGCTGCGCGGCCTCGAGGACGAGCCGGGCGAGCTGACGGTGCTGGCGTTCGCGTTCGAGATCGAGCTCTTCTTCAAGCGCGGTGAGCCGGCGCGCGACGCCGAGGGGCCGGCCCGCTGGGGCAGCGTCCGGGCCACCGTCGCCCTGAGCCGCAACGGGCTCCGGCTCGTCTCGCTCCGGCCGCGGGCGATGACGCCGCACGCGCGGGGCGGGACGCCGCCGCCGGGCATGGAGGGGCTCCCCGCGCTGGCCGCCCAGCTGATCGCCGACCTGCGCGCGGGCGACGTGAGCGGCTACGAGCTCACCGAGGACGATCGACGGCTGCTCTCGAACGACGCGGTGTGGGCGCAGGCCCAGGAGGAGCGCCTCATCCACGCGCGGGTGCCGGAGCTGCAGCGGATGCTGCGCGGCATGCCGGCGTCGCCGATCGCCTACGGGCTCGACGACGTCGCCATCCTCGCGCGCACCGCCGACGACCGCCTGGTCACCCTGAACCTCGAGCTCGATCCGCACGGCGGCAGCTTCGCCCTGCAGACCCGGCCGCTCGTCAGCGTGCACCTGCTCTGGCCGCCGCCGGCGCGCCCTACTTCGTGGACTGCCCCTTGAAGCCCTCGTCCTTGTTCTTGAACAGGACGTTGAAGGTCGTCAGCGAGCCGTAGCAGCCGGTGATGTACTGCTGGAGCTGCACCTTCTCCGCGTCGGAGAGGGACTTGTTGCCGTTCACCTTCTGCTCGAGCACCCGGAGCTTGTCCCGGATGCCGACGATCTTCTTGAAGAAGGTCTCGATGGGCACGCTCTTGTCCTGCGTGTCGTCGCGCCCCGGCTTCATGACCAGCTCGCCGCCGTGCCAGCGATCGCCGAGCTGCACGTCGCCCACCCCCAGCTCCTCGTGGATCACCTCGCGGAGCACGCGTCGGAATTCGTCGATGTCCATGTCGATGTCGATCTCCTGCGGGAGCGGCCGCCGGGGCGGGGGCGCGGGCGAGTCGGCCTCGCGCATCCGCCGCGGGGTCCCCGCCGCCTTCTTCCGCTTGAGCGCCCCGTCCCACGTGGCGCCGCGCGGCTTGTGATGGGCGCACGTCTGCGTGTCGAGCAAGGGAGGCGGCCAGCACCCCAGCCGGCACTCGCCGACCTCGCGCCCCTCCTCGTCGGTCTTGTACGACATGAAGAAGGAGCAGGTGCCACAGCGTCCCGTCAGGTCGCGCTCGCCCGTGTCTTCACCCATGGGGGTCGCGAATGTAGCCCACGTCGCGGGCGGAAGGTAGGGTCGCCGCGTGTCGGATCCGGACCTCCTCAGCGCGCCCCTGCGCTACTTCGCCGAGGTGGCGAAGGAGGGCTCCTTCACCGCGGCGGCGCGCACGCTCCACATCAGCCAGCCCTCGCTCAGCGTCGCGGTGAAGAAGCTGGAGGAGGCGCTCGGCGCCACCCTGTTCCACCGCAGCCGGCAGGGCGTCTCGCTGACCCGGGCGGGGGAGATCCTGCTCGAGCACGCGCGGCAGGCCGATCGCACCCTCGAGGCGGCGAAGGAGGAGCTGCTCGCCCTCGACACCGAGCCCCGCGGCGCCTTCACGCTCGGCGCCCACGCGAGCCTCGCCGCCTACCTGCTCCCCGGGTTCATGGCCCGCTTCCTCGAGCGCTACCCCAGAGTCTCGCTGTCGCTGCAGAACGGCAACTCCCGCGACCTCGAGCGCGCGGTGGTGGAGCGGCGGCTCGATCTCGGCCTGATCGTGAACCCGGCCCGTCACGACGACTGCGTGGTGGTGGACCTCTTCCACGACCGGGTGGGCTTCGTGGTCTCGGCGGCCCTGCACCGCCGGCACCGCCGCCTCTCGCCCGCGGCGCTGCTCGCGGAGGTGCCGCTCCTCCACGTCCCGGAGCTGGCCCAGACCCAGTACCTGCTCGGCGCGCTGAAGCGCGACGGAGTGACGCCGCCCAGCCAGCTGACGTGCTCGAGCATGGAGCTGGTCAAGAGCCTGGTGCTCGACGGCGTGGGCGTCGGCGTGCTGCCGTATCGCGTGGCGAGCCACGGGGTGACCAAGAAGCGGCTGCTGCAGCTCGACGCCCTGCCGGTGTTCGACGACGTCATCACCCTCGTGCGGCGCTTCGATCTGCCGATGACCGCGGGCGCCCGCGCCCTCACCGACGAGCTCCGCGCCCACGGCAGCCGCATGCCGCCGCTCGAAGAGGTCTTGAGCGCGGGGTGAGCGCGTGCCATCGAGGGGCGTGGACGAGGCGCTCCTCGAGGCTCACGTCGCGCTCCGGCGCGCCGATCTCCGCCGCTTCCCCGGCTTCCGGGACGGCGACGAGGCGACGGAGTCCATACGGCGCTTCCTCCGCCCCCTGCACGAGCGCGGTGACGTCTGGGCCCACGAGGAGGGCGGGCGGGTGACGGCGGCGCTCGCCTGGGCCCACGAGGAGGACTCCTGGGTCGGGCCGCCGGTGAGCCGGGTGGCGATGGACCTCGAGGCCGCGCCGCGCGCGTTCCGGGAGGCGACGCTGGACGCCGCCCTCCCCCGGATGGAGGCCGACCTCGAGCTCATGCTCGACCCGAGCCACCTCGAGACGCGCCGCGCGCTGCTCGCGCGGGGGCTGCGGGTGGACTCGATCCAGCTCCTCGGCGATCCGGGCCGGGCCCGCGCGAAGCTGCAGGCGCCGCCGCTCCCCGCCGGGGTCACCCTCGCGCCGCTCGGCGAGGAGGACATCGAGGCCTCGATCGCGCTCCAGCGGGCGACCTTCACCCGAGAGCCCGAGTACTGCTGGTTCGGGGCCGACCCCCGCTGGCTGGCCCGGTGCGAGGAGAGCCTCCGCGCCTCGCGGGAGGGCCACCTCGCGGTCCGCCGGGGCGGCGCCTTCGCCGGCCACGTGTCGGCGGCCATCGAGGAGCGGCCGTTCTGGGGGCGCACCGCCGGCATGTTCCTGCTGCTCGCGCCCTCGCTCCGCGGCCGCGGCCTGCTCCGCCCGCTCTACGCCGCCCTGCTCGACGCGATGATCGAGGCCGAGGCCGACCTCTTCAAAGGCGGCACGTCGCAGGGCCCGGTGCTCCGGCTCGCCCGTGAGATGGAGCGCCCGCTCTACGCCATCCACCTCCGACGCGGCGCCACCACGCCGCCCGAGCGCTTCGGCGGCTGGCTGTGAGGGGGCTGCTGCTCGGGCTCGCGCTGCTCGGCTGCGCGGAGGAGCCCCCGTACGCCGGGGACTTCGACGCCTTCGGCGCGCTGAACGACCCGGAGCTGCCGGCCCGGCGCCTGCCCGGCGAGGCGCGCCTCTCGAGCTCGGCGCAGCCGTCGGCCTTCGGCGAGCGGCCGGCCAACCGGGACTTCAACCAGTTCATCGGCCGCGACGGCGACGAGCTGATCTTCTTCGACGCCGCCGGCCCCGGCGTCGTGACCCGGATCTGGCTGACCATTCGGGACGGGAGCGAGCGGCACGAGACCGGCGACACCCTCCCCCTGCACGTCTACGTGGACGGGGCCGAGATCGACTTCGGGACCGGCCGCGGCACCACCCTCGCGGCGCTCACGAGCGGAGAGCTCGACGGCTTCCCGCGCCCCTGGGTCGCCGGCCGTGACCTGGCGAGCGACGGCTACATCGTCTCGGTCCCGATCGCGTTCGCGCGCTCCATGCGGCTCACCCTCGAGGAGGACGGGCGCGACGACCTGATCGTCTACCACCAGGTGGACTGGCGTCGGCTGCCGCCGGGCACGGTCGTCCGGTCGTTCGACGGCGCGCTGACCGCGGACGAGCGCGCGTCGCTCGACGCCGCCACCCGGCTGTGGGTCGACGGCGAGCGGCCGGTCGAGGAGACCGCGCGCGCGACCCTCACGCTCGCGCCGGGCGAGACCGGGGCGCTCGAGCTCGAGGGCCCGACCGTGGTGCGGGCCCTGTCGGCCGACGCGACGCCCGGCCTCGTCAGCCGCCTCGTGGTCGACGGGGAGGAGGTCGCCGAGGCGCCGCTCCTCCGCTGGCTCGGCGCCTTCGCCCCCGCGGGGAGCTACGACGCGGCCCCCGGCGCCTTCGACGGCGCGCGGGCGTCGCTGCGCCTCCCGATCCCGGTGGAGCGCGCGCTGCGCTGGGAGCTGCACAACCCCAGCGGCGAGGCGGTCTCGATCACCCTCGAGGCCCCGCACGACCGCGCCGCCTTCGACCCCGGGCTCGGCCGCCTCCGAGCCCGCTGCGAGGCCAGCACCCACGACCGCGGGGTCGTGACCGTGCTCGAGGCCGAGGGCCCGGGGAGCTACGTCGGCCAGCACCTCGCCGTGCACGGCGTCGAGGCCGGCTGGTGGTTCATGGAGGGCGACCACCGGATCACCGTCGACGGCGCGGAGCGCGCGCGGGGCACGGGGATCGAGGACTACTTCGGCGGCTCGTTCTACTACCTGCGGGGGCCCTTCGCGCTCCCGCTCAGCGGCGCGCCGGGCTTCGACTTCTGCTGCGGCGACCACCTCTCGAGCGGCCAGGTCTCGGTCGCGCAGTACCGCCTCCACCTCCTGGGCGCGGTGCCCTTCGAGGAGCGCCTGACCTTCGACTACGAGGTCTACGTCGACGGCACCACCTTCGAGCGCTGTGCGTTCTTCTACAGCTTTCGATGACGCGGCCGGACGAGCGTCGTATACCTCGGGGCGGAGGACGGATGCAGCCTTTCAACCAGCCCCCGCCCGCGCTCGGGAACCAGTACGACGACGATCGGGCGCTGCAGCAGATCCTCTCCCGCCTGCTCCCCGCCGACGTCCTGGCCGAGATCGAGCCCTCCCTCCGCGAGCTGGGCGAGCTGGCCGGCGGCGAGCTGTACCGCCTCCAGCAGGAGGATCGGCTGAACGAGCCGGAGCTCACCCAGTGGGATCCCTGGGGCAACCGGGTCGATCACATCGAGGTCAGCCCCCTCTGGAAGCGCGCGGAGGTCATCGCGGCCGAGCACGGGCTGGTCGCGACGCCCTACGAGCGGAAGCACGGGCGCCACTCCCGCCTGCACCAGCTCGCCCTCATCCACCTCTTCGGGCCGGCGACCGACGTCTACTCCTGCCCGCTGGCGATGACCGACGGCGCCGCCCGGAGCCTGCTGGAGTCGGGCAACCAGGCCCTGATCGACCGCGCGGTGCCCCGCCTCACCAGCCGCGATCCGGCGACCTTCTGGACGAGCGGGCAGTGGATGACCGAGTCCACCGGCGGCTCCGACGTCGGCCTCAGCGAGACGGTCGCCAAGCGCGAGAACGGCGACTGGCGGCTCTTCGGCCGCAAGTGGTTCACGAGCGCCACCACCAGCCAGATGGCCCTCACGCTCGGCCGCCCCGAGGGCAACGGCCCGGGCGGGCGCGGCCTCGCGCTCTTCTACGTGGAGCTGCGCGACGAGGACGGCCGGCTGCGCAACATCGAGATCAACCGGCTCAAGGACAAGCTGGGCACCCGGAAGGTGCCCACCGCCGAGCTGATGCTGCGCGGCACCCCGGCCCAGCTGGTCAAGGGCACCGACTCCGGCGTCCGGCACATCTCGCCGATGCTGAACATCACCCGGACCTGGAACGCGATCAGCAGCGTCGGCGGCATGCGCCGCGGCGTCGCCCTCGCCCGGGACTACGCGCGCCGCCGGGTCGCCTTCGGGGCGCCGCTCAGCGAGAAGCCGCTCCACCTCGACACCCTCGCCGGGCTGCAGGCGGAGTACGAGGGCGCGCTCCAGCTCACCTTCCTGGCCGGCGGGCTCATCGGCAAGGTCGAGGCGGGCGAGGCGAGCGAAGACGACGCCTCGCTCCTCCGGCTGCTCACGCCGATCACCAAGCTCACCACCGCCAAGCAGGCGGTCGCGGTCGCCTCCGAGGTCCTCGAGAGCTTCGGCGGCGCCGGCTACGTCGAGGACACCGGGCTCCCGGTGCTGCTCCGCGACGCCCAGGTCCTGCCGATCTGGGAGGGCACCACCAACGTGCTGAGCCTCGACACCCTCCGCGCGCTCAGCCGCGACCAGGGCGCGCTCGAGCTGCTCACCGCCCGGCTGGCCGAGGGTCAGCGCGCGGTGGAGGACGAGGCGCTGCGCGCGGTCGGCGACAAGGCGCTCGCGGCGATCCGGCGGGCCGGCGGCTGGCTCCTCGAGACGATGTCGCGCGACCCCCTCGACGTGGAGGCGGGCGCGCGCCGGTTCGCGCTGACCCTCGGCCGCGCGACCGAGCTGGCGCTGCTGACCGAGCAGGCCCAGCACGCGCTCTCCGCGGGGGACCCCCGCACCAAGCTCGCGGCGCTCCGCTTCGCGCGGACGCCCTTCGATCTCCTGGCCGACGCGCCTCGAGACGAGGCCCGGATGCTGGCCATGGACAGGATCGACGAAAGAGGGTGAGAAGCGCGCCGTATCCCCTGCGGCAAGGTTGGACGGGAGTCGGGGTGGTGCCTGTCCGAGAACACGGGTAATATCGGGAAACTTCGAGGCAATCCCCTCGCGAAAGGCGACGATGGCTTACGACTTCGGCGTCAACCAGGCTCTGGTCGAAGAGCTCTATCTTCGATACCGAGAGAACCCCGCCGCGGTCTCGGCGGAATGGCGCAAGTACTTCGACGGCCTCGATCAGGACGTCGGCATCATGCCGACCCCTGCTCCGGCCGTCATGACTCCTCCCCCGGCGAAGGCCCCGCCGATGAAGATGGGAGGCAAGAACGCCAGCGGTGTGTTCAGCCTCCCGCCCACCGCGGAGGTGGTCCCGCCGTTCGGCACCATGGCGACGATCCCGCCGTCGGCCGACATGCAGGCGGCGGTCGAGCTGCAGGCGCGCGTCAGCGCGATGGTCAACGCGTACCGAGTGCGCGGCCACCTGTTCGCGCAGCTCGATCCGCTCGGCATGCAGGACCAGCTCCCGTTCGACCTGAGCCTGGAGACCTTCGGGCTCCACAAGGTCGATCCGGAGACGATCTTCGCCTACGGCAACAAGAAGCTGCCGCTGCGCGAGATCGTGCAGCGCCTGAAGGACACCTACTGCCGCACCATCGGCGTGGAGTTCACCTTCATCGAGGATCCGGAGGAGCGCCGCTGGCTCCAGCACCGGATGGAGGACACCTGCAACCACACCGAGCTCGATCGGGAGACGCAGGTCCGCATCCTCGGCAAGCTGACCGACGCGGAGACCTTCGAGCGGTTCCTCCACAGCACCTACATCGGCGCCAAGCGCTTCAGCGTGGAGGGCGGCGAGAGCGTCATCCCGATGCTCGAGCTCATCATCGATCACGCGGCGCCGCTCGGCGTCGAGGAGATCGTGATCGGCATGGCCCACCGCGGCCGCCTCAACGTGCTGATCAACGTGCTGGAGCTACCGCCGCACGACATCCTCGCGGCGTTCGAGGACAACGACCCCGAGCGTTACCTCGGCAGCGGCGACGTGAAGTACCACCTCGGTCACTCCACGGACCGCTTCATCGAGGGTCGCAAGGTGCACCTCACCTTGTCGTTCAACCCGAGCCACCTCGAGTTCGTCAACCCGGTGGTCGAGGGGCGCGTCCGCGCCAAGCAGGACCGCAAGGGCGACAAGGAGCGCAGCAAGGTCATGCCGCTCCTCATCCACGGCGACGCCGCCTTCATCGGCCAGGGCATCGTCGCGGAGACGCTCAACCTCGCCGGGCTCCGCGCCTACGACACCGGCGGCACGATGCACGTGGTGGTGAACAACCAGATCGGCTTCACCACCGCCATTCGCGACGCGCGCTCCACGCGGTACTGCACCGACATCACGCGCATGCTCCGCTGCCCCGTCTTCCACGTGAACGGCGAGGACCCGGAGGCGGTCGTGCACGTGGCGCGCATCGCCGCCGAGTACCGGCAGCGCTACCAGCGCGACGTCGTCATCGACCTCTACTGCTACCGCAAGTACGGGCACAACGAGGGCGACGAGCCGCGCTTCACGCAGCCGATGATGTACAAGGCGATCGACTCGAAGCAGAGCGTGCGCGACGTCTACGTCGAGCGCCTCGTCGAGACCGGCCAGATGTCCCGCGACGAGGCCGAGCAGATCCAGAAGCAGAGCCGCGCGCGGTTCGAGGCGGCGCTCGAGGACGTGCGCAGCACGAACCACCAGTACGAGACCAGCGCCTTCGCCGGCATCTGGACCGGCTACTCGGGCGGCGACGACCTCAAGACCGCCGACGCCGACACCAGCGTGGCCCGGGCCAAGCTGACGGACCTGATGGACCGGCTCACGACGCTGCCCGACGGCTTCAAGTCGCTGCGTCAGATCAAGGCGATCATGCAGCACCGTCGCAAGGCGGGTCGCGGTGAGGCGCCGATCGACTGGGGCAGCGCCGAGACGCTCGCCTACGCCTCGCTCCTCGAGGAGGGCGTGCCGATCCGCTTCACCGGGCAGGACGCCGAGCGCGGCACGTTCAGCCACCGCCACGCGGTGCTCTACGACGCCAAGACCGGCGAGCCCCACGTGCCGCTGGCGCACGTCTCGCCCACCCAGGGCCGCTTCGAGATCTACGACAGCTGCCTCTCCGAGGCGGGCGTGCTCGGCTTCGAGTACGGCTACAGCCTCGACAGCCCCGACGGGCTCGTCATCTGGGAGGCGCAGTTCGGCGACTTCGCCAACGGCGCCCAGGTCCTCATCGACCAGTTCATCTCGAGCTCCGAGGACAAGTGGCACCGGCTCAGCGGCCTGGTGATGCTCCTGCCTCACGGCTTCGAGGGGCAGGGCCCCGAGCACTCGAGCGCGCGCCTCGAGCGGTTCCTCTCGCTCTGCGCCGAGGACAACATGATGGTCTGCAACCTGACCACCGCGGGGCAGATCTTCCACGCCATCCGGCGGCAGGTGAAGCGCAAGTGGCGCAAGCCGCTCGTGGTGATGTCCCCGAAGAGCCTGCTCCGCGCCGAGCGCGCGGCGGTGGCGCTCGAGGACCTCGCCGAGGGCTCCTTCCAGCGCATCATCCCGGAGCGCGACGTGCCGGCGAAGAAGGCCAAGCGGGTCCTCTTCTGCTCGGGCAAGGTCTACTACGACCTGCTCGAGGGCCGGGAGCAGGCGGGCCGCGACGACGTGGCCATCGTGCGCCTCGAGCAGCTCTACCCGATCCGGGAGCAGGAGCTGCGCGACGTCTTCGCGCCCTACGCCGACGGAACCGAGCTGGTGTGGGTCCAGGAGGAGCCGTTCAACAGCGGCGCCTGGTACTACATCAACGCGAACGTGCCGCAGATGATCGGCCACCGCCTCCCGATGCGCTGCGTGTCGCGCCCGCCGAGCGCCAGCCCGGCGACCGGCTCGAAGGAGGCCCACAAGGTCGAGCAGAAGCAGCTCGTGGTGGACGCCTTCGCCGGCCTGCCCGGCGCCGAGGTCAGCGAGGCCGCGGAGTCGCGGGCCAGCGTGTCCTGACGGCGGACGGACGGAAAAACGCGGCGCCGACACAGCCTATGGGGGGGAGGGGCTCGGCCATGTCGGCGCCGCTACATCCAGAGATCTAAGTCGTTCGCGGCCCACCGGGAGGGGCGGGCTGCCACGGTGTGAGAGGGGTCTCGGCGGATGGCGCCACCGCTGGCGTCCTCGGTCAGGTGCGTCCGTCGGCCGGGACGGGCGCGATGGCCAGACTCCACCGATACTGGATCGACGGCGTCCTCGTGGCCCCACTCCCTCCCCCCCGGAGGCCACGCGGGCGCCGTCGCTAGCTCTTCACGCTAGCTCTTCACCTCGATGCGCCGCTTCTCGGGCGCGCTCCGCTTCGGGAGCCGCACGGTCAAGACGCCGTCGTCGAGCTTCGCGTCGATCGCCTCTCCGTCGACGTTCTTCGGCAGCGAGAAGCTCCGCACGAACTTGCCGTACGAGCGCTCGATGCGGTGGTAGCGCTCCTTCTTCTCCTCCTTCTCGAAGCGCCGCTCGCCCTCGAGGGTCAGCACGTTGTCGTCGACGTGCACCTTCAGGTTGTCGGCCTTCATGCCGGGCACCTCGGCCTCGAGCACGATCGCCTCGTCCTCCTCGCGGATGTCGACGGCCGGCTCGAACCGCTCGCGGTTCGTCCAGGCGCGGTTCATGTCGTTCTGGAGCCGAGAGAGCTCGGCGAACGGATCCCAACGGGTCAGCATGGGCATGGCGTACCTCTCCTTCGGGCCCGCCCACGCGGGCCCCGGTTGACTGGAAACGAGCCGGGGGTCGCGCGCCCCAGCGGGCGCTCCCTCCGTGAAATCCAAGCTAACCAGGGCTCTACTCGTGTCAATGCGTGCCACTTCACGCCGAAACGTGCAGGTGCTACGCATGGAGCAAGTACGCCCCAGGCGAAGCTGAATCAACGCGGCGGCCCTGCCGTCTGGACAGCGCGGCTGGGTCGGGGGACGATCACGGCAACTTTCAGGAGGATGAGATGAAGCTTGGCAGAGCATGGTGGGCGTGCGCCCTCGCCGTCCCGTTCTACGCGGCGGGTTGTGTCGTGGAGATCGGCCCCGATCCGTTCGGCGCCGAGGTCAGCGTGGACGCGGCGTGGACGATCAACGGCGTCCCGGCGAACGCGGCGGAGTGCGCGGCGGCGGGCGTGACCGACGTCCGGATCCGGGTCCTCGACGGCGCCGGCAGCTGGATCGACAACCGCCTGACCTTCCCCTGCGCCCAGGGCTCCGCGAGCACGGGCCCCGTGCTCCTCGAGGGCACCTATGACCTCGTGGTCGAGGCGGTCGATCGCAACGCGGCCTCGGTCGTGGTCGCGGCGACCGATCCGGTCACCGTCACCGCCCTCTTCGGCGACACCATCACCATCGACGCCGACTTCATCATCGAGTCCATCCCGGCCGGCACCCTGACCGGCAGCTGGACCATCAACGGCGCCACGCCCGACGCCACCAACTGCGGCGACCTCGGGATCGCGGAGGTGCACGTCCAGTTCCTCGACGCCGGCGGCGTGCCCGATCCGGCCTCCACCCTCGCCTACGCCTGCGCGACCGGCGGCTTCAGCGAGCTCGTCGCGGTGGGCAGCTACAACCTCCGGGTCGTCGCGGTCGACGCGGACGGCGCCGTGATCGCGATGGCGATGAACGAGATGCTGACCCTCGGCGTCGACGAGACGCTCGCCATCAACGGCGGCGCCCCCATCGACTTCGTCGGCGGCTTCAACCCCCTGGGCAACGACGCCGTGCTCAACACGAGCTGGGACATCGGCGGTCAGATGTCGACCGACAAGTCGTGTGACGCCGTCGGAGGCGCGACCGTCGAGCTCTACTTCTACGCCGCCGAGGACACCGGCCTCACCAACGGCCGGCGGGTCGTGATGGGCGCGCCCTGCGGGGACGGCGCCTTCGCGAGCGGCACGCCGATCCTCGCCGCGGGCGACTACCTCGTGACCGCCGAGCTCCTGGCCACCGGCGGCGCGCTGATCAGCGAGGTCCAGACCGACTCCCCGATCACCGTGACGGCGGGCACCCCGCTCGAGCTCGACCTCGACTTCCGCCTCGACAGCTCGACGATCGTCGCCTCCTTCGAGTGGGAGAGCATGAGCGCCTCGGGCTCCTACGTCGACTGCGCGACCGCGGGCGTCGAGCAGATGCACTGGGAGGTCTACCTGAACGACGGCTCGCCGGGCGGCACCTTCGTCGCCGGGCAGGACGTCGGCATGACGGTGGCCTGCGGTGAGGAGATCAACGTGATGGCCGGCGTCGGCGGAGCCGCCCTGGCTCCCGGCAGCTACGACGTCGTCGTCGAAGGCTACCGCGGCGGCTTCAAGGCCTGGGACCCGATGGGCACCTGCACGCTGAACATCGACGCGGCGGGCGGCCTCGGTCTCACGACCTGCCGGGCCGACTACAACCCCTGAGCGACGACCGACGTCGCGCTCCGGGAGGCCGGTCGATCCGTCGACCGGCCTCTCGTCGTCTCGGGGCACGTGACGCCCGGGCGGGAGCGGCTAGGATCGGGGCGTGCGGAGAACGTTCGGCGTCGGGCTCGGGGTATTGCTCGCGGGGTGCGTCTCGCTCAGCGACTTCGACCCGGTGGGCAACGCGGTGTCGATCCAGGGGCAGTGGACGATCGACGGGGAGGCGCCGACCGACGCGAGCTGCGCCGCGCTCGGGGCGAGTCGGGTCCGGGTGACCTTCCTCGACGAGCGGCGGCCGGTGCCCCACCCCGGGCTCTTCTTCAGCTGCACCGCGTCGAGCGACGGGGGCGAGGCCGGCGTGTTCGACACCGCGGGTCGGCGCGGGAGCGGCGAGGTGGTCGCCGCCGGCACCTGGACGGTGCGCCTCGAGGCGATCGACGGGACCGGCGCGGTGGTGGCCATCGGCGAGAGCGCCGAGGCGGTGGCGGAAGCGGGCGGCGCGCCGATCGTCGTGCCCATCGGCGCCTTCTACACCGGGACGGTGAGCGCGCGGTTCGCGTTCGGCGATCAGAACGCCAACACCACGACCTGCGAGGCGGCCGGCGTGGAGACGGTCGCGCTCGTGTTCGACGACCTGGGCGGCGGCGCGGTGGTCGGCGACTCGTCGGTCCCGTGCGCGAACGGAGCGGTCGGCGCGCGGGCGCTGCCGGGCTTCACCTACCGGGCCCACCTCGAGGCGCTCGACGCGGAGGGCGCCGTCCGCTTCGCCACCGATCCGCAGGACCTCTCGGTGGAGCGCGGCAGCGAGTGCCGGATCGGCGGGCGCTGCCAGACCTTCTGCGGCGCGGGCGCGGCCTGCCCGGCCGGAGAGGCGTGCAGCGGCGACCACTGCGTCTCGCCCGGGGAGATGGTCCCGGTCGTCGACGTGACGCCCTAGCCCTCGGTTGCCCTGGGGGGCCCGGATGACTACATCCTGAGGAGCGTGCGCTTCCAGTTCCCCCGGCTCACCCCGACGGTCAAGAAGCTCCTGATCTTCCTCGGGGTCTCGTTCGTCACCGTCGCCATCGTGCAGAACGTGGGCGGCTTCCCGATCTTCGAGCTGACCGCGCTCAACGTCGGCTTCATGGACGGCAACGCCTGGATGCTGGCGTGGCAGCCGCTCACCTACTGGATGGTGTGGCCGGCCGATCCGGCGGTGCTGCTCAGCGCCGCGATCACGCTGGTGATGATCTACTTCTTCCTCTCGCCCTTCGAGGAGGCGTTCGGGGCCAAGCGCGCCTTGCAGCTCACCGCGGTGGGCGTGCTGTCCGGAGCGGCGGGCGCGCTCGCGCTGGCCGCGCTCCTCCACGTCGCCGGGGTGAGCCTGCGCGTCTACCCGCCTCACGGCGCCGGCGTCGTGGCGGCGGCCGCGTTCGGCGCCTTCCCGGTGATCTTCCGCGGCCGGGAGATCATGCTCTTCCCCCTGATGATCCGGCTCCAGGCGTGGACCGCGCTGGCGATCGGCATCGGGCTCTCGGCGCTGATGGCGGTGCTGGCGAAGGACCCGTTCGTGCTCGCCACCCAGGCCGCCTCGATCGGCGCCGGCGTCGGCTTCGCCAAGTGGATCACGCGCCCGCGCACCCCGAAGAAGCCGACCAAGCCGAAGCGCCGCAGCGGCCCCGACCTCCGCGTCCTCCGCGGCGGCGGAGACGACGAGCCGCCGCGCTATCTGAATTGACGCCGAGGAACGGCTGACGAGCGGCGGCCATCCCGGCACGACCCGGCGAGGCACCGCCCCATCTCTGCGCCTCTGCGAGAAATCGGTCGTCCCCGAGCCTGCCCGACCAACGAGCAAGCCAGGACCCGGCGGCCAGCCGCCACCCACAATTGAGTATCGAGGGGCTCCGCCAGGCGGCGCCCCTCGATCGAGCCTCGCGGCGCGTTCAGACGCCCGAGTCGGCGGGACCGGCGTCGTCGCCCGCGCCGGCGTCGTCCGTGCCCGCGTCGTCGCTCGAGCCCGCGTCGGTGTCGACGCCCGAGTCCTCCTCGGGGGTGACGCCGGAGTCGGCGGGCGGAGGCATCATCGGGCGCAGGGTCGTGGTCTCGCCGCGCACGCAGTAGGGCGTGGCGCCGTTCGAGCAGACCGGCTCGGACTCACCGGTCGCGCAGTCGACGCGCGCTCGGCAGTTCTCCTCGCCGGCGCAGGTCGAGCCCGCCGGCGGCACGGGCCGCAGCGCGCCCGACGCCGGGTCGTAGATCTCGTTGGGGTCGTCGCCGCAGACGGGGACCTTGTCCACGTTGCAGCGCGCCTCCGGCCGGGGCCGTTCCGGCGTCCCGCGGTCGACACAACGAGGCTGCTCCGCACATCCGAAGGCCAGCAGGGAGAGAGCGACGAAGGGCATCCATGCGCGACGCATGCGCGGAGAATACGCGAGCCCGTCGTGAATTGTCATCGTTTCCGTCATCCCAGATCCCCCTCCGTCGGGAGCCCCAGCGCGGCGCGCACCCGCGCCACCGCCGCCTCCTCGACCTCCATCAACCGCTCGTCCGCGACCACCGCGACCCGCGCCGCGCTCAACACCAGCTCGCGGGCCCGCGGGTCGTCGCTCACCGCCGAGACCGACGCCGTGGCCCGGCGCTCTCCCTCGGCGAAGTCCTTGGCGAAGGCGTCGGCGAGGCCACGGAAGTGGCCCTCGAGCCGGTCCGCCGGGAGCTTCTCGAAGGCGTCCTGCTCGGCGACCCAGGCGAGGAAGCGGTCCACCTCGGCGTCGGCCAGGTGGGCGTCCGCGCAGGCGACGAAGGCGAACGCCCCGCTCACCGCGCGCAGGAGCGCGTCCCCCACCTCTTCGTCGAAGCGCCGCCAGATCGCCACCGCGTCCTCGCTCATTCGCCCTCCATCCGGGAGCCTAACCGATCCGGCGCGGGCGCGATTCGCCGAATCGCGTCATCGACACCTCTCTTCGCCCTCGCAGGCGAAGCGCACGTGCAGATGATCGCGGTGGTTGGGGAAATGCCGGACCACGCCGTCGGCGTGCCAGCGCCCGCGCGGGTACTGGAACCACCGCTCGAGCTGGGCTCGGCTCGCCCCGCGCCGGCGCGCCTCGCGATAGAGCGGCGCCTGGAGAGCGTAGTCGACGTAGATGGCCTCGGCCTCGTCTCGCCGCAGCCACCGGTGGAGCAAGGTCCACTGCCTCCGCACGTCGAGGCCGTCGGGGTCGACGCGGCTCAGGGGGCAGCCGTCCTCCGCGTCGCAGCCGCGGCGCTGGTAGTAGGTGATGTCGACGTCCCGCCCCGACTGGTGGCTGCGGTGGTCGTCGATGGGGCCGCCGCCCTCGAGCGAGAGATCGTTCACGCGGACCCGCGCGGCCCGCGGGTGGCGGCGGTGCACGACGTCGAAGGCGGCGCGCAGGCGGCGCACGGTGGTCCGGGTGGCCCAGGCGCGCTCGGGGTTGCGGAGGACGTACGCAGGGTGGGCCCCGAGCTGCACGCCGCCACGGATCGCGCCGCAGTTGGGCGCGCCGACGCTGGCGCTCGTCGGACCGGGTCGGATCGACAGCTCGCGCCCGACCCGCACCCGGTCGGGGTCGAGGCCGGGGTTGTGGCTCAGGATCTCGGAGACCTCCACGCCGTGGTCCCGCGCGATGTGCGAGAGCGTCTCGCCGCGCGCCACCACATGCACGATGGCCGGCGGCGCCTGGCCCGTCTCCGGCGGCGCCTCGACCCCGCGCAGCACGAGCTCGTGCCCGACGTCCAGCCGCGTGGCGACGCCGACGTTGTCGGCCACGATCTGCTCCACCGGGAGATCGAAGCGTCGAGCGATGCACCCCAACGTGTCGCCGGGCACCACCGTGTAGCGGAAGACCGGGCCCTCCTCGACCACCAGCTCTTGCCCGACCTGGATGGTGTCGCCGTCGATCGCGTTCCAGCGGCGCAGCTCGTCCACCGAGACGTGGTAGCGGACGGCGAGCGCGCCGAGCGACTCCCCCGCGTCCACGACGTGGGTGCGTCGATCCGCCGACGCGGTGGTGGCGATCAACGTGATCGCGAGCGCTGCCCAGCTTCCCCTCACGCCTCCGATCCTACGGAGCGAGGGCGCTTCTCCGAAATTTGCGGCGCAGCCCGAAACGAAGAGAGGGCGCCGACCGAAGCCGACGCCCTCCTCTACTCCTTCGAGCCGCCCTCAGAAGACGAAGGCGATCCTCGACTGGAGCGTCCAGATCACGGAGGTCGCGAGGCGCGGGCCGAGGGCGGGTCCGGCGTTCATGATGCCGAACTCGTTCGACCACCGCATCTCGTCGTTCGGGCCCCAGCTGATCTTGAGGGCCACGTCCGCCTCCCAGCCGAGGATGCAGTCCTCGTCCAGGCCGCAGTTGCGGTCCGCGCCGGTCCGGTCGGTGGCGAGCGGGAGGTTCGCCTCGTCGGCGAACGCGAGGATGAACTGCCCGAGCAGCTCCACGCCCGGCAGGGGCCGGAAGGAGACGCGCGGCAGGAAGTAGACCGAGTTCCACACGCCGCCGCCCGACCAGACCGAGTTGAAGGTCTCGCCGTAGGCGGCCGCTGTGCGGACCGCGAGCACGGTCGGGTAGAGGAGCAGGCCCACCTGGTAGGCGGGGTTGTTCGGCCGCTGGTTGAGCGACAGGCAGGTGTCGCCCGGCGCGCAGCCCGCCGGCGGGCTCGCCGCCGCGAGGGTCGCGAGCAGATCCGACTGACCGGTGGAGAAGCCGCTCTCGAGGTAGAAGCCCCACATCGGGTCGTCGAGACCGATCCGGGCCGCGCCGCCCCACACGTTGGCGCCCTTGTTCGCGCCGACGCGACCGGTGGTGTCGTCCACCGAGCCGAGGCCGTAGGTCGTGCCCTGGATCGTGTAGAGCTCACCCTCGGAGTAGAGGCCGGGGGCCCGGCGGCCGAAGGCGCTCCAGCGGAGGCGGTAGAAGAAGTCGCCGATGTAGATGTCGCTGTCCGACGAGTCCTGGCCTCGGTAGACCATCACGAGACCCGCGGTCAGCTCGTCGCGCGCGTTGACCTCGCTGTTGAAGTCCTCGTCGCGCCACGCCAGCACCATGGTCGTCTGGTAGACGTCGTCCTCGCCGCCCGGGAGCCAGGCGAAGGGGAACGGCGAGCGGGTGCCCGGGTCGGCGCCCACGCCCAGGGTGTCCTCGGCCAGCCAGTCGTAGGCGAGCGCGAAGATGAGGGGGGTCGGCCGCGAGTCGCCGCGCGTCAGCGCGTTGAAGATCGTGAGCGGCCGGGTGGCGAAGAGGATGCGGTCGAAGGTCGTGCCGTCGAGCGCGTCGCCGAAGTCGTTGCGGAACTCGTTGCCGTCGTTGAACAGCAGGCCGAGCCCGCCGTGCGACGGCTGCCGGCCGATGCGCACCTGACCGATGGGGATCAGGAACTCGAGCCAGAGGCGGCGCAGGAAGAAGTAGTCGTCCAGGTCGCCGTCGAGCAGGCTCGTGCGCGTCGGGTCGGCCGCGAAGAGCGGCGTGCCCGCGGCGCGCGCGTTGTCGCCGAAGACGACGTTGTCGAGCGCGTCGATCTGCATCCGGAGCGCGGCGACCGGAGCCTCGCGATCGCTCCCGAAGAGGATCGAGGGGTTCAAGCGCAGCCGCATGAAGCCGTAGGCCGCGTGCCCGGCGTCGTCCCGCGCGACCGAGCCCGCCACGGGGTGAGCGTCGGTGGTGACGAGACGCGCGCGGTAGTAGCCGTGCAGATCGAAGTTGATGGGGATGCCGGTGTCGGCGTCCTCTCCGTCCCCTCCTCCACCCGCGCCCGGCGAGGGCGGCGGCGGCGGCGGGGGCGGCGGCGGCGGAGGGGGCGGCGGCGGGGCGACAGTCGTCATGTCCCCGCGGTCCATGTCCTCCGCGTCCTCGTCCTCGAGGCCCTCCGGCGGCGGGACCTCCTCGTGACCGAGCATGTCGTCGGGGGTGTCGGCGTCGACGCCTACCCCTTCGTCCTCCTCGGAGGTCTCACCCTCCGTCTCGGTCGTCTCGGTCTCTTCGCCCTCGGGTTCGGTCGGCTGCGCGAGCGCCAGAGGCGCCCACGCCATCGCCAACAGGCACGAAGCCCAAAGGACGGCTCGCTCGATCAGCCCAGCCCGTTTCATCGCTCCTCCCGGGCGAGAAGTCCCACCCCGGCCCCGTTTTCCAACGGCGGCCGCCCACAAGTCAACGAGATCTTGCCAAAACTTCGCCAGTTTTCGACAGGCCCCCGGGCCCCGGGGGCCGTCAAGGCGCCGGGCAGCCCGCCGGGGCGTCGCTCCGGAGCGGCGTCATGTTCACGATCGTCACCGCGTCGGCGAAGATCCGCGCCGACTCGCAGCCCACCAGTCGGGTCTCGCCCTCGACGTTGGCGTAGGCTTCGATGCGGTAGGGGCGGTCGTCGACGACCGGCACCTGGACGACGACGTAGAGCCCGTCGCGGTGCGACATCTCGCGCGCCTGCTCCGGCAGGTTGTTCGACGCGTCGCCGTTGAAGAAGTGGTAGGACGGCTCGTCGCCGAGCGTGCCCTGCTCCACGAGGTTCCCCTCCGGGTCGTAGAGGCGAATGATCGCGTTCTCGACGAACCCGCCGCCGCAGTCGCTGATCCGGCCGGACACGGTGGCCGTGCCCTCCTCGCGGGAGATGCCGAGCAGCGCCGGGATGAGGTCGATGGTCTTGCCCGAGACCGAGTTGCCCTGCACGGCCATGCCGTCGGCCGCGGGCGCGGGCTCGTTGTACTGGAAGACGCCGAAGACCGAGGACTGCCGGGTCGGGCCGTCCTTCGGCAGCACGCGGTAGGCGTACCACCCGCCCGCGGGCAGGGTGACCATCGCGCTGCCGTCCGCGCCGGTGGTGAACATCTGGCAGCCCGGCCCGCTGCAGTCGTCGCCGATCTCGTTGTCGCTGAAGAGCCAGACGTCGACCTCGTCGACCGGGAAGTCGTCCTGGAAGTCGATCAGCTCGAAGCGCACGTCGACGGGCTCGCCCGGGGTGGGCTCCACGCCCGTGTCCAGGCAGCTCCAGTCGAGCGAGGTGGGCTCGTAGCGCTCGTCCACCTCCGCGAAGACCGCCGAGGGGGGCAGCTCGGGCAGCGTGGTGCCGCCCGCGTCGTCGCCGCCGCCGGTCCCCGAGTCCTCCTCGGCGCTCCCGCCGTCACAACCGAACATCAGAGCGCCACACAGGGTGAGCGCCCAGGCCAAGCCAACGATCCTTCGCATCCGTCTCCCTCTCAATTCTCAGTACCGCAAACCCAATCGGAGCCGCGCCATCCCGACGGTGTCCATCCGGTTCCCGTCCGCGTCCTCGAAGGCGGCGCCCGGGAAGAGCACGCCGCCCTCCACGCCGCCGCTGAGGGTCACGCCCTCGGAGATCTCGCCGTGCAGCCGCACCGCGCCGTCGAGCTCGAGCCCGAGGTCCCGCCGCGACGGATCGCCGCCCCGGTAGTTGACCGAGCGAGACCGCGCGCGCTGCGCGAAGGGGTCGACCACGTCCGAGCTGCTCCAGGCGACGACGCCGCCGAGCCGCACGTCGATCCAGTCGAGCGGCCGCCAGATCGCGTACGGGAACAGGTAGTACGCGTTGGCCACCCCGCCGTTGGTGGGCAGCAGCTCGGCCCCGCGGCTCGGCCGCCCGAAGAGCTCGGGGGACCGGGCGAGGTGCGCCGAGCGCGCGCTCTGGGCCGCGAGCACCTCGGGGAAGAGCACGAGCCCGACCCGGTGGTCGGGGTCCATCGTGCCGCGGCGCTGGAACGCGTCCTCCGCGTTCGAGTCGCCGCTCGCGTAGCCACCCTCGAGGATGACGTCGAGGTGCGGGCTGACCCGGCCGAGCTGGGCGACGGCGAGGAGCTGCTCCACCTCCTGCTGCGGGTGAGCGACGGTGCGCGTGAGGCTGGTCTCGCCGCGCACGTAGGCGCCCTCGAACGCCACCCGGATGCGCCCGCCGCTCGGCTCGGCGAAGTGGAGCTTCGCGAAGACGTCGCCGACGAACACGCTCAGCTCGTCGTTCAGCGTGTTGGTCTGGTGGCGGTAGGCGGCGTAGGCGCCGATCTGGTTGTCCTCGTCGTCCTCGTAGAACGCGGCGAGCAGCCCCTGGAACGCGAGGTCCCCGCGCCCGTCGAAGTCGGCGATGAGGTCCCACGCGACCCAGTCCCCGGCCACCGCGATCGTGAAGGGGCTGTCGCGCCCGGCGGGCTTGGTCGCGAACAGCAGCCGCCGCACCAGGTCGCCGTAGCGGTAGTCCCCGAAGACCGGCGGGTCGTCGCCGCCGTTCGAGATGATGCCGAGGCCCCAGCTGAACGCCATCTGTCCGACCCGCAGCAAGCCGATGGGCGTGATCCACTCGAGGTAGAGCTGCCGGAGGCGCAGGCCCGGGTAGCCGTAGTCGTCGCGCGGCCACGCGGCCGGGTCGAGCCCCTGCGTCAGGTCCCCGTAGGCCACGCCCCAGACGAGATCGGTCTCGCCGTACAGCCGGAGCACCGGCCGCAGCGCCAGCTCCCCGTGCAGGCGGAGCCACTGCTCCCCCCAGAAGTTCGGCCCGTACTCGCCGGTGACGGCCGGGTCGGTGCGGGGCAGCGGGTCGAGCGGGAAGTCGCTCATGAACACCCCCCGGTGCCGGTACTCGCCGCCGATGCTGCCGCCGAAGGTGAGCCCGCCCTCCTCTTCTTCCTGGGCCGTCGCCTCCTCTTCCTCCGCCTCCTCGTCCTCGTCCGCCTCGTCCTGCGGCGGCCCCGACTCCGCCTCCTCGAGCGTCCCCATCCCGCCCGGCTCCGGCGCGACCTCCGCCGGATCCGGCTCGGTCACGGACTCGGTCTCGGCCTCGGCCTCGGGCTCGGGCTCGGCCTCGGCCTCGGCCTCGGCTTCGGTCCCGGGCTCGGCCTCGACGCCTGCCTCGGCCTCGACGTCGGCCTCCGGATCGTCCGCCGGCTGCGCCAGCACGGGCGACGCGAGCAGCATCGAGAGCGCGCAGGACACGTGGAGGAGGCGGGGCACGGCGCCCCGCGACGATATTCCTGCGTCGGAAAAAAGGGAATGGTCCCGCCTACCTGTCGTGTGTGACCGCACGCGCGCAGGTGTCAGCCGGCTTACACGGATGGATGCGATCCGGCGGGCCCGCTGTTATCACGGCCGCATGACCCGGCTCGTCCCACTCCTCGCCTCGTGTGGCGTGCTCCTCGCGAGCGGCTGCAGCTCGTGCTCGGGCGGCGATCCCGTGCCCTTCGGGCTCGACACCGGCGTGCGCGCCACGGAGGACGACGACACCCCGGATCGCGAGCGACCGGCGCACGCCGACTTGCCGAGCGCGCGCGCCTTCGGGGACGGGACCACCCGGGTCGACGTGGAGGGCGCGCCGATCCTGCTCGAGGGCTCGATCCGCTCGCTCTGGGCGCACGACGTCGACGGCGACGGAGACCGCGACGCCCTGATCGTCGCCGCCGGTCCGCCCGAGGCGCCGGTGCAGCTCTGGTTCTCGAACCGCGAAGGCGCCACCTTCGCGCCGCCTCGCAACCTCGGCCGCGCCCCCGCGGCGCCCGAGGGCTGCGTCATCGCCGACGCCAACCTCCAGCCGATCGGCGCCGAGTGGATCGTCGCCAGCGCCGACCTCCGCTGCGAGGCGCAGCCCGCCGCCGGGCGCATGGAGCACTGGATCGTCGCGCACCCGGAGACGCCGAGGGTGCTCGAGCACCTCGCGGTGCTGGCCCCCGAGGAGCGGGCGCCCGGCGCGATGAGCCTCCGGTGGGCGCTCGCCGATCGCGACGACGACGGCCACGACGATCTCGTGGTCACCGCCCGGCTCGAGCGAGACGGCGCCACGCACGAGCTCGAGCTGCCCTGGCTCGACCGCCCGAGCGGCCTCGCCCGCGACGCCGACGAGCCCGAGGCGACGCTCGTCGACCGGTCGCGATCGGCGCTGCGCTTGCTGCGGGGCAACGCCTCCCGGGCGGTGGCCGAGTCCCGCGGCGTGCTGGCGCTGCACGAGGTCCTCTGCCGGGAGCCCGGACGCGCGCGCCTCCGGATCGGCCGCAGCGCCGGGCTCGGCTGCGGGGAGTCCGACGCCGCGGGCCGCGCGATCACCAACCTCGTCCGCGGTCACGCCAGGGAAGGCGAGCTGCTCCGGGCGCTCGACGCCTTCGCGGCGATGGACACCCCCGGCTACCTCATCAACGAGGAGCGCCGGGACTACGCGCGCCGCGCGATCGCCGAGGCCCCCGCGACCGGCGGCGTCTCGGTCCGGGAGGGCCCGGCCCACCAGGCGGCCGGCGGCGACGTGGCCCGGCTCAGCACGCTCGGCTTCCTCGACGAGGATCACGTCTTCCTCCGCGGCGCGTCGCCCCGCATCTGGAACGTCGGCACCGGCGAGGAGGAGCCGCTCGACGTGCAGCGCGCCGATCAGCGCATCCTCGACCCCTCGAAGCGCTTCGCGGTGGCCGGCGTCGAGCGCCGCTGCGCCGGCTTCGTGCTCCGGGTGGTGCCCGCCGGCAGCGTGGTGAGCGGCCGCGCGCTCGGGCCGACCCACGCGACCCCGCTCCTCGAGCCGCGCGAGCCGCCGGCCGGCGCCTGCGAGGGCGAAGGCGCCGAGCTCACGGCCGCGCAGCGTCGCGACGACGGCGGCTGGGAGATCCTCGGCTGGGCGCCGCAGGGGGTGGTCGCGGCGCGCGGCGCCGAGCTCCGGGTGGCGCCCCTCACCGTCGGCGCCGATCCGGCCGGGACCCCCGAGACCCTGAGCGCGGGCACCCCGCCCCCGGCCCCGCTGCCCCCGGGCGCCATCACCGCCGACGGCCGCTACCGGGTCGAGCTCCGCGGGCTCGGCGTGCTCCTCCACCGCACCGGCGGCGGCGCCCCCACCCTGCTCTGGCCGGAGGGCTGGGCCGAGCGCGAGGGCGCGCCGAGCGACGCCGCCGTCTCACCGAGCGGCCGCCGCGTCGCCGTGATCCGCGGCGGCCGGGTGCTCCTGCTCGAGCGTCAGCCCGGCTGAGTTTTTCGGAGGGTTTGGTGCAAACCCTCCCCCCATTGGGCAAAGCGCCAATGGGGCCCCCCTCCCGACTCCGTCGGCGCCTCGCGCTTCGCGCTCGCGCCGCGACCCCAGCGACGGGGCGCTGGGGGC
>JAYZQJ010000222.1:0-4400 GCA_036149055.1 Myxococcota bacterium | reverse complement strand
AGCCGCGACGCCACCCGGTGACCCGCCGGCCAGCCCACCATCCCGCCGCCCAGTCAGCCCGTGTCGCGCAGCGACACTTCCTCCCGTCTCCCACCTCCCCTCTCCCCCATTTCCCCGCCCTCTCCTTCCTCGCTTCCGACCTTCCTCCCTTCCTGCGAGTGAGGAGCGACCGAGCCGAGGTCGGGCGGCCCGGGGATGCAGGGGAGATGGGAGGGGGGAGGCGAGGAGAGATCAGCTGGCCGAGCCGCGACGCCACCCGGTGACCCGCCGGCCAGCCCACCATCCCGCCGCCCAGTCAGCCCGTGTCGCGCAGCGACACTTCCTCCCGTCTCCCACCTCCCACTCTCCCCCGTTTTCCCGCCCTCTCCTTCCTCGCTTCCGACCTTCCTCCCTTCCTGCGAGTGGGGAGCGCTCTCCCCCATGCTTGCCGTCCTCCCCTTCCTCGTTTCCGACCTTCCTGCGAGTGAGGAGCGGCCGAGCCGAGGTCAGGCGGGCGGAGGGCGAACATCCTCGGTTGCGGTCATCGGGGGGCGTGAGGCACTCTGGGCCGGACGATGCGCCGCACCAAACGGCTCGGCCGCTATCACCTGACGGAACGGATCGCCTTCGGTGGCATGGCGGAGCTGTTCCGCGCCTTCACGTTCGAGGCCGATGGCTTCAAGCGGGACGTGGCGATCAAGCGGCTGCTGCCGCACTACCTCGAGGACCAGCAGTTCATCACGATGCTGGTCGACGAGTTCAAGCTCGTCAGCCACCTGAAGCACCCGAACATCGCCGAGGTCTTCGAGCTGGTCGAGGTCGACGAGAACCTCCTGATCGCGATGGAGTACGTCGACGGCAAGGACCTGCGCTCGACGGTGGAGAAGGCGCGGGGCCGGCGCATGACGCTGGCGCTCGACGACATCGCCTACGTGCTCGCCCGCGCGCTGGACGGCCTGCACCACGCGCACGTGGCCCGGGACGAGAACGACGAGCCGCTGAAGATCGTGCACCGCGACTTCAGCCCGTCGAACCTGCTGGTCGGCTACGACGGCACGGTGAAGCTGTGCGACTTCGGGATCGCGAAGGCGACGCACAACCGCATCCAGACGAAGACCGGCATCATCAAGGGCAAGGTCAAGTACATGAGCCCGGAGCAGGCCTTCGGGCGGAAGCTCGACTGGCGCTCGGACCTCTTCAGCGCGGGGAGCGTGCTCTACGAGCTGGCCACCGGCGCGGCGCCGTTCCACGCGCCGAACGAGATCGACCTCATCTTCGCGGTGCGCGACGCCGCGCCGACCGCGGCCCGGGAGATCAACCCCGACATCCCCGAGCAGCTCGCGCGGATCATCGAGAAGGCGATGAGCCGCTCCCGGTCGGCGCGCTACCAGACCGCGCTCGAGTTCCGCGACGCGCTCCTGCGCTTCCTCCGGAACTACAACCCGAAGTACCGCCGCACGAAGCTCTCGCGCTTCATGAAGCGGGTCTGGAGCGAGGAGATCGAGCGGGATCTGCGCGCGATGGAGGACTTCGTGCTCGACCAGAAGGCCTTCGACGAGGGCGCCCCGCTCGGCAAGAACCTCATCGCGGAGGCGCTCGGGCCCGGCGCGAGCTACAGCCGCTTCTCCCCGCAGCCCACCTCGAGCGCCGAGGACGCGCCCGACGAGGTGCACCAGGTCAAGACCGAGATCATCGACACCGCCCGCTCGCGAGGCGGCGGCGACGAGCCGGCCGAGGCCACGGTGAAGGCGCCCTCCCCCTACGACCCCATCCACGACGAGAAGACGGTCGTCACGGGGCAGCACGGCAAGAAGTGATGAAGCTCCACCTGCTCGACGGCACCTACGAGCTGTTCCGCATGTTCTACGGGGCGCCCCCGTCGGAGAACGACGCCGGGCTCGAGGTCGGCGCCACCCGCGCGCTCCTCCGCAGCTTCGCGATGCTGCTCGAGCGCGACGACGTGACCCACGTGGGGGTGGCCTTCGACCACGTGATCGAGAGCTTCCGCAACGACCTCTTCGACGGCTACAAGACCGGCGCCGGCATCGACGAGGCCCTCTGGAACCAGTTCCCGCTCGCGGAGCGCGCGTCCGCGGCGCTCGGGCTGGTCGTCTGGCCGATGGTCGAGTTCGAGGCCGACGACGCGCTCGCCGCCGCCGCGCATCGCTTCGCGGACGAGGTCGAGCAGGTGGTGATCGGCTCGCCCGACAAGGATCTCTGCCAGTGCGTGCGCGGCGAGAAGGTGGTGCTCTGGGATCGCCGGCGAGACATCGTGCTCGACGAGCCGGCGGTGGTGGAGAAGCACGGCGTGCCGCCCGGCGCGATCCCCGACCTGCTCGCGCTCATCGGCGACAGCGCCGACGGCATCCCGGGCATCCCGCGCTGGGGCGCCAAGAGCACCGCCCAGGTGCTCACCCGCTACGGCCGCATCGAGGACATCCCGGACGACGAGGGCGCGTGGGACATCAAGGTCCGCGGCGCCAAGACGCTCGCCCAGAACCTCACCGCCCAGCGCGAAGACGCCCTCCTCTACAAGCGCCTCGCCACCCTGCGCACCGACGTGCCGCTGCCCCAGGCGAAGCTCGCCGACCTCGAGTGGCGCGGCGTCGATCGCCCGGCCCTCGAGGCCTTGTGCGCCGAGCTCGGCGAGACCTCGCTGCTCGACCGCCTCCCGAGCCCCTGACGTGCCGCCCCAGGACCTCCTCGAGCGCGCGCGCGACGCCCGGGAGCGAGGCGCCCTCGACGAAGCCGCCCGCTGGCTGGCCGAGGCGCGCGCCGCGGCGTCCCGTCCGGGCGTGTACCCCGACGTCCACACCGCCCTCGAGACCGAGGCGGTCCTGCAGCTCGTGGCGACCGGCCGCCCCGCCGAGGCGCGCGACGCGATCCGGGACGCGGTGACCCGGCTCCGCAAGATCCCGATGAACGAGCTCCCCCTCCCGCTCCTCTCCATCGAGCTCGCGCTGGCGATCCGCGGCGAAGGCGAGGCGGCCGCGGTCGCCGCCTTCGATCGCTGGGAGCGCCGGACCCGGCACGATTCGGGGCGGGCAGCGGCTCGCACGACGCGGTGGTGGACGCGGGCGCCGCGGCGTTCGAGGCGGAGCTCGGCGTCGAGCCGCGCCGAGCCCTCGTGGGGCGCGTCATCGAGCGGCTGGAGCGCGCCGGTCAGCCCGTCTCCCCCAAGCTCCGCGCCCTCGCCGGCTGACGCCGCTCGCGCCCTCGAACCACCGCGGAGGCCTTCGAGAAGGCGAGCTCGGTGTCTCGACCACCTCGGAGGCCTTCGAGAAGGCGACCTCGGTGTCTCGACCACCTCGGAGGCTTTCGAGAAGGCGACCTCGGTGCCTCGACCACCTCGGAGGCCTTCGCCAAGGCGATCTCGGTGCCTCGACCACCTCGGCGGCCTTCGCGAAGGCGAGCTCGGGAATCTCGACTACCGCGGAGGCCTTCGCGAAGGCGATCTCGGTATCTCGAGCTACCTCGGAGGCCTTCGCGAAGGCGATCTCGGTAGTCTCGAACCACGTCCGAGCCCTGGCGAAGGCGACCTCGGTGGTCCCGAACCACTTCGGAGGCCTTCGCGCAGGCCATCCGGGTAGTTTCGAACCACCTCGGAGCCTTCGCGAAGGCGACCTCGGTAGATTCGAACCACCTCGGAGCCTTCGCGAAGCCTCTCCGGGTAGTCCGTGTTCCTCGGAGGGCGTTCGCGAAGCCCACGCTGGTAGTTTTCCGTGCCCCGGACGTGCTCGACATCGAGGGCCGAGCCCGTGAGCCGTGGGGACCGGTCCATCGCCATCCGTACGGGACGAACCAGTTCCTCATCGAGCTCCGACGCCGAGTCCGACGCCGAGCCCGATGCCGAGTCCGACGCCGAAGCCCGATGCCGAGTCCGAGCCCGACACCGAGCCGATCCCGCCCCGTAGACTTCGATGAATGAATAGGATCGTCCCCGATCCCTCGGCGGTCCCGTGACTGATGCCGAGTCCGACGCCGAGTCCGACGCCGAGTCCGAGTCCGACGCCGAGCCCGACGCCGAGCCCGATGCCGAGTCCGAGCCCGACACCGAGCCCCGTAGAGTTCGATGAATGAATAGGATCGTCCCCGATCCCTCGGCGGTCCCGTGATTTCGACGAATGAACAGGATCGTCCCGGAACGCTCGGCCGGAGAAGGTTCCCGACGCTCGGCCGGAGACGACGGGAGGCGACGAGCGCAGCGAGGTCGCCGCACGCGCGATCCCCCCGTGTTCGATCCCGCGGCAGCGGGCGGCCAGCTCGCGCGAAGCGCGAGCGCGAGCCGCGGGGCTCACGCGCCCTGTTCGTGGGTGAGGCGCGCGGGACACGCGCGCCGGAGGCGCGCGACTTGGGTGGGGGGCCCCGCGGAGCCGGCTGACCTGTCTCTGCGGAGGGTGCGGATGCACCCGGAGCGGAGA
>JAYZQJ010000221.1:0-12608 GCA_036149055.1 Myxococcota bacterium | reverse complement strand
CGCGCGCAGCGCGAGCGCGAGCCGCAGGGGACCCAGCGCCCCGCGCTGGGGTCGGGGCCGAGCGGAGCGAGGTCCCGGAGTGGGTGGGGGGGCCCCGCGGAGGAGGCGCAGCGATGTTTGCGGAGGGCGCAGCCCGGAGCGAACATCGTTGTGCCGCCGCAGCGGGGGGGCGGGGGCGGACCCGCCCCTGCCCTAGAAGGTCAGCTCGGCTCGAGCAGCATCGAGATCATGCGGCCCTGCTGGGCCGGCCTCGACGCCACGTCGGCGACGTCGCTCAGGTGCTCCTGCACGTGCTCGTGCATCATCTGCACCCAGCGCTGCGGGTAGCCGCGCTCTCGTCCGCGGAGCCGCATCACGAGCTTGACCTTGTCGCCGCGCTCCAGGAAGCGGCGGGCGCGGTTGAGCTTGGTCTCGAGATCGTGCGTGTCGGTCTTGGGACGCATCTGCACGGTCTTGAGCTGCGGGCCGTCGTTCTTCTTCGCCGACTTGGCCTTGCTCTGCTCGTACTTGAACTTCCCGTAGTCCATGATCCGGCAGACCGGGGGGCGCGCGTTGGGCGCCATCTCCACGAGGTCGAGACCATACTCTCGAGCCTTCGCGCGGCCTTCTTCGGGGCTCATGACGCCGAGGACGGATCCATCGGGATCGACGACTCGGATCTGAGGGAAGCGAATTCTGTGATTGACGCGGTGTTCGGGCTTGTTCGGTCGGACGGCCCCACGAAATCTTCTACCCATGTATCTCCTTGTTGGCGTGGGAGAACGATTGGCGCGTTCCATCGGCGCCGCTCCCACTGGTCTTCGGTTGGCGATGCGCGTCGTTCAGAGCACGACGGTTGCGCACACGCCTGTTCATTCGGTGTAACGCTTTCGCGCCCCGACCTCAAGCTCGGGTCGGCCCAGAAGACGTAGATCCGTCCGCAGAGAACACAAACGCGCGACAGGTCGTAGTGCGTCAGTCCAGGATGGGCGCGTTGTTGGCGCCGACCCGAGGCGGAGGGCGCGGCGTCGGTCGCGGGCGCGGCGCGGGCAGCGCGCGCGGGAGGCTGCGCGGCGTCGGAGGCGTGGCCCGCGACCCCGACGGCGTCGGAGCGCGCCGCATGACGCGAGTCGGTCGCGCGCGCGGCTCCGGAGGCGCCGGCTCCGGAGACGCGACCTCGGGAGGCTCGGGCTCCCGCACCCCCTCCGACTCGGCCAGCTCCGGCTCGGCCGGCTCCCGCTCGGCCGGCTCCGGCTCGGCCGGCTCCCGCTCGGGCGGCTCCGGCTCGGCCAGCTCCGATTCGGCGGCCGCCGGCTCCGAGTGGACCGCATCGCGCGGCGCAGGCGAAGGCGCCTCCGCCTGGACCGGTGAGCCCGGCGCCCGCGAGACGACCCACCACGCGGCGACTCCACCTCCGAGCAGCAGCACCAGCCCCAGCGAGAGCGCCAGCCACGGCAGCGCCCGCGCGCGCTTCACCGGCGCAGGGCGAGTGAAGGCCGGGGTGACGACCGGAGCAGGCGGAGGCGCGGGCGTCAGCGCCGGCTGAACCGACGCGGGCACCATCGTCGGCGCGAAGGCGTCGGGAGAGGTGTCAGGCGCCGCGGGGGCGGGCGTGGCGATCGGGTCGGCGCCGAACACGCCAGCCGACTGCGCGCGCACCGCGGGATCGGCGAGCTGGAGCAGGTCCCGGCCGAGGGCGCGCACGTCCGGGTAGCGCTGGTCCGGCGCGAAGGCCATCGCGCGCTCGACGATGGCGGCGAGCCGTGGATCCACGTTCGGGAGGTGAGTCTGGATGGGGATGCTGATCCCCTGGATGATCGCGCAGATCACCTCGAAGGGCGTGCCCCCCTCGACCGGCGTCCGTCCCGTCGCGAGCTGGTAGAGGATCACGCCGAGCGAGAACTGGTCGCTCCGCGCGTCGGCGTCGCGACCCGACTGCGCCTGCTCGGGCGCGACGTAGAACGGCGTCCCGAGGAACGAGGCGGCGTGGGTGACCGTGACCCGGTCGAGCTGGGTGTCGACGATGCGCGCGATGCCGAAGTCGAGGACCTTGGGCACCTCGCGGCCGTTCGGCGCGGCGGCGAGGAAGATGTTCGACGGCTTGAGATCGCGGTGAATGACGCCCGCGTCGTGCGCGTGCGCGACCGCGTCGCAGACCGGCAGCATGATCCGCGCGATCTCGCTCGGAGACATCGGCCCGGTGGCGTGCAGGCGATGATGGAGATCCTCTCCCTCGAGGTACTCCATCACCAGGAACGGCACGCCCTCGTGCGTCCCGACGTCGGTCACGTCGACGACGTGCGGGTGGCGGATCTTCGACGCCGCCCGCCCCTCGCGTACGAACCGCGTCACGGCGTCTTGTCGAGACGAGAGCGCGGGATGCAGCGCCTTGAGCACCACCGGCTTGTCGAGCCCCACGTGGCGCGCGGCGAACACGTGGCCCATGCCTCCCGCGCCGAGGATCTTCTCGACGAGATAGCTGCCCGCCCGGACGCCCGGAGCCAGCTGTCGATGCTCGAGGGTGTCGGGCGGCTCCATCACAGGCCGAGCATGGCAGGGTCGACCTGCGCGGCGGGGTCGCCGGGTCGCGCTTGACCGAAGCCGTTCGCCCCCCAGCACCACACGCGCTGCTCGCGGTCGATCGCGCAGAACTGCCCGGCGCCGCCGTCGAGCGCCCGGACGTCGGACGGGAGGGTGACGGTCGCCTGGGTCGCGCCGCTCGCCGACGTGCCGAGCTGCCATTCGTCGTTGTCGCCCCAGCAGACCACGTCCGCGCCGCTCCCGCCGCACGACGCCGAGAGCCCCGCCGCCGCCACGTCCACCCCGCCGCCGATCGCGGTGGGCACCGCGGTCTGCTGCGCGTCCGAGCCGCGACAGGTGAAGCCCGCCGTCGTCATGAAGCAGGTGTGCCGCTCGCCGAGCGCCATCTCGGAGATGAAGACGCGGTTGAGCTCGAGGCCGGCGCGGTACTCGGAGTTCCCGCCCTCCTCGATCTGCCCGGCCCCGTTGTCGCCCCAGCAGGCGGTGCGCCCCGAGCCGCGAATGAGATCGCTGAAGCACGTGTGCCGGGCGCCGGCTTCGAGGGTGAAGTCGCTGCCGGCGGAGCTCACCGCGGTCCGGGGCCACGGATCCGCGGCCGTGGAGCCGCCGGTGCCGAGCTGGCCGGTGGCGTTGCTCCCCCAGCAGTCGACGGTGTCGCCGTCGAGCGCGCAGGCGTGGTGCGACCCGCAGGTGATGCCGCGCACGCCCGAGAGACCGATGACGAGACGCGTGGAGTCCGGCTCGCCCATGACGCCGCGCCCGAGCTGCCCGCGATTGTTCACTCCCCAGCAGGCGACCTCGCCGGCGGTGGTCAGCGCGCAGGTGAAGCCGTCGCCCGCGCACACCGAGGTGGCCGACACGCCCTCGACCACGCCGGGCGCGCGATCGCCCTCGGCGCGCCCGAGCTGCCCTCGGTCGTTCGCGCCCCAGCAGACGACGGTGTTGGTGGTCGTCACCGCGCAGGTGTGCGTCGAGCCGGTCCCGACGTCGATCGCCCGGATCGTGAAGGGGGCGCCGCCGTCGGAGCCGCCGCCGTCGGAGCCGCCGTCGTCCAGCGGGAGCCCGCCGTCGCGCTCGAGGCCGCCGTCTTCGCCGCGCCCGCCGTCGTCCACGCCCGCGTCGGGCGCCGCCGCGTCCTCTCCGTTTCTCACGTCGCCGGGGAGCGGCTCGGTGCAGGCGACCAGGAGCGCGCAGAGGGCGAGGCACCGCGCCCGCATCAGAAGCGCCCCTGACAGCTGACGCCCAGCAGCCCGGGCGCGCAGGCGAGCGCGGTCTCGCCGCCCCCGCCGCTCGCGTCGACGATGAGCAGCACCGCGCCCGCGACCAGCAGCGCGCCGCCGGCCGCGCCCAGCACGATCGCCGCCGTCTCCGCCGCGCTCCACGCGTCGGGCTCGCCCGGGCAGGCCTCCATGCGCGTCGCGCCCGCCGGCCAGCACTCGTCGGAGTTCCAGCGCTGCACGTGCGACTCGCGGAGCGCCCACGCGACCGCCACACCGACCAGCGCGCCGCCGCCCACGCCGAGCGACACCCCGCCGACGACGCCGAGCGCGCCGCCGCCCGAGGCGCTCACGCCGGCGCCGACCTCGAGGCTCGCCCGCGACAGCGCCCCCGGCTGCACCGTCACCCGGCGCTCCCCCACGACGCGGCCGGCCTCGCGCAGGCGCACCACCACCGTGCCCTCGGTCGCCGGCACCGGGCCCGGGAGCGGGGAGGTGCCCACCGCCGTTCCGTCGACCTCCACCGTCAGGCCCGCGCGGCTCACGAGCACCTCGAGCTGGCCGACGTGACGCGTGATCTCGTCCCGCGCCTGCGCCAGCGCGCCGCGGCGCTCGGTCACCCAGGCGTCCGGTCGCGCGAGGGCCGCGTCGAGGTGCAGCGCCGCCGCGCCCCAGCGTCCGAGCGCCTGCTCCGCCAGCGCCACCTGCGCGAGGCTCGCCGGCGAAGCCGTCCGGGCGTGCAGCGCCGCGAAGACCTCGAGCGCGGCCGCGTCCTGGCCCTGCCGTCGCAGCTCCACGCCGCGCTGCCACTCGGGCTCCGTCTGCGCCTCGGCGAGCGCAGGGATCCACAGCACCGTCAGGAGCAGCAAGATCCTCCCCACGGTCCATTGGTAACACGGCCGGCCGCGCCGGTGAACGCCTGCTAGGGTCCTCGACGGTGTCGATCACTCATGAAGTGCTGGGTGACGAGTCCCTGCTCGCGCCGATGCGGGAGCAGCGGGTAAAGGGCTCTCTGATGGCCGCGCGTCCGCGGTACGTGCGCGAGACGTGGGGTGAGGAGATGCTCCGACGCGTCGCCGAGGGCACGGCCCCGGAGGCGCGCAGGCACCTCGAGGGCGAGCCGATGCCGGTGAGCTGGTACCCGCTCGTCGAGATGGTCGAGATCGATCAGCGCATCGTCGAGATCGCGATGCGCGGAGACATGCGGCTGATGCAGCCCTTCGGCGCGACCATCGCCGCCTACGACCTCCCGTCCCTCTACCGCGCGCTCTACCGCATCGGCACGCCGGGCTTCGTGCTGAAGAGCATCGGCGTGGCCTACCGTCAGTACCTCCGGCCGGGCTGGGCGAAGACCACGCTCGACGGGCGCGGTCGCGCGACGGTGACGATCGGCGACGCCGTCTACCCGCTCTACCTCTGCCAGTACGGCATCGCCGGCTGGATCGAGTCGGCGATCACGCTGTCGGGCGGCGAAGGCGTGCAGATCGAGCACGTCGCCTGCGTCCACCGCGGCGACGCGACCTGCCAGTGGCAAGGTCGCTGGCGGTAGCGGGAATCGACGCCCGATCGCCGCGCGTCTACCCGCGCAGTGGAGGCGGGTGACACCCTCGGGGGACGCTACCGGCTGATCGCCCGGCTGGGCGAAGGCGGGATGGGCGAGGTCTGGCGAGCCGAGCAGCTCGCGCTCGGGCGCGAGGTCGCCGTGAAGCGGGTGCGCGAGGCGCTCGACGGCGACGAGGCGCGCGCCCGCTTCGAGCGAGAGGCGGCGCTCGTGGCCCGGGTGCAGCATCGCAACGTCGTGGACATCCTCGACTACGGAGACGCGGACGGCGCGCCCTTCCTGGTGATGCCGCTGCTGTCGGGCGAGACGCTGCACGCGCGGCTGGCGCGTGGGCTGCCGCCTCTCGGTGACGTGCTGAGCTGGGCGCGAGGGGTGCTGGGCGGGCTCGCCGCGATCCACGAGGCGGGCATCGTGCATCGCGATCTGAAGCCCGCGAACGTGTTCCTCGCGGAGGACGGCGACGGGGTGATCCCCAAGCTGCTCGACTTCGGGATCTCGCGCGCCGCGAAGAGGACCGGGCCTCACCTCACCGCCCCGCACACCAGCGTGGGCACGCCGTGCTACATGGCGCCCGAGCAGTTCGAGTCCGCCCGCGACGTCGACGCGCGCGCGGACGTGTGGGCGGCGGGCGTGATCCTCTACGAGGCGCTGGCCGGCCGGCGCCCCTTCGAGGGCGACGACGCGTTCGCGGTGCACCGGGCCACGCTCCAGACCGAGCCCGCGCCGCTCGACACGCTGCGCCCCGATCTGCCGCGGGCGATCGTGGAGCTCGTGCACCGGGCGCTGCGCCGAGACGCGGCGGAGCGCTTCGCGAGCGGCGCGGCGATGCGAGACGCGCTCGACGCGGCCACCGGCGCCCTCCCCGCGACCGACCCGCCGGCGGTGCCGGGCACGATCGGGCTCGCGATGGCCTCCCCCACCGAGGCGCTCCCCTCGCCCCGGCGTCGCGGCCGAGCGGCGATCGGGATCGCGGCGGCAGGCGCCCTCGGGCTCGCGACGCTGCTCGTCCTCGCGCTCGCGCTCGCGTCGCCCGAGCCGCCGCGCGCCGAGCTCGCGCCCGCGGCCGCCGAGCCCGCGCCGCCTCCCGACGCGGGCCCGGCCGCCGAGACGGCACGCCCCCCCGCACCGACGCCTGCACCTCCGTCGGGCGTTCGGGTGACCGGGGCGCGACCGCTCGAGGCCCTGGCCTCGGACTGGGCCGAGCTGCCGAGCTCGCTGCGGGAGCTGCCGTTCCGCTTCACGCGTCTCGACGACGGCTGGGCCGCGCGCCTGCCCGCAGAGACGCCGCCGGCGGCCCTCGAGAGGGCGATGCGGGCGCTCGGCAGCGTAGTGAGCGCGCCCGAGGCCTACGATCCGAGCGTGGGCCTCCGCCCGGCGCGCATGAGCTCGACCGTGCGCCTCACCCTCCGGCGCACGCCCACCACCGACGCGCCGAACGTGCTCCGCGTGCTGCCGCACGACACGGTCGTCGTCGCGCTCCACGAGAGCGGCGACTCCGACGAGGGCTTCCTCCAGGTCGTGGTGAGCCGCCGGCAGCGGGGGTGGGTGACCGCGCGGTTCCTCGCGCCGCTCGAGGGCTGCGTGCCGAGCCGGGCCGCGATCCTGGACGAGAGCCTCGCCTACCTCGAGGAGGTGTACGGCGGTGAGGTGTACGACGAGCTCGAGGACGAGGCCGACGACGTCTTCGGGCAGGCCGAGCGCGCCGCCGAGGAGAGCCTCGCGGTCCGCACCCGGATCTGGAGCGAGGGCCGGCCCCGGTCCGCGTTCCTGCTCATCACCCCGGACGTCTACGGCGCCGCGGAGATCGTCGCCTACGCGCTCGACGCCGAGTGCGAGCTCGAGCGCCTCACGACTCACCGCCTCGGCGGGGCGCTCGGCGAGGTGTTCCTGACCGAGACCCTTCGAGGGGGCGGGCAGACGCTGCTGGTCGCGAGCCACGCGCCGCGCGACTCCCTGGGCGCTGACGGGATCCTGCAGTGGAGCGCGACGCCGCTGCATCGCCGGCGGGAGGTCTGGTCGGCGCAGCTCCCGACCGCGGAGAGCTTGCCCGATCATCGCCGAGGCAGCGTGTCGGGCACCCGCGATCGCGCGGGACGGGCGCGCCGCGAGCCCTTCGCGCTGGTCGTGCGGCGGCCCGGCGAGGAGCGGCAGTGGTGGATCTGGCAGGGCGACCGGCTGGTGCTGGAGGAGGGCGACGCCCCTCCCGCCGAAGAGGGAGAGGCGCCGCCCGGGTGATCACGCCACCGCGCGCACGACCCCGGCGCCGATGGTGCGGCCGCCCTCGCGCATGGCGAAGCGCATGCCGGGCTCGATGGCCACCGCCTTGTCGAGCTCGAAGCGGACGCTCGCCCGGTCACCCGGCGCGATGACGCCCTCGTCGAACCGGAGGGTGCCGGTCACGCCGACCACGCCGAAGAAGAGCTGCGGCGCGTAGCCCGATCCGAAGGGCCGCTTGCGGCCGCCCTCCTTCTCGGAGAGGAGGAAGATCTCCGCCTCGCCGGTGGCGTGAGAGGCGATCGAGCCGGGCGAGACCGCGACCTGACCGCGCACGATCTCTTCACGGCCGACGCCCCGGAGCAGCAGCCCGACGTTCCAGCCCGCGACCGCCTCGGGCACGTCACGGTGGAACGACTGGATGCCTTTCACGACCGCCTGCCGCGGCTCGCCGCCGCGACCGACGACCTCGACGCTGGCGCCGACCGAGAGCCGGCCGCGCTCGACCTTGCCGGTGATCACGGTGCCGAGCCCCTCGATGCTGCACACGCCCTCGACGGGCATGAAGAAGGGGGCGTCGTAGTCCCGCTCGGGCACGGGCACGTGGGCGTCGAGGGCCTCGACGAGGGCGAGGATCTCCTCCACCCGCGCGTCGTCCCAGCGCCCCTCCTCACAGGCGCGCAGCGCCTCGAGGGCCGAGCCCCGCACGAAGGGCGGGTCGATGTAGTCGTGCGCCTCGAGCAGCTCGGCCACCTCGATCTCGACGAGGTCGAGCAGCTCGGGGTCGGCGATGTCCACCTTGTTGACGAACACCACGACGTGCTCGACGCCGACCTGCCTCGCGAGCAGGACGTGCTCACGCGTCTGCGCCTGCACCCCGACGGATCCGTCCACGAGCAGGATCGCGCCGTCCATCTGGGACGCGCCCGCGATCATGTTCTTGACGAAGTCGGCGTGCCCGGGGCAGTCGACGTGCGCGTACACGCGAGCCCGAGACTCGTACTGCACGTGCGAGGCCTGGATCGTGATGCCCCGCCGCCGCTCCTCGGGCGCGTTGTCGATGTCGCCGAAGCCGCGCGCCGTCCCGCCGAACGCGTGGGCCGTGGCGGCCGTCAACGCCGCCGTCAGCGTCGTCTTGCCGTGGTCCACGTGGCCGATCGTGCCGACGCTCAGGTGCTGCTTCTCGATGTTCATCTCTCTACGTTCTCCGTTTCTCCTCACGCGCCGCGACCTTCGCGGACGACGGAGGGAGACCTGGCCCCGCCGGGGGACGCCGGGAGAGACGCGCAGAATTGCGAAGGCCCCTCTCGGCGTGTGCCGGAGGGGCCTTTCAGCTCGAGCGAGCGCTCGCGGTCTGGGCTCTCTACCTCCGGACGCACGTGCACCGATCCGCTGCGAGAGCGGGCGCGGTGCGTGACGCTGTCCGTGAGTCGAGCCGCATGACTCGCTGAGCCTGAGGCGCGACGCGCCCGGCGTCAAGCGCCCTCGTCGTCCCAGTAGTCGACGTCCTCCAGGTAGGCGTAGCGCTCGACGAAGCGCGCGGACTTGTCTCCCCCGGGCGCCGCGCCGGCGAAGAGCGCGACCTTGCCGGTGTCGGCGTAGAACGCGATCTCGTGCGGGATCATCGTGCTGAAGCAGAGATAGACGAGGTCCTCGGCGCCCTCGTTCCGCATCTGATGGGCGTGCGCCTCGCCGACCGGAAGCGCCACGTAGTCTCCGGCCTTCACCGGCACCCTCTCGTCGCCGATCAGCGCCACGCCTTCGCCCGAGAGCACGTAGATCGCCTCCTCGTTGACCGCGTGCCAGTGCCGCGGCCAGCTCCGCCCGCCCGGCGGGATCGTGATGTGGCTGCAGCCGAGCTGCTGGCTCCCGGCCGGCCGACCGAGCTGGCGGCGCACGATGCGATGCGGGCCCTTCTCGATGGCGGTGGGCTCGAGCGCGGCGACGTTCTTGACGTTGGGGTGACTCATGACGGCTCCTCTGCGTGCGCGACGAAGACGCGGTGGGGGACGGGGAAGGCGTCGCCGTAGGCGGTGAGCGCCTCGGCGAGATCCGCGTCGAAGCGGGCCACGCCGGCGTCGTCGAGGGTGGCGCCGACGTGCGCGCTGGCCCGCATCCGGCCGCGCCAGGACTCGGCGGTGTAGGGGATGGCGACGTCGAAGCTGAAGCTCTCGACGCGCTCGAAGCCGGCCGCGTGCAGATCCTCGAGCCACGGGCCGTAGAGGCCGTCGAGCGAGACCCGCTCGAGGTGCGGCAGCTCCACCCGGCGATGCGCCCGGACCAGCGCCACCGAGGCCTCGACCACGTTGCCGGCGCGAGGGATCCAGTCGAGGTGGGCGAGGAGCAGGCGGCCGCCCGGGCGGAGCAGCCGACGCATCTCCAGCGCCGCCTTCGGACGATCGAGCCAGTGCCAGCACTGCGCCGCGATCGCGACGTCGAAGGAGCGCGCGTCGAGCCCGGTGTGCTCCGCGGGGACCCGCCGGAAGTCGATCGCGAGGTCGGCCTCGTTGGCGAGCCGCACCGCCTCGGCGAGCTGCCCGGCGGCGACGTCGATCGCGGTGACCGCGTGCCCCCGCCTCGCGAGCGCCCGGGCGACGGTCCCGGTCCCCGTGCCGACGTCCAGGACCCTGGGCCCGAGGAGCGGCTCGACCCGCGCGTAGAACGACGCCGGGAAGCCAGCCCGATGGCGCGCGTAGTCCCGAGCGGTGCGCGACCAGCGCGGCAGATATGCGGATTGATGATCGACGTGTCGTGGAGCCTCGTTCTGCATGGGTCTACGATGATGGCGCGATGGGTCGAGAGACAGCTCGAATCGACAATCAATACATTCGCTCGGAGGAGGCGTGCCGCCGGCTCGGCGTGAAGAAGGCGACGCTCTACTCCTACGTCAGCCGTGGCCTGGTCCGCTGCGTGCGGGCCGGCGGGCGACGTCGGCTCTACGCGGTCGACGACGTGGACCGCCTCGCGGCCAAGAGCGCGGCCCGGCGGGGGCACGCGGCGGTCGCGGTCGGCGCCCTCCGCTGGGGAGACCCGGTGCTCGACTCGGCGATCACCTCGGTGGAGGACGGCTTGCGATACCGCGGGCGTGACGTCGGCGCGTTGATCGCGGACGGCGTGCGCTACGAGGCGGTGGCGGAGCGGCTCTGGGAGGCCGAGCCCGGGGACTGGCCCACGGCCTCGCCGACGTCGCTCGAGGGCCCGCCCGTGTTCCGCATGACCGCGGCGCTCCCGGGGCTCGCCCTCGCCGATCCGCTGCGGCACGGCGCCACCGCCGCCCTCGAGCACGCGCGCGCGCGCCGCCTCGTCACCGCGCTCGCGGCGGCGGCGAGCCAGGTCGAGGTGAAGGGCTCCATCGCCGAGGCGGTCGCCCGGGGGCTCGCGCACGAGCGACACGCCGCGCGGGTGAACGCCGCCCTCGTCGCGTGCGCGGATCACGAGCTGAACGTCTCGACCTTCGCCGCCCGCGTCACCGCCTCGAGCGGCGCGGATCTCTACGCCTGCGTCGGCGCCGCGCTCTACGCGTTCAGCGGCCCGAAGCACGGCGCGGCCTCGCTTCGCCTCGAGGCCTTCGTGCGCGAGTGCGTGAGCGTCGGCGTGGAGCGCGCCCTGCGGGACCGGATCGCGCGGGGCGACACCGTGCCCGGCTTCCACCACCCCCTCTACCCGGACGGCGACCCGCGCGCGGCCCCGCTCCTCGCCCTCGCCCGGGAAGGCGACGCCAGCCCCGAGCGCGACGTCGCCTTCGCCCTCGCCGACGCCGTCCCCCGCGCGACCGGCGCCCACCCCAACCTGGACCTCGCCCTCTACGCCCTCGCCCGCTCCATGGGCGGCGGCCCCGACCTCGCGAGCGCCCTCTTCGGCGTCGGCCGCACCGCCGGCTGGATCGCGCACGCCCTCGAGCAACGCGAGAGCCCCGCCCTCCTCCGGCCTCGCGCGAGATACACTGGGACCAGATACGAGGGGACGGAGTGAACTTGTGAACTTACGTAGTCCTTCGCCCTACACCCGCGTCGCCTCGAAGAGGTACGTCTCCCCGAACGCGCCCGCCGCCGTGCGCGGCATGCGCGTGAACCCCGCCTTCTCGAGCACGCGGATCGAGGCCACGTTCGGCGCGTCCACCGCCGCCTCGACGCGCGTACGCCCGAGCGCGAAGGCGTGCTCGAGCAGCGCGCGCGCGATCTCGGTCGCGAGCCCCTGGCCGACGTGGGCCTCGGTCAGCGCGTAGAGCAGCTGCGGCTCCGGCCCGAGCTCCTCGAACACGTGGAAGCCGGCGAACCCGATCGTCTCGTCGCGCTCCACCAGATACAGCCCCAGCCCGGTCTCCGCGTACAGGGCGTCGCTCGCCTCCAGCACCGCGTCGCACCAGGCGCGCGGCACGACCTCCCCGTCGAGCAGAAAGCGCCGCACGTGGGGGTCGACCGCCAGGCCGTGGAGGACGTCGAGGTGCGCCCGCGCCAGGCGGACGAACGTCACCCGGGGCGCCGTCGGGGTCATGACCCCAGCTTGGCACGTGGCGACGCCGAGGGTATCCAGGGGCCATGGCCGACGTGACGCTCGGGCGAGCCGCGCCGACGATCCCGGTGCGCGACATGGCGCGCGCGCGGCGCTTCTACACGTCGGCGTTCGGGCTGGAGGTCACCTTCTCGCAGGCCGATCTCTACGTGGTCATGAAGAAGGACGCGGCCGAGGTGCACCTCTCGGTGTGCTCGGATCCGGCGCCGCGGTCTCAGAACGTCATGCACCTGATCGTGAGCGACGCAATGGCGGTCGAGCGCGCGGCGAAGGCGGCGGGCGGAGAGATCGTCGAGGCGCTCCGCGACGCCCCGTGGGGCATGCGCATCTTCGTGGTCGCCGATCCCGACGGGCACCGGATCGACGTCGGGCAGCCGCTCGGCGAGGAGTGACGACGGGGCTACGTAGGCGTTCGACCTATGTAAGTTCACAAGTTCACTCCGTCCCCCCCTCTCTGGTGCGGAGATCCGACCGGTAGAAGGGGAGATGGCGCCGGACCGGCGTTTCAGGGCAAGGCGCGACGACGAGTCGATGCCCCGCATCGGCGAGGAGGAGCAACGCCGCCCTGGAGCGTCGGGACAAGC
>JAYZQJ010000220.1:0-31254 GCA_036149055.1 Myxococcota bacterium | reverse complement strand
GCCAGCGAGCGCGCAGCGCGAGCGCGAGCCGCAGGGCCCCCAGCGCCCCGTCGCTGGGGTCGCGGGGCCAGCGCGCGAAGCGCGCGAGGCCCCGACGGAGTCGGGAGGGGGGCCCCATTGGCGCTTTGCCCAATGGGGGGAGGGTTTGCCCCAAACCCTCCAAGAAACTCAGAATACG
Organism: Myxococcota bacterium; assembly: GCA_036149055.1. Classification (GTDB taxonomy): domain Bacteria; phylum Myxococcota_A; class Polyangia; order Polyangiales; family Sandaracinaceae; genus JAVJQK01. Next base: position 31,076 of record JAYZQJ010000220.1, on the reverse strand, counting down.
CCGATGGAGAAGTGGAAGGCGCCGAAGGGCTCGTTCAGCGACTCGCGGCGGAGCACGTTGAAGCCGTAGTCGAGGGCCAGCGGGCCGACGGGGGTGGCGAGGCGGAGGCCGAGGCCGGCGGTGGGGCGGAAGAAGAGGCACTCCTCGGCCGAGAGCCCGGCGGGGCACGCGGCGCCGATGCTGCCCGGGTCGGACCAGTGGTTGCCGAAGTCGCCGAAGAGCGCGCCCTGGAGGCTCTCGAAGATGGGGAAGCGCACCTCGGCGCGCACCAGGTAGAAGAAGTCGCCGCCCTGCAACACCGTGCCGGTGCGCGCCTCGGGGTTCTCGAGCTGGAACTCCGCGAGGTCCTGCGGCTGCAGCTGGTCCTGGTTGAAGCCGCGCATGGTGTCGACGCCGCCGAGGAAGAACTGTCGGTTCGGGTAGGTCCGCGAGCCGTCCTCGATGTGCACCACGCCGCCGGCGCGCACCTGCCCGGCGAGCACCACCTCGCCGATCGGCACGTAGCCGTTGAGGGTGCCGGTGAGCTTGAAGAAGTGGCTGAAGAACGGATCGGTGTCGTCCTGGGTGTCGGTCTCGAGGGTGCGGACCCACTCGACCGACGCGCTCGAGAACCAGCCCTCGGTGGGCACGAACGGGCTGTCGCGCTGATCGAGCGCGCCGCTGATCCGGCTCGAGACGACGATGCTGTTGCCCTCGGGCACCCGGAGCAGCCGCGTGATCTGCGGGTTGCCCATCGCCATCTCGAGGATCTCCTCGATGCTCTCCCGGTCGCCGAAGAGCTGGACGTTGTTGTTCTCGAGCTCGCCGGAGAGGGTGAACGAGAGGCGCGAGATCGGCCGCCAGTTGAACGACAGCGCGACGCCGTTCTTGTCGAGGCCGAAGGCGCGCTGGTTGTCGCGCAGGTGCACGAGGTCGAGGGTGGAGCGGACGTTGTCGACGCCGGTGATGTGGGGGAGGGCGAGCGTGACGGTGATCCGCCGCTCGAGCCGCTGCTCGAGGGGGAGGCCGCTGATGTTCTGCTCGAGCTCCTCGTCCTGGAAGAAGAACTGCAGGCCGAGCTGGGCGCGCGCGGTCACTCCGAGCGCGTAACCGAAGAGGTTGCGGTATCCGTACTCGAAGGAGCTGCGGACGCCCTGACCGGTCGAGATGCCGAGCTGGAAGTCGAAGTACTGCGGCAGCCGCTCGCGCACCGTCACCGTCACCGGCTTCACCCGCTCGGGCAGCTCGGGATCGGCCGGCTGGATGTTCACGCTCGAGAAGACGCCGAGCCCCATCAGCGCCTCCTGGCTCGCCTGGATGGCCGACGGCCGGTAGAGGCTGCCCTCGAGGAAGCGGAGCGAGTCCCGGATGAGCCCCTCGCTCGTGCGCTCGTTGCCCTCGATCCGCACCTCGCCGACGTGCACCTCGAAGCGCTCCACGACGTCGAGCACCACCTCGGCCCGCTCGCGGTCCTGGCTGAAGCGCACGTCCGGCTCGATGCGGGCGTAGAGGTGGCCGCGCTCGCGATAGAGCTCGGTCATGCGCCCGATCGCCTCCTCGAGGCCGAGGTAGCTGAACGGCTCCCCGCGCTGGAGCTCGGCGGCCTCGAGCAGCGCGCGATCCCCGAGCACCGCGTTGCCCCGGAGGCGCACGCCGTAGAGCAGGGTGCGCGCGCCCTCGAAGACGGGGATCACGACGATCGCGCGGCCGCGCCCCACCGGCTCGAGGCGCGCCGGGCCGAGGCGGGCGCTCAAGAACCCCGCCGCCTCGTAGACGTCGCGCAGGTGCTCGACCGCCTGCTCGTAGAGCGGCTCGTAATAGACCCGGCTCGGATCGACCTCGAGCGGGCGGGGCACCTCGCGCTCCCGGCGCACCCGCCCGCCGCCGAGCCCGAGCGCGTCGGCGGTGTCGCTGTCGACCGGCGAGAACATGCGGGTGTCCGGCAGCTCCGACTCGAGCACGCTGACGACCTGACCGCGCAGGTAGTCGCTCCCCCAGTGCGTCGCCCCGGGGAAGGACATGCCGACGACCGCGAGCTGTCGACCGGGCTGCGCGCGGATCTCGAGGACGGCGCCGCCGCGCTCGCCGGCGTAGCGATCGATCGTGACCCGCGCGCGGTGGAAGCCGTGGCGGCGGAAGAGCTCGGTCACGCGCCCCTCGAGGGCGGCGAGGGTGCGCCGGGTGAGTCGCTGCTCCTCGAGCTGCAGGACCTCCTCGACCGTGGTGCGCTGGAGCGGGTCGTGGCCGACGAGGCGGACGTCGTAGCGGGGGCCGAGCGAGAGCGGCACCACGAGCACCGCCTCGTCGTCGTCCCGTCGGAGCTCGGGGTCGCCCAGTCGCGCCTCGAGCCAGCCCTCGCGCCGCAGCTCCCGCGCGGCCTCTCGCACCCCGTCGCGCAGCCGGGTGCGGTCGAGCACGTCGCCGGGCTCGATGCCGATCGCGCCGGGGAGGTCGAGGTCGCCGGGCGGCGTGTCGCCGTCCCAGGCGTAGCGGGTCACGCGCACCGGCTCGCCCTCCGCGACCCGGACCCGGAGCACCTTGCGGGTCGGGTCGTCGGTGTCGCGCAGGCGCAGGGTGATCCGCGCGTCCGCGTAGCCTCGCTCGACGTAGGCGGCGGCCACCGCCTCGGCGAGCGCCGCGAGCTGCCCCTGCTGCAGCTCCCGGTCGATGCCGAGCGCCAGCACCTGCTCGACGTCCTCGTCGGACAGCACCGCGTTGCCGATCACGTCGACCCGCGTGATCACGATCCGCGGGACCAGCTGCACGATGAGGGCGACGCCGCTGCCCTCGGCGACCGCGTCGATCTGCACGTCGGCCCAGCGCCCGCTCTCGAGGAGCTGCTGCACCGTGGTGCGGAGGAGACGCCGGGTGAGGGGCGCGCCGACCGGGATGCCGACGTCGCGCGCGCCGGTCGCGCCGCTCGTCTCGCCGGTCACGCGCACGTCGACCACGCGCCGCCGCACCAGGTTGCGGGGGAGCTGGGCGGACGCGGGCATCGCGAGCGCCCAGAAGAGCGCCGCGAGGATCGGGAGCTTCGGCGACCTCACTCGAATTCCAGACGATAACCCCAGTCGACGCCGAGGTTACCGAAGGAGTTGGTCCCGTTGATGTTGTAGTTGTCGTAGCTCAGCCCGATGCGCTGGTTGTCGTCGAGCTGCCAGTCGAGCGCGCCGCGGAACTCTCGCGACTCGCCGAGCCCGGTCTGCGCGCTGAGGCGCACCCGCTCGGCGATGCGCTTGCCCACCGACAGCCGCGGCTCGCTCCGGCCGGTCTGCGGCGAGTAGCCGGTCGTCACCCGGATGTCGTCGATGAGCGGCACCGCGCGACGCACCTCCCGGTCGAGCCCGGTGATGGTGGTCAGCGCCTCGAGCGCGGCGGCGCTCGCCAGGTCGCCCTCCTGCTGGAGCTGCTGGAGCTCGGCCCGCGTCATGCCGACCGCGAGCAGCAGCAGGATGTCCGGCTGCGGGAGATCCGGGTCGCTGCGGGTGACGAGCTGCAGGTTGTCGCTCGAGCCGAGGAGGTTGAGCACGATGCGCCAGCTGGGCGCCGACAGATCGCTGCTCCGCCGGATCTCGGTGGTCGCCTCGATGTCCAGCCGCGGGTCGATGCGGGTGGAGTCGTCGAAGGTGATGCGGCCGCGGCGGACGGTGAACTCGTTGTTCTGGAAGTAGAGCTGGCCGCGGGTGATCCGCATCGCGCCCTGCACGCCATAGCGCTGATCGGTGCCGACCAGCCGGAAGGGGCGGTCGCGCGTGTCGAGGCGGACGTCGGCGTCGATGAGGTTGTTCTGGATCCGGAAGGGACGCCGCTGCACCACCCGCAGATCGAGCGCGACGAGGTCCGCCTCGGGGTCGTAGCGCCGCACCGCGGTGCGCTCCTGGCGCATGAGCCCGCGGACCGCGGTGGCGGCGACGTCGCCCAGGCTCCGGAGCTCGATCGGGCGGGTGTACTCGAAGCGGCTCACCGTGAGGTCGCCGCGCAGGGTCGGCAGCCGCTCGCCGCGGCTCCAGCTCAGCTGCATCTCCCCGCCGAGGTTCGTGTCGACGCCCTCGGCGAAGTCGAAGCCCAGATCGCGCGCGGCGACGTCGACCACGTAGCGCTCGAGGGACTGCTCGCGGAGCTCGGCCGCGCCGCTCGCGCTCACGTGCCCGCCTGCGACGTCCGCGTGCAGCTCCTCGAGGAGGATCGAGCGCTGGCTGAACCGGACCCGGCCGCCGACCTGCTCGATGGGCTCGTCGAAGCTCGCGAGGCGGAAGCGTCCGCCCTCCAGCGTCGCCTCGCCGTAGAGCTCGGGATCGCCGAGCTGGCCGGTCACGTTGAAGCGCGCCTCGACCCGGCCGGTGGCCTCCTCGACGCTGGGCGAGAGCCGCGTCAGCAGGCCGAGGTCCACGTCGCCGTTCACCTGCAGCGCGAGCCCGTCCTCCACCGACGCCCGGCCGCGGACCCGGAGGCGCGAGTCCGGGCCGACGAAGCGCGCCTTGTTGATCGCGAGCACGCCGTCCTTGAAGACCAGGTCGACGTCGCGGCGGTTCCGGATCTCCAGGTCGGCGCGGGCGAGGCGCACGTCGGTCAGGCGGACGCTGCCCTCGAGCGTCTCGAGCTGCCGCATCGCGCCGTCGTCGAACGCGAGCTCGCCGCTCACCGCGCCCTCGAAGGGCATCGTGCCCTCGCTCCGCGGGAGGAGCGCGCCGAAGTCGAAGCCGTCCAGGCGGACGACGCCCCGCAGCGGGAGCGGCTCGGTGCGGCCGACCGCGAGGTCGACGAAGAGGTGATCGTCGAGCCCGGAGCCGCAGATCAGGAACGCGCTCGGGCGCTCGAGCCGCGGCATCAGCCCCTCGATCGTGCGCATCGGCGGATCGGCCGGCCAGTCGGCGTGGGCCAGCCCGACCCGGGCGCGCGCGCACGGCGCCTCGGGCAGCTCGCGGCGATCCCAGTCGCCGGCCTCGACCACCCAGGGATCGCTGGTGTCGGTCAGCCGGACGAAGAAGCGGCCGTCGCCGAGGGGCCGGCCGTCGTAGGTCACGTTCGTCACGCCGACGTCGAAGTCGGCGCGCATCGCGTCGAAGGTGCCGCCGATCTGGCCGATCGCGGTGGCGACGCCGTCGAGCCCGTCGAAGCGGTCGCCGATGCCCTCGAGCTGGCTGAGCATCACCCGGTCGGCCACCGCGTCCATCGCCAGGCGGCCCCCGAGGCGCATGTCGCCGGAGACGCTGAGCGTGCCCTCGCCTTTGTGGAGCGAGAGGTGGGCGATCGACAGCTCCGCGCCGGCCGCGCCGCGGTCCCAGTCCAGCCAGCGCCAGCGCCCGACCAGCCGGCCGTCCTCGAACGCGTAGTCGTTCAGGGTCGCGGTCGGGAAGTCGAGGTTCAGGTCGACGTCGAGCGTCCCGCTCGGGGAGTCGTCGGGGAAGCCGTTGGTGTATCGCACGTCGGCTTGCCCGCGCGCCGTGCCCTGGTAGGGCGCGAACCGCTCGTCCTCCTCGAACCCGAACACGTGATAGAAGTCCGCCAGCGCGAGCCCGTCGAGGTGCATCAGCCCCGTCATCTCGAAGCGGTCGTCGTGGAAGTTCAGGTAGAGGTTCTCCGCGCGGTAGCGGCTCTCGTTCTTGACCGCGCTGACCATCGCGAAGTGCACGCCCATGCCGTCCGGGTCGAGCAGGGCGTCGCTCTCGACGTCGCCGAGCCGGAAGGTGTCGAAGACGAAGTCGTCGAGGTCGACGTGCCCGGTCACGTGCGGATCCTGGAAGGTGCCGTCGATGGTGCAGGTCGCCGTGCCGACGCCGAGGATCGCCCAGCGGTCGAGCGGCGTGATGTCCCGGAGGTCGACGTCCGCGCGCGCGTTCACCCGCAGCTGGTTGTCGAAGCCCAGGTGCACGTCCCCGCGGATGCGGCTGCGGGGCAGCACGCCGACGAGGTCGTGGAAGCGCACCGCGTCCTCGCGGATCGTCCAGCGCCCGTCGAAGGTGCCGTGGCTGACCCCGATCACCCGGCGCACGTGCTCGGCGTGCCAGGGATCGTGGGTCACGCGGAAGTCGCGCGTGCGGAGGTGCACCGGCCCCTCGAGCCGGAGCGGGTCGAGCGTGCCGCGCAGGACCAGCGAGCCGTCGAGCGTCCACTCGACGATGCCGTTCTCGGTCACCCCGAGGTCGAGCATGACCCGCGCGAAGCTCACGTCGTCGACGTCGGCGCGCACGTCGAGCGGGAAGCCGCGCTCGGGGTCGAGCTGCAGGCCGCCCGCGAGGTTCACCCGGCCGCCGCCGCGCGGGACCGTGACCCAGCTCCCGTCCCGGAGCGCCACCCGGTCTCGGTTGGCCAGGAACTCGATGTGCGCGGTCTCGCCGATCCCGAACTGCTCGATGACGCCGTCGCGCAGCTCCACCATGCCCTGGGCGTGCTGCACGTCGTCGCGGGTGAAGAAGCGCGCGTTCAAAGCGACGCGCCCCTGGATCGGCGGCAGCGTCACGTCCTCGGGGAGGGGAAGGCGCTCGAGCTGGCCGAGGTCGTAGCTCAGCTCGACGTGCCCCGAGTAGCCGTGGTCCTCGAAGGGGATGGGCAGCACCGCGGTCCGCACCGCCACGTCGAGGTGGGGCGTCTCGAGCTCCACGTGCGGCAGGCGGATCTCGTGCTCGGTGATCTCGGCCCGCGCGTCGATGAGCGAGATCGTGTCCCGGCCGCCTCGATGCCGGACCCAGCCGTCGCGGCTGTCGGCCTCGATCGCGATGCCGCCCTCGATGCCGGTGACCTCCAGGTCGACGTGGCGCAGCTGACCGGACGCGTGCGGCTCGGCGTCCACCGTCAGGGTGGAGTCGATGACGTAGAAGGCGTCGAAGGGCAGGGTGGGCGGCCCGCCTCCGCTCGGCGGCGGGCCCTCGGCGCGCGGCAGGTTCCGCACCTGCCCGTTCCGCACCACGAGCCGCAGGTCGGCCCGGCGGATCCGGATCGTGTCGATGTCGATGCCGCCGCGCAGGAGGGCGCGGAAGCTCGGCTCGATGCTCAGCTCCTCGGCGGTGGCGAAGCGCCCGTAGACGGGATCGTCGAGGGTGATGTCGCGGGCCTTGAGCGCGAAGGGCACCAGCTGCAGCTGGACGCGGCCGATGGTGGCGCGCAGCCCGAGCTCGTCCCGGATGACGTTCGTCGCGAGGTCGTGGAGCCGCTCGCGGCTGGTGGACGAGCGGACCATCAGGGCGGCGGACGCAGGGATGCCGAGGGCGAAGATCCCGAGGACCGCCAGCCACCGCCGCCACCGCTGCCACAGGCGCGCGCGGCTCATCTCTTCGCCGCCGAATTCAAACGATTCACGCTATCACGCGGCGGGAGGCCACGCGTTTTCCTGACGGAATCGTGAGGCGCGCGATTCAGCGGCGCCAGGGGGCGCCCCCTTACAGCGTGGGCGGATGGACCTATGCTCCCGGCATGGTCGATCCCGCGGACATGCTGAAGGGCCGAACTCGTGAGACGAAGATCCACCGCGACGCGCGCGGCCGGTGGTTCAACGACGGCACCGAGATCACGCACACGCTGCTCACTCGCGCGTTCGACGCCTGGCTGCGCCCCGCGCCCGACGGCTCCGGCCGCTGGTGCCTCTCCAACGACATCAACTGGGCGTACGTCGGCCTCGAGGGGCCGCCGCGCTTCGTGCGCAGCGTCGAGGTGAGCGACGGCGCGGTCACGCTGCGGCTCTCGGACGACACCACCGCGGCGCTCGATCCGTCGACGCTCCGTCAGGGGCCCGAGGGCGCGCTCTACTGCGACGTGCCCGGCGAGATGACGGCGCGCTTCGACGCCCACGCGATGATGCAGCTCGAGGCGCTGATCGAGGAGGACGACGAGGGCGTGTTCCTGCGCATCGGGGGCGCGCGCGTCCGACCGCCCGAGGTGGCCGCCCCCCTCTGACAGTGGACGTTAATGTTTCGGGATCTTGACGTTCTCTCCGATCGTGCCGAATTGAAGGAGTCGGGGGAACACATGGATCAAGAGCAGCGAGCGCGACCCAAGAGCGGCGTGCAACAGGCGGTGAACGGCGGCAACCTCATCGTGCAGCTCAGGCGCCTGCGCGAGACCTCGGCCTGGGTCGACCGCCACTTCGAGGACCTGCTCTCGCTCGTGCGCCTGCCCGAGCCCGAGGCGGCGGCCGACGTCGCCTGACCCGGCTCCCCCCTGATGCTAGGGTTCCGCTCGCATGGAGCCCTCCAATCGCAGCGCGGACATGGCCGCGCTCCTGCTGGTCGCGGCCATCGGCGCGCCCCTGATCTACGGCGTCGCGAGCGCGTTCGCGGACGGTGAGGTCCGGCGCCGCGAGATGCCGGTCCGCTCGCTGATCGGGACCGACGCCTACGAGGCGCTCGCCGCCGGCCGGCAGACCCCACAGCACTACATGGGGAACGACCGGACCGCGCCGGACTTCGAGCTCCCCCAGCGCGACGGCTCCACCTGGCGGCTGTCGGACCACCGGGGGAAGGTGCTCGTCCTGAACTTCTGGACGGTCACCTGCCAGCCCTGCATGGAGGAGATGCCGTCGCTGATCAGCCTCTCGCGCATCCTCGCCGATCGCGACGACATCGAGCTGATCACCATCAGCGTCGACCGCGACTGGGAGACCGTGCGCAGCGCGGTGCCCGACGACGTGCCGATGACCGTGCTGCTCGACCCGGACCGCGAGGTCGTCCGTGAGAAGTTCGGCACCCGGCTGTTCCCCGAGACCTGGGTCATCGACCCCGACGGCGTGATCCGGCTCCGGGTCGACGGCCGCCGCGACTGGTCCAGCGCCGTCGCCCTCGACGTCTTCGAAACTTATCTCTGATAGCCTGGGGCGTGGCCGACGCCCCGGATCCGCTGGTCGGAACGACGCTCGACGAGCGCTACCGCGTCGAGAGGCTGCTGGGCAAGGGCGGCATGGGCCGCGTCTACGACGCCGTGCAGGTCGAGCTCGGCCGGCGGGTGGCGCTCAAGGTCCTCGCGCCCGAGCTGGCCAAGCAGCCGACGATCCTGGAGCGCTTCCGGCGGGAGGCGATCGCGGCGGCGATGCTCGGCCACCCGCACATCGTCGACGTCACCGACTTCGTCGTGCCGGAGAAGGGGCCCCCGTTCCTGGTCATGGAGCGCCTCGCCGGTGAGGGCCTGATGGACGTGCTGCAGCGCGGCCCGCTCGAGGTGGAGCGCGCGGTGCGCATCACCGTCCAGCTCCTCGACGCGCTGCAGGAGGCGCACGAGGCGGGCATCGTGCACCGCGATCTCAAGCCGGCGAACGTCTTCCTGGTGGCGCTCGCGGGCGGGCAGGAGCTGGTGAAGCTGCTCGACTTCGGCATCGCCAAGCTGCGCGACGCCGGCGGGCGGCTGACCGCGGTCGGCGAGATGGTCGGCACGCCGCGCTTCGCGGCGCCCGAGCAGCTCAAGGGGGGCGAGGTCGACGCCCGCACCGACGTCTACGGCGCGGGCGTGCTGCTCTACGGGATGCTCACCGGGCGCCCGCCGTTCCCCGGGCCGGCCGCCGACCTGATCCGGGCGGTGCTCGAGGACGAGCCGCCCGACGTGCGGGTGGCGAACCCGACGGTCGCCCCCGCGCTCGCCGAGGTCGTGCAGCGCGCGATGTCGAAGAGCGCCGCCGACCGCTACGCGAGCGCGCGCGAGATGATGGACGCCCTGGGCGGCGCGCGGGCCCGGGGCACCGACGAGGACGCGCCCCGCGAGTCGGCGGCGGTCGTGGCCCAGGCGGCGAAGAAGAAGAAGGCGAAGAAGCCGCCGCGGCGCGCGCCCTCGGCCGCGGTGATGGGCGGGGCGGCGCTCCTGGCCGGGCTCCTGCTCGGCGGCCTCGCGGTCGGGGCGACGATGTTCTTCGTCATGCGGGCGGCGACCCGACCGGAGCCGGTGGCGAGCGCGCCGCCGCCGCCGCCCGACGCGCCTCCGCTGGAGCACGTGGCGCCGACCCCGGCCCCGAGCCCGGCGATGGCGGACGCGTGCGGCCGCTGGATCGACCGCGCCTGCGCGTGCCCCGGGCCGGGGGGCCGGACCGCCTGCGACGCGACCCGGGCGCGGATCGGCGCCATTCCCGCGGACCGGCAGGAGCTGGCCTGCGCGCAGGCGCTCTCCGACTTCGCCTGTCCGCCGGACGCGCTGGTCGAGCGGCTCCGGCCCGGTTCGACGGAGGGGCACCTGACCGAAGGCGCGAGGCAGCGCTATCGCCTCGAGCTCCGCGGCGGCCAGCGGATCGATGTCTGGATGAAGAGCGAGGTGCTCGACGCGTACCTGGTGCTGCGCGACCCGAGCGGCGTGATCGTGGCCACCAACGACGACGCCGCCGACGAGGCGGCCGGGACCGACGCGCACATCGTCTACGTGACCCGGGAGGCCGGGCGCTTCGAGCTCGAGGCGCGGGCGCGCGATCCCTCCGCGGGCGGCGGTCCGTTCGAGCTGCAGCTGCAGGTGGAGGCCGCGCAGCGCACCGGCACCCGGCGCCGTCGTCGCGCCGCCACGCCCGAGCCGTTCCGGCCCAACCCGCCCTACGGCACCGGCGCGCCCTATCCGGCCCAGCCGCGTCCGCTCGGCCAGCCCAGCGGGCCGCTCTGACCCGGCCGCCGTCGCCAGACGCGCGAGGTGGCGCTACGTTTTCTTCGTGCGGAAGGGTCGCGTGTTCGTCGTCGTCCTCGCGCTCGTCGCGGGCGCGGCGGCGTATCTCTCCTGGAGCCCACCGCAGGTCCGCCCGTTCCACGACGTCGAGACCGCGGAGCGCGCGGCGGAGGACCGGGCGCGGCTCGCCGCCCGCACCGTCGCGGTCACCGAGACCGACGCCGAGCTGATCGAGATCGACGCCGACGCGGTCGAGCGGAGCGTGAGCGTGGCCCCCGACGGCTGCGCGCTCATCGCCGTCTCGGCGGCCGGCCCGCACCGCGTCACCCGCCTCGACGTCGCGCGCTGGCAGCGTCACGGCGAGCGCATGCGCCTCCCGGTGCTGACGACCCCGGGCCACGACGGCGTGACCACCGCGACCGTCTGCGCTGCGCCCTTCGTCGGCCCGCGCCGCCGCCCCGTCACCTTCGAGTGGCGCGCCCAGCTCGCGCCGGTCGACTGGGAGGGGGCGGCGCACCCGCGCTACCTGGCCACCGCGGTCGCGCACGCCGACGCCGCCCTCGCCGGCCACCCGGTGCACGGCTACGACATCCCGCCCGCCGAGGCGGAGTCGGTCGACCGCTCGGTGCCGGTCCTCGTCACCACGCTCTTCGTGCTCGTGCTCGGCCTGCTGCTCGAGAGCAGCCTCCGGCGCTGGACCGGCGCGGGGCGGGACGGCGATCACACCCTGCGGCGGATCACGATCGCGCTCCCGGCCGGGCTGCGGGGCGAGCTGAGCGAGCTGGCCGAGCGGGCGGCGCGCGGCCGGCTCGACGACGCGCGGGCCCTGCGCGACGCGCTCGTCGCCTACGCCGGCGAGGTGCGCGCCTTCTCTGCCAGCCGGCAGCGCGCGCCGGACTTCGAGACCGAGGCCCGCGCCGAGGCCCTCGCCGACCGGCTCCGCGCGGTGCGCGGCGAGTCGAAGGCGAGCGACTACCGGAGCGCGCGCGAGGGCTGGGTGGTGCTGACCCTCCTGGTGCGCCACCGCTGCGAGCTGCCCGCGCTCTCCCGCGCGACCGATCGCGCCGCCCTGGTCCACGCGCTGCGCTCGTGCCTGCCGGCCGACGAAGACGAGCTCTCCGCGGTCGACGTGCTGTGGCACCCGGGCGACCCGGCCGCGAGCCTCGATCCCGCCCACGTCCGCGAGCTCTTCGGGGAGCTCGTCTTCCCGGCCGACGCGCTCCTCGCCGCCTGCGCGAGCTGCGAGGCGGTGATCCGACGCGCCGAGGCCGAGACCTTCGGCCGCTGCCCGGCCTGCGAAGAGATCTTCGTCGAGCGCGAGCCCGAGTCCGATCTCGAGGCCGCGACCGTCCGCGTGTAGCTGCTCCTCAGTCGGACATCAGCGGCTCGAAGAGCACGAGCCCGCAGACGATGGCGACGAGGTCGAAGGCGCCGAGGATGCGCAGCCACTCGACCGTCTCGTCGAGCGGCATGCCCCCGAGCACGTCCCGGGTGGCGACCACGCCGGCGACGAGGGCGGGCGAGGCGAGCGGGAAGAGCACGACGCTCAGCATGAGGTCGCGGGCCCGGGTGCGGACGCTCATCGCGGCGAAGAGGGTGCCCATCGCCACGTAGCCGGTCGTGCCGAGCACCAGGATGACGCTCACCGGGAGCAGCGCGGGCATCAGCTCGAGCCGGAAGAGGAGCCCCACCACCGGCAGGAGCACGAGGTCGATCAGGAGCACGAAGACGAAGGTGCCGATCGCCTTGCCGGCATAGATCGCGCTGCGCGGGATCGGGGCGAGCATGAGGCCGCGGATCGCGTCCGCCTCCCGCTCCCGCGCCCAGGCGCGCCCCATCGCGAGCACCCCGGCGAAGCAGGCGCCGATCCAGAGCACCCCCGGCGCGAGCTTGCGCGCGGTGACGTCGTCGAGGAAGAAGGCCAGCGACGTCAGCACCGTCACGAGCAGGCCGAAGAGCCCGGCGGTGACCAGGATCTCCTTGGTGCGCAGCTCGATCTGGAGCTCCTTGAGCACGATGGCCCAGGTGCTGCGGAGGAAGAGGCTCACGTCGCCTCCTTCACGCGCCCGCGCTCGAGCACCACGCGGCGCTCCGCCAGCCGATCGGCGAGCCCGGCGTCGTGGGTGATGAGCACGACGATCGCGCCGCGCGCCTTCTCCTCGTCCACCGTGCGCTCGAGCCGGGAGACCGCCTTCACGTCGAGGCCGGTCGACGGCTCGTCGAGCAGGATGAGCTGCGGCGCGTGGGCCACGGCGCGGGCGAGCGCGAGGCGCTGGAGCTGGCCGCGCGAGTAGGTCCGGGCCGGGCGCTCACCCCAGCGCCCGATCTCGAAGCGGTCGAAGAGCGCGTCGAGGTGGGCCGCGTCGGTCGGCAGCCCGTGGAGGCGCCCGAACAGGCGCAGGTTCTCTCGCGACGACAGATCCGGGTAGATCATCGGCGCGTGCGCGAGGATGCCGATCGCCGCCCGGAGCGCGATCGAGCTCTCGGCCCGGAGATCGCCGTAGCGGACCTCGCCGCGGGTCGGCTTCACGAGCTGCCCGAGGATGTTCAGCAGGGTGCTCTTGCCCGAGCCGTTGGGCCCCTCGATCACCGTCACCGCGCCGGCCTCGAAGCGCGCGGTCACGCCCACGAGGGCGCGGGTGGCGCCGTAGACCTTCACCAGGCCCTTCACCTCGACCCGATCGAAGGCCGCGGCGCCGGGAGATCGAGCGGTGGGGGTCGCGGACGGCACGAAGCACGGCGAGCCTATCCGCCCCGGCTCCGACCGGCCACTTCCGTCAGAAGAGATCGGCGACGATCGCGTCGAGGTGGAGCCAGCGCTCGGCCGGGACCCGGAGCGCCGCCCCGTCGAGGAGCACGTCGCCGCGGTCGACGCGCCGGGACAGCGCCCGCTCGCGCCCGATCCGGGGGTCGACGCCGGTGCGCGCCTCGACCGCGGAGAGGTCCACGCCCTCGGCGGTGCGGAGCCCGAGCATCAGCGCCTCGCGCACCCGGTCCTCCGGCTCGAGCACCTCCTCGAACACCGTCCCCCCGCCGGCGAGGTAGCGCTCGGGGCGCGGGTCGTTCTTGGTGCGCCGCGCCGCGTGCCCTTCGCTCATCGCCCCGACCGCGCCCGCGCCCAGGCCCAGGTAGTCGCCGCCCCGCCAGTAGTGCTGGTTGTGGCGGGACGTCTCACCGGGCGCCGCGTAGTTGCTCACCTCGTAGTGGCCGAGGCCGGCCGCCGCGAAGACCTCGCGGGCGCGCAGGAAGGTGTCGGCGTAGTCGTCGTCGGGCGCGACCGGCAGCTTGCCCTTGCGGTGGAGCGCGCCGAACTGGGTGTCGGGCTCGATGGTCAGGGCGTAGGCGCTGACGTGCCGGATCCCGGTGTCGAGCAGGCGCTCGATCTCGCCGGCGAAGTCGCCGGGCTTCTGGCCGGGCATGCCGAACATCAGGTCGGCGCTGACCCGCGGCATCTCGGAGACCGCCTCGCGCACCGCGCGCAGGGCCCCCTCGGGGTCGTGGAGCCGGCCGAGGTAGCGGAGCCGGTCGGCGTCGAGGGACTGCACGCCGATCGAGAGCCGGCCGACCCCCACCTCCCGGAGCGCGGCCGCCTTGGCCCGGTCGAGCGAGGTGGGGTTGCACTCGACGGTGATCTCCAGGTCGTCGGCCCGCTCGGGGAAGGCCGCGAGCACGCCCGCGAGGACCCGGCCGAGGGCCTCCGCCGACCAGAGGCTCGGGGTCCCGCCGCCGAAGAAGACGCTCTCGAGCCGTCGCCCCGACAGGTCGCGGGCCTCGAGCTCGCGCAGGACGGCGTCGGCGTAGGCCTCGTGAGGGACCTCGCTGCGGCGGACGCCCGCAGAGGCGAAGTCGCAGTAGGGGCACTTCTTGAGGCACCAGGGGAAGTGCACGTAGACGCTGGTGCGCACGCCCGTGGGGTGGCATCGCGGGCCCCCGGCGGCAAGCCTTGACCGCCCCGACTCGCGTCCTAAGTTGCGCACCGCGCCGGCGCCGGCGCAGAGGAAAGATGGGATGAGCAAGCGCGACTACTACGAAGTCCTGGGGGTCGACCGCTCCGTGGGCGCGACGGAGCTGAAGAAGGCCTACCGCAAGCTCGCTCTGCAGTTCCACCCCGACCGGAACCCCGACGATCCCTCGGCCGAGGAGCGCTTCAAGGAGGTCTCGGAGGCCTACTCCGTCCTGAGCGACGGCGAGAAGCGTCAGATCTACGACCGCTACGGGCACGCCGGGCTGCAGGGCAACGCCGGCGGCTTCGGCAACGTCGAGGACATCTTCAGCCACTTCGGGGACATCTTCGGCGACCTGTTCGGCATGGGCTTCGGCGGCGGCATGGGCGGGCGGAGGCGGCGCGACGCCCCGATGCGCGGCTCCGACCTGCGGGTGCCGGTTCGTCTCAGCCTCGAGGAGGCCGCCTTCGGCTGCCAGAAGGAGGTCGAGGTCGCCTACCCCGCGCCGTGCACCGCGTGTCAGGGCACGGGCGCCGAGAAGGGCGAGCTCATCATCTGCACCGCGTGTCAGGGCGCGGGCCAGGTCGCGATCAACCGCGGCGCCTTCATGCTCTCGAGCACCTGCCCCACCTGCCGGGGCCGCGGCCAGATGCCGAAGTCGGTGTGCGGCGAGTGCGAGGGCTCGGGCGAGGAGGTCGTCGACCGCACGGTGAAGGTGCAGATCCCCGCCGGCATCGACGAGGGGCAGAACCTGCGGCTCGCCAACCAGGGTCAGCCCGGGCTCCGCGGCGGCCCGCCCGGCCACCTCTTCGTCGCGATCGAGATCGAGCCCCACGAGCACTTCAAGCGCGAGGGCTTCGACCTGATCTACGACCTGAAGCTCAGCTTCCCGCAGGCCGCGCTCGGCGGCGAGCTCGAGGTGCCGACGCTGGGGCCGGACGACGATCCGGTGTCGGTGAAGGTGCCCGCCGGCGTGCAGCCCGGAGACCACCTCGTCGTGCGCGGCGAGGGCGTGCCTCGGCTCGACGGCCGCGGGCGCGGCGACCTCGTGACCCTCGTCCAGATCGACGTGCCGCAGAAGCTCAGCCAGAAGGCGCGTCAGCTCCTCGCCGAGCTGCAGACCACCTTCGAGCAGGAGAGCTGACGCTCAGACCTTCCAGGTGGTCCGGAAGGTGGCGCCCTCGGGCGACGCGTCGCTCATCTCGCAGCGGGCGTCGGTGGCGCCGGTGAGCTCGACCATCGCCTCGAACATGCCCACGTTGGCCACCTGGTTCAGCGGGCTGACGAGGTGCGGCGGGTGGGTCAGCCGGCTCTCCGCCCAGCCCGGGCCGTAGCGCGCGTCGATGTGGGTGCCGCGCTGGAACATGCGGTCGATGCGGGTCGCCATCTTCAGCAGCGCGTGCGGCCCGGTGAAGCGCAGGAGCTGCCGGTAGATCGGGTTGGCGCCCATCTTCACGGTGCGCCGTCGGGCCCACTCGATCGTCGCCTCCTCGGTCGGGTAGTAGCGGTCGCAGATCGCGTGGAAGACCGCGTTGACCTCGACGGCGGGCACCCAGACGGTGGGCGGCGGCGGGGCGCGGAACAGCTCGACGATCCGGTCGGGCAGCCCGTCGAGCGTCATGTCCTCGTGACCCTCGAGCGCGGAGCGGAGCAGCGTGGCTTTCGACCGCGAGGATGGGTAGGCGTCGAGCCCGCCCGGCACGGACTCCAGGAACGCGGCCAGGCGCGGGTAGCGCCCGGCGTCGACCACGAGCTCGTCCATCCCCTCGATCCAGGCTAACGCCATGGACCGACGTACGACAGTGCGGCGCGGATCTTCAGCCGCGAACGCGGACTTCCGCTGACCCGATCGCGCGGGACAGGGCCTCGCGGGTGGCGCGGCGGGCCGTCTCGAACGCCACCGGTCCGAGGTGGAGCTTGAACGGCCCCACGCGCGGGAGCGGGTCGACGACGAGGGTGACCAGCCCGTCCCGGCGCGGGATGCGCAGCGCCTCGCTGTCCCGGCGGCGCCACGGAGAGCGCGAGGCGAGGTGATGGAAGAGCACCCGCGGATGATCCCCGAGGCCGGTGAGCCCCGGCCGGTCGCGCACGCCTCCGTCCACCAGCAGCCCGCCGGCGTGGCGCACCGGGTGGAACATGAGCGGCACCGCGCACGACGCGTGCAGCGCGGGCGCGGCCGGGCCCTCCGAGAGCACCCGGACCCGTCGCCGCAGCACGTCGTAGACGCTCACCGCCGCGGGAACGCGCCCGTCGGCCAGATCGTGCACCGGCAGCAAGCGCTCGAGCCGTCTCCGGAAGAGGCGCCCGCGGAGCAGCCCCGGCCCCGGCGCGGGATCCCAGAAGTCCTCCCGCCGCAGCCCGCGCAGCTCCTCGGCCAGATCGCGCGCGTCGATCCCCGCGGCCCAGGCTCCGGTCACCAGCGCCCCCGCGCTCGACCCGGCGACGCGCTCGGGCAGCAGGCCCTCCTCCTCGAGCACGCTCAGCACCCCGCAGTGCGCGTAGAACCCGAAGAACCCGCTCGACATGCCGAGCGCGAACGGCCCCTCCGCGAGCCACTCCCGCAACGTCGTCATCCGAACCTCATAGCCGCGAACGGAAACTCCGTCCTCATAGCCTCGATCGAGGTCGGCGGCATTCAGCGACGGGGGAGGGTGGGGCGCAGCGTGGGCAGCTCGCCGGTGTTCAGCCAGGTGTAGATGCCCCACGACTGGAGGACGCGGCGGGTGTAGCGGCGGGTCTCGTCGTACGGGATCTCCTCGACCCACGCGTCGAGGCGCTGATCGGGGCGCGCGTCGAGCCAGCGATCCACCGCGCCCTGGCCGGCGTTGTAGGCGGCGGGCAGGACCACGGGGTTGTCGTCGTAGCGCTCCCAGAGCCAGCTCATGAACTCGGCCCCGATGGTCACGTTGGTCGCGGGCTGCACGAGCGTCGCCGGGGTGGCGCGCAGATCCACCCGCGCCCCGAAGCGCCGCGCGGTGGGCACGATCAGCTGCGTGAGCCCGTAGGCCTGAGCCACCGAGACCGCGTCCGCCCGGAAGCTGCTCTCCTCGCGCGCGATGGCGAAGACGAGCTCGGCCGGCACCGGGCGCTCGCGCGTCGCCCGCTCGATCACGTCCGCGTAGGCGCGCGGGTAGGCGATGCGCCAGCGCGCGAAGTGCTCGCCGGTGGGCGGCCGGGTGAGGAACTCGTCGAGGAAGCGGCGCGTCAGGTAGACCGCCTCCGGGTGGGCGCCCGCGCGGTCGTAGAGCGCCGCCTCGACCCAGCGCAGCTCGTCGTCGTCGGCCTGGGCGCGCACGTAGGCGAGCTCCTGCTTGGCCTCCGACACCGCGCCGACCTTCAGCAGCGCGAGCGCGCGCGCGAAGGCCGGGGAGTCGAACGCGTCTCGCCACGCGAAGGTGATCTCGTCGTCGCCGCGCGTTCCCCAGCGCGCGCGGGCGCTCTCCGCCGCCGCCGGGCTCAGCTCCTCGAGCCGCACGAGGCCTTGCTGCGCGTAGTAGGAGAGCGGGTGGGTCTCGACCAGCTCGGTGAACGCCTCGCGGGCCTCGTCGCGGCGCTCGAGCTCGAGCAGCAGCACCGCGCGCCAGTAGGCGGCTCGGCCGTGGAGGTCCTCGCGGTCCTCCTGCGTGCCCTCCCGCAGCGCGCCCTCGAGGTGCGCGAGCGCGTCGGCGCGCTGCCCCGCGCTCCGCGCGCGCCAGGCCAGCATGAAGCGCGCGTGCCCGTGCATGTCGCCGCCGGGGTAGGTCTCGGGGAGCGTCCGGAGCCGCTCCACCATCGCGTCCTCGTCGCCGTCCTCACCGAGCAGCAGGGCGCCGCGGTAGCGCGCGTCGTCCGCCAGGCTGTGCCCGGGGGTCTGCTCCTCGAGCAAGCCGTACTGCTGGCGCGCCAGCTCGTGATCGCCGGACGCGGCGTAGGCCTTCCCGGCGAGGTAACGCGACCAGGCGCGGACCTCCTCCTGCGCACAGTCCCGCGCGACCGCCGCGAGGTGCTGCGCGGCTCGGCCTCGCTGACGCCGGTAGTAGATGGCTCGGCCCTCGGCGTAGCGCGCCCGGCAGGTCAGCCCGTCGTCCTGGCTGCGCTCGCCGACGTCGCGGAACGCGTCCTCCGCGTCCTCCCAGCGCATCGCGGCGGCGAGCGCCTCGGCCCGCGCGAAGGCCTGCTCGGGGGTGGGATCGCGCAGCTCCCGGCGGCGCGCGGCCGGGAGCGCCGCGAGGACCTCCGTCAGCCGGCTCTCGGCCTCGCGGGCGGCCGACGAGAGCGGCGCGCGGGTGGTGACCCGCCGGAGCAGCGAGATCGCCTCGACCTTGGCGTCCACGTCGTCGCGCGCGGCGAGCAGGGCGGCCAGCGGCAGCGCCACCGACGCTCGCGCCGACGACTCGGAGGCCTCCTCGAGCAGGGCCCGCAGCAGGGGCTCGGCCCGCTCCGCCTCGCCGGCCTCGACCAGCGCCGCGGCCTGGAGATCTCGCGCGTCGTCGCGCCCCGCCCAGTCCAGCTCGGTCAGCGGCGCGACCTCCTCGGCGGCGAGCGCGGCCGAGCCCTCCATCATGATGCGAGCGCGCCGCAGCCGGGCCCAGGGCGCCAGCGGGTGATCGGCGTTGGCCACGTTCGCGAGGGTGGCGTGGGCGCGAGCCGGCGCCCCGTCCTCGAGGGCGGCCTGGGCCGCGAGCCAGTACAGCTCCATGTGCTCTTCGGGGGCGTCGACCAGCTGCGCGTTCGCGATGCGCTCCGCGCGATCCGGCTCCCCGTTGTCGAGGGCGAGGCGGATCTGTCCGATGGGCGCGGCCGGGTTGGGGCGCACGACGTCGGGATCGAAGCGCCGCTCCGGCTCGGCGGCCGGGGGCGCGCTGCGCTCGTCGGGCGTGGCCGGCGCGGTGGACGCCAGCGAAGGCGCCCGAGAGGAAGGAGCGTTGCAGGTCGCCATCGCCGCCGCGAGGGCCCCGACCGCGAACCTGAGGGGGGTCAGCATCGCCCGCGACCCTACGGCCCCCACCGATCGCCTCCAACAAATCGTCGAGCCACGTCCACACGACAAACATAGCCCCGCCCCGTGTTCCACACGTAGGTGCGCCCGCACCGGGGAGGAGTCGGTGCGGGCGCGGGGAGGAGAGGGAACTGGGTTCAGCGGGCGCGGTGGCCGCGGCGGCCTCGGCGCTCGCCGCGCTCACCGCGACGCTCGCGACGCTGCTCGCGGAGCTCGGCCGCGCGGGACTGCTGCTCCGAGGTCAGCACGCTCTGGACCTGCGTCCGGGTGCGCTCGCGGAGGGCCTGCATCGCCTCGCGGGGGGCCTCGCCGTCCAGGCGCGCCTGCTCGTGGAGCGCCCGGCGCTGCTGGGCCGCGCCCTGGAGGATGCCGCGGACCTGCTGCTGCTGGGTCGCGCTCAGCTCCAGCCGCTCGGTCATGCGCTCGACCCGACGGTCGATCCGGCGCTGGGCGTGCTCCCGGCGGAGCTCCTGCGCCCGCTCCCGCTGCTCGGGGGTCAGCACGGACTGGAAGCGCTCGCGCATCTCGCGGTGCAGCGCCCGCATCGCCTCGCGGTCGCCGGCCTCTCGCGCCGCCTGCATCCGGGGCCGGGCGCTCTCGCGGTACTCCCGCAGCTGGGCGCGCTGGGCGTCGGTCAGGTTCAGCTCGGCGGCCATGCGGCGCCCGCGGTGGTGACGCGCCCGGCGGCCGCGGTGGTGGTGGCCGCGGCTCTCCGAGACCTCGGCGTCCGCGCTCTGCGCGCTGGCGATGGGGGCCGCCATCCCGACGGCGGCGGCGAGGCCACCGGCGAGGGCGAAGGACTTCAGGGGCTTGAGGATGTCGAGGATGCTGTTCATGGCGGTGGGTCCTTTCGAGAATCGGTGGGCCGGGCTCTTCGCGGTCTCTGCTTCGTCCCGGCCTCGTATGGAAGAGACGCATCGCTTCTGAAGGACTCCTGAAGCCGACGAAGTTTTTTCTGACTTTCGTGCATCCCCTCGAAATCACAGGGGTTCAACGCCGCCCACGGGCCGCCTCCTCCAGCGCCTCTTCGGATCTCCGCTCCAGAATCTTCGCCCGCTCGGCCTCCCAGCGCGCCCGGTGGCGCTCCACCACCGCCTTCTCCACCGCCGCGTCGTTCAGGGCCTCGCGCGCCGCCTCGACCCCCCGGGCCGCCGCGCGCTCCCTCTCGCGGGCCCGCTCGATCTCCCGGCGCAGCGCCTCGGTCTCGCGATCCTGGCGCCGCCGGAAGGCCTCCTCACGGAGGAGCGCCGCGCTGGTCGTGGTCCCGGTGAGGCGATCCGCCTCGCGCCGTCGCGCCGCCTCTGCCCGCCGATGGGCTTCGAGCGTCGCGCGCGCCTCCTCCACCGCCGCCGCGGCCCGGGCTCGCGCGTCGAGCGCCGCCGCCAGCCGCTCCTCCGCCGTCCGCTCGGCCTGCTCGCGGACGGTGCCGAGCGCCTCCAGCGGATAGCGGGTCATTCGACCATGCGGTCCGCGACGAGCCGGCCGGTCACCGGGTCGCCGGTCGACGCGCCGGTCCAGCTCCCGGTCAGCTCGTCGCTCTCGATCTCGTCGACCATCAGGTCGCCGTTGTCGTCGCCGAGGTCCAGAACGCCGCCGAGGGACACCGAGGCGCGCGCGCCGTCGCGGGTCACGAGCGCGGCGGCGAAGGCCTCCGAGATCCGGTCGAGGGCCCGGGTGCACGCCGCCTCGGCGCAGCTCGCGTCACACACGGGCCCGAGGGTCGCGCTCTCGCTGACCCAGGCCGCGAGCACACCGCAGCCGGCCCCCTCGATCATCGCCGCGCCCCCGCTCCCCATGCCGGCGGCGGAGACGGCGGTGACGACCAGCGAGCCCACCGGGAGCGCGAAGTCGAGCGACTCGAGCGCGAGCGCGTCGCCGCTCTCCCACGAGAGGGTCAGCGTCGGCATCGGCTCGAACGTCCAGGCGTCGCTGTCGACCACGATCGGCGCCGGGCCGTCGGGCACGGTCATCGCGCCGATCTCGAGGGCGCGCGGCGACCAGGTCGCCTCGAGCGCGCCGTCCGTGTCGCGGATCCGGAGCTCGCCCACCAGGCGCAGCACGCCGAGCCGCTCCGCGAGCCGGACCACGAGCTGGTCGAGCCCGTTCACCGGGCCCTCGCCCGCGTCTTCCAGGCGCATGCGCAGCGAGGCGTCCGGGGTGCCGGTCACCCGCTCGGCGGCCAGCATCGCCGCGGCGGCGGTGGCGCCCCGGTCCCGGAGCTCCTCCTCGAGCGCGTCGAGGTAGAGCCCGGCGCCGTCTCCGCCGACCACCGCCGCGCCCGCGTCGACGCTCTCCTCCACCACCCCGGAGGCCACGCCGGTCGCGGCGAGCTCCAGCTCGGCCTCGTAGTCGCCGGTGGGCATCAGCCGCGCGTCCGAGAACGAGAGGTCCACCAGGGTGTCCTCGTCCGGCACGATCTCCACGCCGTCGACGCAGCCGGCCGCGAGGGGGGCGCCGAGCGGTCCCTCGACCGTGCCCACCACCGTGTAGACGAGCCCCGCCGGCAGCGCGCTCCAGGCCGCCTGCGTCTCGTCCTCCGCGTCGAGCACCGCCACCCGGTCCGCCTCGCGCGGGTAGCCGTCGGCCGGATCGCACTCGGTGCCGGAGTAGACGCTGATCACGCGCCGCGCCGCCTCGCTGCGGCCGCCCTCGTAGACCGCGCGCACGACGAGCCCGCCGAAGCCCATGTCGCCGACGGAGACGTCGACGTAGACCGGCGAGGCGCGCTCGGCGGCGACCCGCACCCGGAAGACCACCGCGATCTCGCCGGCGGTGACCGTGGTCCGCGCCATCCCGTCGGCGTCGGTGACGAGCGAGAGATCGGAGACGGTGGAGCTCTGGGCGCGGCCCGAGAGCGCGAAGCGCACCTCGACCCCGGAGACCGGTCGGCCGCCTTCGGTGTAGCGCACCGCGACCTCGGCCTCGCCGCCGAAGTTCAGCGCGAGGACCGGCTCGGACACGAGGCTCAGCACGCCGGTGGGCGCGACGCTGGCGTCGCCAGCCGCCCCGTCGAGGGTGACCTCGGTCGGCCCGCAGCCCGAGAGGAGCCCCAGGGTGATCAAGACAAGAAGTGAGCGAAGCATCGCCATGCGCAGAATAGCGAGGCGCGGCGATTCGAGCGAATCGATGGCGCCCGCCGGGTGTCCGAGGGCCGTAGCCGCCGCCCCCCGCGCGTGGTAGCCAGAGCCCCTCATGTTCGCCCTCGTCGCCGTCAGCGCCGCCGCCCTCGTCCTCGCGGGGGTCGTCGTCGCGCTGATCGTGCACCCCTACGCGGCCTCGATCGGCTGGCGGTACCTGCGCGGCAAGAAGCGGCAGACGGTCTCGGTGGTGACGGTGATCGCCATCCTCGGGGTCGCGCTCGGCGTCACGGCGCTGCTCGCGGTGACCTCGATCACCAGCGGCTTCCAGGACGAGTTCCGGAACAAGGTCCTCGGGGTCAACGCGCACGTGCTCGTGCTGAAGTACGGCCTCGACTTCGAGGAGTACCCGGAGGTCATCTCCCGGGCGCGCGAGATGCCCGAGGTGCGGGGCGCGGCGCCGTTCCTCATCAACCAGATGATGCTCGCCAAGGGCGACCGCATCAGCGGCGTGCTGGTGAAGGGCGTCGACCCGGAGCTGATGCCCGACGTGCTCGATCTGCCGAGCCAGCTGACCCAGGGCAGCCTCCGCGGCCTGCGCGGGCCGCACGCCGCGCCGCCGGTCCGCCCGGAGGATCTCCTCGACCCGGTGGAGGGCGACTGGAACTGGCTGCAGGAGCTCGCCCAGCCCGAGAGCGAGGAGGCGCTCGAGGAGAGCCTCGACGACGGCGAGGACGTGGTGGACGCCGCGCTCGGCGAGGCGGAGACGGAGCCCGCCGAGGAGGCGGAGCTGCTCGACGACGCGCCCGACGCCGCCGACGAGGGACTCGACGCGCTGCTCGCCGAGGGCGACGACGCGCAGCCCCTGGACGACCCGGACGCGCCCGTGGTGCTCCCGGAGGTCGACGTGCCGACGCCGGAGGAGGCGGAGGCGGCGCTCGAGGACATCCCCACGCCCGAGCTGCCCGACGACGCGCTCCTCGATCAGTTCCTCGAGGAGGACGCGCTCGTGCTCGAGGACCAGGGCGGCCGGATCCCGCTCGAGGAGCTCCCCGGCATCGTCGTCGGCACCTCGCTCGCCACGAACCTCGGCCTCGGCGTCGGGGACCGCGTGCAGGTCATCAGCCCCCTCGCCGGCCTCGACACCTCGATGTGGAGCGGCACCGACAACACCCCGCGCAGCCGCGAGTTCCGGGTCATCGGCATCTTCGAGGCCGGCTTCCAGGAGTACGACAGCCGCCTCGTCTACGTCGACCTCTTCGAGGCGCAGCACTTCTTCGAGCACGGCGACAGCGTCACCGGCGTCGAGATCACGCTGAACGAGATCGACCGCGCGCCGGAGGTCTCACGGCGCCTCGAGCGTGTCCTCGGCGGCGGGCCCTACCACACGATGGACTGGCAGGAGCTCAACCACAATCTCTTCACCGCGCTCGAGATCCAGAAGGTCATCCTCAGCATCGTCATCGCGTCGATCATCATCGTCGCCGCCTTCTGCGTGATCGCGACGCTGATCATGATCGTGCTCGAGAAGAAGCGAGAGATCGCCATCCTCAAGGCGATGGGCGCGCGCTTCGGCGGCGTGATGCTCATCTTCATGGTCCAGGGTCTGCTGATCGGCCTGGTCGGCACCGTGCTCGGCCTCCTGCTCGGAGGCGGCGTCTGCTGGTACCTCGCCGAATTCGAGTTCCCGCTGGACCCGTCCGTCTACCTCATCGACCACCTGCCCGTGCGCGCGAGCGCGAGCGAGTTCCTGGTCACGGTCAGCATCGCGATCCTCATCTGCCTCGGGGCCACCGTGATCCCGAGCTACTGGGCCGCGCGCCTGCTCCCGGCCGACGGCGTCCGCTACGAGTGATCACGCCGGCTGGCGCGGATCGTGGAGCGTCAGCCAGCGCAGGATGTCCTGCTTGCGCACCAGCCCGAGCAGCGTGCCCTGACGGTCGACCACCGGCACCTGCTCCACGTCGCGGTCGCCGAGCTTCTGGAGGGCGTCGCTCACCGGCGCGTCCTCGTCGACCCGCTCGAGCTCGCTCAGCGGCGTCATGATCTCGGCCACCGTCGCCTGGCTGCGCCGCGCCTCGGGCAGGCGCTGCACGTCGGTCAGGGTGACCATGCCCACGAGCGCGCCGCCCTCGCCGAGCACCGGGTAGGCGCGCTGGTCCGATCGCAGGAGGTGGTCGCCCACCAGCGCGGCCACCGAGAGCTCCGGCCGCACCCACGCGAGGTGGCGCCGCATCACGTCGTGCACCCGCGCGCCCTCGAGCGCCTGCATCACGAGGAGCTGCTGGTAGCTCCCCCGCGCCGCGCGCCAGAGGAACCAGCCGATGAGCGCGAGCCAGAGGCCCGAGAAGCCGCTGGTCAGCGCGCTGAACACGCCGTAGCCGATCATCAGCGCCGCGAAGCCCTGGCCCGAGTACGAGGCCCACTTGGTGGCCTTGCGCAGGTCGCCGGTCGCCGCCCAGATCCCGGCGCGCAGCACGCGGCCGCCGTCGAGCGGGAAGCCCGGGATCATGTTGAACACCGCGAGCACGATGTTGATCGGGCCCAGCCAGAGCAGCAGCGTGGCCACCGGGCCGACGTGGCTCATCGCCTCCACCGGCGCGTCGAGCTGCGCCGCCGAGAGGCTGATCAGGCCGACGCCGGCGAGCAGCGCGCCGCCGCCGATCACGAGCGAGGCGATGGGCCCCGCGATCGCCATCCAGAACTCCGCCTTCGGGGACGGCGCCTCGTCCTCGGTGTGCGCCATGCCGCCGAAGAGGAAGAGCGTGATGCGCGAGACGGGGATGCCGAACACGCGCCCCACCAGCGCGTGCGACAGCTCGTGCAGCAGCACCGAGAGGAAGAAGAGCACGGCCGCGCCGAAGGCGACCGACCACGTCAGCCAGGTCGCCCAGTCGGGGTGCCACTCCGGCAGCACCCCCGCGCCCAGGTTGAACAGGACGAGCGCGAAGATGATGAGCAGTGACCAGTCGAGGGTGACCGGGATCCCGGCCCAACGACCCAGTGAGACCCCACCCTGGACCTTCGAGGCGCGTTTGGACATCAGCCCAGATGTAGGGCCAGGGCCCACGATGTCATCTGATCAGGCGGCCTGGCCGAACCCGAGCGCGAGGTGGGCGAGGCGCACCCGGATGCGGGCCGACGCCTCGGCGGACACCACCCCCTCGTCGCCGAGGAAGCGGTAGAACGAAGCGGAGACGTCGAGCAGGTCACGCAGGAACGCGTGCTCGGTGGGATCGGCCTCGATCGAGGCGGCCACCAGCGCGTCCGGCGCCAGCGCCTCCCACGCCAGCCCGTCGTCGTCGGGCTCCCGCATCATGGCCACGAAGAGGGCCAGGACGGGGAGGGTGGAGCGCGCGTGCCAGCGATGATGGGGCGGGCAGACCGCCGAGCGCACGAAGGCGTCGATGAGCGGCTGAGCGAGCCGGACGGGGCGCGGAGCGAGGGTCGGATCGGTGTCGAAGCGGGCCATGGGAATCCTCCTGAGGCCACCTACATCGCCGTACCTACCCCCAAGTTTCCTCACCGCTCCAGATTTCCTTGACAGCCCCCTGGGTCGGCGGTAAACCCCCCGTCCTCCGCGGGAGTAACTCAGTGGTAGAGTGCAACCTTGCCAAGGTTGACGTCGCGAGTTCGAATCTCGTCTCCCGCTCTCACATCGCTTACTGATTCCGGCCGGCCTGGGTTTCCCAGCCGGCCGTAATCGTTTCTGCGCCGTAGTCGTTTCTGGGCCTCGGCAATTGGGGGCCCCGGTGAACGGTCGGCAGGGCTCGTCCCGCGGTACACCTCGTGACCGCGACGTTCGCACGCATCGGGCTCCTGGCTGCGGTGGGCCTCTGGGGCTGCGCGCCCGAGCCCACGCTGGACACGGCGCCCCCCGCGCTCCTGCCCATGAAGCCGCTGCCCGCGTCGCCGAACGAGGAGACCCGCGCCGCGGTCCCGGAGGCGGTGAAGGTGGAGCTCGCGGTGGAGGTGACGCTGCCCGCCGCGGAGGGCCCGCCTGGGCGGCTCTGGGTCCACGCGATGCCGTGGGCCCGCGTCTTCGTCGACGGCGAGGACTCGGGGCGGTGGACGCCGGTCCGTGCGCTGCAGGTCTCACCGGGCCACCACCTCGTCGAGCTGCGCGCGGCGGGCGGCGCGGAGCATCGCGTCGAGGTGTACGTGACTCCCGGTGAGGACCTCCGGATCGTGCACCAGTTCTGATCCGGTCGGCCCGCGAGACGTGCGAGGCTCGCGTCATGGACATCGTCCGCTACCGCCGCGACGGCGAGGTCGCCGTGATCGAGATGGACGACGGGAAGCGCAACGCGCTCTCGCCGACGATGCTGCGCGGGCTGCACGACGCGTTCGAGCGCGCGGCGCGTGAGCGGGCGCCGGTGGTGCTCACCGGGCGGGGCGACATCTTCTCGGCGGGCTTCGACCTGAAGGTGATGCGTTCCGGCGGCCTCGACGCGCTCCGGATGCTCCGGCTCGGCTTCACCCTGCCCGCGCGCATCGCCACCCACCCGCGCCCGGTGGTCGCGGCCTGCTCGGGGCACGTGCTCGCGATGGGCCTCTTCGCGGCGCTCTCGTGCGACCACGTGGTCGGCGCGCGAGGCGACTTCAAGGTCGCGGCCAACGAGGTCGCGATCGGGATCACCATGCCGCGCGTCGCCGTCGCCCTGCTCGAGCACCGGCTGACCCCCGCGGCGTTCCAGCGCGCGGTGACGCTCTCGCACTTCTTCTCCGCCGACGAGGCGCTCGAGGCCGGCGTGTTCGACAGCCTCGCCGAACCGGCCGACGTGCTCGCGCGCGCCCTCGAGGTGGCCCGCGCGTCGACGGCGCTCGACATGCGCGCCCACGCCGCCTCCAAGCGTCGCATCCGTCGCGGGCTCCTCCGCCGCCTGCGCCGCGGGGTCCCGCTGGACCTCGCCGACGCGGCCCTCCTCGGCCTGCGCGCCGTCGCCCGGCGCTGACCGGGTCACCAGTAGATGGCGGCCTCGTCGATCCGCACGACGGCCTCGTCGACCCACAGGGTGCCGACGCGGAAGCCGTTGATGACGCCCCGGATGTCGGCGTAGCTCAGACGCCACATCGCCGAGAGCGGCACCTGATAGGTGTGGTACTCGCCGTCGCCGACGAGGGTCAGCCCGCCGAGGATGAAGTGGTCGCCGACCGCCGTCTCGACGCCGAGCTCGGACCAGAAGCCGTGGTCGCCTTCGATCGCCACCGAGACCTGGAGGAAGGCCTCGTCGAAGTCGACTTCGGTCAGGCTCGTCGCGTCCCTCCCGAGGCCACGCACCTGGAGGTTCTCGTAGCAGCTGAGGCCCGGCCGCTCTTGGGGGACGCAGTGCGCGGTCTGGTCCTCTCGACAGTGCGCGACCCAGGCCCAGTGGGTGTCGCTCTCCCGGCTGCGCGAGGGGTCTTCGACCTGGTCGAGGCAGCTCGGCTCGGCTGCGTCGGGGCCGGAGTCGTGGAAGAGCGTGATCGACTCGCGCACCCGAGGGCCGGTGCTGACCCCGAGCGCTTCGGTGCAGGTCACGCCGCGATCCCGATCGATGGCGACCACCCGGATGAAGTACGGCTCGTTCGCTGCGAGGTCGCGCACGGTGGTCGCCAGCACCGGGTCGCCGTCGTTCGTGCCCGGGAGCGAGGCGCGGAGCAGCTCGGGGTTCTCGCTCGAGGTGACGACGTGGCGGCGCTCGGGGTACCAGAGATCGACCTCGCTGCTGGCCACGTCGACCTCGTAGGCGAACAGCTCGGAGATGTCCGGCGCGTCCCAGGCCACCCGGATCTGGTTCGCGGTGACCCACTCGGCGCGGAGGTTCTCGATGGCGATCCGGCCCGCCTCGGCGTTGCGGGCGCAGGGGCCGGACGCGGGCACGCACTGCTCGGCCACGCAGGTCCAGCCGCTCGTGCACGGACAGCCGAGCCCGTCGATCGGCGGTGACTCGAGCACGCAGCCCGCGGCGAGCAGCATCGAGAGCGGGATGGCGAGCTTCAAAACCGACCTCGCACGACGCCCGGGCCCACCTCGAGCGCGGCCGACTCGTCCTCGCCGCCGCCCGTCGCCCACTCGACGAGCCACCACACGCCCGCGGTGAGCGCGAGCGCGCCGCCGACCACGAAGAGCACGTTGGCCGCGGTGGCGAGGTCCTGCGCGCTGGCGGCTCGCGCGGCGCGGCTCCTCTGGACCGGGTCGGCCGCCGCGGCGTCGTTCTCGGCGACGGCGACGCCGGCGAGCACCCCGCCCGCGGCCAGCCCGCCGGCGCCCGAGGCGGCGACGAGCCAGGGCACCACCGACGGAGAGCCCTCGCGGGCGCGCGCTGCCTCGGCCTCCCGGATGAGCCGCTCGCGCTCCGCCACGCTCCGCCGCAGCGAGGTGATCGTCAGCTCCACCGCCGCGCGCGACGGCGCGTCCGGCGCCTCCTCCACGAAGCGCTCGTACGCGTCGATGGCCTCGCGCAGGCGCCCCGACGCCTCGTACGCGCGCCCGAGGTTGTAGAGGAGGACGGGCTCGGGGTGGGTCGCGCGCGCCTCCAAGAGCAGCTCGACCGCGCCGTCGGCGTCGCCCGCCTCGAAGCGCGCGTGCGCCTCCACCGCGAGCTCTCGAGCGGCCGCGCGGCCGTCCTCGGGAGCCTGCGCCCGGACCCCCATGGGCCCCAGCAGGCCGAGGGTGAGAGCGATCGCGAGGGTCCGAGGGCCGTGCATGACGAGGTGGGGACGAGCGGCATTATACTCGCCCGGGATGGATCTCGATGCACATCCGGCCGCGCTGGGCCGCTACGAGATCATCGGGCGGCTCGCGACCGGCGGCATGGCCGAGATCCTCCTGGGGCGCCTCACCGGGCCGAGCGGCTTCGCGCGCGCGGTCGCGATCAAACGCATCCTCCCGGGCTACGCGAGCCACAAGAGCTTCGTCGACATGTTCCTCGACGAGGCGCGCATCGCCGCGCGCATCAACCACCCCAACGTGGTCAGCTACGAGGAGCTGAGCCGGGACGACGGACAGCTCTTCGTGGTGATGGAGTACCTCGAGGGCGAGTCCCTCGCGAGCCTGCAGCGCCGCGCTCGGAGCCGGCGTCGACCCATCGATCATGGCCAGGCTTGTTACGTCGTGTCCGAGGCGGCCGCCGGGCTGCACGCGGCCCACGAGATGTGCGACTTCGACGGCGCGCCGCTCGGGATCGTGCACCGCGACATCTCCCCGCAGAACGTCTTCGTCACCTACGACGGCACCGTGAAGCTGATGGACTTCGGCATCGCGAAGGCCGCCAACCGCATCACCGCCACCGAGGCCGGCGCGCTCAAGGGCAAGTTCGCCTACATGTCGCCCGAGCAGGCGGAGGGCGAGGAGCTCGACCGCCGGAGCGACGTCTTCTCGCTCGGCATCCTGCTCTACGAGCTGCTCACCGGGCGGCGGCTCTTCCGTCGGGCCACCCCCACCGCGAGCCTGCGCGCGGTGAAGGAGGCGAAGGTCGCGGCGCCGTCCACGATCGCGCCGCGCTGCCCGGCGGAGCTCGACGCGATCTGTCTCCGGGCCCTCGCGCGCGACGTCGCCGATCGCTACCCGACCGCGGAGGCGCTGCGGCTCGATCTGCTGAAGGTGCTGCGCCGGCTCTCGGAGGGCGACCCGGGGCTCGCCCTGAAGGAGACGATGCTCGGGCTCTTCCCCGATCGCCGGGACGAGAAGAGCGAGATGCTCCGGCAGGTCGCGGTCGGGCGCGAGCCGAGCCAGCTCCCGGAGCCG
This sequence comes from Myxococcota bacterium, assembly GCA_036149055.1. Classification (GTDB taxonomy): domain Bacteria; phylum Myxococcota_A; class Polyangia; order Polyangiales; family Sandaracinaceae; genus JAVJQK01. The sequence goes on along the minus strand of JAYZQJ010000220.1, from coordinate 809 downwards.
GAGGTCGACTTCGACGACGAGCTGCCGTCGGTGGAGCTGCCCGACGAGGCGTCCACCGTGATCGATCGGCCGTCACCGCGAGGATCGGGGTGGCGCGTGGCCGCGTCGATCGCGGTCGCCGGGCTCGCGCTGCTCGGGGTCGCGGCCGGCGCCTGGGCCCTGCTCGAGCCCGACGATTCGCCGGCTCGCGCCGCGTCCACGGTGAGCGCGGCGAGCCCGCCCCCCGCCCCTCGGATCCCGGCCGCTCGGCCTCGGGTGGAGGTCGCGGCGACGCCGGAAGCAGAAGAGGAGCCGCCGCCCGCGCACGTGTCGATCACGGTCGAGAGCGAGCCCGAGGGCGCGCGGGTGCTCGTCGCCGGCGTCGAGAGAGGCACCACGCCCACCACGCTGGAGCTGCCGCGCGCGGAGGACGCCATCTCGCTCCGCCTCGAGCGCGAGGGGCATCGGCCCGAGGAGGCGGAGCTCGTGCCCGACGTCGATCAGCGCATGCGCTTCGTGCTCACCCGGAGGCGGGTCCGCCGGGGGGCACGCCGGAGCGCCCGGACCGCGTCGCCGCCGCCGGCCGAGACCTCGAGCTCCGCGAGCCGCGACGAGGCGTTCCCGATCTTCTGAGTTTTTTGGAGGGTTTGGTGCAAACCCTCCCCCCATTGGGCAAAGCGCCAATGGGGCCCCCCTCCCGACTCCGTCGGAGCTTCGCGCTTCGCGCTCGCTCCGCGACCCCAGCGACGGGGCGCTGGGGGCCCTGCGGCTCGCGCTCGCGCTGCGCGCGAGCTGGCCGCCCGCTGCCGCGGGATCGGACGTGCGAGGTG
>JAYZQJ010000219.1:0-41639 GCA_036149055.1 Myxococcota bacterium | reverse complement strand
TGGGTGTCCTCCCACCCCCCCCCCCCCTGGGGCCCCCCCCCCCGGGCCCCCCCCCCCCCCCCCGGCGCGCGCCCGCCGCGCGGGGCGGCGGGCCCCCGCGACCCCACCGCGGGGCGCTGGGGGCCCTGCGGCTCGCGCTCGCGCTACGCGCTCGCTGGCCGCCTTTCTCCGGTTTGCGGCTGGCGCTCGCTGGCCGCCTTCTCCGTCTCGCCGGGCGGCTGGCGCTCGCTGACCGCCTTCTCCGGTCTGGCCTGACTTCCTCTCTTTCTCCTCGCTTCCTACCTTCCTCGCTTCCTGCGAGTCGGGGGGACCGAGCCGCGGTCGGAGGGCGACGTGCCTTCCTCGCTTCCTGCGAGTCGGGGGGACCGAGCCGGGGTCAGCTCGGAGCCGGAGGGCGACGTGCCTTCCTCGCTTCCTGCGAGTCGGGGGGACCGAGCTGCGGTCAGCTCAGAGCCCAGAGGGCGACGTACACGCGCAGGGTGCCACCGGAGCCGGCGGACGGAGGCAGGGGGGCGTTGTCGATCCGGAGGGTGCGGCGGCGGGGGTGGGCTTCGAGGGTGGCTTCGAGGTGGGTGAGGACTTCGCGAGCCTCTTCGGGGTCGTCGGTGCGGAAGACGTCGACGACGGCGTCGGCGCCGAGGGCGGCGGACTCGCGCACGGAGTCGGCGGCGACGCCGAGGAGGAAGGTGTCGAGCTCGGGGGTGTCGGCGAGCTCGAGCGCGGTGGCCGCGATGCGGCCGAGGACCTCGTCGGGGATGGGCACGGCCGCACGGTAGCAACCCCCGGGGGCGAGGGCCGATGGGCGGCGCATGATCGTTCGGAGCCTGGTCTCGGGGATGCTGGATCTGCTGGCGCCCCGGCGGTGTGGCGGGTGCGAGGCGGAGCTCCCGGCCGGGGTCATCGGCTTCTGCGAGGTGTGCGCGTCGCTGCTCGAGCCGTCGCCGGATCCGCGGGCCGTCTATCTCTACGGGGGCCCGCTGGCGGAGGCGATCCGCAAGCTCAAGTACCGCCACCGCACGGAGCTCGCGGAGCCGCTCGGGCGGAGGCTCGCCCGGGGCTGCGCGTCGCTGGCCGGGGAGGTCGACGTGGTGGTGCCGGTGCCGCTGCATCGGCGGCGCCTCGCCGAGCGCGGGTTCAACCAGTCGGCGCTCCTCGCGCGGCGGGTGGCTCGCTCGCTCGGGCTGCCGCTGCGGCCGCGCGCCCTCCGCCGCCTCCGCGACACGCCGCCGCAGGCCAGCCTCGATCGGGCCGACCGGGCGGCGAACGTGCGGGACGCGTTCCGCGCCCGCGCGACGGAGGCGCGCGTCCTGTTGATCGACGACGTGCGCACCACCGGGGCGACCCTCGCCGCCTGCGCGGAGGCGCTGACGGCGGCCGGGGCGGCGCGGGTGCACGTCCGGACCCTGGCGCGGGTCGAGTGAGGGGCGGGGGCGGGCCCGCGTGGACCCGCCCCTGCCGGATGACTACGGCTCGATCTGAAGGGTGGCCGAGAAGTCCCCGTGGCGGCCCTCGCGGTCGTCGCGGACGACGAGGGTCGTGCCTTCGACGCGCAGGGCGGGGTCCCCGTCCTCGCGGGTGGTGCCGGAGTCGTCCGCGAGCACGCCGGCGGGCCAGCTGGGGTCGGTGCGCGGGTTGTAGCCGACGGTGCCGCCGCCGTAGAGATAGGTCGAGCCGCAGGAGACCTCCCAGCGCGAGTCGAGGGGGCCGTCGGACGGCACCGCGATCTGTCGGTAGCTGCAGAGCGTGCCGACCGAGACGCCGCGCACCGTGCCCGTCAGCTCCGTGACCCGCGCGTGCCCGGTCTGGAGCGCCTCGCGACCCGGCTCGGGGCGCATGCAGCGCTGCCCGGCTTCGACCTCCCGCCCGTTCCGGATCACGGTGCTCCCCTCGCAGACCCAGCCGGGCGCGCAGCCGTCGCTGGTCTGGCAGGTCGGGGTGCAGTAGCCGCCCGCGGCGTCCTGCATGCAGGTGTGGTTCGCGTCCAGGTCGCAGTCGAGGTCGCGATCACACTCGTCTCCCACCTCGGCGCCGCTCCCGAGGTTCTCCAGCCCGCTGCTCATCGCGAAGGCGAAGACGCCTACGCAGCAGGACAGGCCGAGGGTGAAGGCCACGGCCACGAGGCCGAAGATCAGGGGCTTGCGATTCTCCATGCAGGGCTCCTCTCCGAGCGCGCGCGACGCGCGGGCGCTGCCGACTCTTCGGTCCTCAGGGACGCTGGTTTCCTCGCGCCGCGATCTCTCGGCGGGCTCAGGCCGCCGGGGGGCGGCGGCTGGCGTCGAGCATCGCCCTCACACGGCGCAAGAGGTCCACCGGGGTGAACGGCTTGAGCAAGAGCTCGACGCTCTCGGTGACGCGGCCCCCGGCGCCGAGGAAGTCCTTTGGGTAGCCGGAGACGAAGAGCGCGCGCAGGTCGGGCTGGGCGAGGCGCAGCTCCGCGTAGAGCTCGGGACCCGACATCTCCGGCATCACGACATCGGAGACGAGGAGATCGACCGGCGTGGGCCGCTCGCGCATGAGCTCGAGCGCGCCCACGGGGGAGGTGCGACCGAGCACCACGAAGCCCGCGTTCGACAAGATCTTGTGGGCCATTCGGAAGATCTGAGGGTCGTCCTCCACCAGCAGGAGCGTCTCACCGTCGCGCGCTCGGAGGGCCGAGCGCTCGTCCTCGTGGCGCGCGCGGTCCGCGGTGGGGGCGAGGTCTCGGCGGAGGGGCAGCCCGATCTCGAAGGTCGTGCCGACGCCCACCTCGGACGCGACCCGGATCGCGCCGCCGTGTTGCTCGACGATCCCGAGGCAGGTCGCGAGGCCGAGCCCCGTGCCGAAGCCGACCTCCTTGGTGGTGAAGAAGGGCTCGAAGATGTGCGCGAGGTTCTCCTCCGTGATGCCGCAGCCCTCGTCCCGCACCCGGAGCCGCGCGACGTTGGCCTCGACGTCGACCGACAGCTCCACCCGACCGCCGTCGGGCATCGCGTCGCGCGCGTTGACGAGCAAGTTGAGGACGACCTGATCGAGCTGGCCGGGGTCGGCCTCGACCGGCACCGGCTCCGCGGGGAGTCGAACATCCAGCGCGACGTGCTCGCCGACGAGCCGCCGCGCGACCGACACGCTGCGCTCCACCTGGAGGGCGAGGTCGACGGGCGCGAGCGAGAGGACCTGCTTGCGGCTGAAGGCGAGGACCCGCGACGTCAGGTCGCTGCCGCGCTCGGCGGCGTCGAGGATCTGTGCGGCGAAGTCCGCCTCCTCGGAGCCCTCCGGGAGGCTCGAGACGAGCATGTCCGAGTAGGCGAGGATCGAGGTCAGTAGGTTGTTGAAGTCGTGGGCGATCCCGCTCGCGAGCATGCCGATCGCCTCGAGCTTCTGCGCCTGCTCGAGCTGGGCCCGGAGGGCGCGCTGCTCGCTCACGTCGCGCACGAGGGCGACCGCGCCGCGGCGCTCGCCCGTGGGCGCCTCGATGGCGTCGGCGGTCACCTCCACTGCGAGCGGCGCCCCTCTCCTCGGTCGGAGGCGCAGCGCGTAGTCCGCGGAGGGCTCGGGGGAGGCCAGGCGCTCGCGCAGCGCCTCCCGGTCGGCCTCGTGCACCAGCTCGAAGACCGAGCGGCCGACGACCTCCGCGGGGGAGCAGCCGAGCATCTCGGCCATGCGCTCGTTCACGTAGAGCGTGTCGCCGGCGGTGTCGATCTCCCAGACCCCCTCATGGGTGGCCTCGAGGATACGGGCGTACTGCCGCTCCCGCTCCGCCAGCGCCCGGTGGAGCGCGTCGCGGGTCGTGACCACGCCCATGAGCGCGTAGACGGGCAGGAGGTTCAGGAAGAGGAAGACCTGCACCGCGACCGCGCGCTCCCCGAGCGGCACGGCCGCGAGCGGGCCCGCGCCGGTGAGGGTCCCCCAGGCGGCCACGCCGGAGAGCGCCAGGCAGGCGGCGGTGGCGCCTCGAGGGCCGGTCCGCAGCGCGGCCCAGACCAGCAGCGGGACGGTGAGGTAGAGGAGGGAGAGGCCGAGCAGGTCGGTCGCGCGCGTCACCACGGAGAGCCCCAGGACGGCGAGCAACGCGAGGATCGCGGCGAGCTCGAGGCGTCGGGTGAGCGCGGCGCCGCCCCCCGGCCACCACGCGATGAGCGCCGGGCCGACGACGAGCACGCCGAGCAGATCGTCGACGAACCAGTGGGTGAGCATCGGCAGGACCGGCGCCCGCACCACCGGCCAGAGCAGCGGAACCCCCAGCGCGGCGCCCACCGCCGCGCCCACCGCGGCCGCTCCGACGAGCGCGAGCACGCCTCGCGTGGAGAGGGTGGGGAGCGGCGCGCTCCGAAGGCGACGCCACAGCAGCACGCCGACGAGGGGCTCGACCGCGTTCACGGCCGCCAGGCCGAACGCCTGCGCCGGTGGGTAGGCGAACAGCAGGTTCGAGCTCGCCGCGCCCGCGAAGATCCCGAGCAGCAGCCAGCGCCACTCCGCGCGCGGACGCATCGCGAGCGCGGCGAACCCGAGGCCGGTGGCCGGCCACAGCGGCGCGGGGGTGCCGAGCTGGGTGAGCGCGGCGAGCGATCCGCCGGTCACCACGGCGTACGCGAGCGCGAGCGTCAGCGAGGCGACGAGGGGCCGCGCCGTCGCCGCGTGCGCGGACTGCCCGCTCGGTGAGTCCCCCATCACTCCACCACGAGCCTACCTTGGTACCGACACGGCTTTCGTGCCACACCGGCGAGGTGACCCGATGGGGCGCCAGCATCGTCTGCGTCGCGCTCTGTTCGCTCGGCTGCGGCGGGGGCTCGCGCTCGCTCCGCCTCGAGGACTGGGTGCGGGTGGGGGTCGACCCGCGGGCCGAGGCGGAGGCGATCGAGCGCGCGTTGACGGACGCGGGCTGGTCGCTGGCGACGCGGCGGGAGGCGCCGGACTTCGTGGCGCTGGCCTTCACCCGCGACGAGCAGCGCGCGATCCGGCTGGTCACGCGCCGCGGGGTGGTGCTCGCGCTCGACTCCCACGAGCTGGACGGGCTGCGGATCCGGCACGGCCTGGTGTCGCTCCCCGAGCCGCCCCGCGAGGACCTCGACGGAGACGGGAGGCCGGATCTCCTGATCGCCCGGGAGGAGGCGGACGCGCCCCGCTGCCTCGCGGTCGTGCGGGTGGACGAGGAGGGGAGGGCGGCCTCGCTCCCGATCGCGGGCGACGCGCTCGCCACCGGCGCCTGCGCGTCGGAGCTGGTGGACGTCGACGGCGACGGCGAGCTCGAGGCGGTGGTCGCGCTCCGCTGGCCGGAGCTCGCGATGGAGGGCGAGGTCCCCGCGGTGGAGGCGCCGCTCGTGCTCTCCTCGGAGGGATGGCGGCCGGACGGGCTGCCGGCCACCCATCGGGACGCGGAGCTCGCGCCGAGGCTCGCCGCGCTCGAGCGGGCGCGCGCGGAGCTGGACGTGCCGCAGGCCGCGCGGCTCGGGGTGGAGCTGGCGGCGCTCGCGCACCTGGCGGGCGCGGCGATGAGCGCGCAGGTGGAGCGCTTCGACGCGGCCCTCGCCGGCATGGTGCTCTCGGAGGCCGAGGCGGCGCGCGCGGCCGAGATCCGGGGCGCGATCGCCGCCGGCTGGCGAGCCCCGGACGCCGCGTGTGCTACACCCAGCGGCTCCTGCGATGGGCAAGAAGAACAAGAAGGACGCGCCCGGTGAGCTGCTCGTCTGTCGCAACCCGAAGGCGACCAAGACGTACGTCATCGAGGAGCGGCTCGAGGCCGGCATGGTGCTGCTCGGTTCCGAGGTGAAGAGCATGCGCCAGCGGCGCGCCGATCTCGACGGCGCCTTCGCCACGATCACCGACGGCGAGGTCTTCCTGCACAAGATGCACATCGCCCCCTACGAGCAGGCCGGGCCCTTCTTCCAGCACGAGCCGCGCCGGGTGCGGAAGCTGCTGATGAAGCGCGCCCAGATCGAGAAGTGGCAAGGCCGCCTGACGACGCGCGGCTACACGATCGTGCCGCTCTCGGTCTACTTCAAGGACGGCTACGCCAAGGTGGAGCTGGGCCTCGGCAAGGGCCGCAAGGTCGCCGACAAGCGCGACGACCTGAAGGCGAAGCAGGACCTGCGCGACGCGCGCGACGCGGCGCGGAGGGACCGGTGAGCGCCCCGCTGAAGGCCGGCGAGGCCTCGGGGGAGGCGCTCCGCTTCGAGGGCGGCGTCCTGCACGTGGTGCTCGACCGCGCGTTCGCGCCGGGCAAGCCCACCGATCTTCAGCTGACGCTCGGCGGGGACACCCTGTCGCTCCGGGGCAAGTCGCTCGGCAGCAAGCGCCGGGAGGACGACCGCTTCGACGTGCGCCTCCGCATGCTCAGCCTCCGCAAAGGCGAGCGCGCCGCGCTCGCGGCGCTGGCGATCTAGATCAGCGCGCCCGGGTTGAGGATCCCCGCGGGGTCCCACCGATCCTTCACCGCCTGGAGCGCCTCGCCGAAGAGCGCGGGGCGCTGCTCGCGCGCCCACGGACGATGCATGCGCCCGACCGCGTGATGGTGGGTGATCGTGCCGCCGTGCTTCAGGATGGCGTCGCTCGCGGCCGCCTTGATCTCGACCCACTGCGACAGCTCGGAGCCGCGCTTCGCCGGGGCGATGAAGGTGAAGTAGGGGGCGGCGCCGTCGGGGTAGACGTGGGTGAAGCGGCAGCTGAGCATGCCGGCGCCCGCGACGCGCTTCATGGCGTCTCGCACGTCGTGCACGATCGCGGCGTGCATCGCCTCGAGCTGATCCCAGGTGCAGGCGGTCTCGAAGGTGTCGGCGATCACGCCGAGGCTGACCATCGAGTTGACGATGTAGGGGGCGTCGAGGAACGCGGTGCGCCAGCGCTGGGCCGCCTCGTCGCGGCCGGCGGGCTCGGTCGGCTTCTTCACCCGGTAGGCGGGGCCGTCCTTGCACGTGCCGCCACAGCCGAGCGCGATCTCGAGGGCCCGCTGCATGTCGCCCTCGACGTCGTGCTCGGCCGACTCGAAGCCGAGCAGCAGCACGTGGGTGCCGTCGGTCGCGACCCGGTTCAGGAGCGCCTCGCGCTTGTCGAGGAGCCGGCAGTTCGCCGGGAAGAGCCCGCTCTGGGCGACGGCGCGGGTGGCGCGGACGGCGTCCTTCCAGGCCGTGAAGCGCACCGAGGCGCTCCCCCGCCAGACCGGCCGCGGGCGCACGCGCACCCAGGCCTCGGTGATCACGCCCAGCGTGCCCTCGGAGCCGAGCACCAGGCGGTCGGGGCTGGGGCCCGCGCCCGAGGCGGGGAGCCGGCGCGTCTCCAGGGTGCCGCGCGGGGTGATCATTCGCGTCGACTCGACGAGGTCGTCGATGTGGGTGTCGCGGGTCGCGAAGTGTCCGCCGGCGCGGGTCGCGATCCAGCCGCCGAGGGTCGACAGCTCGAAGCTCTGCGGGAAGAAGCGCAGCGTGTGGCCGTCCGCCTTGAGCTGGGCCTCGAGCCGCGGCCCGGTGGCGCCCGCCTGGATGCGCGCGGCGCGGGAGACCGGGTCGAGCTCCAGCACCTCGTCCATGCCCCGGAGATCCAGGCAGGCGACCGGCCGGTCGCGGCTCTCCACCTCGACGCCGCCGACGACCGAGGTGCCGCCGCCGTAGGGCACGACCGCGACGCCCGCCTCCGAGGCCCAGTCGAGCGCGACGCGCACGTGCTCCTCGGTGGTCGGTTTCAGCACGAGGTCGGGGGCGCTCTCGAAGTCGCCGTGGAAGCCGCGCACGATGTCGCGATAGGCCCGCCCGTGTGCGCGGGTGGCCCGGTCCCGGATGGTGGTCGAGGCGAGCTCGGCGAGCGCCTCGGGCGCCTCGACCCGCGGCGCCGGGACGCGCGCCTCCTCCAGCGGGACCGGGTCGCGCGGGTCCACCGCCTCGGGGAACTGCGCCAGCATCTGGAGCTGCTGCGCGAACAGTCTGCGGGTCTCGCGGTCGGGGAAGCGGTCCTCGTATCCCCAGCCCCAGTGGCTCAGTCGACGGCTCACCGGCGGAGCGTAGGATTCCGCGGCGCCTGGCGAAAGCCCCCGCTCAGGCCGCGCACCGAAAGTGCGCCATCTCTTCGAGTCCGAGCCGGGTGAGACGGGCGCGGACCTCGTCCCGGGCGCCGCGGGCGCCGACGGCGACCACGAGGAATGTGCCGGCGAGCGAGGACTCGGCCGCGTCGGGGCCGAGGATCGGGGCGCCCCGCGCGCGGCGCCCGATCTTGGCCGGGTCGATGTCGATCCAGGCCTCCGGGCAAACCCCGTGGGCCTCGAGGGCCCGGGCCAGGCGCTTGCCGGTGCGGCCGGCGCCCCAGATGGCGAAGGGGCGGCCGGTGAGCCGCGGCGCGAGGAAGGCGGCGCGGGCCTCGCGGAGGCGGGCGGGCGCGTAGCGCGGGTGGGTGAAGGTCGCCCGGCCTTCGGTGTGGTGCCACTCGAGCAGCGGCTCCGGCACCTTCGCGAGGCGCCAGCCGGCGGCGTCGAGCCGGAGCCAGAGATCGTAGTCCTCGGGCCAGCCCGGATCGCGCCAGCCGCCGACCGCGTCGAGGGCCTCGCGGCGCAGGGTGACCGACGGATGGCAGAGCGGCGCCTCCACGAAGAGGTCGCGGGCGTGCTCCGCCGGGCTCAGCAGCGCGTTCTGCCAGGCGACGTAGGCGCGCAGCCCCTCGCCCGCGCCGGGGCAGGTCACCCGCGCCCCGACGGCGGCCAGGCGGGGATCGGCCTCGAGCGCCGCGACCTGGGCGGCGAAGCGGCCCGGTCGGCTGACGTCGTCGGCGTCCATGCGCGCGATCCACCGGCCGCGGGCCTCCGCGCGTCCCCGCTCGAGCGCGGCCACCAGGCCGGCGCCGCCGGTCGAGAGCCGGCGCACCCGCGGGTCGTCGATCGCCGCGACCCGGGCCGGGCCGTCGTCGCGGCTGCCGTCGTCGATCGCCAGCACCTCGACGTCGCCGTCGAGCACGCCGTCGATGGCGCGGGCGACGGTCTCGCCGGCGTCGCGGTAGGGGAGGATGACGGAGACGAGGGGCGTCACGCCCGCATCATCACAGGCCCGAGGAGCGGCGGCTCGCGTCTTCTTCGGGGGAGCTGGGCAAGTGGATGCCGCACTCGCGCTTCTCGCCGAGGAGCCGGCCCGAGCGATCGTCGTCGCTGTTCGGGTCGACCGGCACGGTGGAGTGCACGTCGCCGATCGACCGGTAGCCCCACGGATAGAGGGGGTGGAAGGGCAGGTCGTGCGTCTCGAAGTAGGCGGCGACGTCGTCCTTCGACCACTCCAGGATCGGGTGGACCTTGTAGACGCCGTCCTGGACCTCGACCTTGCGCAGGCCGGAGCGGAACTCGGTCTGCTGGCCGCGCAGGCCCGCGATCCAGGCCCCCGCGTCCAGCTCCCGGAGCGCCCGCTGCATGGGCTCGATCTTGTTGAGCTCCTGGTAGCGGCGGAGCTCCTCCTCGTCGCCGTCGAAGAGCCGCCCGTAGAGGGCCTCCTGACGGGCCGCCGTCATGCGGGGCGAGAAGACCTCGAGCCGCAGCCCGAAGCGGGTCCGGAGCTGCTCGGCGAACTGATAGGTCTCGGGGAAGAGGTAGCCGGTGTCGAGGAAGATCACCGGGATCTCCGGCACGACCCGGGACACGAGGTGCAGCATCAGCGCCGAGTGCGCGCCGAAGCTCGACGTCATGACCAGCCGCTCGCCGAACGACTGCGAGGCCCAGCGGATGACGTCCTCGGCGCTCGCGCCCTCCAGCGAGGCGTTCACCGCGTCGAGATCGAGCCCCTCACCCGGGCGGACCAGCTTCAGTGCTTCCATGTCCTCGCCGTGAGAGCAGTCTTGGTGGAGGTTCCCGCTATTGTCAATCGGAATGCTCGGGAAACTGCTGGGGGCCCGATTCGGGTACGCTGCCGGGATGACCAGCGACATCCGAATCGACGGGGACCGGCTCTGGAACAGCCTGATGGAGATGGCCGAGATCGGCGCGACCGAGAAGGGCGGCGTCTGCCGGCTCGCCCTGACCGACGTCGACAAGGCGGCCCGGGACCTCTTCGTGCGGTGGTGCGAGGAGGCGGGCTGCGCGGTGACCATCGACCGCATGGGCAACATCTTCGGCCGCCGGGAGGGCAAGAACCCGGACCTGCCGCCGGTGATGACCGGGAGCCACATCGACAGCCAGCCCACCGGCGGCAAGTTCGACGGGATCTACGGCGTGCTCTCGGGGCTCGAGGTGATCCGGGCCCTGAACGACGCGGGCGTCGAGACGGAAGCGGCGATCGAGGTCTCGGCCTGGACCAACGAGGAGGGCTCGCGGTTCCCGCCGGCCATGGTCTCGAGCGGCGTCTTCGCCGGCGTGTTCGACCTCGAGTACGGGCTGAGCCGCGCCGATCTCGAGGGCAAGACCATCGGGGAGGAGCTCGCGCGGATCGGCTACGCGGGCGAGGCGCCGGTCGGCAAGCCGGTGCGCGCGTTCTTCGAGGCCCACATCGAGCAGGGGCCGATCCTGGAGGCGGAGGAGCGCACCATCGGCGTGGTGACCGACGCGCAGGGCCAGCGCTGGTACGAGTGCACGTTCACCGGCCAGGAGGCGCACGCGGGCCCGACCCCGATGAAGACCCGCCGGGACGCGCTGGTCGGCGCCGCGCGCGTGATCGACGCGGTCAACCGCATCGGGCTCGAGCACGCGCCCCTCGCCTGCGCGACGGTGGGCCTGGTGCAGGTCACCCCGAACTCGCGCAACACCATCCCGGGCAAGGTGTTCTTCGCCATCGATCTCCGGCACCCGGACGACGAGACGCTGTCGCGCATGGACCGCGAGGTGCGCGCGGTGATCGCGAAGACCGCCGAGCAGCTCCGGCTCGAGGTCGCCCTCGAGGAGATCTGGTACTCGCCGCCGGTGCCGTTCGACGCCGAGTGCGTCGCCGCGGTGCGCAAGGCGGCCGAGGCGAACGGCTTCTCTCACCGGGACATCGTCTCCGGCGCCGGCCACGACGCCTGCTACATCGCCCGGGTCGCGCCGACGGCGATGGTCTTCATCCCGTGCGAGGACGGCATCAGCCACAACGAGATCGAGGCCGCGACCAAGGAGGACTGCGCCGCCGGCTGCCAGGTCCTTCTTCAGGCCATGCTCGAGCGGGCCGGCTGACTTCTCTTGCTCTCGTGGCGGCTGCTTCTTGCTCTCGCAAAGACGCGAAGACGCAAAGAGGGGGCGTGGCGGCGGGATGGAGGGGCGCCGGGTCGTGTCGGGGCGAGCGCGGCTTGGTGACAGTTTTTTTTTGCCTCTCGCAGAGGCGCAGAGGCGCAGAGATGGCGGCGGGGTGGTGGGTCGCCGGGTCGTGCCGAGGCTGAGGGGGGCGGGGGGCGCTAGGACAGCGTGTCGCCGTCGAGGGCGCGGGCTCCGGCGGCGATCTCGGCGAGGTGGGCGAGGGCCGGGGGGAAGCTGGCGACGAAGGCGGTGAAGCGAGCCTCGGGGAGGCGCAGCAGGACGCACTCGGTGAGGGTGGTGGCGGTCGCGGTGGCGGGCGCGCGGTGGATCATCGCGCGGATGCCGAAGATGGAGCCGGGGCCGCGGTCCTCGACGCCGCCGGGGCGGCTGATCGAGAGCCGGCCCTGCACCAGGACGTAGAGGCCGTCGCAGCGCTTGCCCTCGGCCATCAGCGTCGTGCCGGGGTCGGCGCGGCGGACCTCGAAGCGCTTGGCGAGCTCGCGGCGGTCGGTGGGCGAGAACGGGGTGAAGAGCGGCGAGGTGCCGAGGAAGTTCGCGAGCAGGCGCCGCGCGAGCAGCTCGAAGAGCAGGTCGTCGAGCATCGGCACGCCGTCGACCACCTCGTCGAGCACCGCGCGCGGGATGCGGAGCGCGACGAGCGGCTCGACGGTGACCACGTCGGTCTGCCGGACGGCGTGCTCGAGCAGCACCGACTCGCCGAAGACGTCGCCCTCGCCGAGGTGCGGGCGCTGGGCGGGCGGGAGCGCGGCGATCTCGACCCGCACCCGGCCGTCCACCACGCAGTAGAGGGCGTCCGCCGGCTCGCCCTTCTGCACCACGGTGGCGCCGGGCGGCAGCTCCACCAGGTCGGCGCCCTGGGCCAGACGACGCAGCCGGGAGGGGGGCAGCTCCGAGAAGAGCGGGAAGCTCGGCATCAGCGCGAGCCGATCGAGGCGCGCGCTGGCTGGCGGCTCGGGCGCCTCCGGGACGAGGCTCAGGCTCGGGAGCGGCGGCTCGTCGATCAGCTCGAGCTCCGAGACGTCGAGCTCCATGATCTCCTCCTCCTCGACCAGCTCGATGTCGAGGAAGCGGATCTCGTCGGCGGACGCGGTGGGGGAGGGCTCGAGCTTGGGGGCCTCCTCGACCATGGAGCGGCCGACCGCGCGCAGCTCGCCGGAGTGGGGCCGCGCCTCGCGGTGGGCCTTGCGGGCCACGCTCGGGTCGACGCGGTCGAGGACCTCGGTGCGGCTCGGATCCACCTGCAGCAGGGTCTTGGCCATCGCCACCGCGCGGGCGACGAAGCCCTCGGCGGCGTAGAGGTCGGTCGCCTTCTCGAAGGCGTCGGCCGCCTCCGCGCCGCGCCCCTCGCGCCGGAGCAGATCGCCGCGCTGGTGGGGCCACCGCGGCTCCTCGGGCTCGAGCGCCTCGAGCTCCTGCAGCGCCTTCAGGGCCGCGCTCGTCTTCCCCTTGCGCCGCGCGGCGTTGTAGTCGTCGCGCAGCGCGTGGATCCGTTCTTTTCGGCTCACTCCCATGAGTCTACGTTGGGTCGGCGCGACGCGCGCGTGATGCGTGATACGGTCGCGCGGCCCTTCGATGCAGCTCTTCGTTCGACTCGTCCGGGCGCTCTGGGTCTTCGGGACCATCTTCCTGAGCTACATGTTCCAGCTCGGGCTGGCGCAGCTGCTGCACACCTGGGAGCGAGACCCGGAGACGAACCGTGACCGGAAGCGCCTCCCGGGCTGGGTGCACCGGCGGCGCGGGCGCGTCGACGAGGTCAACGCCAAGCGCCTGCTGCGCGCGACGCTCCGGCTGCGCGGCGTCTACATCAAGCTCGGGCAGGTCCTCTCGATCATGGGCGGCTTCCTGCCGCGCGTGTACACGAAGGAGCTGGAGCAGCTGCAGGACGCGGTGCCGCCGCGGCCGTTCTCCGAGCTCGAGCCGACGTTCTTCGAGGACTTCGGGCGGGAGCCGGAGGAGCTCTACGCGACCATCGCCCAGGAGCCCATCGCGGCCGCCAGCCTGGGGCAGGTGCACGAGGCGACCCTGGAGGACGGCACCCGGGTCGCGGTGAAGGTGCTCTACCCGGGGATCCGCGACGTGATCCGGGTGGACCTCAAGGTCCTCCGCCTCGCGATCATCGTCTACAAGTGGTTCGTCCCGGTGCAGAACATCGAGCGGGTCGGGGACGCGCTGGTCGACCTGCTCGACCGCGAGACCAGCTATCTGCACGAGGCGCGCATGATGGAGGAGATGGCGGCGAGCTTCTCGCACGCCAAGGACATCCTCTTCCCCGAGGTGGTGCACGAGCTGACCACCGAGAACGTCCTGACGATGACGTTCATGGAGGGGCTCAAGATCAACCGCGTCGAGGAGATGCCGGAGCTCGGCATCGATCCCCACGCGGTCGCGGTGCGGCTGGTCGAGTGCTTCTACGAGCAGCTCTTCGTGCACCGGCTCTTCCACGCCGACCCGCACCCCGGGAACTTCCTGGTGCAGCCCGGTCGCAAGCCCTCACGACCGAAGATCGTCATCCTCGACTTCGGCGCGATCAGCCGGGTGCGGCAGGAGCTCGTGGACGGGATGATCGAGATCCTCCAGGGCCTCTTCGACGAGGACGGCGAGCGCCTGCTCCGCGGCTTCTACCAGATGGGCTTCGCGTCGCGGGAGGCCAACCGGGACCTGCTCGAGCGCACCGTCTACAACTACTTCGGCAAGCTGATGCAGATCCAGGACCGCACGCCGGGGGCGCTGATGCGGGCGAGCCAGCAGGACCTCGAGCAGCTGGCCGATCCGGAGGTCGCGCGGGAGGAGCTGCGCGAGCTGATGCGCTCGGTCGACTACCCCGACGGCTGGTTCTACGTGGAGCGCGCCTCGGTGCTGATGTTCTGGCTGGTGGGCTCGATCGACGCGGACGTGGACGCGATGCGGATCGGCTTCCCGTACGTGATGCCGCTGGTGATGGCGAAGCGCGCGGAAGAAAAGTCGCGCGCCGCGGAACCCGCCGCCGAAGCCGCTGTCTGACCCGGCACCACGCAGCGAGGCGCCCCGCGCCCGCGAGCCTTGGAGGTACCGTGCCCGAGTCGACGCCCGTCGAGCTGGGCGGGAGGGGTCCCGTCCGTCCTGGCGCCATGACCACCGTCATGCGCGCCGTCCGTCCCACGCCGAGCGGCCCCCGCTGGGTCCGCTACGCCGTCGTCCGCGACGGCCGCATCGAGAAGGAGGCGGTCCGCGGGCCCGACGAGGAGGTGGTCGTCGGGGCCGAGGGCGACGTCCCGGTCCGCGGCGAGCGCGAGCTCTCCCTGCTCCGCTTCGAGGGCGGCGCGTGGCGCCTCCGGGTGCGCGAGGGGTGGGGAGGTCGCACCAATGAAGGTCCGCTGTCGGACGCGGCGCCGCGCGACGGCATCCGCGAGCTGCGGCTCGAGGGAGACGGCCGGGCGAAGATCGTGATCGGCGACGTCGCGGTGCTCGTGCAGCTGGTCGATCGGCCGCCGGCGCGCACCAAGCCGCAGCTCCCCTCGGCGTTGAAGCGCGGGCTGATGGGCGGGACCGACTGGACGTTCTCGAGCTTCGTCGCGGCGTCGTTCTTCCTGCACTTCGCGCTCGTCGTCTTCGTGGTCGAGGCGGACTGGCCGGTGGAGACGCAGCTCATCCCGGACCGCGTGGCCGGAGCGATCTTCATCGAGCCCGCGCCGCCGCCGGACGCGCCGCCGATGGACGACGCGCTCGCCGACCGCACCGAGCCCACGGACGCGCCGCCCAGCGACGCCCAGCCCAGCGACAGGCCGCCCAGCGACGCGCAGCCCGCCCGCCGACCGCAGCGCGTCTCGTCGATCCCCAGCCCTGGCTCCGCCGAGTCGCAGCCGAGCATCGACGAGCAGGCGCGGGAGGCGGCGCGGCAGGCCGAGAACATCCTGCTCGGGCTCGAGGACGCGTCGAGCGCGATGGGCGCGCTGATCGACCAGGCGCCCACCGAGCGCGCGGAGGAGATCCTCCGGGGCGTGGAGGGGAACCGGGTCGCGACGAACGACGTCGGCGTGATGCAGGAGCGCCCGGGGAGCGGCCCTCCGGGCGGCGGAGACCTCGGGCCCCGGCCCCTCCGTGGGCTCCGCGGCAACGGGCTGCGCCCGCAGCCTTCCGGCCCGCCGCTCGAGGAGCGGGTGGTCACGGTGGTGAGCACCCCGCCGACCGACGACTGGATCACCGACCCCGTCGACCCCGACTTCGACCCCCGCCTGCTGCACACCGCCCTGCGGGGCCGGATGGGCGCGGTCCGCGGCTGCTACGAGCGCGAGCTGACGCGGGGCAACCCCAACCTCGCGGGCCGGATGCGGGTGCGCATGACCGTGCAGTCGATGGGCAACCTCTCGAACGTGCGCGTGGTCGACAACACGACGGGCTCGGACTCGCTCGCCTCCTGCGTCGAGGGCGCGGTGCGGCGGGTGCGCCTGCGGAGCGGCCCGAGCACTCCGCTCGACGCCGAGTACCCCCTGGTGTTCGCGCGCCAGGATTGACGGCCGGCGCGTCGCGCGGCAAGCCCCCGCGATGCGACCGGTCGAAGAAGCCGCGCGGATCCTGCGGTCGGGAGGGCTCGTCGCCTTCCCGACCGAGACCGTCTACGGCCTCGGCGCCGACGCCTCGAGCGACGAGGCGGTCCGCCGGATCTTCGCCGCGAAGGGGCGGCCGGCCGATCACCCGCTCATCGTGCACGTCGCGTCGGCCCCCGAGCACTGGGCGGCGCGGTGGTCCCCCGAGGCCGCGGCGCTGGCGGCGGCGTTCTGGCCCGGGCCGCTGACCCTCATCGTGCCCAAGGCGGCCCACGTCTCGGACGTGGTCACCGGTGGCGAGCCGACGGTGGGGATCCGGGTGCCCGATCACCCCGTCGCGCAGGCGCTGCTCGCGGCCTTCGCAGGCGGCGTGGCCGCGCCGAGCGCCAACCGCTTCGGGCAGGTCAGCCCGACCACCGCCGCTCACGTGGCGATCGAGCTCGCCGATCGCGTCGACCTCATCCTCGACGGCGGCGCCTGCGCGGTCGGCGTCGAGTCGAGCATCGTCGACCTGAGCGGAGACGCGCCGCGGCTGCTGCGGCCCGGCGGGGTGTCGCTCGAGGCCCTCGAGGAGGCGCTCGGCGCGCCGCTCGCGAGCGGCGGCTCCACCCGCGCGCCGGGCACGCTGCCCTCGCACTACGCGCCGCGCGCGCGGGTGCTCGCGGTGGCCCGGGGCGACGTGGAGCGCACGGTGGAGCGTGAGGCGGCGACCGGGGCGCGCGTGCGCGAGCTCCGCCTCCCGGCCGATCCCGCCGCCGCGGCGCGCGCCCTCTACGCCGCGCTCCGCGAGCTCGACGAGGAGGGCGTCGACGTCGCGGTGGTCGCGCTCCCCGAGGAGCGAGGCCTCGGCCGCGCGGTCGCCGATCGCCTCCGCCGGGCCTCCGCGCCGCGTCCGGGCTGAGAGACTACGGCACGACGCAGAGCGCGCGCTCGACCCAGTCCATGCCGCCGCGCTGATCGCGGGCGACGAACCAGAAGCGCACCGTGAGGCCGTCCGCCGGGATCTCCTCGGGGTGGCGCCACGGCACCTCGACCGGGGCCTCGTCGAAGACCTCCGACTGCAGCCGGGTGAAGAGGCCGGCGGTCGCGACGTGGCTGACCAACAGCTCCTCGCGCGTCTCCTCCACCCGGGGCGTCTCGCCGAGCACGAGCTCCTCGTAGACCTCGCGGTCGTCCGGCGAGGTGGTGAGGCGGATGAAGCTCGGGTCCTCCTCTCCGCGGGCCTCGACCTGCAGGAGGTCGCCGCCCGCGCAGCCGGAGTCGGGCACGGCGTCGCTCGCCGGCCAGGGCGCGTCGTCGAAGGTGAGCGCCTCGTCGGAGAGCGACGGGTGCCGGTTGGGCGCGGTCCGCGCGACCGGGAACGAGAAGATCACCCGCTCGGCGACCGCCTCCTCCTCCTCGCAGCTCGGCAGGTCGTCCATCGAGAACACGGGCGTCCCACCCGAGCAGAGCACGCCGAGCACCAGCAGCTCGGTGGCCTCGGTGTCCGTCGGCACCTCGAACGAGAAGCTGGGCTCCGAGGTCGGCGGGGTCGGCAGCTGGAAGGCGAAGGGCGCGCCGTCGCAGGTGGGGATGCCGATGTTGCTCGGCGCCGCGGCGCAGACCGCCATCGCCGTCGACCACTCGGGCCGCTCCGTCCCCGAGCCGACCACGAGCCAGCGGAGGGTCAGCGAGTCGCCGGGCTGCGCGGCCGCGCGCTCGGGATCGCCGTCGACGTCGACGCGCACGCCGAGCACCCGCGGCCGCTCCACCTGCACGCCGGTCGGCAGATCCATCACGCAGCCGCCCGCGAAGAGCGCGACCAGGACCAGCGCCCGCCTCACAGCTCCCCCCGGATCCCGAGCGACGGGAGGATGGGCAGCCCCGGCACCTCCGCGCTCTCGGCGTAGTCGAAGCTGTAGGTCGTCGCCTCGCGGTTCTGCTGGTTGTAGACGTTCTGGACGTCCAGGTAGATGGCGAGGCGCATCACGTTCTCGATGTTGAACACCTTCTCGATCCGGAGATCGAGGCGGTGGAAGAACGGGTTCCGCTCGCTGTTGACCGCGCCGTAGAGCGGCCGGTAGGTGTCGGCGGCGACGTCGTAGATCGAGCCCGTCACCGGGGTGAACGGGTTGCCGCTGACCAGGCGGAAGGTGCCGCCCGCCTCCCAGCCGTCGCCGATGCGCCAGACCAGCGCGAGGGTGAAGATGTGGGTCTGGTCGAAGTCGAACGGCCGCCACTCCCCGTCGCGATCCTGTCGCTCGGAGCGGCTGAGCGTGTAGCTCGCGAAGCCGTAGACCGGGTAGCCGGGGGTGGGCTGGGCGCGCACGCCGAGCTCCGCGCCGTAGATGCGGCCCACGCCCTCGTTGGTGAAGAAGGGCGCGCGGCCGTCCTCGGTCCCGACGACGCGGTCGAAGATGTGCTTGTAGTAGGTGTCGAGCTCGAACCGCCAGACCTCGTCCAGCTCGAACTCGACCCCGAGGCTGTTGTGCAGCGAGGTGATCGGATCGAGGTCGGGGTTGCCGAGCCCGGGCGCGGTCTCCTGGAACTCGGGCGGCTGGCTGAACACGCCGACGCCGCCCTTGATCGTCCACTGCGGATCGACCGCGAGGCGGAAGGTCATGCGCGGGTCGAAGCTCCAGTCGCTGATCTCGCGGTAGTAGTCGAGGCGGACGCCGAGCACGAGGGTGAGCGGCTCGAACGGCTGGAGGGTGGACTCCAGGTAGACGGCGGGTCGGTAGGCGTCGGCGCTGAACGTGTCCTCGGCGCGGGGCGCGTTGGGGTTGGCGCTCTGCGGCTGACCCTCCGACTGGGTGGGCGTGCCCTGCGTGCGGATCGCGAGGCTGCTCGGGGTGTACTGCCAGTCGAAGCCCCAGCGGAGCTTGACCTCTTCGGCCAGGGTCAGCTGCCACTCGGTGCGCGCCGTCACCGGCACGAAGTCGGCGTCGAAGCCGAACGCCTGGCCGGCCTGGATGACCAGCCCGGTCCAGCCGGCGGAGATCATCACGTCCTGCTGGAAGACGTCGTCGTAGACGTGCCGCCACTCGAGCTGACCGCGGTGGAACTGCGTGGAGAGCTCGAGCCCGAACGGCCGCGCGAACTCGTCGCCGTTGAAGATCGTGCGGAACTCGTCGCTGCTGCCGTAGACGAGCGCGCGGAGGCGATCCTGGCTCGTCGGCTTCCAGCTGAAGATGAGCTGGTAGTCGTAGTAGACGGGCGCGGCGAGCACGTCGAAGACGTCGTCGGGCACGACCTCGGAGAAGAAGAAGTCGACGTAGCTCCGGCGCGCCGCGATGGCGATCCCGGCGTTGTCGCCGATCGGCGTCTCGATGAGGAGCGAGCTGTCGATCAGGTTGATGTCGAGCACGCCGTGCACCCGGTCCGAGGCGGGGTCGCGGGGCTCGACCTCGAGGATGCCGCCGATGCGCCGGCCGTAGCGGACGCCGAAGTTGCCCGGGTAGAAGTCGATGCGCTCGAGGAGCCGCGAGTTGTAGAAGCTGGTGAGCCCACCGAAGTGGTAGAGGAGCGGCACCGAGCTGCCGTTCAGGAACACTTCGCTGTCCTGCGGCGCGGCGCCGCGGATGATGAGCAGGCCGGCGAGGAACGGGGGCCGCGCGACCCCGGGCAGCAGCTCCACCACCCGCAGCGCGTCGCCCCGGGTGCCGGGGATCGAGGTCAGCGCCTCGCGCGGGATGGTGCGCCGGGTCGCCTCGCGCCGCGGCCGCTCGATCACCGCCGTCACCCCGAGCTCGGGCTCCTCTTCCTCCTCGGCCGCGCTCCGGGAGAGGCGGTAGCTGACCTCGAGCGCCTCGCCGGCCGCGATCGTCTCGGTCTCGTCGAACGCCGCGTGCTCGGCCGACTCGACGGCGACCAGGTAGTCACCGGCGGGCAGCTCCTCGAGCGAGAAGCGCCCCTCCGCGTCGGTGGTCGCCTGGCGGCTGACGTCGCCCGCGCTCGCGTCCACGAAGAGGCGCGCCCCCTCGACCGGCGTTCCGTCCGGGCCGACCACCTGCCCCTCGAGCGTGCCGGTGGTGGGCTCCGGCGCAGGCGGCGGCGGGGGAGGCGGCTCGAAGGTGTAGCGGAAGCGGATCCGGGCCGGGATCGCCTCCCCGTCGCGGGTGGCGGGCCGGAAGACGAGCCGCCGGCCGGCCTCGAGCGCGGCCGCGTCGAAGGCCTCGCCGCCCGAGCTGAAGACCTCGGCCTCGGTCACCTCGCCCTCCGGCGAGATCGTCAGGGTGAGCACCACCTCGACCGGAGCCTCGATCGGGACGTCCGGGGCGGTGGCCTCGGCGTAGGTCTCGAGCTCGGGGGGCGTCAGCGCCGGCTGCTCCTGCGCGCGCGCGTGCTCCGCGCCCAGGAGGGCCACCCCCCACACGCACGTCGCCACCGCGAGCCCACACCCGACGCGCCACCGCACGCGCGCAACGATGGTCGCATCCGGGCTCGAGGCAAGCGAAACCACGAAGATTTTCGTAGAGCCGGGTCACTCGCACTGCGACGGGTGCACGCACGGGCCCCAGCAGCCGTCGACCACCGAGGGCACGGAGTGCTGGCCCTCGCACTCGGGGGCGACGGCCCGGCAGACCACCGCCTCGGCGTCGCAGCTGACGGGCGGGCAGCCGGTCATGGGCTGCGAGGGGCGGTCGGCGCAGGTGCTGGCCTCGTAGAGGCGGCCGTCGCAGCCGCAGTGCAGGGTGAGCGCGCCGCCGCAGCCCGCCGCTTGCATCTCGCAGGTGTGCGCCTCGCCGCAGCCGCCGCCGACGCAGGCGTAGGCGGAGTTGCCGAGACAAGGTGACTCGATCGAGCAGGTCATCGGACCGGCGGCGTCGGAGGCGAGCGGTCCGGCGTCGGAGCCCTCGCCGGGCGAGGCCTGCGAGCAGGCGCTCGCGAGGAGGAGGAAGAGGAGGTGAGTCGGGATGTGCCGTTTCGTCATCGTGCACGTCAGGTTGCAACACGAGTGCCACTCTGCGTACGAGTGGAGGTCGACACGGGGCAAGCCGTCTTGGTCGAGGCGTCGGCTCGCGCGCCGCTGAGCCGACGGAGCGGCTGACGGGGCCAGGCGACGGCTCGGCCCGGGCTTCCGACGGTTGGCGCGGGTGGACACCCACCCGAAACCTGCCCGAATCATTCGACGCCTATGCTCCGGCGCCTTGGAGGTGACCTGATGGGTTCGACGGATCGAGACCTCGCCGGTCTCAGCGGGCTGTCGCTCTACGTGCCGCGTCTGCGCGTGCCGCTCGAGGACTGGTGCGCCTGGAACGGGCAGCCGTGGGAGAAGGTCCGGGGGGTGGTCGGGCGGAGCTTCCGCATGCCCGCGCCCCACGAGGACGTCTACACGATGGCCGCCGAGGCGGCGCTGTCGCTCATCCTCGACTTCGACGTCGACCCGGGCTCGGTCGGCTACCTGGCGCTGGGCACCGAGTCGAGCAAGGACAACGCGGCCGGCGCGGTGATCGTGCGCGGCATGCTCGACCGCGCGCTCGTCGAGCGGGGGCTGCCGCGGCTGTCGCGGCGCTGCGAGGTCCCGGAGCTGAAGCACGCCTGCCTCGGCGGCCTCTACGCGCTCAAGGGCGCGGTGCGCTACGCGAGCTGCGATGGGCGCGGGCGCCGCGCGATCGTCATCTGCTCCGACGTGGCGGAGTACGCGCGCGGCAGCACCGGGGAGCAGACCCAGGGCGCGGGCGCGGTGGCGATGCTGGTGGAGCGGGGCCCGCGGCTCGCGGCCGTCGACCTCGCCCGGGCGGGGAGCGCGTCGGCCTATCGCGGGCCCGACTTCCGCAAGCCGATGGCCCGCTACCTCGGCCAGGAGAAGGGCGCGCGGCTGCACGACTTCCCCGTCTTCAGCGGCAAGTACTCGACCTTCGCCTACGTCGACGAGACCTTCGAGGCGATGCGCGATCTGCTCGGGCGGCAGGGCACGTCGCTCGGCGCCTACCTGGAGCGGGTGCGCGCGGTGTTCATGCACCGGCCGTACGCCCACATGCCGAAGCAGGCGATGGCGTTCCTCCACGCCCGGGCGCTCGCGGGCGGCTTCCACGCGGACGACGCCGATCCGGCCCGGCTCGAGGCGCTCGCCCGGGAGGCCGGCGTGGAGCCCGAGGCGCTGCGGGCCGAGGCGGCGGGCGCGCCGGATCTGTTCGGCGCGCTGCTCGCGTCGGGTGAGCCGAGCGATCCTTCCCCGGCGACCACCCAGCTCGCCGCCTACCTGCGCCGCAGCGGCGCGCTCGACGAGGCCCTCGGCGACCTGATGGAGCTCGGGGCGGAGCCGGCGATGGAGCTCGGCAACCTCTACACCGCCGCGCTCCCGGCCTGGCTCGCGGCGGGGCTCGAGGAGGCGTACATCCGCCGGCTCCCGCTCGCGGGCGAGGAGCTGCTCTGCGTCGGCTACGGCAGCGGCGACGCGGCCGAGGCGATCCCGCTGGTGGTGCAGGACACCTGGTACGAGGCCGCGGCGCACATCCACGTGCGCAGCGCGCTGGCGGAGGCGGTGGACCTCGACCGCCAGGCCTACGAGGCGCTGCACGACCACGGCCGGCTCGCGGCGGGGCTGGGCGGCGCGGTCAGCCCGGGCTTCTACATCAGCCGCACCGGCGAGATCGACGAGCGCGCGTTCGCCGACCTCGGGGTCGACTACTACGAGTACGGCGCGCGCTGAACGCGGACGAGCTCGGCCAGGATCGACAGCGCGATCTCGGCCGGGGTGCGGGCGCCGAGGGGAAGGCCGACCGGCCCGTGGATGCGGGCCAGCGCGGCCTCGCCCCAGCCCTCGGCGCGCAGCCGGCCGAGCCGGGCCTCGTGCGAGCGGCGGCTGCCGAGCGCCCCGACGTAGAGGGCGTCGGTGCCGAGGGCGTGCGCGAGCGCGGGGTCGTCGATCTTGGGGTCGTGGCTGAGCGCGACGAGGCCGGCGTGGGCGTCGAGCGCGAGGGTCTCCGGGCCGGGCCAGTCGACCACGCGGCGCGCCCGCGGGAAGCGCGCCTCGGTCAGCCACGCGGCCCGCGGGTCCACCACCGTCACCTCGAGGTCGAGGGGGACGGCCATCTCGCACACCGCCTGGGCCACGTGCGACGCCCCGACGAGGACGAGGCGGAGCGGCGGCACGTGCGGCTGGAGGAGGCGATCCCCCTCGAGCTGCGGCGTGTGCCGGGCCGAGGCCTCCTCGCGCACCTCGCGCGCGCCGGTGTCGAGGCGGGTCACCGAGACCACGCTCCGCCGGGCGGCGCGGGCCCGGAGCAGCGGCGCGGGATCGCCGAGCGGGCCGACGAAGACCCGGATGGTGCCGCCGCAGGGGAGCCCCACGCCCTGCGCGCAGGCGTCGTCGACGCCCAGCTCCAGGAGGCGGGGCGGGCCGCCCCGGAGCAGCGCCCGCGCGACCTCGATCACCTGCGCCTCGACGCAGCCGCCGGACACGCTGCCCTCGAACGCGCCGTCGTCCCGCACCACGAGGTGGGCGCCGGCGGGGACCGGGGCGCTGCCCCAGGTCTCCACCACCGTCGCGAGCGCGACCGCGTGTCCCGCCGCCTGCCACCCGGCGCCGACCTCCAGCGGGCTCACGCGCAGAGCGCCTCGGCCGCGCGGCGGCTCCCCAGCAGGCCGACCCGGGGCTCGGTCACCACCATGACCCGCAGCTCGGCGAGCACCTTCTCCATGCGGCCCTTGTTCAGGAAGGACTTCATGAAGTCCCCACCGCGGATCGGTCCGAGCAGCTTGGGCGCGATGCCGCCCGCCACGTAGAGGCCCCCGCGCGGCAGGCACTTGAGCGCGAGGTTGCCCGCCTCCGCGCCGTAGAGGCTGACGAAGCGACGCACGGCCTCGGCGCAGGTCGGATCGGCGCCCTCCGCGCCCAGGCGCCCGATGGCGGCCGAGCGATCCGGAGCCGACTCCACCTCCGGGACGCGCGCCCCGCGCCCCGACTCCACCAGGAAGTCGTAGAGGGCGGCGAGCCCGGGGCCCGAGACCACCCGCTCGATCGAGACGCGCCCGTGGCGGGCCTGGAGGAAGCGCAGCAGCTCGATCTCGAGCGCGTCGCGCGGGGGGAAGTCGGTGTGGCCGCCTTCGGTGGGGAAGACCCGGGGGAGGGCGCCGCCGGAGGGCAGGAGGATCGCCTCGCCGAGCCCGGTGCCGGCCCCGAGCACCGCGGCGGGCTCTCCGGGGAGCGCGGGCCGATCCTGGAGCACCACGAGCTGATCGTCGCGCAGCACGCCGAGCCCGAGCGCGACCGCCTCGAAGTCGTTCAGCAGGCGCGCCCGGCCGAGCTGCGGGACCGCGCGCTCGAGGGCGCGGGCGTCGAGGATCCAGGGGAGGTTCGTGGCCTCGGAGCGATCGTCGTGCACCGGGCCCGCGACCCCGAAGGCGCCGGCCTGGACCGGGCCGTCGTGCGCGGCGAGCAGCTCCTTCAGGATCGGAGCGAGCCCGGGGTAGGCGGCGCTCGCGACGCGCTTCTGCGCGATCTCGGTCCAGCCCTCCCCGGAGCGCTCGAAGAGGGACACGAGCGTCTTGGTGCCGCCGACGTCTGCCGCGAGGATGCGCATGGGGGCGAGTTAGCCCCCCGGGCCGCGCGCTCGCAAGGCCTCGACCGCGTCGATCAGCGACTGCGGGCTCGGGCCGCCGAAGGGCTCCGCCTGCTCGGAGGCCCACGCGGCGCCGTCGTGCACCGCCCGGAAGAAGCGGACCTCGAGCCCGCGCGCGGCGACGACCGCGAGGCCGCGCAGGAAGGTCCGGATCAGGGTGTGCTGCACGTCGTCGCCTTCGATCACCGAGGCGCTGAAGCGGAGGTGGTCTCGAAAACGATCCGCCTGCGCGCGCGACTCGTCGCGGAAGCCCCGGTCCGGCAGGTGCCCGGCGGCGTCCGGCGGGACCACCACGAGCAAGCCCAGCGCCCCGTAGGTGGCCACCGTGCGCTCGACCCAGGGGATGCGCTGGCGGAGCGCCTCGGCCCGGGGCGCGCCCCAGTACACCGAGACGAGCACGTTCCTCACCCCCGCGAAGCGGTGCGTCGGTCCCTCGCATACCGGCTCGAGCGCCACGCCCGACGGTACCGCCAAACGGAGGGGATGCGCAGCATGCGGCGCGCCGGGAGGGGGACCGCGTCTCGCTGGTGGCCACCGCGCCGAGCCGCTGGTACACCCGGGCGGCATGCGGCGCCTCGGCATCGACCACGGTGAGAAGCGGGTGGGGCTCGCGCTCTCCGACGAGGACGGAGTGTTCGCCCAGCCCTTCGACACGCTCGCCCGCGCCGGGATGGGCGCGCTCGTGACCGAGCTGGCGGCGCTGGTGGAGGCGCAGGGCGTGCAGGAGATCGTCGTCGGCCTGCCGCTCCACATGGACGGCCGGGAGGGCGCCTCGGCCCGACGCGCGCGCCGCTTCGCCGAGAAGCTCGAGGCGGCCACCGGCAAGCCGGTCATCCTCTGGGACGAGCGCATGAGCAGCCTCGCCGCCGAGCGCGCGCTCCGCGAGGGCGGCCTCGACGGCAAGGCGCAGCGGGGCAAGGTGGACCGCGTCGCGGCCAGCTTGCTGCTCCAGAGCTACCTCGACAGCCAGCGTGGGAGGGACGACGCGTGGGGCGCAGACGGAAGCGCGCGCGCCGAGGCCGACGGCTCGCCCGAGGGCTGATCGCGACGCTCGCGCTGATCGTCGGCGCGGCGCTCGTGGGCCTCGGCTGGCTGGTGATCGTCTACCCGAAGGGGCGGGCGTCCGGGCGCGGCCGCGAGGTGCGCGTGCAGGTGTCGCCCGGGCAGCCGCTCGACGGGCTCGCCGAGGCGCTGGCCGAGGTCGGCGCGATCGAGCGCCCGCGGATCTTCGCCGTCTACGCCCGGCTGCTCGGGGCCGACGAGCGCCTCCGGGACGGCGAGGTCTTGCTCACCGACGACATGACGCCGCGCGACGTGCTGCAGCGCATCGCGCTCGGCTTCGGCGCGGCCGAGGTCCGGGTGACCCTCCCCGAGGGCTTCCACCGGTTCGCGATCGCGGAGCGCCTCGAGCGCTGGGGCGTGGTCGACGCGGACGACTTCATCGCCGCGACCGAGGACCGCCGCCTGCTCGACGAGCTCGGCATCGAGGGGCCGACCGCGGAGGGCTACCTCTTCCCCGACACCTATCGGCTGCCGCAGGATCTCGACGGCCCGGAGGTGGTGCGGCGCCTGGTGCGCAACTGGCGACGGCGGACCGCGCCGGTCTTCGAGGAGCGGCGCGAGCGGCTCACGTGGCTCTCCCGCGAGCTCGCCTGGGGGGAGCACGAGGCCCTGATCCTCGCGTCGATCGTCGAGAAGGAGGCGGCGGTCGCGGAGGAGCGGCCGATCATCGCGCGGGTGTTCATCAACCGCCTCCGCTCGCCGGACTTCAACCCCAAGCGGCTGCAGGCGGATCCGACGGTCAGCTACGGCTGCTTGGCCGCGCCGCGCGCCGCGCCGAGCTGCGAGGCCTGGGGGGGCGGCGCGATCACCCGATCGATGCTCCAGGACCGCCGCAACCTCTACAACACCTACCGCCACGAGGGGCTGCCGCCCGGGCCGATCGCGAACCCCGGCCTCGCGTCGCTGCGGGCGGTGCTCGCGCACGAGGACCACGACTACCTCTACTTCGTGGCTCGAGGGAGTGGCCGGCACGCCTTCAGCGCGACCCTGGAGGAGCACAACGCGGCCGTCGCGCGCTATCGCGAGTCGCAGCGATGAGCGGCCAGATGGATCTGTTCCAGGATCCGCTGCCGCCGCCGGATCCCGCGCTCGTCCAGCTCGCCGCCGACATCCCTGCGCACGTCCGCTTCGGGACCTCGAGCTGGACCTTCGAGGGCTGGAAGGACCTCGTCTACCGGAAGCGCTACCCGACCAAGCAAGCCTTCGTGCGGCAGAGCCTGCGGGAGTACGCCGCGCACCCGCTCTTCGCCACGGTGGGCGTGGACCGCAGCTTCTACGCGCCGCTGAGCCGCGAGGAGTGGGAGGCGCAGGCGGCGCAGCTCCCGCCGGGCTTCCGGGTGTGCAGCAAGGTGTGGAGCGAGCTGACGACGCGCGTCTTCCCGCGGCACGAGCGCCACGGGGATCGCGCCGGCCAGCCGAACCCCTTCTTCCTCGATCCGCCGCGCTTCATCGAGACGGTCCTCGTGCCGATGCTCGAGGGCCTGGGCGCGCACGCCGGCCCGCTGATCTTCGAGGTGACGCCGTCGCCGACCGTCACCGAGCCGCGCGCGTTCGCCACCGCGATCGATCGTTTCCTCCGCGCGGTGCCCCGGGAGGCGCACGTGGCGTTCGAGCTGCGCGAGCCCGCGCTCTTCACCGACGCCTACCTCGCCGCGCTGCGCCGGCATCCGCACGCGAGCCACGTGCTCAACCTGCACACGCGGATGCCGACGGTGCGCGAGCAGCTCGAGCGTGGGGCCCTGGTCGCCGAGACCTGCGTCTGCCGGCTGATGCTCCCGCCCGGCAAGCGCTACGCGGAGATGAAGGAGGCGTACGCGCCTTTCGATCGCATCGCGGCCCCGCTGCCCGAGATGCGGGAGGACGTGCTCGCGCTGATCGAGGCGTGCCGGGGCGCGGCCGAGCTCTTCGTGTTGGTGAACAACAAGGTCGAGGGCAGCTCGCCGCTCACCGTGCGCGCGCTCGTAGAGGCGATCAGCTCCAGCACGAGAACGCCGCCGCCATCGACGCGCTGAGGCAGACGAAGGGGCAGGCGAGCAGGTAGACGCCGGTCCCGAGCCACCAGACCAGGACCCGCCCCGGGCGATGGAGGCGGCCCAGCAGGAAGAGCAGCGCGCCGGTCCCGGGGCCGCTGAGGAGGAGCAGCCAGCCGACCATCTCCTCGCCGATGCAGCCGGCCGGATCCCGGCTGAGGAGCTCGGCCGCGCACGCGGAGGCGGCGAGGGCGACGAGGGGAGCGAAGACCGCGCCCACGCTCGCGGCCGCCGCGATCAGCGCGCGCCCCGGGCCTGGCCGGCGGGCGGGCAGCGGCGCGTCGGTCGCGACCCGGGCGACCGGCTCGCCGAGCCCCTCACGGTAGGGCGCGTCCGGCGTGTGGGCGACGAGCACGCCGTCGAGCAGCGGGCCGCGGGTGAAGGCGGGCAGGTCGGCGAGGCGCTCGGGGGACACCTCGCTCGCGTCCCGGACGCGCCAGCCGTCCACGCGCCCCTCCCGCACGAGCGCGAGCCAGCGGCTCCGTCGGCGCAGCGCGCCGCGCGCCCGGGCCGCCAGCGCGGCCGCCGCCAGGGCCATGCCCAGCCCGAGGCCGGCGCTGACGAGATCGGCGCGTACCGCGCCGACCAGCCCGGCGACGCTGGCCACCGCGACGAGCCAGCGGGCGACGTGGCCCCGGGCCCGGATGGGATCCTCGAGGCTGCCGCCGCGCTCGAGCGGCTCGAGCCGCCCCATCAGCGTCCACCAGAAGGTGGCGAGCACGAGGCCCGCGGGCGCGGCGAGGAAGAGCGCGAGGCAGATCCAGTCGGCGTCGACCGCGCCGACGGCGGTGGGCAGGGCGACGAAGGCGCCGGCCACCGCGGTCCAGGTGAGGCTCGCGTCGTCGTCCCCCTCGGGGTGCGTCCGCGCGAGCAGGCCCAGCACGCCCAGCTCGATCGCGAGCACGACCGCGCCGAGCAGGTCGTCGCTGACGAGGCGCATGCCGGCGACGCCGAGGAGGGCGGAGCCGAGCGCCAGCGCGAGCGCTCCCTCGCGCCGCACCCTCCCGCTCCGCTCCATCGAACGCGTCACCGCTTACAAAGATAGACCCGAGGCGCGCGCGATCGAGGGAGCAAACGTGAACCGCCCGTCGGCGCGCCCGAGCCGACGGAACCAGGCGTCGAGCGGGCGGCTGATCGCGCGGGGCGCCGTCTCGCGAACCCGGTGGAGCGCCTCGGCGATCGGCAGCCGGCGCACGTCGAGGATGACCCCGTCCGGGTCGTCGGGCGCCCCGACCCGGTCGAACGCGGTCGAGACGTAGGTGCGGACCCGGACCGACCCGACCTCGTGGGTGAAGGCGAGGGCGGCGTCGCGGATCCTCAGCCCGGTCTCCTCGCGCACCTCGCGCAGCAGCCCGGTCTCCCAGGTCTCGCCCGGGTCGACGCTGCCGCCGGGCGGGGTCCAGTAGCGCGCCCCGCGCGGGCCGAGGTTCTCGACCACCCACAGCTCCCCGGCCTCGACGAGGAGGGCGGCGGCGGCGCGGTCGCTCGGGGCGTGGCTTGCCATCTCCCTCCTCAACGGGCGGCGGGCGCGTCGCCTTGAGCCCCAAACCGGCCGGTGGCACGGTCCCGCCGATGGGCGCCACCAACATCACCTGGCATCACGGAGAGGTCTCCCGGGAGGAGCGCGAGCGCGCGCTCGGTCACCGCGCGGCCTGCGTGTGGCTCACCGGCCTCAGCGGCTCGGGCAAGAGCACCCTCGCGCGTCGGGTCGAGAAGCGCCTCGTCGAGCGCGGGGCTCTCGCCTACGTGCTCGACGGAGACAACCTGCGGCACGGGCTCAACGCCGACCTCGGCTTCGGCCCCGAGGCGCGCAAGGAGAACGTGCGGCGCGTCGGCGAGGTCGCCCGGCTGATGGTCGACGCCGGCGTCATCGTGCTCAGCGCCTTCATCAGCCCCTACCGCGCCGACCGGGACGGGGTGCGGGCGCTCTTCGAGGACGGCCGCTTCGTCGAGGTCTGGGTCTCGACCCCGCTCGAGGTCTGCGAGCGACGCGATCCGAAGGGGCTCTACGCGCGGGCGCGCAAGGGCGAGATCGCGGACTTCACCGGGATCAGCGCGCCCTACGAGGCGCCGGCCTCGCCGGAGCTCGAGGTCGACACCAGCCAGGACGATCTCGACGCGTGCGCGGCGCGGGTGGTCGAGGCGCTCGAGGCCCGCGGCCTGCTCCGCGCCTGAGCACGCCTGCTCCCTCTCGGAGCGACGCCAGGCGCGTGTCCCCCTCGGGAGGCGCGCGCGGGCGTTGGAACGACTCCTGCTCTGTCTCCTCGTGCGGCGCGAGGCCGCGAGGAGGAGCGAGATGGAGACGACGATTCGGTTCTGGGGCGTACGAGGCAGCATCGCGTCGCCGGGCGCGCACACGGTGCGGACCGGCGGGAACACCCCGTGCGTGGAGGTGCGCTGCGGCGAGCGCACGATCGTGCTCGACGCGGGCACGGGGCTGCGGCCGCTCGGGGAGCGCATGCTCGCGGAGGGGCGCACCGAGGCGACGGTGCTGCTCTCGCATCTGCACTGGGATCACATCCAGGGGCTGCCGTTCTTCCTGCCCGCCTGGCTCGGCGGCCATCGGCTCACCTTCGCGGGCATGCCGGGGCTGCGGGAGGCGCTCGACGCGCAGATGCAGCCGCCGTGTTTCCCGGTGCGGCTGAGCGACATGAGCGCGGCCCTCGAGTTCTGCGAGATCGACGCGCTCCGGCTCGGCGACGTGACGGTGCGCGCGGCCAAGCTCAACCACCCGGGCGGGGTGCTCGGCTACCGCATCGAGCACGCGGGCACGAGCGTGGTCTACGCCACCGACACCGAGCACTACAGCTGCCCCGACCCGCACCTGGTGGCGCTCGCGAAGGACGCCGACGTCCTGATCTACGACGCGATGTACACCGAGGCCGAGTACGCGGGGCGGGTCGGGCCGAGCAAGGTCGGCTGGGGGCACTCCACCTGGGAGGCCGGGGTCGCGGTCGCCGACGCGGCGAACGTGGGGCGGCTGGTCCTCTTCCACCACGACCCGCAGCGGAGCGACGACGCCATCGACGCCCTCGAGCGCGAGGCGGCGACGCGGCGGCCGGGCACGGTGGCGGCGCGCGAGGGGGCGGAGCTGGTGCTGAGGGCCGGGGGCGAGGGGCGCCGCGCCGCGTGACCGCGTCCGCCCCGTTGGAGCCGGCCACGCTCGCGGTCGACGGGCCGGTTCCGTATGCTCGCGAGCCGATGACCCGCCTCTCGCTCCTCGTCGACCTCGCCTCCGTGCTCGCGCGCGAGGTCGACCTGGATCAGCTGCTGCGCGAGGTGGCCGACACCCTCGCGGTGGCGCTGCGGGCCGAGCGCGCGAGCGTGTGGCTCATCGACGCCGACCGCGGCGACCTGGTGACCCGCGTCGCGGTGCTCCCGGAGGTCGAGCAGCTGAGGCAGCCGCTGGGCCGCGGGGTGGTCGGGCACGTGGCCGCGGGCGGCGAGGTGCTGCGCATCGACGACGCGGCGGCGGACGCGCGCTTCGATCCGAGCGCCGACGAGCGCACTGGCTTCCAGACCCGCAGCATCCTCGCGGTGCCGATCCGCGAGGCTCAGGGCGCGCCGGTCCGCGGCGTCGTGCAGGTCCTCAACCGCGCCGACGGCCCCTTCGACGCCGAGGACGAGCGCTACCTCGTCGCCTTCGGCATGCAGCTCGGCCGGGCGCTCGCGCTCACCACCCTGCGGGCCGACGACGCGAGCGGGCCGGGGCTCTCGCTCCGGGGGCCGTTCAACCGGATCGTCGGCCGCGGCCCGGCGATGGACGCGGTCTACGAGCGGGTCCTGCTCGCGGCCGGCACCGACGCGACGGTGCTGCTGCGCGGGGAGACGGGCACCGGCAAGACGCTCCTGGCCCGCGCGATCCACGTCAACTCGCCGCGGAGCGAGGGCCCCTTCGTCACCGTCGACTGCACGACGCTGCCGCGCGAGCTGGTCGAGAGCGAGCTCTTCGGGCACGAGCGGGGCGCGTTCACCGGCGCCGAGCGGCGGGTGGCCGGGCGGGTCGAGCGGGCCGACGGAGGCACGCTCTTCCTCGACGAGATCGGCGATCTGCCGCCCGAGGCGCAGGGCAAGCTGCTGCGCTTCCTGCAGGATCGCGCCTTCGAGCGGGTGGGCGGGCGCGAGGAGCTGTCGAGCGACTGCCGGGTGCTCTGCGCGACCCACCACGATCTCGAGCGGCTGGTGGAGGAGGGGCGCTTCCGGCGCGATCTGTACTACCGGGTGCGCGTGGTGCAGGTGGACGTGCCCAGCCTCGCGGCCCGCGGCCGGGGCGAGATCGAGCGGCTCGCCCGTCACTTCGCCGACCTCTACGCCGCGCGCTACGGGCGGCCGGAGCCGCGCTTCGGGGAGGCCGCGCTCGAGGCGCTGCTCACCCACGGCTGGCCGGGCAACGTGCGGGAGCTCGAGCACTGGATCGAGAGCGCGATCGTGCTCGCCCCCGACGGAGTCGTGCGGGCGTCGGCGTTCCCCGAGCGCCCGCCGGGCGCGAGCTCGCCCGCCACGTCGTCCGGGGGCGCGCGCGGCGTGGTGATCCCCCACGGCCTCACCGCGAACGAGGCGCGCGACGCCTACATCCGGGCCACCGTCGACGACGTCGAGGGCAACAAGAGCGAGGCCGCCCGGCGCCTCGCGGTCAGCCGCAACACGGTCGCCCGCGCGCTCTCCGAGTGACGCGCCTTCAGTCCAGGCAGGCGGCGTCGGCGATCCGCTCGGCCATCGCGCGGACCACGCGCATCTCCCCGATGCCGCAGATGCTGCCGAGGACCGCGCGGTCCTCGAGAGACTGCGCGAGCTGCACGAGCCGCAGCGGGTAGCCGTGCGCGCGGCGGCAGGTGCCGTAGAACTCGCCGGGGCGAGGCGCGATCACGACGGCCTCGCGGATGCCGGCGATCACCCCGACGACGAGCCGCTCCGGGTCGGGGCGGAGCCAGCGGAGCACCTCGACGTAGCGATCCGTCGTGTGCAGCGCCTCCCCGCGGAGCTCGCACGCGAACACCGAGCCCGGGGGGCCGGCGTCGAAGAAGGGCGGGAGCACCGGCCCCGCGTCGACGAGGCCACCGTCGGGCGGATCGAAGGCGCTCGGATCGTAGACGGAGCAGTCGTCCTCGTTGGCGAGCACCAGGACCACGAGCACCGAGTCGGGGCGCAGGAAGCCGGCGTTCTCGCGGTCCCCGCGGGCGCGCCCGGAGGCGAAGGTGAAGGGCGAGCGCGTCGGGAGCAGCGCCTTGGCCATCGCCTCGAGCGGCTGCTCGACCTGGCAGCCGTCCCGCGCGCCGAAGCCGACGCAGGCCACGTCCTGGAGGAGGCGCTCCACGCTGCCGCCCTCGACGTACCGCGTGATGGGTGGGTAGGGCGCGTCGCGGCAGAAGGGGAGGTCGGCCGGCGCGCCTCGCATGAGCGCGCCGTCGGCGGCGTGCGCGCAGAAGCGCGGTCCGGTCGCGCTGGTCGTCACCACGCCGACCTGCAGGTCGGTCACCCGCGGCCAGTCCTCCCAGCCGTCCCCGTCGAGGTCGAGCGGGCGCACGAGCTCGCGCAGCATGCGCTGCAGTCGATCCCGGACCGCGTCGTCGGCGGGGCGCAGCGAGCCGGAGTCGTCGAGCACGATCAGCAGGTCCACGCCCTGGGCCGCGTCGCACGCGAGCGGCCGCGGCGGGCCGGCGTCGCCGCGGCCCCCGTCGAGCTCGGGGGATCGAGGGCGGGCGTCGGCGTCGCTCCGATCGCCCGGGACGTCGCGCGGGCCGGCGTCCATGGGATCGCGCCCCGGAGGCGGAGCGCGATCCCGGGGAGCGCCGCGCTCGTGGTGCACGAAGCAGCCCGGGCACGCCGCCAGCAGGGCCGCGAGCGCGAGCGCCGTCAGGCGGCCCCCCTCCACCGCGAAGAACACTGCCCGGTGCGAGAGGCACCCTTCGTACCAGCGCCCCAACCCGGGCGGTTCGCCGGCGGGAGGCCGCGGGAGCGTGCCCATCGTGCGCACACACCGTCACCGTCGTTGCGGTTCGGCGGTCAGCTGCGGGTCGGCTCCTGGAACGTCGTGTCCTCGACCCGGTAACTGAAGCTGCGCCCGTCGCGCTCCCGGACGAGCGCGCCCTCCTCGACGAGCGCCTGGAGCGCGGCCTGGGCGCTGCGGAGCGGGACCCCGAGCTCGCGCGCGATGCCTCGCGCGTCCTGACGTCCCTCGCTGGCGACCCATCGGAGGAGGCGCTCCTCGAGCTGGAGGCTCGCGTCCGGATCGGGCAGACAGACCGGCCCGCGGTGGCTCAGTCGCAGCACGCCGTCTTGTCGGTCGATCTCGACGCCGTCGACCTCCTTGCGGACGCGGTGGAGCAGCACCCCGAGCACCCGCGCGTGCAGCTCCCGGACGTAGGGGAAGCCGTAGACGCGCTCGAAGAGCTCGGGCTCCGGCAGCCCCGCGTCGCCCGCGAAGAGCAGGCTGGCGAGCACCGCGCCGGTCCGGCCGGCGGCGCGCTCCTCGGAGCAGAGGCAGACGGCCGCGCCGACGCTCGCCTCCCAGAGCGCGCGCCCGGGGCCGAGCAGCCGGAGCGCGGGGGCGCCCGGCGCGCGCGCGACCCAGGCGCGAGGCCCGGCGGCGCCCGCGAGCGCGCCGAGCCCGGCGGGCAGCTCTTCGACCTCCCCGCGGGTCCAGGCGGCGGTCTCGGCGTCGCCCGGCGAGCTGACACCGTCGCGGCCGGGCGCCAGCGCCTCGAGGAGGCGCGCGACGTCGCGGCCGAAGGGAGAGGGCGCCGAGAACCGCGCCCGGAGGGTCGCGCTCGCGTCGTCCGCCGCGGCTCGGTCTCCCGCGCGGGCCGCCTGCAGCAGCCGCGTCACCGCTCGGGTGGCCTCGGTGTCCACGGGCTCCGGCGATCCCGCGAAGAGGAGCTCCCAGCCGAGCCACTCGGACCAGGCGGGCGGGGTCACCTGCGCGAGCGCGCCGAGGATGCGGAGCGCGAGGTGCGGGTGCCCGGTGCGGCGGCGGGCCCGCGCGAGCACGAGGTTGGCGAAGTACTGCGGCTGCGGCAGCCCCTCCGCCTGCGCCATCCGGCTCGCCTGGCGCGCGGCCCGAAGGCTCTGGGCGAGGTCGGTCTCCAGCAGCGCGAGCGCCTCCACCGCCTTCGACTCCACGACCACCGCCGCGAGCCGGTCCCGGGCCGCGCGGGCCCCGAGCGCCTGGGCCGCCTCGACGACGCCCGCCGTGTCGCCGCCGAACAGCCGCCCGAGCAGCACCACGAGCTCTCTCGCCGCGTCGACGTCGTCGGTCGACGAGCCGTGGGCGCGCGCCGCCAGGCCGCCGGGGCGCAGCGACAGGAGCGCGAGGCGGTCGAGCTGAGCGGCCGCGAAGCTGCCCGCCGTGCCCTGGAGATCGATCGCGTCGGGGGTGGGGCCGAGGTCGAGGCCGGCGAGCCGCGCCTGCGCGCGCAGCCCGGCGACCCAGGTCGGCGGCGCGCCCTCCACCTGGCTGAGGCGGCGCGCGACGGCGAAGTCTCCGCGCTCGGCGAGCCGGAGCGCCGACAGCGCGTCCGCTTCGAAGGTCTGGGAGGTCATCGCGAGCCGGGTGCCTCGACCCTCCGACTCTACAGGACTCCGCGCGGAGCCGTCACTCGACGATCGGGATGTTGCCCCAGTGCGGGTGGGTGATCGGCGGGGCCTCGAGCTGGGTCAGCGCCCAGATGAGCACGCCGGCGGCCGCGGCGACGCCCGCCCCGACGCCGACCCAGAGCCACGGGCTCTCCGCGAGGCTGGGCGAGGGGACGTCGAGCGCCAGGCGGACCCGTCGGCCGGCGGGCACGTCGACCGTGCTCTCCCGGCTGCGATCGCCCGCGTGGCAGCGCACCGCGTAGGTGCCCGGCGCGAGCGAGCGCTGGAGCGGCGGCGGCCCGGAGCCGACGTCGACGATCTCGGCGACCGCGTCGTCCTCGTCGCAGTCGAGGACGAGGACGCCCTCTCGGTCGTCGACCGCGGGGCGGAGCGTGATCGACAGCGCGCGCGACTCGCCGGGCGAGAGCTCGAGCTCACGCTGCGCCGGCTCCCAGTCGACGGCGGTGGCGCGCACCACGTGCTCGCCGGGGTCGAGCTCGAGGGCGAAGGCGCGCGGCTCGCTCGGCGCGACCTCGGCGCCGTCCACGGTGAGGGTGGGCGCGTCCGGGCCCTCCACCGTGACCTGGAGCTGCGCCACCTCGGCCGCGACCTCGTCCCGGAGCGGCTGCACCTGCGCCCGGCGCGCGTCGGGCAGGGGGCCGAACTCTCCGGCGAGCAGCCGGTCGAAGAGGGCGCGGGACTCGCGGGCCTCGCCCACGCCGCGGAGCGCGACCGCCAGGTTGAAGGCGGTGGGCGCGCGGGGCTCCAGCGCGAGCGAGCGGCGCAGCGCGGTGACCGCGTCCGAGAAGCGGCCCTCCTCGATCGCCTGCACGGCGCCCTCGAAGAGCGCGCGCGCCTCCGCGGCGCTGGCCTCCTGGGCGGATCCCGGCGCCGCGGCGAGCCAGACGAGCGCGGCGATCAGCAGGGCTCTCACCAATCCCATATCGGGGGGCCTCCCTCACGGCTCCGCCGTGACGTGCGTCGGGCGCCGCGGCGTCGCGGGCGCGGCGTCGCGGGCCGTGTGTCCGCTTGCGCCTCGGGCTCGGCGGCCGCGCCCGCGTCCCCGGCGGCGTCCGCGACCGCGCTCGGCTCGGCCGTCACCTCCTCGGGCGCGGCGCTCGGCGTGTCGGTCGGCGGCGCGACGTGGGTCTTGGAGGCGGCCAGCGCGCGCGGCGGGCGCAGCGCCGCCTCCGCCCACCGGAATCCCATCGCGCCGCCCCCGAGCGTGAGCAGCGCGACGAGCGCCCCCAGCGCCCAGGTCCGGCGCCTGGCGAACCGCCGCCGCCGGAACGCCGAGCGCATCGCGCGCACCGCGGTGGTGATCTCCTCGCGGCGCTCCTGCTGGTGGCCGCCGTGGACCCGGCGCATGTACTCGTCGATGCTCAGCGGGCCCTCGAGCGCGGCCGCGTCGGTGATGATCGCGCGCAGCCGCTCGGCCACCTCCCCCGCGCTCTCGGGGCGGTGGACGGGGTCGGGGGCGAGCAGCTCGAAGGCCAGCTGCACCAGCTCGGGGGGGCAGCCGCGGCGGCGCTCGCCGAGGTCCGGCTGGGGATCGTTGAGGATGTGGCGCGCCCGCTCCATGCCCTCGCCGGGGTAGGGGTGCCGCCCGCCGACGAGCTCGAAGAGCACCAGCCCGAACGCGAACAGATCGGACGCGCGGGTGGCCTCCTCGAAGCGCAGCTGCTCGGGCGACATGTAGCTCAGCTTGCCTTTGAGCACCCCGGTGGAGGTGCGCGTGCCGCGCCCGATCGCCTTGGCGATGCCGAAGTCCATCACGCGCACGACGCCGTCGAAGCCGACGAGCACGTTCTGCGGGGAGACGTCCCGGTGCACGAGCTCGAGCGCGTGCCCCTCCGAGTCGCGCAGGTCGTGGGCGGCGTGCAGCCCGAGCGCGATCTGCTCGGCGATGCGCAGGGCGAGCTGGAGCGGCAGGTACTGGCGGGTCCGCGCGTGGAACTTGAGGATCATGCTCAGGGTGAGCCCCTCGACGTAGTCCATCACGAGGAAGGGCCCGTCCTCGTCCTCGCCGACGTCGAGCACGCTGACCACGTTCGAGTGCCGCAGCAGCCCGGCCACCCGCGCCTCGTCGAGGAACATCGTGCGGAAGGCCTCGTCCGCGCGGAGCTGAGGGTGCAGGCGCTTCACCGCGT
The DNA here is from genome assembly GCA_036149055.1 of Myxococcota bacterium. GTDB lineage: Bacteria > Myxococcota_A > Polyangia > Polyangiales > Sandaracinaceae > JAVJQK01. The sequence goes on along the minus strand of JAYZQJ010000219.1, from coordinate 4,595 downwards.
AAAGGCGCTCGAAGCCGGACTCCGAGCGCATCGCGAGCTCGACCCGTCCCATGCCCCCCTCGGCGAGCGGCAGGACGTGCTGGTAGGTCCGCGACGACTTCACGCGTGGCGCCAACCCTAGCGCAACCGCGTCCCGATGGCGCGGCTGGTCCGGCCCGACGCCGGCTCGCACGGTGGGCGCGTCGGGATCGGAGGGCGACACGGTGGGCCACGCTGGCGCGCCCCGACGCGGCTGGCCACTTCGCCGGCTGCGCCGCGCAGCCCACGCGCGCAGCCGATGAAATTGACTGTCCGAAGACGCGAGCTCAGGGAGGCAGCGGGCCGGCCAAGGGCGCCCGGAAGGCGCCGCGTACCCGGCCGAAGCCGTCGTCGAGCTCCACTCGGCCGCAGACGTGGTCGGCCTCGACGGCGGTGATCTCGACCCGCCCGATCTCGCGGTGGCCGAAGGTCAGGAAGGGCCCATCCCACACGATCCGGGCGTGGGTGAGCGCGCCGCGTCGCGCCCCCGGCGCCCCGAGCACGCGCGGCTCGAGGGGACGGCGGCGGGTCCGGAGCGCGTCCATCTCGAAGCGCGCCTCGCCCGGCGCCGGCGCCCGGAAGCGGCCGCGTTCGTCTCGCTCGAGCGGGTAGTTGCCGAGCACCACCCGGAGCCGTCGGCCGTCCTCGCTGCGGAACGCGACCGCCCGATCGAGCGACGGGGGCAGCCCGGGCGCGTCGGCGTGGGCGAGCGCGATCGCCACCGCGTCGGGGCAGGGCGCGTCGGGCAGCGGCGCGGTGAAGTCGGGCGCCTCGGCCGCGACCTCGACCGGCTCGACCGGGTCGGGCGGGGCCGCCTCCGGCTCCGGCTCCTCGGGCTGGCCCTCCTCCGGGGGCGACACGCGGAGCGCGTCGGCCGCCTGGGCCGGGCGGATCGCGGGGCTCTCCCGCGCGGGGGTCTCGCCTCCACACGCGAACAGCAGCGTCGAGAACACCAGCCAGCGCACGCCCGGACCCTACCAAGCGAGCGGGCCGAGGGCCCGCTATCCGCCGACCGGCGGCATCGGGAGGGAGATGTGGAAGCGCAAGGCGCGGTCGGCGATCTCGAAGCCGTCGATGCCGATCACGTCGAGGGCCATCGCCAGCGGGCTCCCCTCGAGCACCGCGCGCACCGCCGGCACGCTCCGCAGGTCGGCGCGGAGGCGGGCGCCCTCCCGCTCCACGAGCGCGGTCTCGTTGGGCTCGCGGGGCCCGAGCACCGGACCCCAGAGCGCGCGCGCGATGGCGGCGGCGAGGGTGCCGACCGCGTCGCGGACCCGCGCCTCGCTCACCCGCTCGGGGGGCTCGATGCGGAACACGACCTCCTTGGCCCCCCGCGGCGCGAAGCGAGCGCGCTCGGGGATCACCGAGAAGACCACCTGCGCGCCGTCGTCGTAGGTGAGATCGCAGCCGACGCGTCCGTCGCGCAGCCGCACGCTGACGCCCCGCACGTCCGCCGCGCCGGCGAGGGCCTTGCCGATCATCGCCTCGTCGAGGGTCGCGCGCCGCGCCTTGAGCTCCTCGAGCATCTTCCGCGCGTTGGCGACGGGCTTCAGATCGCGGAGCCGATCGGCGCTCGCCTTGGTGGCGCTGCGCACGAACGACTTCAACAGATCCAGCCGGTCGGCCATCAGGCGGTCGCCGCGGGCTCGGTGGGGCGCTTCGGGGGCCGCAGCGCCTGGAGATCCATGGGAGAGACGCGCGCCTCGTCGACGTGGGCGACGAGCGCCTCACGCACCCAGCGCGCGGGCACGTCCTTCTGGCCGAGGAGCACGTCGAGCGCCTCGGTGGGCTTCGCGGTGCCGCCGCCGGTCACCCGGAGCCGGAACCGGATCGGCAGCAGGCGGCCGCCGAGCCCCGCCGCCTCGAGCACCTCCGCGCCTTCGCCCACCTGGACGTCGAGGAGGTAGCGGCCCACGTCGACCTTCTTGCCGATGCCCTTGACGTTGCGGTGCACCACGAGCGGCCCCTCGCGCGAGGCCTCGACCCGGGCGCGCACCGCGTCGGCGTCGGCGAGCCCGAGCTCCGCCAGCGCGAGGTGCGGCACGCCGGCCACGTAGACCGCCTCGTCGCAGGCGCGGGTGATGCGGCGGTCGCCGTTGCCGAGCACCTTGGCGTCGGTGAACTCGATCCCGAGCTCGGTCACCGCGTTCAGCCGCGCGGGCAGGTCGGTGAGGTCGAAGCCCACCTCGGAGTCGAGCTTCACGTCCACGTACTCGCCCAGCGAGCAGATCCCGAGCGAGAGCGCGGGGGCGAAGGTGAGCTCGGGCTTCGGGTGGAAGCCGCGGCTGTAGAAGAGCGGCATCTCGATGCGCCGGAAGATGCGGGGCAGCACGCGCACGAGATCGAGGTGCCCGCGGTACGCGGCGCGCCCGACCTTGTGGAACGACAGCCGCACCCGCATCGGCTCGCCCTGCTGGGCGTGCTTCGGCGGCTTGCGGTGCTTCGGCGTGACCGGCCCCTCGGGGCGCGGCGCGCTCGGCGCGGGCGGCGAGTCGGCGCCCAGCTGCGCGAGGTAGTCGATCCGCTCGGTGCGCATCTGCGTCAGGTCGCAGGCGACGCCGCAGTCGTAGCAGACGAGCCGGCGCGCGTCGGCGTGCGCCTCCTCGAGGTTCGTGTGGTGCACGAACATGCCGGCCGCCTTGCCGCAGGGCGGGCTGAGCCGGTTCGACAGCGCCTTGCGGTACTCGCGCGCGAGGAAGCCGTCCTCGAGCCCCACGTCGACGTGGTCCCAGGGCAGCCGCGCGCTGAGCGGGAGGGTGCCGAGGAAGCGCTCCGGCTCCACGCCGCAGGCCTCGAACGCCTCCGCCCACGCGTCGATCTTCAGCTGCTCCTCCCAGGAGTCGAAGCGCGCGCCGCGCCGCCACGCCCGCTCGATCACGTCGGCCAGGGTGCGGTCGCCGCGGGAGATGACGCCCTCGAGCCAGGAGCCCTCCGAGTCGTGCATCCGGAGCTTCACCCGGGTGGCCTTCGCCTCCTCGGTCAGCCAGCTCTGCTTCTCCCGCACGACGTCGCGCGCGTCCATCGCACACCACTGGAAGGGCGTGTGCGGTTTGGGCACGTGGATGGAGACCGACACGGTCACCTGCGGCCCCTTGCCCTTCTGGAGCTTGCGGCCGACGTCCCGCGCCCGGGCGCCGGTCTGGACGATGCCGCGGACGTCCTCCTCCTCCTCGGTGGGGAGGCCGATCATGAAGTAGAGCTTCATGCGCGACCAGCCGCGCTCGAAGACCCGCTGGGCGGTCATCATCAGCTGCTCTTCGGTGACGTTCTTGTTGACGACGTCCCGCATGCGCTGCGACCCGGCCTCGGGCGCGAAGGTCAGCCCGGTGGCGCGGACCTTCTTGAGCTCGTCGAGCAGCTCCTCGTCGAGCCCGTAGGCCCGGAGCGAGCTGACCGAGAGGGCGACCCGCTCGTCCTCGAGCTCCTTCATCACCTGCTTCACCAGCGGGTGGATGGCGCTGTAGTCGGCGGTCGAGAGGCAGGTGAGCGAGGCCTCGTCGTAGCCGCCCTCCTTCACCGCCCGGGTGATGCTGGAGAGGATCGACTCGGGGCTCCGCTCGCGGACCGGCCGGTAGATCATGCCCGCCTGGCAGAAGCGGCAGCCCTCGGTGCAGCCGCGCGCGATCTCCACCGAGACGCGGTCGAAGATGGTCTCGGTCGAGGCGACCGGCCCGTCGTGCGGGAACGGATGCGCGTTGAGATCGTCGACCATCGCGCGCTCGATGGGGAAGGGCAGGCCCGGCTCGATCGGCCCGCTCACCACGCGCATGCCCGTCTCGGGCTCCACCTCGGTCTCGTAGAGGGAGGGCACGTAGACCCCGCCCAGCTTCGCGAGCTCCACCAGCCGCTCTCGCCGCGGCATGCCCGCCGCCTTCAGCGCGCTCCAGGTGAGCAGAATCTCGGGCGTCTTCTCCTCCCCGTCGCCGATGACCAGCGCGTCGAGGAACGGCGCGATCGGCTCGGCGTGGGTCGCGGTGGGCCCGCCGGCGAGGATCAGCGGCGCGTCGTCGTCCCGGTCGGCGCTCCGGAGCGGGATCCCGCCGAGCTCCAGCATCGTGAGGATGTTGGTGAACGTCAGCTCGAACTGGAGCGAGAACCCGACCGCGTCGAACTCCGACAGCGGCCGCCAGCTCTCGAGCGAGCGGAGGCGCTCGCCCCGGCTCCGCAGCTCCGCCTCCATGTCGACCCAGGGCGCGTAGCAGCGCTCCGCGAGCAGCTTCTCGTGCCCGTTGAGGATCGAGTAGAGGATCTTGAAGCCCAGGTGGCTCATCCCGATGTCGTAGATATCGGGGAACGCGAGGCACATGCGCGCCTGGACCGCGTCCCAGTCCTTGCGCACCTCACCGTGCTCTCCCCCCACATAGCGGGAGGGCTTCTGAACCTTCTCGAGGAAGTCTGCGTACGGGTGCTGCGTCATCGGATCCGCAGCTATAGCAGCGCCGCCCCCCTCATGCCCCCCTTCTCACGGCGGGCCTCGTGGGTCGGGACGGAATCAGCTCGCGAGTCGACGCAGACCAGGGAGAAGGGAGGAGGGAGGCGAGGAGGAACAGGTACGAGGCGACCGGCGAGCGCGAGCC
>JAYZQJ010000218.1:0-23535 GCA_036149055.1 Myxococcota bacterium | reverse complement strand
GTTTCCGGAGGGGGCATGCGCCCCCTCCCGCCCGACCGGCAAAGCCGGCTCGGGCTCCCACCCCATCTCACGCGCTGACGCGCGTGGAAGCTGCGGCAATATTTGCCGCATCTTCAGGCGTCCGCGGGCTCTTCCTCTTCTTCGGGCTCGACGGGGCCGCGTCGGAGGCCGCGGCGCGAGAGGTTGAAGAGGGTCTCGGCCACTCCGATCGCGAGGTAGCTGGCGAGGAGCCAGACGAGCGCGAAGGAGGGGTGGAACATCAGCGCGAACGCGGCGCTCGAGCCGAGCGCGAGGGCGAAGAGCGCGATCGCGCGGCCGTTGAGCTTGAGGTCCTTGAAGGAGCGGAACTTGATCGTGCTCACCATGAAGAAGGCGAGGGTGAGCACGATGGCCATCACGCCGCCCTCGAGGCGCTCGAGGTGGCCGCCGACGGCGTGGTTGGCGACGACGAGCGAGACGAGCACGCCGGCGGCGCCGGGGATCGGCAGGCCGACGATGTACTTGCCCGGCTTCTTCGGGGCGCCGTCGCTCTCGGACGCGAGCACGTTGAAGCGCGCGAGCCGGATGGCGCCGCAGGCCACGAAGACGAACGCCACCACGAGGCCGGCGAAGTCGAGCGCGTGAAGCGACCACTGGTAGACCAGGATGCCCGGCGCGACGCCGAAGGAGACGAGGTCGGCGAGCGAGTCGATCTGCACGCCGAACGCGCTCTGGGTCTTGGTGAGCCGCGCGACCCGGCCGTCGATCAGGTCGAAGAACATCGCGAAGACGATGAGCAGCGACGCCCGGTAGAACGTGCCGGCGTCGGCGCCCTCGAGCGACAGCAGCGTCGCGTAGAAGCCGCAGAAGATGCTCGAGAGCGTGAAGAGGCTCGGCAGCAGAAAGAGCGTCTTCCTCAAATTGACCTTCTTCTTCACGCCCCGCGTTCCCCCACGGCCAGTATGGGCGGCCACGTCGCACCCGTCCAGCGACACCGGATACGGCCGGGGCCGCTCAATCTTCCTCGCCCGAGGTCGCCGCGAGCAGGTGGTTGCGGAGCCGGAAGGTCGGGGCCCGCTCGTAGGCGGCGAGCAAGGCCTCGCGCGCGTCCTCCTGGAGGCCCGCCTCGAGCAGGAGCACCGCGCGCGCCTCCTCCGCGCCCGCGCCCCCGGCCTCGGCGTAGCGATCGAGGGCCTCGAGCCGGCGCTCGGCGGGCGCGTTCTCCGCCGCCAGCGCGAGCCAGCCCCAGTAGGCCTGGTGGTCGATCTCCGCGAAGCCCTCGGTGAGCGCGCGCCCGTGCATCGCGTTCCAGCGCGCGAGCCAGGCGGCGCGGACCACGAACGCCGGGGCGCGCTGCCGACCGTCGGCCATCATGCCGTAGCGCTCCATCATCCGGAGGAAGCCGCCGAGGGTGTCGGCCCGGCTCGGGGCGCCGCGCAGCGCGGGCTCGAGCGCGCGCAGATCGTCGGCGCGCATCGCCTGCAGGACCTCCTCGCCGTGCTCGGCCACCAGCCCGTTCGTCGCCGCGAGCAGCCGTCGCCGCCGCTCGGCCGCCTGGCCCGGCGTGTCGCGCGCCTCGAGCTCGCTGCGGTTGAGCTCGGCGAAGCGGCGCGCGCGCTCGAGCGCCGCCTCGCCCTCGGGCGCCTCCTCGGCGAGCCGCGCCTCCTCGGCCAGCCGCGCGCTCACCGCCTCGGGCGAGAGCGTCAGCGGCGGCATCTCGCGAGGCGCGACCGACATCGGCCGGCTCCAGCTCCACAACAGCAGTGGCGGCGTCACCAGCGCGATCAACAACGCGATCGTCGCGCCGCGCGCCCCTTCACTCTTCGGCCCGTCTTCCGTATTTCCCAACCTTGACTTCCCCGGCCTCGAAGGATACTCCCATCGCCCGTTCTGTTGCGCGTTCCCGCGGGAAAGGAAGCGCTTTGTCCACCGGCCGAAGAGTCCACGAACGCTTCGAGCGACGACTCAAGGTGATCGTTCACCACGAGGGTGGGCAGATCGAAACGATCACCCGCAACATCAGCCTCGGCGGCATGTATCTCGTCTCGAACGAGTCGCTGCCGTACGGCGCGAAGGTGGAGCTGGAGATCTATCTCCCCGCGCTCAAGGAAGACGTGAAGCTCGCCGCCATCGTGCGGTGGGAGAAGGTCGACGGGATGGGCGTGCAGTTCGGCAGCCTGCGCGCGCGCGAGGTCTGGGCCTTCAACCAGCTCTTCAAGTCGGACCCGAGCGACTGACCTTCGGCCGGTGCCGCGCCGGTCGCGACGGGCCGGTCCGGTAGGAGAGCAGGAGATCGAGGTGCTCGGTCTCCCAGCGCGTCGCCCGCGTGTAGTCCGGGTGCGTGCGCTCGCGCTTGCGGAACGCGGGCGGGTGGTAGTCGATGCGTCCGCTCCGGCGCTCCGCCGGCACCACGTGGTGCAGCAGCTCGTGGAACACCACGAAGGCGACGAAGAAGCGCGGCACCTCCGGCTGATCGAGCGCCGGGTGGATGCGCACCAGCTGCTGGTCGTGGGTGTAGGTGCCGAGGCGGATGCTGCTCCGGCGGCGCCGGCTCTTCGGCGGCTCCTTGCCCCAGGTGATGCGCACGCCGTCGAGGCCCTCCGGGAAGAACGCGGCGACCTCCTCGAAGATCGCGGCGAGATCGTGGTGCGACCCTCGCGTGCGCAGCAGGACGCGTCGGCGCCGCGCCTTGATGCGGTGCCGGTTGGACTCGATGAAGCGGGTGATGCGGCGCGAGCTGCGCGCGTCGCCCTCGGACAGATAGGTGAGCAGCTCCTCGACCACGCCGTCGGGCGCGTCGAGGAACATGCGATGCAGCCGCACCTCGAGGCGGTCGCCGCGCCGCTTGGTCGAGATCATCGTGCGCCGGTTGTCGGTCACCACGAGGTCGGCGGGGACCGAGAGGGCGCGGCGGATGCGGGACTCGAGCGCGGCGCGCCCCTTGGGCGGAGACGGCGGCGTGACCGGTCCCCGGGGCGGGGGCGGCTTCAGCGGGGCGCGTCCGAACGGGAGGGCGAGCTGCATGGCCTCGCCTCGGGATGCCATTTCCTCGCGATCTCGTCCACTTCGGACCGCCTCTTGCGGGAGAGCATGCCCACCGTGACCACGTGCAAACCGGGCGTTTTCAGCACTTCGCGGGCCACGGCCCCCACCTCTTCGGGGGTCACGCGACGGATCGCCTCGGCCATCGCGTCGAGGGTGCGAGGCAGGTCGAAGAGGGTCGCGAGCGCGGCGTGCTCGGCCACGTCGGCGGCGTCGTCCACGCTCGCCTCGAGGTCCCAGAGGTGGCGGCGGCGCACGTGCTCGAGCTCGTCCGGGTCGATCGGTCCGGCCGCGAGGTCGCCGAGCACCGCGAGCATCTCGCGCAGCAGCGCGGGCGCGTTCTCGTGGGCGCAGGTGCCGCTGACGTCGAGCACGCCGCAGTCGACGTGGAGATCGAGGCCGGCCCAGGCGTCGTAGGCGAGGCCCTGCGCGTCGATGAGGTGGCGGTGCAGCCGCGCGCTCATGCCGTCGTCGAGGATGCGGACCAGGAGCATCAGCGCCGGGCAGCGCGGATCCCGCTCGCCGAACGCGGGGAAGGCGACGCGCACCGTGGTCTGGCTGCCGGTGTCCTCGACGTGCGAGGCGGCGGGGCCGGCGTGGGGCTCCGGCGGGGCGAGGGGCGCCTCGATCGCGCCGCCTCGCAGCCGCCCGAAGGCGCGCGCGGCCGCCGCGAAGGCGTCCTCGGGATCGACCGGCCCCGCGATCGAGAGCACCGCGTTGCCGGCCACGAAGACCCGCTCGAAGTGGCGCCGCAGGTCGGCGACGGTGAACGCGTCGATGCGCTCCTCGCTGCCGATGATCGGGCGGCCCAGGGGGTGATCGCCCCAGATGCGCGCCCGCGAGAGATCGTCGGCGTCGATGCACGCGCCGTCCTCGTCGAGCCCCTCGAGGATCTCCTCGCGCACGATGCGCTTCTCGACCTCGAGCTGCTCGAAGCGCGGCGAGACGAAGACCTCGCTCATCACGTCGAGCGCGCCCTCGAGCGAGGCCGGCGGGATCGTCACCGCGAAGGTGGTCGCGTCGCTCATCGTCGCGCCGTCGAGGTCACCGCCGAGGGCCTCGATGGCGCGGTTGAGGTCGTAGGCGGACGGGAAGCGCTCCGTCCCCCGGTAGACCATGTGCTCGAGCAGGTGGGTGAGCCCGCTGTCCTCGGGCGGCTCGTGACGCGAGCCGACGCCGAAGGCGACGACCACCGAGACCGTGCGCAGGTGCGGGAGCGGAGAGACGACGACGCGCAGCCCGTTGTCGAGCGAGCGCTCCGTCGGATCAGCGGCTGGCGGTCTCCTCACCAGCCTCCTCGTCCTCTTCCTCGCTCGCGCCGTAGGAGAGGATGGCGGGGTTGATCCGGATCGCGCCCTCGGACTCCGCGCGCGCGCGGAGCTGCCCGATGTAGACGCTGAGGGCCTCGCGGCGCTTCTGGCGCAGGAGGCGCTCCTCGAGCGCGGCGCGGGTCTCGGCGTCGTAGCCCTCCTCGTCGGCGACGGTGCGGTCGGTCAGCTGGTACACGAACCAGCTGTCACCGAGCTCGATCGGCGCCTCGGGGAGCGGGTCCTCGAGGGTCATCTCGAAGGCCGCCTCGGTGAGGGGGCCGCTGTCGAACGGGCCGGGGATGGCGCGCTCGCTGCGGGTGAAGGAGCGGGTCTCGCGGGTCGCCGGCGCGCGGGGGTCGCGCTCCACCGGCTCCTCGTCCTCCAGCGCGGGCTCCTCGCCCTCGGCCAGCTCACCCTCGGCCGCCTCGGGCGCGGGGGCGGGCTCCTCCCAGCCGTCGCGGAGGCGCTCGTCGAGCTCCTCCATCGTGTGGCCATCGCGGAGGTAGGCGAGGGCCCGGTCGGCCTCCTCGCGGGCGAGCTCACCGGCGCGCGCGTCGCGGTAGAGGTCCTCGGCCAGCTCGCGCTTGGCGTCCTCCTCCGGCACGTCGCCCTGCCGCTGCCCCATGCCCTTCACCACGTGGAAGCCCACGTTGGTCTCGACCACCTCGTCGCCGAGCGCGCCCGCCTCGAGCGAGAACGCCGCCTCCTCGAAGGCCTCCGGGTGACGGCCGCGCGGGAACCAGCCCATGTCGCCGCCGCGGCTCGCGTTGGCGTCGCTGTGCTGGCGGGCGAGGGTGGCGAAGTCGGCGCCGCCCTGGGCCTGGCGCAGGAGATCCTCGGCGCGGCTGCGGGCCGCGGCCCGGTCGGCGTCGCTCGCGTCGCGGGCGACCTCGATCAGGATCTGACGGACCCGCGCCTGCTCCGGCAGGTCGGTGTAGCGGTGGCGCTGGCGGCGGTACTCCTGGTCGACCGCCTCCTCGTTGTCGCCCATCCAGGCGGTGAGGGCGGCGTCGGTGATCTCGACGCGGTCCTCGTAGTACGCCGGGTCGAAGCGCACGTAGCCGAGCTGCGCGCGGTCGGTGTCCTGCACGTAGGCGTCCCAGACCTCGCGGGGGCTGACGCTGACGCTCGCGGTGACCGTGTCACGCACGTCGTTGGCCAGGTGCTCGCGGACCTGCCACTGCACGAACTCGTCGACGCTGCGGCGGAGGCGGTACTGGATGAAGCGGCGGATGTTGTCGCTCGACAGGTTCCCGTCGCGATCGCGGAAGGGCTGCGAGAGCGCGCCGGAGGGGTAGCCGTCGGGCGCGTCCACCGGGCCGCCGAGCCAGACGACCTCGTCCCGCGCGACCTCGCGCATGATGTCCTCCTCGTCGACGCTGAAGCCCAGGCGGTGGGCCTCGCGGACGAGGAGCTCGCGCTCGATCAGGCCGTCGAGGGTGTACTCCTTCAGCCGAAGCGTGCGGGCGCGGTCGCTGTCGTAGCGGTCGAAGCCCGGCAGGTTGTAGGCCGCGCGGAAGTCACCCTCCGTGATCGTCTCGCCGTAGACCTTCGCCGCGTAGATCGGCCCGTCGGTGGCGCAGCCCTCGGCGCCGGGGGTACCGAAGCCGATGACCGCCATCACCAGGCTGAGCAGCACGATGATCAACAGGAGGAGGAAGGTCTGGATGCGCTTGCCGATGTTCTCCAGCATGGAGCGTCCTTCTATGCCGCGAATTCGAGGGGGCGGGCCGTGGGAGCGAGAGCGGCCGCGAACCATAGAGGAGCGGCCCCGGGGGGGCAAGGCGGCTCGAGACCCCCTCGTTCGGGGCCGTGATCGACCTCCCGGGGCTGCGGCGAGGCGGCGGGATCGAGGCGTCGCGCCCCGCTCCCGGGCCCTCCGGTCCGCGCCCCGGCGTCTGGCACGGGACGTGGTGGGAGCAGCGGGCAGGAGGACATGATGAACTTCTCGTCTCTGCTCAAGTGGGCCCTGGCCTTCTTCGTCGTCGCCCTGATCGCGGCGTTCCTCGGCTTCGGCGGCGTCGCGGGCGCCTCGGCCGGTATCGCGAAGATCCTCTTCATCGGCTTCGTGGTCCTGGCGATCGTCGCCCTGGTCGCCGGCCTCGTCCGCCGCGCCTGACCGTCCCCGCCTGGCCGCCAGTCTTCACTGGCGGAGGAGACCGGGGGCGCTGTCCGTCGCCCGGGAGGGGACCGGCACGTGCAAGCTCACCGTGGTGCCGCTCCCCGGCTCGCTGACGGCGCGCACCGCGCCCCCGGCCGCCTCGATCCGCTGCCGGACGACGTAGAGGCCGATCCCCATGCCCTCGCCGCTCTCGCGGCGGGTGCTGACGTCTCGCTCGAAGATCGAGGGCAGCTGGTCCGGCTCGATGCCGACCCCGTTGTCCTCGACCTCGATCAGAACGTCGCCGTCGCCGTCGAGCCGGGCGCGGGCCTCCACGCGGGGGCGCTCGGTCTCGCTCACCGCGTAGGCCGCGTTGGTCAGGAGGTTCAGCACCACGCGCAGCAGGGTCGGGCGGTCGAGCCCCACCCAGAGCTCGGCGTCCGCGACGACGGTCAGCGCGTCCGGGCTCAGCCCGAAGCGGGCCCGGGTGGCCCGCGCCGCGGCCTCCAGCACCAGCCGCACGGGCGCCTGTAGCTTCGCCGACACCTCGCCCCCGCGCTTCACCTCGAGCTGGTCGAGCAGGGTCGCGCAGCTCGTCAGCGCGTCGAGCGCGTCGCACGCCAGCTCCGTGACGCCCGGGTCGTCCAGGTCGCGCCCGCGGAGCGAGCCGTTGGCGATCGCCTCCAGCACCGTCACGCCGACGGTGAGCAGGCCCTTGGCGTCGTGCCGCACCTCGGCCACGTGCGCCGCGTCGTAGCCGGGGTCGAGGTCGTCGTCGCGCCTCGCCTTCTTCGGCCACGACGCCGCCAGCACCACCGTGCCCTCGCCTCCGTCGTCGTCGGGCAGGCGGGCGAGCAGCGCCTCGGCCGGCTCCCCCACCGTGTCGACCCGGACGAGCGCCCCGCGCGCCGGCCGCTCGTCGCCGCCTTCGGTGGCCCCCAGCACCTTGCGCAGCATCTCCCGGTCGGGGCCGGACAGCCACCGCGTCACGTCGCCCCCGAGCGGCGCGGGGTCGCCCACCATCGCCTCGAACGCGGTGTTGTGCCCGACCACCCGCCCGGCGTCGTCCAGCACCGCGATCGGCCGCGCGCAGCGCCCGAGCACCGTGCGGAGATAACGTCGCTCCTCGACGAGGGACGCGAGCGCCCCGCGCAGGTCGCCGTCCTCCAGCTCCAGCACCTCCGGCTGGCCGTCGGTCCAGAGCGCCAGCGCCCTCCGCGGCCCGGTCTGGCCGCGGTCGTCGATGTCGTGCCATCGCGGCATCGCACCCCCCGAATACAGGGTAGCGGAGACCCGGCTCGACTCCAGCGGCGAACCCGTGCGGATGAGGTACGCTGCGCGGGTCATGGGGAAGAAGAAGACGAAGAAGGACAAGCGTCGCGAGCAGCGAGAGCGCGAGGCCGAGGAGCGCGCGCTGGCCCTCGAGGCGGCGAAGCTCCGGCTGAAGCGCTTCCAGATCGCGGCGGCCGTGGTCCCCATCGTCTTCCTCGGCGCCGCCATCGGCGTCTACGTCGCCATGGACGACAAGCAGCTCGCCGGGCTGATCGGCCTGGTGGGGCTCGCGGTCTGGGTGCCGGTGCTGCTCGGGCTCCTCGGCGCCCGGATCGAGCCCCGCGACCGCACGCGGGCCGGCTCGATCGACTTCGGCAACCGGCGTTGAAGCTCCCCATCGACGCCCTCCGCGAGGAGGTGCTCGACGCGGTGGAGCGCGCGCCGCTGGTGCTCGCGGCGCCGACCGGGAGCGGCAAGTCGACCCAGGTCCCCCGCTGGCTGCCCGGGCGGGTGGTGGTGGTGGAGCCGCGGCGGGTCGCCTGCCGAAGCCTCGCGGCGCGGGTCGCCGAGCTCGAGGGCGTGCCGCTGGGCGAGGACGTGGGCTACGTGGTCCGGGACGACGTGCGCGCCGGCGCCGATACCCGGGTCCGCTTCGTCACCCCGGGCGTGGCGCTGCGCGATCTCGAGGCGCTCGAGCGCGCCGACCACGTGGTGCTCGACGAGCTGCACGAGCGGCGCCTCGACGTCGATCTCCTGCTCGGCCTGCTCGCGAAGCGCGGGCGCGGCCTGACGGTGATGAGCGCGACCCTCGACGGCGAGCGGGTCGCCGCTCACCTCGGCGGCCGCTACCTCGAGGGCACGGGCCGCCTCCACCCGGTGGACGTGCGCTACCTGGGGAGCGGCGCGGCGCTGCCGAGCGCGAAGTATCTCCCCGAGCGCGTGGCCCAGGCCCTCGCGCGCGCCGCGTCGGATCCCGGCGACGTGCTCGTGTTCCTGCCGGGCCGGGCCGAGATCGCCGCCTGCGCCGACGCGATCCGCGGGCCGCTCGAGGTGATCCCGCTCCACGGCGGGCTGAGCCTCGACGAGCAGAGCCGCGCCTTCCGCCGGACCGAGCGCCGCAAGGTGGTGCTCGCCACCAACGTGGCGGAGACGAGCGTCACCCTCCCGGGCATCGGCGTGGTCATCGACGCCGGGCTCGTGCGGCGCACCCGCTATCACAAGGGCCGCGGTCACCTGACGCTCTCGCCGATCGCGATGGACAGCGCCGAGCAGCGGGCGGGCCGCGCCGGTCGGACCGGGCCGGGCGTCGCCTATCGGCTCTGGAGCGAGGCGGCGATCCTCGAGCCGCGCACCCCGCCGGAGGTGCACCGCGAGTCGCTGGTGCCGATGGTGCTCGCCGCCGCGGCCACCGGCCGGAGCCTGCGCGAGCTGCCGCTCCTCGATCCGCCGAAGGACTACGCGCTCGAGGCGGCGGAGTCCGAGCTCGGGGCGCTCGGCGCGCTCGACGACGCGGGCGCGCTCACCCCGCTCGGCCGCGAGCTCTTCTCCCAGCCGCTCGACGCGCCCCACGCGCGCCTGCTGATCGAGGCCCAGAAGGAGCCCGCGCTGCTCGGGGACGTCATCGACCTCGTCAGCGCGCTCGCGGTCGGCCGGCCGCTCTTCTCGTGGCGCCCCGACGATCCGGCCGACGATCTGCGCGAGAGCGGCTGCGACGTGGTCGCGATCCTGCGCGCGATGCGCGAGGGCGAGCCGCGGACGCACGGGCTGAACGCGTGGGCGCTCGGGGAGGCGCGGCGGAACGCCAAGCGGCTGCGGCGGGCCCACGGCGTCTCGCGCGAGGAGGGCCCGATCGATCGGCGCGCGCTCGCGCTCCTCTTCCTGAAGGCGGACCCGCGCCTCGCCCACGTCGCCCGCCGCCGCAAGCGCCACGTCGCGTTCTCGAACGGCGGCACCGAGGTGGAGCTCGGGCGCGAGAGCGCGGCCAAGGCGGCGGAGGAGAAGCTCGAGGCGCTGCTCGCGCTCGACGAGCGGGCCATCGGGATCGGACAGCGCGACACCCGGGTCTTCGTGACCTGCGCCATGCCGGCCCCGATCGTCTGGCTGCGCGACGCCGGCCTCGGGCGCGATCGGCTCGCCGGCGTGAAGCTCGAGCGCCGGAAGGTCGTGGCCACGATCGAGCGGGTGTACGCGCGCAAGGTGCTCGACGCGCGGGAGGAGACGCCGCGGGGGGAGCTCGCCCGCCGCGCGGTCGCGCGCCTGATCCTCGAGGGCCGGATCCTCCGGGGCGCGCGCGAGGCGATCGAGGCGCGGCTCCAGCAGCGCGCCCTCGCGCAGCGCCTCGCGGCGGCCGGCTTCGAGGTCTCCGGCGTGCCGCTCCAGGTCGACGACGCGCCGGTGCCCACGCCCGAGGCGCACCTGCGCGACCGCATCGCCGAGCTCGGGCTCGAGACCGGCGAGGACGTGGCCCTGCTCTCGGTCGACGACGTCCTGCCCGAGCCCCTCGAGGCGTGGATCGCGGCGCTGCTCGACGAGCGCTACCCGCGGAAGGTCGACCTCGGCGACGCGAGCTACGAGGTCGACTACGACCTCGACCGCCGCCAGGCGCTGCTCCGCATGGTGCGCGGCACCCGCAGCAAGCCGCCCCCGCTCTCCTACCTGCCCAAGCTCGAGGGCTTCCGCATCTGCGTCGAGACCCGCAGCGGCATCCACGTCGTCCGCGCACGGTGAGTTGAAGCAACCTCGCCGCGTCGTCGGAGCGTAAATCCTTCGAGAACGCAGTCGGGCTGCGATATCGAAGCTTCGACGCCGGAAAATCGCAGACGGGAAGCGATTCTCTAGCTTCGAAGCTACGAAATCGTCGTCGGGCTCCGATCGATGTACCTTTGAAGGTACATTTTCGTTGTCGGACTGCGATCTCGCAGCTTTCTTCGCGGAGAACCGCACCCGGGCTCGAGTTTCACGCCATCGATGCGGATTTCTCGAACCCGGACGCGCTCGCAACGGGCTGCCCCCTCCTCGTGCGTCACGAAGCTGATACTCTCGCCTCTCGATGCGGCCTCACACGCTCGAGCCTCGGCTGATCCTGGACGGTCAGGCCGCCTTCGCGGTCCGGCACGAGGTCGCGGTCCTGGTGTTCGCGGTCGAGCGCTGGGAGGTCGCCACGGCCGACGCGCTCTTCCGGGAGTCGACCGCGCTGTGCCGACCGGCGCCCCACTCGATGATCGCGCACCTGGCCTCCGAGCCCGGCGCCCACGTCCGGAAGCGACTCGCCGAGCTGCAGAAGGAGCTGGAGGGCTCGCAGCACTTCGACGAGCGGCGCATCGCCGTGATCACCGACTCGGTGGCCACCCGCGGCGCGATCACCGCGTGGCGATGGCTGACGGGATCCCAGATGCAGGGCTTCGCCCACGCCAAGCTCGACGACGCCTCCGCCTGGGTCTGCGACCCCGGCCGCGAGCGAGGCGAGGTCTCGGCCGCCTTCCGCCGCTGCTGCGGTCTGCTCGGCTCGAGCTGAAGGGTCGCGGAGCGATTCAGCGCCCCTCGAAACGCTGGGGGAGCTCCTGGGGCCGGTCGGGCTCGAGGAACTCGGTGACGCCGACCGCGCGGAAGCGCCACTCGTCGGCGAGCGACGGCGGCTTCAGGACGACGACCTTGGTCGCGTCGGCGGCGCCGAGCTGGAGGCGGGCGACGACGTCGAGGCCGTGGGCGTCGGGGAGCAGGCTGTCGACGCAGGCGCCGTCGACCCGGCCGGCGGCCACCGCGCGCTCGACCTCGGCCGCGGAGCCGCAGCGGAGCACCTCCGCCGCCTCCCCGAAGTGACGGCTCAGCGCGCGGGCGAGCCGGTCGGCCACGGGTAGATCGGCGCTCGCGACCAGGAGCCGACGGCGGCCGGCCGCGCGCCCGCTCCACGCCCCGTCCACGAAGCGCTCGAGCTCCCGGGCGAGGTCGTGGGCGGACTCGGGGCGCTCGGACGGCCGCTTGGCGAGGGTCGCGAGCAGGAGCGCGTCGAGGGGCGCGAGCGCGGCCCGCCGCTGGCTGGGGGGCTCGGGCGGCTCGACCGCGTGGGCGTGGATGACGGCCATCGGGTCGTCGCCGTCGAACGGAGGGGCGCCGGTCAGCAGCTCCACCGCCATCGCGCCCCAGGCGTAGAGATCGCTCTGGGGCGAGGGGCGCCCGCCGCCGTGGCCGAGCTCGGGCGCGAGGTAGGCGGGGGTGCCGGCGATGATGTCGTCGGGCAGGTCGCGCGCGTCGAAGGCGAGGCCGAGGTCGACGATGACCGGGCGGCCGGTCGTGCGCTCCACGATGACGTTGCTCGGCTTGATGTCCCGGTGCACCACGCCCGCCTGGTGCAGGGCCCCGAGGCCGCGCGCGACCTTGGCCAGGATCATCGCGGCCGAGACCAGCGGGAGCGCCCCGCCGTGCAGCTCCATCACCTCGCTCAGGCTGGCCCCCTCGACGTACTCCATCGCCAGGAACGGCGCGCCGCGCTCGGCGCCGGCGGTGTAGACGAGCGCCACGTGGGGGTGCTGCACCGACGCGAGCGCCACCGCCTCCCGCTCGGCTCGGTCGCGGGCGCGGCGGGTCCGCAGCCGGCCGATCTTGAGCGCGGTCGGGCGCTCGAGGATCTCGTCCTCCGCCAGGAACACCTGCCCCATCGCGCCCTCGCCGAGCAGCGGCCCGATCCGGTAGCGACCGTCGATCACGAGCGCGCCGTCGTCCGGCGGCGGCACGCTGCCGGAGGCGGAGCGGGACAGGGCGGCGCTCGCCACCGCGATCCCGAAGGCCTCCCGCAGCGCGGCCGAGCTGGCGTGCACGGTGGCGGAGCGCCGCTCGGTCAGGCTGGCCGCGAGCGCGTCGCCGAGCGGGGTCTCGGAGGCGACGTGGGTGGCGATCAGCTTGCGGCCGAGCGCGGTCAGGCCGTCGTCGAGGGTCTCGCGCGCCTCGACCGCGTAGGAGGTGACGCCGCCGAGGTCGAGGAAGAGGGTCAGGGTCCCGTTCGCGCGCGCTTCGGCCCGCGCCTCGTTCACCATCGCCCGCGCGATCGGGTCGCTCATGTGTCCGTTGGCAACCAGAATCGACAGGCCCTGGTGGCACCGCGTGTGCGCGTCGCCGCGCGCTTCATCGGCCAGGGTTCGGCTGAGGGAGCCAGTCCGTTTGCGAGGACGCTGGACCATGGACGGGGGAATCTTGTGTCCGAAGTCTCGGTTGTCACCCATTCTCTTTCCCGGACATCATCCGTGGCGCGGAGGTGGGATGTCGGATGCCGAAGGACCAGTGCTGCTCGTTCGCCTCGAGGGGCACCTCACGACCGAGGTCCTCGAGGGGGCGCTGCCGCAGACCGACTGGGACGACCGGGCGGTGATGATCGTCGACTGCTCGACGATGACCGGCTACGACGGCGCGGCGCGCTCCGAGTTCGTGCGCTGGCACCGCGCGCACCGCGAGCGCATCGCCGCGGTGGCGGTGGTCACCGAGAAGCCGCTCTGGCACCTGGTGGTCAGCGCGATGTCGCTGGCGAGCGGTCAGCAGATGCGCGCGTTCGACGATCTTCGTTCGGCGCGCTCCTGGGTGCGCGACGGCTTCCCTCGCCACAGCAGCCGGCCGCCTCGCAGCGCCGAGTAACCCGTCACGCGTCCGCGGGCAGGGTGACCCGGAAGGTCGTGCCCGCCTCGCGCGAGGACTGCACCGCGACGGCGCCTCCGTGGGCGCTCACGATGCGCTCGACGATGTAGAGGCCGAGGCCGAGGCTGTCGCGCGCGTGCGCCCCGCTCTTCGTGCCGCTGAACGCCTCGAAGAGGCCGGCCACGTCGGCCTCGTCGATCGGCTCGCCCCAGTTGTGCACCGCGACCTCGATCGCGTCGTCGCTGGGCGTCACCGCGAAGCGCACGCCGCGCTCGGGGTCGCCGTACTTCAACGCGTTGGTCCCCAGGTTGTCGAAGACCTGGAGGAGTCGCGGTCGATCTCCGCGCACGCTCGCGCCGGCCGGCGCCGTCACCTCGAAGCTCACCTCGGGGTGGCGCGCCCGCAGCCCCTCCACCACCTCGCCGAGCACGTCGGCGAGCGTCACCTCCGTCCGCTCTCCGAGGAGCTGGCCGCTGCGGGCCCGGGTCAGGTCGAGGAGGTCGTCGACCATGTGCTTCATGCGCGCGACCGCCCGGTCCATCTTGGCGACGATGCCGGCCGGGGCCTCCTCGCTCAGCACGTCGAGGCCCATCGCGATCGTGCCGAGCGGGTTGCGGAGATCGTGGCTCACCACCCCGAGAAGCCGCTGCTCGAACGCGCTCTGCGCGACCATGCGCTCGTAGAGGTGGGCGCGCCGCACCGCGTCGGCGGCGAGCTCGCCGAACACCCGCAGGTGCGTGGCCTCGTCGTCGTCGAGCGGGTGGCGGAAGCGGAGCCCCAGGAGCGAGGCCACCGCGCCGTCCACCGTCAGCGGGATCGCGGCCGCCGACACGGTCTGCGGCTCCCGCTCGAGCAGGTCCGGGTGGTCGCGGCGGAGCGCGTCGAGGTCGGGGGCGAGCACCACCGCCCCCTCCGCCAGCGCGGCCGCCGCCAGGCTGCACGACTCCGAGTCGCCGGCGCCGACGCTGGGCTCGCCCATCACCCGGGTCAGCCGCAGCCCGCGCCCCGTCTCGTCGACGTCGAAGACCCCGCCGCCGACCGCCTCGAGCACCTCGTCGGCGTACCCGAGCACGCAGGTCTGGATGTCGTCGAGCCGGACCAGGCGCGAGAGCCGCGCGGTGAGGTCGAGCAGCTCGCGCTGCCGCTGTGCGAGGCGCTCGACCCGCCGCGCGATCTGCCGCCGCACGAGCGCGTTCTGGATCGCGCGGTCGATCCCGCCGGGGGTCACCTCGTCCTTGAGGAGGTAGTCGTCGACCCCGCCTTCGATCGCGCGGGTCGCCGCCTGCCCCGCGTCGCTCCCGGTCAGCATCACCACCGCCGGCGACGGGGACATCTCGCGCACCCGCTCGAGCAGCCAGGTGCCCGGCTCGCCCGGCAGGTGCTGGTCGAGCACGATCACGTCGAACCTCGCGCCCCCGAGCAGCGCGAGCGCGCTCTCGGCGTCGGCGGCCTCCTCGATGAGGTAGTGGGTGGCCGCCTTCGAGAGCGCCCGCCGGAAGGCGAAGCGGTCGTCGGGGGAGTCGTCGACGAGCAGGACCTTCACGCGACCTCCACGGCGTGGAGCCAGTAGTCGAGCACGGCGTGCAGGCGTCGCGCGAACGCCTTCGGGCTCTCGGGCTTGACGTGATAGGCGCGCGCGCCCAGGCGCGCGGTGGCGCGGACCTCGGCCTTCTCCGAGGAGCTGGTCCACACCACCACGGGGACCTGATCGAGCGCCGGCCGCTCGCGCAGCTCGGAGAGGAGCGCGGGGCCGTTCATGCCCGGCATGTTCAGGTCGAGGAGGATCAGGTGCGGCAGCGGCGCGCCGCGCGAGAGCGCGTCCTCGAGCCAGTCGAGCGCGGCCTGGCCGTCCACGGCGTGCGCGAGCTCGACCGGGCTGCCGTAGCGCCCGAGCGCGCGCCGCACCGCGAAGACCTCGTCCTCGCTGTCCTCCACGTAGAGCAGCACCGGGCTCACGGGGCCTCCTCGGCGAGCGGGTCGAGGGTGAAGAAGAAGGTCGTGCCCTCGCCGGGCTCCGACGTCAGCCAGATGGCGCCGCGGTGGCGGGCCACGAGGTTCTGCACGATCGTCAGGCCGGCGCCGGTGCCGCCGTCGTAGGCGTCGCTCGGGTGGAGGCGGCGGAAGATGCGGAAGATGTCCTGGAAGTGCTCGCTCGGGATGCCGATGCCGTGGTCGCGCACGTAGACGCAGCGCTCCGCGCCCGGGCTCAGCTCGGCCTCGGCGGCCTGCAGCGGGCGGACGCCGACCTCGACCCGCGGCGGGCCGTCGCTGTACTTGAGGGCGTTGCTCACCAGGTTCGTCAGGATCTCCCGCAGCATCGTGCGGTCGGCGCGCACGGTCGGGAGCTCGCCCTCGATGGCGAGCGTGGCCCCGGTGGCGACGATGCGCGCGTCGAGCTCCTCGCGGACCTGGGCGAGCACTTCCGTCAGGTCCACGTCCTCGAGCGTCATCTCGCGGCGGCCGGCGCGCGAGAACCGCAGCAGCCCCTGGATGAGGTCGCGCATGCGGTCGCCGACGACCCCGATGCGCTCGAGCATGCGCCGGCCCTCGTCGTCGAGCCGGTCGCCGTAGTCCTCGAGCAGGAACTCGGAGTAGTTGCGGATGGTCCGGAGCGGCTCCTTCAGGTCGTGCGAGGCGACGTAGGCGAACGCGTCCAGCTCCTCGTTCTGCTGCCGGAGCTGCTCGGTGAGCGCGTCGAGCGCCTCCGCCCGGCGATAGACGACCTCGGCCAGCAGCGCGCGCAGCTTGCGGGCCGCGTCGAGCTCCAGGCCGGACCACGCCACGCTCCGGCCCCGGACCTCCTCCTCCCAGGCGGCGAACGAGGCGCGCGGGTGCAGCCGATCGCCGCGCCCGGGCGCGACCGGCTTGGTCGGGTCGCCGGCCCAGGTCACGCTCACCCGCTGCTCGGGGCGGAGCCAGATCAGCCACTGCCCGGCGACGCGGGACAGCGGGAAGGCGAGCAACCCGCTCGCGTCCTCACGGAGCGCGGCGGCGCCCGGGAGCCCGGCGGTGACGAGGCTGTCGGTGGCCCAGACGTCGCGCACGTTGGCCTCGCGCAGCCAGCCGGCCACGCGCTGCAGCTCGGCCTCCGGCGGCGTCCGGCCGACCGTCACCGCGCCCTCCGGACCCACGTACGCGAACCCGTCCGAGGGCACGAGGGCGGCGAGCGTGGGCGCGATCGCGGCGAGCGTCTCCTCGGGCGAGGTCACCTCACGGGCCAGCAGATCCTGGGCGAGCTCGTCCCGCGCCTCGTCCAGCCGTCTCCGCCGCAGGCTCTCGGTCTGCTCGAGCCGCTGCTGCACGAGGAGCGAGGCGGCGCGGGCGAGGAAGTCGCAGCTCAGCCGCGCGTCGTAGGTGACGTGGCGCGGCCCGGCGTAGTGGTGGCACGCGATCAGCCCCCACAGCGCGCCCTCGACGACGATCGAGAGCGTCAGCGTGGCCCGCACGCCCATGTTGGCGAGGTACTCGCGATGCACGGGCGAGACGCTGCGCAGGGTCGCGTAGCTCATGTCGAGCGGGCGCCCGGTGCGCGGGTTGGTGAGCGGCACGATCGCGCGCGGCTCGGCCTCGTTGTCGACGTGCAGCCGCGAGCGCGTGCGCACCATCAGCGCGCGCGCCTGCTTCGGGATGTCGGTCGCCGGGTAGCGGAGACCCTGGAACGCCTCGCGCGCGTCCGGCTTCTCCTCGGCGACGACCGTGCCGCTCCCGTCCGCGCCGAAGCGGTAGAACATCACCCGGTCGTAGCCGGTCAGCTCCCGCACCGTGCGCACGAGCGCCGACTGGAGCCCTTCGAGGCCGTCGGTTCGCTCGCAGGCGTCGAGGTGTTCGCGCAGCCGCTCGGCGAAGCGCAGCTCGTCGTCCGGCGCCGCCGCCGGCTCGATCTCCACCACGATCACGTCGTCCCACCGATGGGCGAGCACCTCGCCGCCGGGGCACGCGCCCACGTGCCGCGGGTGCGGCGCGAGGCCCTCGAGCACCGCGCGGGTGAGGCTCGAGGCCACGTCCGCGGGCAGCGCCTCTTCGCAGCGCCGGCCGACGAGCTCGGAGGCGGCGCGGCCGAGGAACGCCTCGACGCCCTCGCTCGCCTGCTCGACCCGCAGGGTGCGCGGGTCCAGCGCGAGCATCGCCCCGTGCGCTTGCACGCTGCCGGGCACGTGGATCGGCTCGCGATCACAGGAGGTCAGGTCGACCTCACCGCGGCGCGCCGCCTTCACCGCGTCGCTCCCCGGGCCTCCAGCCAGCCGTGGACCATGGAGAAGGTCTCCTCCGCGGCGCGGGCGGCGCCCTCACGCTCGGCGGCCGACCACGGCGCGCCGTCCAGCTGCGCGACCAGCCGCCGCCACATCGCGTCGGTCTCGGCGCCGTAGCTTTCGAGGTAGCGTCGCGTCTCCGCCTCGAGGCCGAGCCGCGCGCCGAGCTTCGCCGCCAGGAAGCGCCCGCCGAGGGTCGAGCCCTCGAGCACGTAGAGGGCCCCCGCCGCCTCCCCGGCGTCGGCCGTCCGCGGCAGGGCGTCCGGCGTCGCCAGCGGGTAGCGCGAGGGATCCGCGCCGAGCGCGCGCAGATCGTCGCTCGCGAGGTGGGCGCGCCGCCGGGCGCGCAGATCGGTCACGTGGGCCGCGAGCCCCTCGGAGGCCTGCAGCTTCGCCTCGAGCGGCGCGTGAAAGCTCCACATGCCGCCGAGGTAGGCGACGTAGCCCTCGCGGGTGACCGACGGAGCCGTCAGCCCGAGCGCGCGGTCCAGGCGCGCGTGCGCCTCGCGCGTCGCGCGACGAAGCGATTCCCTCAGCGAGGACGCTCGCTCTGCGTGAAGGCCCAGCACCACACCACCCCCGATTCTATACGCCGACCGCATACCTTGGGCCACGCGGCGGCTGGAGCTAGCCCCGGGAGTCCCGTTTTCCACGCCAGAGGAGAACCACCGTGGCGCCGAGCAGCGCGTTGGCCGCGGCCATCACCAGGAAGAGGTGCGCCGGCCAGGCCACGAGCGCGGCCGCGCCGAGGGTGAAGCCCAGGGTCGGGACGAGGAAGCGGGGGTGCACGCTCAGGCCGAGCATCGCGCAGATCACCGCCCAGGTGAGGAGGTGCGCGCGCCCGGTGGACTGCCAGGGCACCCCGGCGGCGATGTCGAAGGCGGTGATCACGAGCGGCGCGGCGAGCGCAACCCCCACGCCGCCGAAGGTCACGCGGTTGAAGGCGGTCTGGAGCAGGCGGCGCCGCAGCCGGATCGCGACCGCCGCCCAGCCGACGAGCAGCCCGACGTACACGAGCACCGCGTGCTGGTTGGTCGGGCGGGCGAGCTCGAGCGCGTAGAGGGTGTGCAGGGCCAGGGGCGCCAGCACGAACAGCGAAGTGAGCGCTGCGCCGAGGGTGAGGCGGAAGGCGCGGCCGCGCTCCGGATCGTAGTGGCGCGCCACCCGCTCGAGCGCCGCCTTCTCCTCGTGCGCCCGGCGGCGGGCGTCCTCCACCCGCGCGGTGAGCTCCGGGTCCGGCCGGCCCAGCTCCGACAACCACGCGGCCGCGGCGTCCGGCTCCCCGCGGGCGAGCGCGTGCTCGACCATGGCGTGGGTCGCGCGCCGCAGCCCCTCGGCGGCGGCGGCGTGCTCCGGGCGCGCGGCGAGCGCCTGCTTGAAGCCGAAGCGGCACGCGCCGAAGCGCTCGCGCAGCCGCTCCTCGTCCGCCTCCTCGTCGGCGAGCGCCGCCTCGAGCTCCGCGAGCTGCGAGAGCGCCGCCTGGGTCACCCGCTCGGCGCTCCGGTCCCGGAGGAACGCGTCGAGCGCCTGCCGGAGCGCCTCCGCGCTCTCGAAGCGCTGCTCCGGCGAGCGCGCCATCGCGCGGTGCAGGACGCGGCGCAGATCGTCGGGCAGCGAGTCCGGGGTCGGCGGCGGAGAGCTGAGCGCGGAGCTCACCATCTGCATGAGGTTCTCGCCCCGGTGCGGCGCGCGGCCGGTCGCCGCCTCGAAGAGGCACGCGCCGAGGAGATAGACGTCGGTGCGCGCGGTCACCGGGCGCTGCTCGACCACCTCGGGCGCCATGTAGACCGGCGTGCCCGCGATCCCGCGCGTGTCGCTGGCGCGGGGCAGCCCCGGCGGCGCGTCGTCGTCGATGCAGACCGCGATGCCCCAGTCCACCACGTAGACCTCGCCGAACGCGCCGATCATGACGTTGTCGGGCTTCAGGTCGCGATGCACGACCCCGCGGCTGTGCGCGAAGTGCACCGCGTTGCACACCGCCTGCAGGATCCGGATGTGCCACTCGAGCGGGTCCTGCGCGCCGTGCTCGCGGCGGACCTTCTCCGGATCGTGGATGAGCGCGCTCCACTCCACGCCGTCGATCTTCTTGAGCACCAGCGTCGGCGCGCCGTCCTCGTCGAGCACGACGTCGTGCACCGGGCACACGTTGGGGTGCTCGAGGTAGCCGGTGACGCGCGCCTCCTGGAGCAGCTTGGCGACGTTCGCCGCCGTGCGGTGCTCCGGGAGCAGGGTCTTGACGGCCACCTCGCGGCCGAGCGCCCGCTGCGTGCCGAGCCGCACGATGCCCATGCCGCCGCGGCCGAGCGTGCCGTGCAGCTCCAGCCACTCCTCGCCCATCGATCGCGGCAGCGTGGAGGGTGGCGCGGGCGGCGCTCCGTCCTGGACGGTCTCGGCGCTCAGCTCGATCGGCAGCAGCGTCTCGCTGGGGTGCGCCTCGACCTCGCGGAGATCGTGCCCGGCGCGCTCCACCAGCTGCGCGAAGATGTCCGTGGCTCGTTGCGTCTCCATCGGGACCGAGCCGGAGCTTTCGACGCAGCGCCCCCCTTCGCAAGCGCCGCTACCGCACGCAGCTACCCCACGCAGCGCAGGCCGTCCTCCATCTCCACGCACGCGGCGTCGAACGCGCCGCAGTCGAAGTCGACCCAGACGCCGTCCGTGCACACCCGGGCCACCGCGCCTTCGCAGCGCAGCTCCCCGGTCTCGCAGACCGTCTCCGTGGGCACGCATCGTGCGCCTCCGTCGACCTCTTCGCAGGTCCCGCCGCCCGGGAGGTCGGCGCACTCTCGGAGCGTGATCGCGCCTCCGCCCACGCAGCGCTCGAGCCGGGTACCGTCGCATCGACTCGCCTCGCAGGGGGCGGCCTGGTCGGCGCACACCGCGCCCCCCTCCACGTCCACGCACACGCTGGCCTCCGGGCAGATCGAGCGCTCGAGATGCCCGTCCACGCAGCGGTCCAGGCGACCCTCGTCGACGCAGCGCGATCCCTCGCCCTCGCAGGTCTCGCCCGTCGTGCAATGGGGAAAGCCGGCCTCGCCGATCGTGCACACGGGGTTCGCCTCCTCGCACGGTCGGCGCACCAGCGCTCCGGTGCGAGAGCACATCTGGAGGACGCCCCCGTCGCACGTGACGTCGTCCGGGAAGTCACAGGAGCGCGACAGGTCGATGCCCTCGCAAGCGAGGTATGCCTCGCAGCTCGTGGCGTCGACGCAGAACGGGCGGACGCCGGGGCGGGTGAACGCGCGCACGAGCTGCCCGTCGGCGAGCCCGATGGGCAGGCCGGTGCAGGCAGAGTCTCGAACGACCCGGTCGGGGATACTGTCGCCGGGCGCAGGGTTGGTGCAGGCGACGGCGAGCACGAGGGGCGAGAGGAAGGCGAGGCGCATGGGCTCGGCCCCAACAACTTCCGTTCCATCCTCGTGCGGTGCCCGTACGCGGCGACCGCGACCGGCTCTTCGGACAGATTGGCACGTCGGTGTGAACGCGGGACACGGTGTCACGAGGGGCGCGCTATGCTCGACGCGCGGAGGTGAGGATGAGGGGACTCGTGCCGGTGTTGATGCTCTCGTTCGTCGCGGCTTGCGACGGCGGGGGTGGAGGAGTGGACGGGAGCGCGCCGCCGCCCACCGACGCGGGGAGCGTCGACGCGCACAACCCGCTCACCGACCCGGCGTCGGGGCCCCCGGCCGGCAACCCCGACGGCGACTGCGCCATCCCCGCCGAGGCGGGCCCGGAGGACACGTCGAGCCCGGACCAGGTGGTCGGGACCGGCACGCCGGAGAGCTGCACCGCCGACGCGTTCATCGACGCGGTCGCGGGCGGCGGCGTGATCACCTTCGACTGCGGGCCCGACCCGGTGACGATCACGCTCGACCGGCCGGCCCGGGTGTTCAACGACGCGAACGAGCGCGTGGTGATCGACGGCGGCGGCCTCGTCACCCTCAGCGGCGGCGGGGCGACCCGCATCCTCTACATGAACACGTGCGACCCCGACCTCGTGTGGACCACGCCGCACTGCGACGACCAGGACCACCCGCGGCTGACCGTCCAGAACCTCACCTTCGTCGACGCCGACTCGCGCCGCGAGAGCGAGCACGACGGCGGCGGCGCCATCTGGGCCCGCGGCGGTCGCCTCAAGGTCGTCAACTCCCGCTTCTTCAACAACCGCTGCCACGACGAGGGGCCGGACGTCGGCGGCGGCGCGATCCGCGTCTTCGACCAGTTCGAGGACCGGCCGGTCTACGTGGTGAGCTCGACCTTCGGAGGCGAGGAGGGGCTCGGGAACGTCGGCTCGAACGGCGGCGCGATCAGCTCGATCGGAGTGTCGTGGACGGTGATCAACAGCGTGATGTCGCACAACCGGGCGATCGGCCGCGGTGGCAATCCGTCGATGCCGGGCACCCCGGGCGGCGGGAGCGGCGGCGCCATCTACAACGACGGCAACACGATGACGCTCTCGATCTGCGGCAGCCGCATCGTGCGCAACGAGGCGCCCCAGCACGGCTCGGCGATCTTCTTCGTGAGCAACGACCACAGCGGGAACATCCGGATCGAGCGCTCGGTCATCACCGACAACGAGGGCGGCTCCTGGTACCCGAGCTACCCCCAGATCTCGGCGCACGACGACACCCCGATCGAGGTGGTCGACTCCACCGTCGAGTGACGCGTTCCGGGGGCTCACGGAGCGTGCCCGGGCTTCACGCTCCGCGGGCCGGGGCGAGCGTGGGGCCCGGCGACGCCGGCTGGCACGAGGGTTGGTTACGTCTCCGTCCGTGCTGCGTCTGACCCTCGTCTTCAGCCTCGCGATCGCCAGCGCGGCGCACGCGCAGGTCTCCGAGCGCCGGACGCCCGAGCGGGTCGCGGCGCTCGCGCATCACCTGGACGCGCCCGAGGTCGCGCCGCCGTCGGCGTTCGCGCTGCCTCCCCTCGATCCGCCGCCGCTGCACCTCGACCCGCCGCTGCATCTGGGCTCGCTCTACGGTCGCAGCTGGGCCGCGTCCGGGCTCGCCGGGCTCTTCGGCGGGGGCGCGGGCGCGCTCGTTGGCCTCCTCGTCGGCGGCGCGTGCGGGGTGTGTGAAGGCGCGGCCAACGTGCTCGGCCCGGTCGTGGGAGGCGCCGCCGGTTTCCTCCTCGGCGCGGGGCTCGGGGCCGCGCTCGAGGTCGCGGACGACGGCGGCGATCCGTTCGGGGCGTTCTGCTCGGCGTTCCTCGGGCCGGTGCTCGGGGCGCTGCTCGGCATGCTGTTCACCGCGCCGCTGGGCGGAAACCTCTGGCACGTCGGCGCGGGGGTCGGCGCGGTCACCGGGGCGGTGACCTTCTCCCAGCTGGGGCCGCTGGTCTTTCACGCGGCGACGCGTACGCTCCCGCGGTGACGCAGCCCCGGGTCATCGCGCAGGACGGCGCGCTCTACGCGCTCGACAAGCCGCACGGCTTCGCCGCGCACCCGCAGGGCGACGACGGCCCCGACCTCGTCTCGTGGGCGGCGGAGCAGCTCGGGGTCGCGCTCGCCCCGTGTCATCGGCTCGACCGGGAGACCAGCGGGGTGATGCTCTGCGCGACGGACGAGCGCGTGCGGGCGGAGATCGGCGGCTGGCTCGCGAGCGGGGAGGTGCAGAAGCGCTACCGCGCGCTGGTGCACGGCCGCACGAACCGGAAGGGCATCGTGCGGCGCCCCCTCTCCGATCGGCGCCGCGGCCGCGACGTCCCGACCGTCACCCGCTTCACCCGGCGCGCGATCTTCGGCCGGGTCAGCCTGCTCGACGTGCGCCCCGAGACCGGCCGCCGTCACCAGATCCGGCGGCACCTCCAGGGCATCGGCCACCCGATCGTCGGCGACGAGCGCTACCCGCCGCGCCGCTTCCGCCCGGTCCCCGGCTTCCCCGGTCGCCTCTGGCTGCACGCGGTGAGCGTGACCCTGCCCGACGGCCGCCGCTTCGAGTCCCCGCTCCCGCCCGAGCTGGCC
>JAYZQJ010000217.1:0-53054 GCA_036149055.1 Myxococcota bacterium | reverse complement strand
GGCGGGGCCCGGGGCGTGCGCTGGGGGTGTGCTCTGCGCGCGGCGGCCGCCCCGGGGGGGGGGGGTGTTTTAAAACCCCCCCCCCGACAAACTCAGTTCGCCCACCACGCGCCGCCTCGGCGCCGCTGACGCTGAGGTCTCGCCTCCTCGGTCGGAGTGGGTGTGGGCGTCGGTGTGGGCGTCGGCTGCGGCGCCTCGGCCTCGCTCGGGGTCGGCGTCGGGGTCGGCGTCGGCTGCGGCGCGGGGGCGGCCTCGGTCGGCGCCGTCGCCGGCTGCTCCGGGGGCTCCCAGGCCGGGCCCTCGATCGGCGCCATCAGGAGCGTGCGCAGGCGCTCTCGCCACTCGCGCTCGACGTCGTTCAGGAGCCGCTGCGTGGTGTCGCGAGCCCCCTGCTGGCGCTCCTCGAAGTTGGTCACGTTGGTCCCGGCCATCCGGAACCCCAGCGCGTCGCGGAGGAACTCGAGCTGCTCCTCGTAGATGCGGGCGGGCGTGACCTGCGCGGTCTGGCCCTGCGGGACGTCGTTCGGGGTCGCCGGCGCGAAGTCGAGCAGGCCGGCGAAGCGCAGGCGGACGCCGGCCTCGGTCATCGCGCCCGGGATCTGGGCGCCGGGCCCACCGAGGCGATCGGCCGCCTGGTCGCGCGCCTCGCCGAGCAGCCGCTCGGTCTCGCCTTGCGTCAGGCCCACGCGCCCGGCGATGGCCCGGCTCGCGCGCCGGGTGCCCAGCTCCTCCGCGCGCCGCGCCGCCTCGCCGCCGGCCCCGCCCTCGGGCTCCCAGAGGCTCACGTTGTAGTCGATCTGCCGGATCATCCGGGTGATCAGCTGCGGCTGCCCGTCGGTGAAGTCGCGCAGCACGGCCATGTGGCCCTGGTCGTCGCTGGGCCTCACGACGTAGAGGGAGTTGATGAAGTTGCGCCACTCCTCGACGTAGCGCTGGAGGAAGTAGCTCTTGAGCTCGGCCGTCTGCCGCTCGCGCTCGAGCTCGGCGTGGTGCTCGTCCTCCGGCGGCTCGGTCCCGAGCACCCAGTGCTCGCCGAAGAAGCGCGCGAAGTCCTCCTCGATGATGCGCTGGACCCGCTCCTCCCACGCGCGCTTGGTGAAGGCGCATCGGACCCGCCCGCGAGCCCCGAGCGATCCGACGCGACCGACGAGCTGCGCGACCGTGATGTCGCAGTTCATGTCGTCGACCTCGGCGATGATCCCCTCGACCGCCATCGTCGGCCCGGGGACGGCGTTGAAGACGCCGCGCACGCCCATGACCGCGCCGTCGTTCCGCGGGAAGTAGAGCTCGTCGCGGCTCGAGAGCGCGCCCACGTAGTACTCGACGTTCTGCTCGATCTGCGCCCGCTGCGGGTCGTGCCGCTCCACCTGGGTGGCCTGCACCCAGCGATCGACCAGCTGGTCGACGACGAACTCGCGGTTCTCGTCGTCGAGCTGCGGCTGATGCTCGCCCCGCGGCACGGTGAGCAGCAGGTGCAGCTTCATGCGGTTGTACATCTCCTGGAGCGCGGTCGCGTCCGGGTTCGCTTGCCCGCGCATCGCCTCGACGCGCCGGGCGAAGCGGTCCATCGCCTGGGCGTCGGCCTGCAGGAGCGGACCGATGGCCCGATCCCGAAGCGTCTCCAGGTAGACCTCGCGCACCGGGTCGTACACGTCCGCCTGGTACATGCCCATCTGCATGAACAGCGGCGGGCCGTCCTCCTCGAACTCCTCGAGCTCCATCGCCCGGGCGCGCAGCGGCTCGATCGCGCTCGCCGGCAGCAGACGTTGCTCGGTGGCGAGGTCGCGGCGCGCGTCGTCGATCATGGTGCGCGTCTCGTTCAGGTAGCTGCGGTTCATCGCCCACGCGATCGCGGGCAGCCCGCTGATGCCCAGCGCGAACAGGAAGATCGCCGCCGCCGCGAGGATCGTGCGGGTGCGCTGTCGCTTGAGCTCCTCGGGGCTCCGCATCGCGACCTCGGCGTCCTTGAAGACGACCTCCGCGAACATGTCGCGCAGGAAGTAGCTCTTCGCCTCGACCTGCGGCGCGGGGAGCTGCACCTGCGGCTGGCCGAAGGCCTCCGCCATCGCGCTCATGACCCGATCGATGGGCCGCCCCTCCTGCGTGCCGCTCGTGAAGTACACGCCGCGCAGGAGCGGGGTCTCCTTGAAGACGTTCTCCAGGAAGAGGTGATGCACGAACTCCTGGAGGTTCGCCTTCATCACCGAGAGCTGCTGCGGGAAGCCGTAGACGAGCTCGCGGCTCGGGATCTTGCGCTCCTCGCTCATGCGCTTGAGCGAGCGGTGCTCGAGGACCGACGCGAGCTCGTCGAAGCCCTTCGAGAAGTACTCGCCGGGCGGATCGCTGGCCTTGGTCAGCGCCCGGGTGAAGCCCCAGACCTGCCCGCGTTCCTGCTTCGACATGTCCCCGAAGGTCTCGACGAAGCCGGGGATCAGGTCGCACTTGGTGAAGAGCACGTAGACCGGGAGGCTCAGCGAGAGCTGCGACTGCACCTCGTCGATGCGCTCGCGGATCCGTCGTGCGAGCTGCACGACCTCGTCCTCGCGCGCGCCCCCGACGTCGCCGATGCTGACCGCCGCGATCATGCCGTTGAGCGGCTTCTGCGGGCGGAAGCGCTTGATGAGGTCGAGGAAGCCGAGCCACTCGTCGTGGTCCTCGTCCTCGCTCGTCCAGCGGCCGGCGGTGTCGAGGATCACCGCCTCGCTGGTCATCCACCAGTCGCAGTTCCGCGTGCCGCCGAGGCCGCGGACGCCACCCCCCGACGCGCTGAGGTAGGGGAACTGCAGGCCCGAGTTGCGCAGCGCGGTGCTCTTGCCGCAGCCGGGCGGGCCGATGATGGCGTACCAGGGGAGGGCGTAGAGCGCCTTCTTGCCCCCCTTCTTGCTGGTCTTCAGCGCCGAGACGGCCTTCTCGAACTCGGCCTGCATCTCCGCGATCTCGTGCTGGAGATCGGGCCGCGCGCTGGCCGCCTGTTGGGCCGCCTGCGCCTGGAGCGCCTTCTCCAGCTCGCGCGCTGCGCGTCGCTCCTTGAGCTTCGCGATCCCCACCATGAGCAGGATCACGAGGCCCACCAGGAGGGTGATCAGCGTGGGGATCCACAGTGGAAACCCGATGAGGATCGCGAGCGCCCAGGAGAGGACGACGATGACCCCGCCGACGATGAACTTGATCATGGCTCCCCGGTCATTGATCGAAACGTGCTGCCGGAGCATACAATGGGACGACCGGCGGGGGGCGTTCACCTCACCGGTGATGAACTTCGGGGAGGCTTGTCATGACTTCGACGCGCGCGTTCGCGGTGCTCTGTTCTGTGTTCGCCCTCGGGGCGTGTGACGCCGGCGGCGTGCCGATCGAGTCGGCGCCGGCCGAGACCGCCGCCGTCTACTGCGACGCGGTGGACTCCTGCGCGGGCGACTTCGCGGGGAGCCTGGGCGGCAGCAGCTGTCGCACCAACTTCACGGCCACGTTCGAGAACGGCGCGGTGCAGCTCTGGCAGGCGGCGATCGACCGCGGCACCGTCACCTACGACGCCGCCGCGACCCGCGCGTGTCTCGACGCGTCTCAGGCCAACGGCTGCAACCTCTTCAACGTCGCGACCCCCGAGGCCTGCCGCGACATCCTGGTCGGCACCCTCGAGCCGGGCTCGGCGTGCTCGTTCTCCGAGGAGTGCGCGGGCGACGCCTACTGCGACGGCGCGAGCTGCCCGGCCACCGCGGGCACGTGCAGCGCCCGCAAGGCGAGCGGCGCGGAGTGCGACGGCACCGACGAGTGCGTGACCGGGCTCGTGTGTGAGGGCGGCACCTGCCAGACCAGCTCGAGCCGCCCCGGAGGGCCCTGCGACGGGCCGGACGCGATCGCCTGCCCGCTGGGCGAGATCTGCGTCGATGGCGACGAGGAGACGGTCGGCACGTGCACGCCCCTGGCCGAGGTGCAGACCGCGGCGCTCGGCGAGTCGTGCGATCCCCAGACCGGAACCTTCTGCGTGAGCGGCCTCAGCTGCGCGGTGGTCGGCGCGGGCGTCGGAGGCGCCGAGTTCCAGTGCAACGCGCGGGTCGGCGCGGGCGAGGCCTGCAACGTGGGTTTCCCGAGCATGTGCCCCCAGGGGCAGTACTGCGACGCCAACCCGTTCATGGGCATGTTCGACGGCAACTGCGCGCCGCTCCCGAGCGACGGGCAGGCGTGCGCCGGCTCCCTCGAGGGCAACTGCGCGGCCGGCCTGGTCTGCGTGACCGGAGAGGCCGAGAACACCTGCGTCCAGCCGCGCGCCAACGGCGCCGCGTGCGAGGTCTCGCAGGAGTGTTACAGCGGGCGCTGCGAGTCCGGGGTCTGCGCGGCCCCCGAGCTCTGCCCGCTCTGAGAGAGGCGTGATGCGCGCACTCTACTCGACGCTCATGTCGCTGATCGCGGTGTTCGCGCTGGGGCTGGTCGGCTGCGACGAGGCGACCGACGCCGACGCGGGGCCGGACCGAGCGGACGCGGGGACCGCCGACGCTGGCTCGGTGGACGGCGGCGAGATGATGGCGGCCCAGTGGACGGAGGCCCAATGGACGGCGGCCGGGCGGACGGCGGCCGGCTCGACGGCGGGGCCGACGCGGACGGCGGCCCGACGACCGGGGCCTGCCCCGCGGCCCCGGTGCAGATCCTCGAATCCTGCCCCGCGTTCGCCCCCTGCGGCGGCGCGCTCGAGGGCGCCTTCTGCTACGCGGGCATCTGCAGCGAGGAGGCGGAGCTCCTCGGCCGCGCCCGCGACTTCTGCCCCACGGTCGAGCTGCGCGAGCACATGGGCACGGTCACCGGGCGCGTCGTCTTCTTCGACGACGGCGGGCCGAACGTGAGCCGGGTGGCCACCACCCACGTCGAGGGCACCGTCTACGTCCCTCCGAGCTGCGCGTTCGGGATGTGCGGCACCGTCGAGGCGACGATCGACATGGGGCTCGGCCCGGGCGGGACGGCCACCTGCGCCGCCGACGGATCGGCCGGGTGCGTGTGCGAGATCGTGCTCGACAGCGCATTCGACTCCAGCGAGCCCTACGCCGCCTCGGGCAACACGATCACCGTCGATCCGGCGGGGAGCGCCCGGACCTTCGACTACTGCGTCGAAGGCGACGGAACGCTGCGCTTCCGCGAGACCGGCGGCGAGGCGCAGGAGCTCGGCGTGCAGACCCTCACGCCGGAGTGACCCGTCAGAGCACCGAGATGCCGATCGCCTCGAGGTCCCGGACCAGCGTCGTCGTGTCCGGGACCGACGTGCCGGGGACGCGCGAGGCGATCTCCCGGGCGGCCGCCCGGACCTCGCCGCGGGTGGGCACGTGAGTGCTCCGCTCGCCGCTCATGCACTTGGCCAGCGCGAGGCGATACGCCGCCCGCGTCAGGCCCTCGTCGCGCAGTAGCCTGCGGAATCCGTCACGCGTCTCGATCAGCTCGTTCAACCACTCGATCGGAATCATTTGCTGCCTCCCTTCCGACCCGCTGTGAACCGAAGCAACGGGGGTGCCATTCGCCCACACCCCGGGTTGTGCCTGTTTTCGGTGTGAGGGGTGGGGATCCAGAGGTCAAAAAACCGACATGAATGCCTCGATCGCGGCGATCGACGGCGTCCCGGAACGTGGGCTCCGTGGCTTGACGCGACGCCGGCTCGCCGTATCCCCCGCCCGATGAGCGAGCTCGATCCCTACACCTTCGGCGCCGAGCAGCGCTGCTTCGGCTGCGGCCCCCACAACGAGCGCGGCATGCGGCTCCGCTTCCGCCGCGAGGGCGACGAGGTGGTCACCGACCTCACCGCGCCGGAGGGCTGGGAGGGGCCGCCGAATGTCCTCCACGGGGGGCTGCAGGCGACGGTCGCGGACGAGCTCGCCGGCTGGACGCTGGTCGGGCTGCTCGGCCGCATGGGCTTCACCACCTCGCTCCGGGTGCGCTACGTGCGACCGCTCCGCATCGGCGCCCCCATCGAGGCGCGCGGCCGGATCGCCAGCCGCAAGGATCCGATCGTGACGGTGAACGTCCGCCTCCTGCAGGAGGGCAAGCTCGGTTGCTCGGCGACGGTGAGCTACATGCTCCCCGACGAGGAGAAGGCGGCCGACTACCTGGGAGGCGCGCTCCCGGAGGGCTGGCGCCCGCTCTTCCGCCCGGACGGAGCCTGACGCCTCAGAACG
This sequence comes from Myxococcota bacterium, assembly GCA_036149055.1. GTDB lineage: Bacteria > Myxococcota_A > Polyangia > Polyangiales > Sandaracinaceae > JAVJQK01. The sequence goes on along the minus strand of JAYZQJ010000217.1, from coordinate 46,902 downwards.
GCACGCCGATGGCGTCGCAGAGGGCCGACATGTGCTTCTTCCCGGCCGTGAAGCGCGCCGCGCAGAGCTCCACCAGCGCGTCCGACTCGGCCTCGTCGACCGTCAGGTCCGAGACGAGGATGTGGTCCTTGCGCTTCAGCTCGTCGATCAGCGGTGCGACTTGCGGCCGCCCACCCTTTGACCGAACCTGCGCCGGCGCGGTGACCGGAGAGAGGACGAGCTGGATGGGGGCCTCTGCCGCCGCGGGCGCGGTCGCGCTGGCGGTCGTGTGGACCGCGGCCGCTCAGCCGGCGCTGCCGCCGATGTGCAGCGGGCTCGATCGGAGCGACGGACGCGGTCACTTCGTCGCCCGGGCGGATCTGCTGCGCACCGAGGCCGCCGGCGGCGAGGCGCTGCTGGCGCTGGTGAACCGGAGCCCGGCCGGGGCGCTGCCCCCGGACTGGGCGCCCGACGATCTGGTGGACCTCGAGACCGGCCGGCCGGCGCGGTGGTATCGCTGCACGCCGCCGCGCAAGCAGTGCATGCGCCGGGAGGCCGCGGCCGCCTACCGGGCGATGGCGGCGGCGATGCGAGAGGCTGGCCACCGCCCGATCGCGACCAGCGCGTTCCGCGCCTACCGCGTGCAGTGCTCGACCTTCGACCGCTGGGTCCGGCGCGGCGAGTTCTGCGAGGCGACGACCGTCAGCGCGCTCCCCGGGCACAGCCAGCATCAGCTCGGGACGACGGTCGATCTCTTCACGCGCGCCTGGGTCGACGGGGGCGACAAGTTCCGCCCCGGCTACGGCTGCTCGGACGGCGGGCGCTGGCTCGAGGCCCACGCGCACGAGCACGGCTTCGTGCTGCCCTATCCCCTGCACCCGGACTACCGACGGGGGGCGTGCGGCGCCGTCCCCGGGGGCGAGGAGCGCATCGACCCGCGCACCGGGTATCGCTACGAGCCCTGGCACCTCCGCTACGTCGGGCGCGCCGCCGCGCTGCGCTTCCGGGAGGCCTGGCAGGCCAGCGGACCGGGCAGCCCCGGCGAGATCACCCTCGAGCAGTGGCTCCGGCGCGAGCACGGCCTGCGGGACGCGGTCGCCGCCCCGGTCTGCGACGGCTGCAACTGCGATCGCTGCGCGACCTTCGCGGAGGGCGACGACGCGCCCTGCGAGCGCCCCGCGATCACCCTCGACGCGTCGGGGGCGCCGCGGGCGGCCGCCGGCTCGCCCCGGCTCGAGGAGGCGCGGCTGGTGCGCGAGGACGGCGCGCTCTGGCTGGAGGCGAGGGTCCAGGTGCCGCAGAACACCCTCACTCAGCCCCCGATCGTGACGCCCGCTTCGGGGGCCCGCTTCCGGCGCGGCCGGCGGGAGGCGCAGCTGGCCGATCGCGCGCCGCGCGCGTTTCCGCCCCTCGAGGGGGCGTGGCGGCTCGCCATCGGGTTCGGCGAGCCCCGGCACGGTTGGCCCTGGCGGGCGGCCCTCGTGCGGCCCGAGCGCCCCGGCAACGACAACGGCGTGCAGGGGCGCATCCCCGCCGCGCCGGGCGTCGTCCAGCTGCGGGTCTCGATGGAGGGCGTCTCTCCTGGCACTCTGATGAGGGTGGGACTGGTGAACGGAGCGGCGGTGACGGACGCGCGGAGGTTGACCGCGCCGTGAGCAGCGCGCCCGACGAGGCCCGGCTGCGGCGGGAGGCGCGCCGCGCGTGGGAGGCCGAGGTGGCGCGCGCGGTGCTGCCGAGCGCCCCGCGTCGCGCGCTCACCTTGCTGGTGGGCGCGGTCGGCGGGCTGACGCTCGCGGCGGTCAGCTGGCGGGTCGCGCGCCTCTTCGAGGGCTGGGCGATGGCGTTGGTGGCGGGGATCGGCGTGATCTTCGCCGTCGCGCTCTCGCTCGGGCCGTGGTGGGTCCGTCGCCGGCTGCTGGCCGAGGGCGCCGAGCGCCTCTCCCGCGCCCGCGGCGAGCGCCGGAGCGCGAGCTGCCCCCGCTGCGGCGCCCCGGTGCTGGCGCGAGAGTGCAGCGAGGCCGGCGAGCGGCCGTGCGGCCGCTGCGGCGCGCGGCTGCTCGAGGCGGAGGGGCTGCTGGTGCAGCACATCGCCCACCCGCGCTGGCGCCGGATCCGGTGGCGCACGGCGGCGCGGCTCCGGCTCGAGACCCGCCGGCCGAGGGCGGCGCTCGCGCTGTCTCCGACGCTGTGGCTCGGCTCGACCGGCGTGGCGCTCGGCGCGCTCTGGCTGGTGGGGGCGCAGCTCGGCGGCGTGGTCGGCCTCCCGGCCCGCGCGATGGAGGCGCCGCTCGGCCTCGATCGCCAGATCCCCCACCGGCAGCTCGCCGGGCGCGCGCTCGCCCGGGCCGATACGCCCGAGCCGCCCCCGGGCCCGGTGACGCGGCCGCGGGCGCCGCTCTGGGTGGGCACCCAGGTCCTCGCGCGCCAGGTCGGCGCCCTGCACCAGCTCGCGGTGGTGGTGCGGGCCGATCCCCCGCGGGCCTTCGTGGTCTTCGCCAACGGGGACGCGGACTGGGTGCATCGCCGCGATCTGCTCGCGCCGGAGCTGGCCTCCGGCGACGCGCTCGAGGTGAGCGACGGCGCCCGGGTCGTGCCCGCGACCCTGCTCGCCCGGGTCGGTCCGGCGCTCCGGGTCGAGATCCCGGGGGAGGGCGCGCGCTGGACCGACGCGAGCTGCGTCTGGGTGCGGAGCGACGGCGCGCATCGTCGGGGCGAGGGCCTGGAGAGCGAGGTGCCCCCGGGCGCGTGGGTCGAGGCCCAGGTGGGCCCCGGCGCGTTCCGGCCGGGCGTCGCGGTCGACGCCCGCGAGGACCCCTCGAGCCTGCTCGTGGCGACCAGCGACGGCAGCGAGCGCTGGATCCCGCGGGTGGCCGCCGACGCGCAGCAGCTCGGGCCCGGCGCGCGGGTGTGGGTGGACGGCGTCTCCGAGGGCGCGGTCATCGCGGCTCGCATCGGGCACGCGCTCGCGGTCGTCTCGCCCGACGGCACCCGCAGCTGGACCTCGCTCGCGCGGGTCCGCCGCCGCGCGCCATGACCGGCTCGCTGCTCATCCCGGCTTGCAGCTTCCTGCGCGTCTTCGACACGACGCCCGAGCAGGAGGTGCTGACGTTGCCGGAGCTGACCGCCGCGCTCCGCCGCTTCGAGATCAAGATGGAGACGGCGGCGAAGATCGAGCGGGAGGTCGCGCGCATCAAGCAGGCGCGCGATCGCCTCGCCGAGGGCGCGGCCCCGCGCGGCAAGTTCATGGGCAAGCTCGCCAAGGTCGAGGCCGAGGCGAAGAAGCGGGGCGACGACCCGCGGGCCGCCGTCTCCGCCGCCGCCGAGCAGATGATCACCGACGCCTACAAGAGCGCGAAGCGCGACCTGCGCCTCTGGTCGCCCGCGCTCTACCGCCCGGGCGCCGACAAGCGAGGCAGCGAGAACGTCACTCACGTCGGCTGCCTGGTGCTCGACTACGACGACGGCACGCCGATCGCCGAGGCGAGCACCACCTGGAGCACGTTCTTCCACCTGGTCTACACGACCTGGTCTCACACCGCCGATCACCCTCGCTTCCGAGTGGTGATGCCGCTCGCCTTCCCGGTCCCCGCCGAGGACTGGGCCGCGGTGTGGTCGTGGGCCGAGGAGCGCGCGCACTTCACCATCGATCCCTCGATGAAGAGCCCGGCCGCGACCTACGCGCTGCCCGCGGTCCCGCACCGCGACTGGCCTCGCGAGGCCTACGCGCGCCCCGGCGCGATCCTCGACCCGGTCGACGAGGGCATCCTCTCCCGCCGCACCCACCTCGACCTCGAGCCCCACCGCCCCCGCAACGGCGAGCCCTCGGCCATCCGCGGCGAGGATCCCGAGAAGGACTACGTCGACCACGAGGACCCCGACGCGCTCTACTTCGTCGACGAGCCGTGGGAGCTCGAGATGGAGTGGGAGGCCCCGGAGGATCTGGTGGCCGCGGTGAAGGGTCAGGCGCGCGAGCCCACCCGCGGCGCGGAGTCGGAAGCGGACTCGGACTCGGACTCGGACTCGGACTCGGACTCGGACTCGGACTCGGACTCGGGCTCGGACTCGGACTCGGACTCGGACTCGGACTCGGGCTCGGGCTCGGGCTCGGACTCGGACTCGGACTCGGACTCGGACTCGGAAACGAACGCGAACGCGGGCACGGGCAGGGGCACGGGCAGGGCGGACGTGGTGTTCGTGCTCGAGCGGATCGAGGGGATGCTCGGGCGGGGGTTCTTGACCCCCGCCGAAGCGCAGCGCGCCAAGGAGCGCGTCTTGTCCGGGGAGAGCCTCGCCGACCTGCCGGGCGAGATGCACCGGGTGGGGCGGGGCAAACATCGGCGCACGCTCTGCCTCGACTTCGACGGCGTCCTGCACGCCTACGCCTCCGGGTGGAAGGGGCCGACGGTGATCCCGGATCCGCCGGTGGAGGGCGCCATCCACTTCCTGACCCAGGCGGCCGAGCGCTTCGACGTGGCGATCTGCTCGGTGCGCTCGAGCTACCCGGGCGCGATCGAGATGATGAAGGCCTGGCTGCGCGAGCACGGCCTCGAGGAGCGCGTGCTGGCCCGCATCCGCTTCCCGATCGCGAAGCCTCCCGCCGAGCTCTACATCGACGACCGCGGCTGGCGCTTCACCGGCGCGTTCCCGAGGCTCGACGAGCTCGGCGACCTGACGCCGTGGACGAAGAAGACGAAGTAGTCACTCGCGATCGAGCAGGACCTGCTCGTGCTCGAAGTGGCGGGCGCTGTGTACGAGGATGGTGGTCGGCAGCTCCTCGAGCAGGCCGTCGATCTCGGTGACCATCTCTCGGGTGGCCGCCTCCGGGTCGCCCTCGGCGTCGGTCGAGGACTCCGGGAGCGAGAAGCCGACGAGGGCGAAGTCCGCGGCGTCGCTCTCGACGTGCATCACCTGCTTCAGGCTCCGGCCCTGCCGCAGGATCACGCGCGGCCGCGCCTCGATGCGCGCCTCGGTCAGGAGCTTGTGCAGATGCGACTGCGCCGCGAGCTTGTCCTGGTCGCTCTCCACCACGTCGAAGACGGTGATCTCCATGTTCCGCCAGCGGTAGTGCGAGGTCAGCAGGTGCGCGAACAGCAGCAGCATCGCCTGGGTGCGCTCGTCGCCGCCGAGCCAGACGTGGAGCGCCTTGCCCTCGCCGAGCTTCTTCTCGGGGTGGTAGCGGACCACGAGCAGCGCCCGGTCGAGCAGCACGAGGTCCTGGAGCATCTTCACGTAGGCCCCGGCGCGCTCGGGCTTGGTCGTCCAGCCGGTCATCACGCAGTTGGCCTCGAACGCGCCGACGCCGTAGCTCTGCGCGCTGGTGACCGCGCCGCGGAAGATGTCCTCGGCGATGTCGACCTTGAAGAACACGTTCGCGAACTTGTCGCGGATGGGCGGCTCGAGGCGCTCGAAGGTCTCCGCCCGCGCCTCGGCGAGCTTCGCCACGTCCCCCTTGAGCAGGTGGAAGTAGGTGACCAGCCCGCGGTCCTGGACGAGCGAGGAGCCGATGTGCAGCAGGTGCGGCCGCTTCTCCGGGTCGCCGCCGAAGATGATCAGGTTCGGTCGCCAGTTGAGCGGGTGGAACTCGACGCGGCGCAGGCGATGGAGCGCGCTCCGGACCAGGGCGGCCCAGATGCCGTGGCGCGCGTCGCCGTAGGTGGTGCCGAGGGCCCGGCGCTGGGCGACGGCGAAGATGAGCCCGCAGAGCAGCAGCGCGACCACCATGGCCACGATGTCGATCATGCTCATCACGTAGAAGCAGGCCGCGCCACCGATCAGGCTGATCGAGGCGGGGATCTTGAAGCTGGGCCGGAAGCTCGGGCTCGCCGCCCAGCGCTGGAGACCGCACGCCAGGTTGGTGACGCCGTAGGTCGCGAGGAAGAACATCGTCAGGACGGGGGCGATGACGTCGAGGTCGCCCAGCAGCACGCCGATCTGCGCGAGCACGAAGGTCAGCACCGTGCCCACCCGCGGCTCGTTGGCCGGGCCGTAGCCCTTGCCGAGGAAGCGCGGCATCAGGCCGTCCTGGGACAGGGCCTGGAGGGTGCGGGGCGCGGTGAGGATGCTGCCGAGCGCGCTCGAGAGGGTCGCGCCCCAGACCCCGGCGTAGATGGTCGCGGGCACGCTCGCGAGGGTGAAGACCGCGTCGGCGTTGTCGACGAGGAACTGGTTCGAGTAGCTGAGCGCGAGCCAGACCGGGATGGCCATGTAGACGACGAAGCCGACCGCGATCGCGGCGAGGGTGCCCTTCGGGATCGCGCTCCGCGGATCCTTCAGGTCTCCGGACATCGAGACCCCGGCCATGATGCCGGTCACCGCGGGGAAGAACGCGGCGAAGATCATCGCCTTCGGCAGGCCGTCCGGGTTGCTCCACTCGATCTGCGCCGGGAAGTCCGGGCCCTGACCGGTGAACAGCCCGACCAGCGACGCCACGATCGCGGCCATCACGACGTACTGCGCCTTGATCGCGAGGTCGGCGCTCTTGAGGGAGAGCGCGGTGATCCCGACGTTGACCAGGGTGCCGATCGCCCAGGCCGGGCAGTAGGGGTGGTAGGCCTCCGGGACGAGCTGCAGCACCGACTCGGCGAAGCCGACGATGTAGAAGGTGACGCTCAGCGCCTGGGCGAAGAAGAGAGGGATGCCGATCGACGCCCCGGCCGCGCCCCCGAGCGCCCGGCTGATCATGAAGTAGGCGCCGCCCGCGCCGACCGTCCGGTTGGTGGCGATGCTGGCCACGCTGAGCCCGGTCGCGAGCGAGATCAGGTGCGCGACGACGATGATGCCCAGCGCCCACGCGAGGCCCGCCTGGCCGGTCACCCAGCCGAGACGCATGTACATGACGACCCCGAGGATGGTCAGGATCGAGGGCGTGAAGACGCCGCCGAAGGCGCCGAAGCGGCCCGCCCCGCCGGGCGCTCCCTCCGAGGCGCTCGGTCTCGGTGTGTCGCTCTGCTCGGCCACCTGGGGAGCTTCGCATCAGGGCCCGCGATTTGGGTAGCCGATTGGGGGTGACACGGCTGTCGTACCCGTTGGGGGCTTCACACCACTCGTGCGGGGCAAATTCCACAATCGAAAACCCGTCTGGGGACATCGCCGCGCAGAAAGCCAATGATCTCGTTCCGTCGATCCGCGGGCACGCGCCGTGCATTTGGATCGGGGCGACATGCTTCCCGCCTACATCATCGAAGAGCTTCGCCGTCGCGAAGAGGTGCTTCGCGAAGAGGAGCGTCGCCCCCAGCCCCGTCTCGAGCTGCCGATCCCCACCCGGCAGCAGCGACCGAGCGAGCCGCCCGAGGGCGGCGATCGCGGGGTCGCCATCATTCAGCTCATGTAGACGACGTCAGGCCGCGACCGGGCGCAACTCGAAGCGGAACGCGCCCATCCGCACCCGGGCCTCGAGCCCGGCGCGGAGCGGCAGCCGTCGCTCCCCGGACGGCTCCAGCCACAGCGTGCGCAGGTCCACCGGGCGCGCGTCGACCCGGGCCTCCGCCTCCGCTCCGGACGGAATGCAGAGGCTCCAGCCGTCCCCGTCCCGCTCCAGCAGGCCGAACGCCTCGGTCGCCTCGTCGAGGCGGAGCCGACGGCGAAGCCCGGTTCCGTCATCGGACCAGGAGAGCTCGGCGTGGAAGGTCAGGGACATGGCGCCACCATGCCGCCACGATCAGCAGATCTCGTGCCATGCTGTCTCGCATTCCGTCACAGCACGAGATCCCGAATGATTTCAGCGTGAACCGCCCTCGTCTCGGCGTCCTCGGTCGGGTGAGGTGTGGCGCCTCGGGTCACGATCGTTAGGATCGTTTCGCCGCCCGTCGTCACTCCCTGACGTGGGCCTACCTGTGCGCTGACGCCCATGCACGACGGACACACCCACGACGACGATGTCCTGCCGCCGCGGCCCATCGATCGCCTGATCTCCCCCTTCCAGGGCTTCGCTCGCCACAAGCTCGCGGGCGCCATGCTGCTCATCGTGAGCACGGTGGCCGCCGTGGTGTGGGCGAACTCCCCATGGGCGGAGGCCTACCACGGGCTGCTCCACACCCCGGTCGGGGTCAGCTTCGCCGATCTGGGGCTGGAGAAGACCCTCCATCACTGGATCAACGACGGCCTGATGGGGATCTTCTTCTTCCTCGTCGGCCTGGAGATCAAGCGCGAGGTGCTCGCGGGTGAGCTGGCCACGGTGCGCAAGGCGACCCTCCCCGCGATCGCCGCGCTCGGCGGCATGGTCGTGCCGGCGGGGCTCTACGTGGCGCTCAACCCGAGCGGCGCGGCGGCGAGCGGCTGGGGCATCCCGATGGCCACCGACATCGCGTTCGCGCTCGGCGTGCTCGCCCTGCTCGGGGACCGGGTGCCGCTCGGCCTCAAGGTCTTCCTGACCGCGCTGGTCATCGTCGACGACATCGGCGCGGTCCTCGTGATCGCCGTCTTCTACACCGACTCGCTGTCGATCTTCGGGCTCGTGGCCGGCTTCCTCTTCCTCGCGGTCGCGGTCGCGGCGAACGTGCTGCAGGTCCGCAACAGCCTCTTCTACTTCTTCCTCGGATCCCTGGTCTGGCTCGCGTTCCTGCAGAGCGGGGTGCACGCGACCATCGCCGCGATCCTGATGGCCTTCACCATCCCGGCCCGCACCCGGATCGACGGCGCGGACTTCGTGCGCAAGGCGCAGGCGCTGCTCGACCGGCTCAAGGCGGTCGGGGTGCCCCAGGATCACTCGATGAACACCCACGAGCAGCAGCTCGTGCTCGACAAGCTCGCCACCCGGGTGGAGCAGGCCGGCGCGCCGCTGCAGCGCCTGGAGCACGCCCTGAACCCGCTGGTGACCTTCATCGTGCTCCCGATCTTCGCGCTCGCGAACGCGGGCGTCAGCCTCGACGCGTCGCTCGGGCAGGCGCTGACCGCCAGCGTGACCCTCGGCGTCATCGCCGGGCTCGTGATCGGCAAGCCGATCGGCATCGGGCTCTTCGCGTGGATCGCGGTGAAGCTCGGCGTCGCCGACCTCCCGAGCAACGTGCGCTGGCCGCAGCTCTGGGGCGTCGGGCTCCTGGGCGGCATCGGCTTCACGATGAGCCTCTTCATCGCCGGCCTCGCCTTCGACGACGCGGCGACCCTGGAGCGCGCCAAGGTCGGCATCCTCGCCGCCTCGCTGGTCGCCGGCGTCGTCGGCTACCTGCTGGTGCGCGCCTTCTCGTCGCGCGAGCGCGCGGTGCCGGACGAGCTCGAGGCGGAGGCCGCCATCAAATGACGAACGGGATCAGGGCCTTCCGCCCGCTCGGGTAGTCGGGGAACTTCTCGAGGTACCAGCGGTGGTTCGAGAAGGCGCGGGGCGCGAGGTTGGCGGCGGTGTAGACGGCGAAGGCCAGGCCGGCGACCGACCAGGTGAGGATCGCCCAGCCCGTCCACTCGAGGATCTCGCCGAAGTAGTTGGGGCTCGAGATGTAGCGGTAGAGGCCGCCGCGCGGGATCTTGTAGCCGGTCTCCCCGGGCTTCCGGAGGCGCATCAGCACGGTGTCGGCGTGCACGTTGATGGCCATGCCGGTGAGGAACACCGCGCCGCCGATCAGGAACCGGGGGTCGCCCAGCCAGGCGTCGGGGTAGTCGCCGAGGTGGCTGATCCAGCGCGCGTTCACGTACGCGTTCAGGCAGTTGAAGACGATGGCCATCAAGGGGATCGACAGCGGCATGCGCTTGCCGTCGGCCCGCATCCGGAACGGGAACACGTAGGTGCGGTGCACGTAGTGGAGCTGCCAGAGGGCGAGCATCGCGAGCGGCGCGGTCTCGAGGCGGTGGTCGCCCAGCGCGAAGATCCCGACGTAGAGGAGGACCGCCGGGGTCTCCATCGCGATCCAGCCGAGCCGCGCCGGGATGGTCGGGCCCCAGCCGTCCCGGGCGTGACGGCCGTAGGGGGCGGTGGTCCAGAGCAGGGCGATCACGGTGGGGATGGCGATCGCGATCTCGACGCAGGCGAGCGTGAAGTGGACGGCTTCTTCGTTCACGAGGCGGCGATGGTAGCCTATGCATCGAATCCACGGCGGAGTTCGCCGTCATAGGAGAGCGATGCGCACCCTCCGAGCCCTCACCCCGGCGCTGCTGCTGTTCGGCGCCCTCCTCGTCCCCCGTCCGGCCCCCGCCCAGGACGACGCCGACCCGCAGTGGACGCAGCACCGCCAGGCCTTCCAGGGCACCTGGGAGCTGGCGATCCCGCAGGCGCGCGCCCGCGCGATCGTCGACCGGGCCATCGACCAGACGGTGAACGCGATGAGCTTCTTCGTGCGCGGGATCGCCCGGCCGATGCTCCGCGACAACACCCCGGTGAACGAGACGATCGCGCTGACCTTCGCGGACGACGCGCGTCGGATCACGGTGGTGTTCGACGGCCGCCACCGCTACACCACGCCCCTCGGCCAGACCCGGACGGGGCGCGACTTCGAGGGCGACGAGCTCCAGGTCACGCAGCGCTTCCGGGGTGACGACCTGGAGCAGGTCTTCCAGGCGGATCAGGGAACGCGTTGGAACGTCTACTCACTCGAGCGCGAGGGCCGCATGACGGTCACCGCCACCACCCAGGGCGACATGATGCCGCAGCCGATGCGCTTCACGCTGCCCTACCGTCGACGCTGACCGACCGGCGAGGTCGCGCGTGACCGACCGGAAGAACAAGGTCTTCGTGCGGCCGATGAGCATCGACGACCTGTCGTCGGTCTATCACCTCGGCGCCAAGCTCTTCACCGCCGGCACCTTCCCCAGCCTCTACCGGACCTGGGACGAGTTCGAGCTGGTGGGCTTCTTCGAGAGCGACTGGGACACCTGCTTCGTCGCCACCGACGACGAGGACGCCCTGATCGGGTTCGTGCTCGGCACCGTGCTCGAGAAGCGACGCAGCGCCTGGAGCTACGGCTGGGTCGTCTGGATCGGCGTCGACCCCGAGGCGGCGCGCGGCGGGGTGGCGAGCAAGCTCCTCGAGCGCGTCACCGAGGCGTTCCGGGAGCTCGGCTGCCGCATCCTCCTCGCCGACACGGACCCGGCCAACGAGAAGGCGGTGCGCTTCTTCGAGAAGCACGGGTTCGGCAACCCGCGCGAGCACGTCTACCTCGAGAAGAACCTCTCGACGAAGCGGGGGGCCTCCAAGAAGCCGAAGAAGCGCGGGCCCGGCCGCGTGAAGCCGCCGCCCGTCCGCGAGTGATCACTCGCCCGCGAGATCCTCGCGCACGATCGTGTCCATCGCCCGCTCGGCGAGGGCGGAGACCGTCCAGAACGGGTTGCCCGCCGGCGTCGAGCCGGGGATGAGCGCGCTGTCGACCACGTAGAGGCCGGCGTGGCCCTCGACCCGGCCGTAGGTGTCGCAGGCGCGGCCCATGGTCATGCCCCCGAGCGGGTGGAAGGTGATCGAGGGGTCGTCCACGCCCGGCAGGCTGCCGAGCGCGCCGCCCGCGGCGTCGATCATCTGCTGCATGGTGTGGCGCGCCGCGCGTCCGGCGCTGGCGTCCCAGTCGCGGTTCCACTCGGGCACGATGTCGACGCGCTCCTCGTCGCCGACCATGGTGACCTCGAGCCGCAGCCGGCCGAGCTGCTCCGGCACGCCCTGGGTCGCGCTGACCAGGCAGTTGTGCTCGAAGCCGATCGGCGCCGGCCCGAACTCCATGCCGATGGGCCCCTCGGGGTTGTCGTGGTGGTCGATGAACACGCAGGCCGGGCCGCCCTGCTCGGCGCCGGTCATCTCGCTCAGCCCGGTGCGCACCAGGATGCGCTGGCCGTTGTTGCCCCACGCCTCGCCCACCTGATCGTTGAGGTCGGGCAGGGTGCCGTCGCGCTTGGCCTTCAGCATCAGCTTGGTCGTGTTCATCGAGCCGGCGGCCATGAAGAGCAGGTCGGTCTCCATGCGCAGGGTCTCGAGGACCTCGCCGTGCTCGTCGATGCGCTCGACCTCGGCCCAGTAGCCGCCGCCCTCGAGCGCGCCGACCGCCTTCACCTGGTGCTGCGGCCGCACGTCCACCATGCCGGTGGCCTCGGCCATCGTGAGGTAGCCGACGCGGTCGATGGAGTGCTTGGCGCCGCTGTTGAGGCCGTAGAGGTAGTCGCCCGTGATCACCTGCGGCGGCACCTCGCCGGTGAGCTCGGCGCGGATGAGGTCCCAGTCCATCGCGCACTGCACGCGCCGGACGTCGAGCCCGGCCGCCGTCGCGTCCCGGATGAAGAGCCGGCTCGAGAGGTAGGGCTCGGCCTCGAGGATGTCGTCGGGCATCGCGCCGGGGCGCATGATCTCGCGCACCCGCGGGTACCAGGTGTCGTCCATCTCGCCGTAGTCGAGCTCCGCCGGGAACACCGACTCGAAGAGCTCGCGGGGCGGCTGGATCATGATCCCGCTGTAGACGAGGGAGCCGCCGCCGACGCCGGCCGCGCACACCACGTCGATGTTCTCGCCGAAGAAGCGCTCGAGCAGGCCGACGTAGGGCGCGTTGCGCAGTCGCACCGGCGGCACGCCGGGGATCACCGGCTCGCGGTGCATCCACGCGGCGCGTCCGTCCGGGTTCTGCGTGGTGCAGAAGGTGTCGAGCTCGGGCGTGATCTCCCAGCGCTTGCCGCGCTCGAGCACGGTCGAGGCGATGCCGGCCTCGGCGAGCCGCAGCGCGGCGATGGAGCCGCCGAAGCCGCTGCCCACCACCAGCGCGCGGACGCGCTCGGCCGGCTCCGTGGAGTCGCAGCCGGTGGCGAGGTAGAGGCCGGCGGCGCCGGCGGTGGTCACGCGGACGAAGCTCCTGCGCCCGAGGGTGGACCGTCCGATGTGGAAACGCTTTCTGCCGTACATCCTCGCTGCTGCTCCTCGACCCCGCCCGGCGCAGAGGTTACCGCATTTCGGGCCGCGCCGACCGTCCGAGGTGGCTCAACGGATCCGGGCGCCGTGGGTGTAGACGTTGGCCCGCCCGTCCCGGACGAACGCGGCCAGGGTGATGCCCGCCCGGTCGGCGAGGTCGATGGCCAGCGAGGTCGGCGCGCTGACCGCGGTGACGATCGGGACGCCGGCCGCGGCCGCCTTCTGCACGATCTCGAACGAGACCCGGCCGCTGACCGCGAGGATCGTGGCGTCGTCGATGCCGTCGTAGAGCATGCGCCCCACGACCTTGTCGACCGCGTTGTGGCGGCCCACGTCCTCGGCGCTCGCCCGGACGGCGCCGTCGGCGCGCTGGAGCGCCGCCGCGTGCACGCCGCCGGTGTGGGCGAAGCGGCGCTGCCCCTCGGCGAGGCGCGCCGGCGAGCTGGCGACGACCTCGAAGGGCACGACGACCTCGCGGTCGACGACGCCGACCCGGGCCAGCAGATCGTCGATGGAGCGGCGGCCGCAGACCCCGCACGAGGCGGTGGTGAGCGTGCCGCGGCGCGTGCCCTCGAGCCGGGTGGTGTCGAAGGTCACGCCGGGCCCGGGCAGCACGTCGATCGCGTTGCCGAACCCCTCGTCGCTCGGCCTCCCGCAGTGCGCGACGCTGCCGACGTCGGCGAGCCCGCCGATGATGCCCTCGGCGAAGAGGAAGCCGACCGCGAGGTGCCGGTCCTCGCCCGGGGTCCGCATGGTGACCGCCAGCGGGTCGCCGGCGAGCCGGATCTCGAGCGGCTCCTCGACCGCGATCGCGTCGGGCGCCTCCTCCGCGGTGCCGGCCCGGCGGCGCGAGACCGGCCGCTCGGTGACGCCGCGCTCCCTCATACGACCGACACGCGCACGCGGGTGCCGTAGTCGGGCACGAGGCCGCCCGGATCGACCCGCTGGGGATCGAGCAGCACGTTCGCCTCGGGCCAGTGGAGCTGCAGGTTACCCGGCGTGATCGGCGCGGCGAACGCGCGCCCGGTGAAGGTGCCGTGCGAGCTCTCGAGCCGGAGCGGCTGGTTCTGCTCCACGCCGAGCCGCTCCATGTCCGCGCGCGAGATCAGCACGTGGTCGCGGGCCGCGCCGGTGAGCTGGTCGACGTCGTTCTGCACGATCGAGTTGAACTGCTTGCCGCGCCGGGTCGTGACGTACATCTCGTCCTCTTCGCGCGGGCGCATGTCGGGCGGGTCGAAGGTCCGGAAGCGCGCCTTGCCGCCGGGCAGCGGGAACTCGCCTCCGTCGCAGAGGCGGGCGCCGCCCCACTGGAACTGGTCGCCCTTCTTCTCGAGCGACGCGATCTCCGCGTAGACGTCGATGGTCTCGGCGATGTCGCGGCGGATCGCGGCCGCGTCCTCCAGGCCGAGGTCGCCGGGCTTCGCGGCCAGCGCCAGGTCGCGCACGATGCGCCACTCCTCGCGCGCCTCGCCGCAGACCGGGCCCTCGACGTAGGGGCTGTAGACGACGCGACGCTCGGTCGTCGTCTCGGTCACGCCGCCCTCGTGCTCGTAGCGGGTCTTCGCGGGCAGGACCCAGACCTCCTCGTTGGGCTCGATCAGCATCTTCGGCGTCAGCACGATGTCCTGGTGGATGCGCACCGGCACCCTGGAGACGGCCTCCTCGACCCGCTGCGGCTGCGGCAGGGTGTCGACGAAGTTGCCGCCCACCGCGTAGAGCACGTCGAGCTCGCCGCGCAGCGCCGCCTCGAGCATCTCCACCGTCGAGTGGCCGATGCGCGCCGGCGGCCGGAAGCCCCAGAGGTCCTCGAGCCGATCGGCCTCGGCGTCGTCGATCGCGCGGCCGCCCGGGAAGACCGTGGCGTAGGCGCCCATCTCCGCGCCGCCCTGCACGCCGGAGTGGCCGCGGATGGGCATCAGCCCGCACTTCTCGCGCCCGATGAAGGCCTGGGTCAGCCCGAGGCAGAGCACCGCGGCGACCGTCTCGGTCCCGTGCGCGTGCTGGGTCAGGCCCATCGACCACACGAAGACCCCCGTCTCCGCGTCGGCGATCTCGTCGGCGAAGGCGCGCACGTCCTCTTCGGTCGCGCCGCTCCGCGCGATCAGCTCGTCCTGCGCGAGGCCCTCGAGGTGAGCCTCGAAGTCCGCGTAGCCCTCGGTGTGCGCGTCGACGAAGTCCCGCGCGATCGCGCCCCGCTCGATGAGCAGCTTCATCACCGCGTAGACGAACGCGAGGTCGCCGCCGGCGCCGACGTGGAAGAAGCGGTCGGCGATCTTGGTGCCGAAGAGCGCGCTGTCGGCGTTCGACGGGATCCAGTAGCGCTCGAGCCCGGGCTCGCGGAACGTGTTCACGACCAGGACCCGGCTGCCGCGCTTCTTCGCCTCGTAGAGGTACTTGAGCGCCACCGGCTGGTCGTTCGCCGGGTTGCTGCCGAAGAAGACGATGACGTCCGAGCCGTACCAGTCGAGGTAGCTGCAGGTCGACGCGCCGACCCCGAGCACGCTCTTCATCGCCGCGGTCGACGGGCTGTGGCAGAGGCGGGCCGCGTTGTCGATGTGGGGCGAGCCGAGCCAGCGCCACGCCTTCTGGGCCGCGTAGTAGACCTCGTTGGTGATGCCGCGCGAGGTCATGTAGCAGGCGATGCGATCGGGATCGGCGTCGCGCAGCCGGGCGCCGAGGGCCTCGAGCGTCTCGTCCCACGAGACGACGCTGAAGCCCTTCTCGCCCTTGCGGCGGCGCAGCGGCGCCGGGATCCGGCCGAGCTCGCGCAGGTCCTTGGCCCGCCGCGGGAGCCAGCTCACGTCCTCGACCTTCTCCGGCGCGAACGGCCGCATCGTGTTCAGCTCGAGCAGGTTCAGCCGGACGAGGCAGAGATGGGTGCCGTCGAGCGTCCAGTCCCGCATGCCGGTCGTGCCGAGCGCGCAGCCGTCGCAGACCCCCTCGTGGAGGATCCGCCAGGCGTAACCCCAGCGGCCTCGGTTCTTCCAGGCGATCTCCGCCATCTCGAGGAAGTGATGCGGCTTCGTCTCGCCGATGCCGAACGGCACCGCCGAGGCGAGGTGCAGCTTCCCTTTGCGATCCCGGTCACCCATTCGGCCGAAGGGTAGTCACGCGCCCTCGCTCGGGGCAACGTAAGCGATCACCGTCAGGTTGTGTCATTATGCTTGCCGTGGAAACGCTACCGCGGGTGGTGCTCGGGTTGGTCCTCGTGCTCACGGGCTGTGACGGCCCCGCGCCCATGGAGGAGGACGCCGCGGCTCCGGCGCCGGACGGGGGGCTGGCGGAGCCCGGCATCCAGTGCGTGTCGCCCGGGTTCGGGGACATGGTCCGGGCCGAAGACGGCGAGACCCTCCGGCTCGTCGCGGCGGTCCGCGGCCTCGACCCGACGATGGTCCGCATCGACGGCGAGGAGGTCACGCCGGACGCGTTCGGCCTGGTCGCGGTCGAGCGCCCCGCCGCCTTCGGCGTGCAGTCGTTCCTGGTCGAGGCCGACGGCCTGACCCAGCTCTGCTCTTTCATGGTCGCGTCCCGCTACGGCGAGGACGAGCGGCCGGACGGCGCGACCTCGGTCCTGCACCTGTCCCAGACCGCGGTCGACGACGGGGACGACGCGAGCACCCTCGGCAGCCTCGACGACGTGCTCCTGCGCGCCGGCTCGAGCGGGCTCTTCGCCGCGGTGCTGGGCGCCGAGATCCCGCTCGGCCCCTACGCGTTGCCCCCGGTGCCGCCCTGCGTCCCGCCGCCCGGGACCGGCTGCGTCGACCTGCCGCCCCGCGCGTGGTTCGACCTCGTCGAGTACGACACGCCGAGCCTGAGCGCGCCGCCGGACTCGACGATGAGCGTCATCGACGGCGGCTTCCGGGTCGTGGCCACCGCGTCCGGGGTGGAGGTCGGCACCCACGTCGTGGGCTCCACCGACACCCTCGCCGGGGGCGGGTGCGATCCGGTGACGATGGAGTGCACGCCGCCCACCGCCGACTTCGACGAGGAGGGCACGCTGACCTTCGACGTGGAGGTGGTGCTCACGGTCGACGTGGCCCTCGACGCCGGCCGGGTGACGGTGACGCTGCGCGAGGTGGAGTCGGTGCGCCTCGTCTCCACCGGCGCCGAGTTCCCGGACATGTACCCCGAGCACCGCGACCTCGTGGAGCCGCTGATCCGTAACCGTGCCAGCCTCGACGACGACCTCGCGGCGGACATCGGCGACCTCTACGCCGACGCGGCGAGCACCCTCGTCGACGAGCTGCTCGCCGGCCTCGGCACGCCCGACACCAGCCTGATCCTGCCGTCGATCGGGGGGCGCATGGTGGCCATCGACGTGAGCGCCACCCCCGCGCTCGTCGTCGCGAGTGAAGGGGAGGGGCTCACCCTCGGGGTGCGGACCGGCTACGCGCCCAACGGCGGCGGGACCCCGCCCGGCCTCGGGGTGGCGCTCCAGGGCGTCGACGCGGCGCGGGTGCGTGACGTCCCGGCGATCAGCGGCGTCGCCGTGCAGCTCGGCGTGTTCAACCAGGCGCTCCACGCGCACTGGGCGGCCGGCGGGACCCGCGGCATCGTGGCCCCGGACATGATCGTCGCGCCCGACATGATCGTGGCCCCGGACATGATCGTGGCGCCCGACATGATCGTCGCGCCCGACATGATCCAGGTCGAGTCGGCGCTGCCCGCGGTGGCCACCAGCGTCGACGGCTCGGTGAGCCTGATGATGGGCGGCATGACCGCGACCGTCTCGGGGCCGGCGCCCTACGGGGAGGGGATGCAGATCCGCTTCTCCGCCACTGCGCGCGCGGGCTTCGACGGCACGCCGGGAACGCACCCCGGGGTCGGCGGCATCGCGCTCACCGCGATGAGCTTCAGCGCCGACCGCGCGCTGAGCACCGAGGAGCGCGCCCAGGTCGGCGGCTTCGTCGCGGTGCTCGGCCACCACGTCGCCAGCACCCTGCTCGGGGACGCGCGGCCTCCGATCCCGGTCCCGGTCCTCGAGGTGCCGACCGCGCTCCGCTTCGGCGCCGGCGTCGAGGTGCCGACCGGGGTCGCGGTGGGCACTCGCCTGGGCGCGCAGAGCCCGGTGTTCTCGGTCGTCGGCGCGCAGCTCGAGGCGAGCGGCGCGTTCGGCGAGGTCCGCTGACCTCCCTCAGGCGCGGAAGCCGAGGGACGGGTCGACGGGGTAGGTGACCCGGACCAGGTCGCCGTCGACCTGCACGTCCTCGTCCTGCACGTACTGGCCGAGCAGCGGCGCGGCCATGCGGTCGATCTCGCCCTCCACCCGGAAGGTGACCGGGGCGCGGCGGTGGCCGAGGAAGGCGTCGAGCTGGGCCTGGAAGGAGCCCTCGACGCCCTGCGCCTTCTGGCGGTCGGCCTCGCGGCGGCTCTCCCACTGCTGGCGCGCCCAGCTGAGCAGCGAGCGGGCGCGACCCTGGGCTTTGCGCTGCTTCTCCGCCGCCTCGTCGCGGCGCTGCTGGAGCGCGGAGTCGGCCTGCTGCGCCCGCTGCAGCGCCTGCTGGGCCTGCCCGGAGGCCTGGGCGGCGGCGCGCCGCGCGTCCTCGGCCGCCTGCTCGGCCCGCCGGGCGCGCTCCTCCGCGTCGGCGATGGACGCCTCGGCGCGCTGGGCTCGGGCCTGCGCGTCGGCGATCTGTCCCTCCGCCGCGCGCGCCCGCGCCTCCATCTGGCTCAGCGCCATCTTCGCCCGCTCGGCCGCCTCCTCCTGGTCGCCGGCGCGCCGGGTCGCGCGCCACGCGACGATGGCGAAGATCAGCCCGAAGAGGACCATGATCCCGAACAGGACCCAGGGCACGATCGCGAAGAGAGCCATCGCTGAACGCGGTTCTATCACGGCCGGCCCCGCGGCCGAACAAACCGTCTGCGGTCACCCGAGAGGGGAGGTCAGAGGGGGTAGCACCAGCCGCTGCCGAAGTCGCAGTAGTAGCCGGCGCCGCAGTCGGCGTCGCTCGCGCAGCCGGAGTCCGACTTCGGATAGCAGTTGCCGTCCGAGTAGCAGAAGTAGTCGAGGCCGCAGTCGGCGTCGCTCCGGCAGCCGGCCCCGCTCCGGTAGCAGTTGCCGTCGTAGCCGCAGTAGTAGCCGGAGCCGCAGTCGAGGTCGCTCGTGCAGCCCGAGTAGCTCGGGTAGCAGAGGCCGTCCCAGCCGCAGTAGTAGCCGGAGCCGCAGTCGAAGTCGCTCGTGCAGCCGGTAGACGACGGGTAGCAGTTGCCGTCCCATCCGCAGTAGTAGCCGGAGCCGCAGTCGAGGTCGCTCGCGCAGCCGGCGTCGCTCAGGTAGCAGTTGCCGTCCCACGCGCAGTAGTAGCCCGCGCCGCAGTCGAGATCGCTCGCGCACGTCGCGCTGCGGTAGCAGAAGCCGTCGTAGCCGCAGTACCAGCCGGGGCCGCAGTCCGCGTCGGCCACGCACTCGACGTCCGCGTAGCAGTTGCCGTCCCAGCCGCAGTAGTAGCCGGCGGCGCAGTCCGCGTCCGAGCCGCAGCCAGCCGCGTCGCGGTAGCAGTTGCCGTCGACGCCGCAGTAGTAGCCGACGCCGCACTCGGCGTCGCTCGAGCACGCGGTCTGCGGGTAGCAGTAGCCGTCCCAGCCGCAGTAGTAGCCGCCGGGGCAGTCGACGTCGCTCACGCAGCCGGTCTCCGGGTAGCAGAGGCCGTCGGCCGCGCAGTACCAGCCGGCGCCGCACTCGGCGTCCGAGATGCAGCCGGTCTCGGCGTAGCAGTAGCCGTCGACCGCGCAGTAGTAGCCGAGGGGGCAGTCGCTCGTGTCGAGGCAGCCCACCTCCTCGACGCAGACGCCGCCCGCCGCGCAGCGGAAGCCGACCGGGCAGTCGGTGTGGGCGAAGCACTCGGCGCTCTCCGAGTAGCAGAGGCCGTCGCGGGGATCGCAGAAGCTCCCGACCGGGCAGTCGGCGTCGCTCGTGCACGCGTCGGGCGAGCATCGTCGGTCGACGTCGCAGAACCACCCCGCCGGGCAGTCCCGGTCGGCGCGGCAGCCCCCGCCGCCGTACTCCACGAAGCAGCCGCTCGCGAAGAGCGCCGCGACCGAGAACAGGACCCCGCCCAGACGACCTGCGACACCCTCAGCGAGACTCATGCGCGCTCCCTCCGCGTTACCGACGCCCGCCCCCGGAGCGCCATTCAAGGGTGCATCATAGCCACGATTCAGGCGGAGCCAGCCCCGCGCTCCGCGAGCAGGGCGGCGAAGCGCGCCTCGTAGCGGTCCATGAGCTCCCGGGAGACGTCGCGCGAGGTGGTCCCGCGGGTGTCGATCACCGGGAGCTGCTCGAAGGTGTAGATCGGGGTCGTGTCCGGCACGTGCCAGAAGGGCACGCCCTTCATCAGGAAGGGGTGACTGACCCCGATGAACATCGGGAGGATCGGCACGCCGGCCCGCACCGCGGCCTCGATCGCGCCGCGCCGGAAGCGCCGCAGCCGGTCCTCGAGCGAGCGCGAGCCCTCCGGGAACACCAGCACCGGTACGCCGGCGCGCAGCTTCTCCTCGATGCGGCGCACCACCGGGAGGTCGTCGTCCGCCTCCTCGTCGCCCTCGTAGCCCGGCCCCGGGATGAGCTCGGTGCGGCGCAGCATCGGGCCCATGACGAACGAGCGGTACCACTCCGCCTTCGCCACGCAGGTGAGCTGCGGGAAGCTGGCCAGGGTCAGCACCACGTCGATCAGGCTCGGGTGGTTGGAGATCAGGAGGAACGGCTTGCCCTCGAGCTCCGGCGGCAGGACGGGCGGCCAGAAGTCGATCAGCCCCGCGTCCCGCATGAAGCCGCTGAAGATGCGGAGGCTGGCGTTGAGGCGGCGCGTGAAGAGGCCGCGGCGCTCGGCCCGGTTCCGGGTGACGAGCAGGAGCGGCACCGCGAGCAGCCCGAGCGCCAGCGTGGCGCTGAAGAACATCGCGAACGCCCAGGCGGTGACCGGGATCCGGACCCAGCGCGGCATGCGGGCGAGGCGGGAGGCGCGCCGGGGTCGCGGGCTCATGAGCGCGAAGCCGCGCTGCCTCGCCCCGGACCCCTCGCGGTCCTCGCGCTCCGCCGCCGCGCTCACCCCTCGGGTCTCCGGAAGATGAGCGAGGTGTTCACCCCGCCGAAGGCGAAGTTGTTGCTCATCACCGTCCGGGGCGACGCCTCGGTCACCTCGGTCACGTAGCCGAGCGCGGCGCAGCGCGGGTCGACCTCCTCGAGGTGGAGGGTCGGCGCGAGGAAACCGTCTTGCATCATTCGCACGCAGGCGATCGCGTCGATCGCGCCGCAGGCGCCGAGCGTGTGACCCATGTGGCCCTTGAGCGAGGACACCGGGATCGGCCGCTCGAAGACGTCGAAGGTGGCGTGGCTCTCCTCGATGTCGCCGACGTCGGTCGCGGTCGCGTGCGCGTTGACGTAGTCGATGTCGCCCGGCGTGAGCCCGGCGTCCTCGAGCGCGAGCCGGATGGCGCTCGCCATGCCGGCCCGCGAGTTGGCGGTCATGTGGGCGCCGTCGCAGGTGGTGGCGAAGCCGACGAGCTCCGCGAGGATGTTCGCGCCGCGCGCCCGCGCGTGCTCCTCGGCCTCGATCACCACGGTGGCCGCGCCCTCGGCGACGACCAGGCCGTCGCGCCGCGCGTCGAAGGGGCGCGGGCTCTCCTCGGGGCGGTCGTTGAAGCGCACGCTGGTCGCCATCAAGAGGTCGAAGGTGACCGCGGTGGCGTAGTGCTGCTCCTCCGCGCCGCCGCAGAGCATGACGTCCTGCTTGCCGCTGGCGATGGCTTCGTAGCCGTACCCGAGGGCCTGGGCTGCGCTGGTGCACGCGCTGTTGGTCGGGATCACGCGGCCCCGGAGCCCGAAGAACTGGGTCAGGTTCGCGGCCGCGGTGTGGGTCATGAACTTCAGGTAGGCCGTCGAGTCGAGCCCCCGCATCGTGCGGTGGTTGAACAGCGGGCCGCAGAAGTCCTCCATCGCCTGGTTGCTCGGCGAGGTGGTGCCGTAGGCGACGCCGGCGCGGCCGCTCCGCAGGATCTCCTCGGAGAGCCCCGCCTGGTCCACCGCCTGCTCGGAGGCGTAGGTCGCCAGCAGCGCGACCCGGCCCATCGTCCGGCGCTTCTTGCGCGGGTAGCGCTTCTTCAGGTCGAGGCCCTCGACGTTGGCGCCGAGGCGACCCTTGAGCTCGGCGATCTGCTCCCACTCGGGCATGTAGCGGACGCCGCTCCGGCCCTCGCGCAGGCCGGCGATCAGCTCGTCGACGGAGTGCCCGATGGGGCAGACGGCGCCCATCCCGGTGACGACGACCTTGCGCTTCACGCCTCGCTCCCGCCGGGCGCGCCGGCCATGACGTTGATCGATCCGGCGGCCACTCGCTCGCCGTCCCGCCGCATCTCGCACTCGATCTGAGCGGTCACGCCCAGGGCCATCTTCTCCTCGCAGTGGATCTCGAGGGTGTCCCCCACCCGGAGCGGGCCGGCGGAGAGGGAGAGGTGGCGGCTCCCGAGGATGGCCCCGCTCGTCAGCGGCGCGCCGCCCCGGCTGGCCAGCAGCGCGACCAGGGACGCGGCGCTCTGGGCGAACAGCTCGAGCGCGAGCAGCATCGGGACCTCGCCGTCCTGCACGAACGGCATGTCTTCGCGGATCGTCGTGCGGCAAACCACCGAGAGGCCCTCGTGCGAGACCACCTCGTCGACGAGCAACATCGGCGGGCGGTGAGGGATGAGGGCGGTGATCGGCGGCAGCGCGGCCATGGCTCAGTCGCTCGAGCCGCCCCCGAAGAGCTCGCGGGGATCCGGCGGCGGGCTGCCGTCGTCCTCCTCGGGGCCCTTGGCGATCTCGGCCTCGACGAAGACGACCAGCTCGTCGACCGTGCGGATCTGACGCGCCTCCTGGGGATCGGGGCGACGGCCCGTGATCTCGCGCAGCTGCACGAAGATGTCGATCGCGTCGATGCTGTCGAGGTCCAGGTCCTCGTACAGGGTCGACTCCGGCTGGATCTCCTCCGGCTCGAGCTCGAACGACTCGGCCAGGATCTCCACGATGCGCGCGCGTATCTCGTCTCGGGTCATGGAATGAGCAGGGCTTGGTGTCACGAAATCCGGAATTCGTCCAGCGTCACGCGATGAGCGGATCGGCGAACTGGTAGAGCCGCCAGGGCTCGGGCGCTCCGACGTCGGGGCCGTGCAGGAGCTTCAACGCCTCGGTGCGCCCGTAGTTGAAGACCTCCTCGGTCCGGCGGTTGATGTCGCGCTTCTTCCGCTGGGTCCCCACCTCGGCGATCCAGCTCCGGAGGCACGCGACGCCGTCGTCCCACTCCCCGAGGTTCTTCTCGTGGTAGGCGCCCCGGCCCTCGAGGGCGTCGGCGGCGCGCTGGAAGAGGGCCGAGAAGTTCTTCAGCGCCGCGAGGTTGTCGGGGGCGCGGCGCAGCTCGTTCATCACCGCGCGGGGGTCGAGGTGCTGGTCCTTGGCGACCGGGTCGAGCCACACGTTGTAGTAGCAGCCCAGGTCGAAGTTCAGCTTCACGCGCATCAGGTCGTAGCTGCCGAAGCAGCGGTAGAGGTCCCGGTAGAGCAGCATCGTCGCCTGGAAGCGGTACTGCATGAAGGCGTCCCAGGTGCGGGCCACGTCGGCCACCTCGGCCGCGCTCTCCCCGGCCAGGTCCCGGCGGACGAGGTCGGCGGCGTAGTCGCACTCGAGCGCGATGAAGTCCGAGCCCGGGCTGTAGAAGGGATCGGTGAAGGCGGCGGCGTCGCCGAGCAGGGCCCAGCGGCTCTCGCCCTCGAAGAAGCGCTTCGTCGCGTAGGCGAGCTGGGTGTAGCCCTCGAGGTCGAGCAGCTCCGAGCCCTCGAGCAGCTCGCGGGCCGCCCGGTGCTCCCCGATGAAGGCCCGGAAGCCCTCCTCGGTGCGCATGCCGCGGCGGAAGACGTCCTTCTCGCCGACCACGCCGACGCTCGTGACGCCCCGGCCGAGGGGGATGAACCAGATCCAGTAGCCCCGGTAGCAGAAGTGGTTGGTGCTCAGGGTGCGCACCGTGTAGCGGACCCGGCGGCGGAAGGCGTCGTCGCCCGCCTGGTCGATGTCCTTCACCCCGGTGAAGCGCCCCCACACCGCGGCGAGCGGGTGCTCGGGCGTCTCGACCCGCAGGTCTCGCTGGCGCGCGATCATCGACGCGCGGCCGGTGCAGTCCACCACCCAGCGCGCCTCGATGGCCTCCTCGCCGCCCGGCCCGCGGATCGTGAAGCGGTGGGCCTCGCCGCCCTCGCCGAGCGCGAGATCCCGGGCCGTCCAGCCCGCCCGGACGTCGACGCCGAGGGCCGCGTTCATCTCCCGCAGGTCGGCCTCGAAGCGGGCGCGGTCCAGCTGGAAGCTCGGGGTCGGCGGGGGCCGGTCGGTGCCGACCTCGCTCATCGCCGTCAGCGGCGCGTCCTTCTCGGGCGTGTCGAAGAAGAAGCGGAGCCCGTTCTTCGGCAGGTGCCGGTCGTAGAGGTAGGTGCCGAGCCCCTGCCGGCGCAGCAGGTAGTGGGCGGCGATCTCCACCGTCGACTCCCCGACCTTCCAGCGCGGCTCCCCCGTCTTCTCGACGAGGAGCACGCTGGCGTCCGGGACCTCGCGGGCGAGCTGCCGCGCGAGGAGGTTACCGGCCAGTCCACCGCCCAGGATCGCGACGTCGTAGCTGCGGGTCATGAAGCGCTGAAAGCTATCAACCGGACG
The DNA here is from genome assembly GCA_036149055.1 of Myxococcota bacterium. Lineage (GTDB taxonomy): Bacteria > Myxococcota_A > Polyangia > Polyangiales > Sandaracinaceae > JAVJQK01. Next base: position 22,450 of record JAYZQJ010000217.1, on the reverse strand, counting down.
GTGCGCACGCCACGTGGCCGAGATATGTTGCCCGGCCGTGAGCGACGTGACCGACATCGCGATCTGCGGCGGTGGCCTCGCCGGACTGACGCTGGCCCTGCAGGTGAAGCGGCGCCTCCCCGGGCGGCGCGTCACCGTCTTCGAGCCGACCCGGCGCCCCTTGCCCGAGGCCTGCCACAAGGTGGGCGAGTCGAGCGTGGAGGTCGGGGCCCACTACTTCGGCGCGGTCCTCGGCCTGCACGACTACATGATGGCGCGGCACCTCCCGAAGAACGGGCTGCGCTTCTTCAGCGGCGTGCCGGGGGCGGCGATCGAGGCGCGGGCCGAGATGGGCCCGCGGGAGGCCCCCCGGGTCCCCGCCTACCAGATCGACCGCGGCCGCTTCGAGAACGATCTCCGCGCCTGGTGCCTGGAGGAGGGCGTCGACCTCCGCGAGGGCTGGGGCGTGCGCGACGTCACCTTCGGCGAAGGCGCCCACCGGGTGACGGCGGTGCCGCTCGAGGGCGCGCCGACGCAGGTGGAGGCGCGGTGGGTGGTCGACGCGACCGGGCGCCGCCGCCTGATCGCCAAGAAGCTCGGGCTCCAGGCGCCGCTCCCCGCCCAGTCGAGCAGCGCGTGGTTCCGGGTGGCCGAGCGGGTGAAGGTGGCCGAGCTCGCGAAGGAGGCCGAGGGCCCGTGGCACGAGCGCGACGTGGACGGCAACCGCTGGCTCTCCACCAACCACCTCTGCGGCGAGGGCTACTGGGTCTGGCTCATCCCGCTCGGCTCCGGCTACACGAGCGTCGGCATCGTCGCCGAGGAGAGTTGCCACGCCTACCGCGGCTTCTCGACCGAGGCCGCGGCGCGCGACTGGCTGCGGGCGCACGAGCCGGCGCTGGCCGCGCGGCTGGAGGGCCTGGAGCTGTCCGACTTCATCGCGATGAAGGGCTACCGCCACGGGGCCACCCAGGTGTTCGGCGACCGCTGGGCCCTGGTCGGAGAGGCGGGCATCTTCGTCGACCCGCTCTACTCGCCGGGGAGCGACATGATCGCCCTCGGCAACTCGCTCACCACCGAGCTGATCGCGGCCGAGCTCGACGGCGAGGACGTCGAGGCGCGGCGCGCCCACTACGACGCGTTCTTCCGCGACTGGGCGGCGCTCCTGGCCCGCACCCTCTGCGAGGGCTCCCGCGCGATGGGCCGCCCCGAGGTGCTCGGGGCCAAGCTCTACTGGGACTACTTCTACTACTGGGCCTGCATGTGCCCGTACTTCCTCCGGGGGCTCTTCCGGGAGCCGCTCGCCTCGCACGCGCGCTTCCACGAGGCCCTGAAGGCCTTCGCCGCGCTCAACGAGCAGGCGCAGCGCGTCTTCCAGGCGTGGATCGACGTGGCGCCCGCCGAGCCGCACACCTCGTTCGTGGGCCTGCCGGCCATCGCGACGACGCTGAGCGACCTGCACCTCGCCCTGCTCGAGGCGCGCGACGCCGACGAGACCCACGCCGAGATGCAGCGCTCGCTCGCGCAGGGCCGCGAGCTGGTCGACGAGCTGTGGCTCCGCGCGGTGCGTCGGGCCGGGCCGGCTCGCGCGGGGGCGCTGGTGGAGCGGATCGGCTGGCGCCCGGCGCCCTCGGCCGAGCGCCTCGCGGCCGACGAGGCCGAGCCGCGCCAGCGCCGCAAGCTCCTGAGCAAGCCGGTGCGCGACATGGAGCGGAGCATCGGCAAGAACGCGCGCGAGAGCGGGCCGAGCCTCGCCGAGCTCGTCGCCGCGCTCAGCTGAGCAGCCGCTCGAGCACGAGCCGGAGCCGGAGCTCGAGGGCGTCGAGGTGGGCGCGCGCGCGGGCCGCGGTCGGGCCGGGCCCGGGGAGGGTGGTCGGCGCGTCGATCGGCGGCAGATCGTAGCTGACGTCCTCGAGCGCGTCGGCGACCACGCGCGCGGTCTGTCCCAGCCGAGACAGCTGCTCGGCCGGCGCCGCCTCCGGATCGAGCGCCGGCACCCGACCGCGCAGCGCCTCGCGGGCCTCGGTGCGCGCCGCGAGCCCGTGGCGGTAGCCCACCATCAGGGCGGCGTGGTTGGTGGCGTCGCGCAGATCCACGTGCAGCTCGTGCAGCCGCTGGCGGAGCGCCTTGCGGGCGCGCCGGGGGGCCGCCTCCACCGCCTGCGCCGATCCCTCGGCGAGCTCGGCGATGCGCCGCGCCTTGCCCGAGGCCGAGCGCAGCGCCTCGACGAGCATGGCCTTCGTGGGCTCGCTGGGCGCCTCCATCTACGAAAGCATTGTGTCCCCTGGGGTCCGCGCAAGGGGAGGGACCGCCGTTCGGCGGCAGGGTCAGGCCGCGTCGGCGACCCGGAGCGGCGCGTACACCGGGGCCGGGCCGAGCCGGTAGCGCAGCCGGACCTCCTGGAGGGGGCGCTCGAGCAGGCGCTCCCAGGGCGCGGCGATCAGCCACTCGGCGCGCTTCCCGCGGCGCCAGGCGGCCCGGATCTGTCGCCGCGCCGTCCTCCCGACCTCGGGCCGGAACCCGAACGAGCGCACGAAGCCGCCGGCGACGAGCAGCGCCGTGCCCGGGCTCTCGGTCTGGGCCGCGGTGAACGACAGGACGCTCGCCTCACCGATCAGGTCGGTCCGGTAACCGGTGACGACGTGGAAGAGATCGTGGCTGTCGCGCATCCGGTCGGCGAGGAAGCCGAAGTCCCGGTCCGACAGGATCCGGTCGCCGGTCTGGCTGACCTCGACCAGCCCGTCGGCGGTGATGCCCTCGCGCTCGACGAACGCGAGGTAGGCGCGACCGAGGCTGCCCTCGGGGAGGCGGCGCAGGGCGTCGCGGTCCGAGAGCGCGGCGAGCAGCGAAGGCCGCTCGCGGAGGAGCCGCGCGCCGTCGGGCGAGGCGCGGAAGCGCTCGAGGAAGCGGCCCGCCTGGTGCCCATCGAGCGCGCGCACCACGCGGAACGCCTGCTCGGTGTCGTCGGGGTCGTCGAGCAGCTTCCGGAGCGCGACGAGGGCGTCGAGGGGGCGGACGGGCTGACGTACGGTCATCGGGACCTCCTTACTTACTCGCTAGTAAGTACTTACGTACCAGTAAGTAAGTGCGGGCTGGGTTCCGGTCAAGGGCGGATCGTTTGCGTCGGCGCGTCCCGGCGTGAAATCAATGCGGGCGATGTCGAGACGGCGGTTGAGCGGGGAGGAGGCGAGGGCGCGCATCCTCGACGCGGCGGGTGAGCAGCTCCGGATCAGCGGACCCTCGGGGCTCCGCCTCGATCCGATCGCGGAGGAGCTCGGCGTCTCGCGCCAGGCGCTCCTGCACCACTTCGGCACCCGGGACGGCCTGATCGCGGCGGTGGTGCAGCGGGCGCTCGACGCCCTCCAGGGCGAGCTCGCCGCGGCGCTCGCCGACGTGAGCCTCGAGGACGACCCGGGCCGGGTCATCGGCCGGGCCTTCGACGTCGTGGTCGACGGCGGCTACGGCCGCCTGCTCGGCTGGCTCGCGCTCGAGCACGGCGACCACTCGAAGCTCCTGCTCGGCGAAGGCCAGCACCCCCTCGCCATCCTCGCTCAGCTCACCCACGCCGCTCGCGAGCGCGAGGCCGGCCCCGCCGATCCCCGCGACACCACGCTCACCGTCCTGCTCGCCTGCTTCGCCATCCTCGGCGCCGCCGTCTTCGAGCCCGGCGTGCTCCGCGCCGCCGGCCTCCAGGACGACGACCGAGCCCGCGCCGACTTCCGCGACTGGCTCGCCAAGCTCCTCGTCGCCCACCTCGAGAGACGGGAGGGGGGGACGGAGTGAACTTGTGAACTCACGTAGGTCGATGGCCTACGTAGGCTGTCCGCGAGCTCTGCTCAGCGGGCGAGGAAGCGCGCGATCGGCGCGAACACCCGCGCCGGCGCCTCGCGCCCCACGAACAGATCGGCGTGCGCGTACCACCCCGTCGCGTCGCCCACCTCGAGCGCCTCCACCGGGCCGCCCCACGCGGAGAGCGCCGCCTGCGACGCCGCGCTCGGCACGATGCCGTCTCGGTTGGCGGTCACCACGAACAGGGGCTCCCGTCGCTGCCGCAGCCGCTCGGTCACGTTCACCCCGCGCAGCACCATGTCGCGCGCGCGCATCCAACGGGCGATGTCCGCGTTCACCCGCGGGTGCGGATCCTCGACCGTCTGCTCGATCATCGCCGCCGCGTGCTCCAGGTCGATGTTCGCGGTGTTGAGGTAGAGAGACACCACGAAGGGCGCGCGCTTCGCCACCGGCATCGCCAGCCCGGCCAGCCGCCGCGTCCCCCGGACCGGCACGAGCCCCGCCAGCCGGCGTGACCGGAACGGCAGCCGCAGCAGCAGCGGCACGCTCTCCCAGCGCAGCGGCGAGGCCATCGCCACGAACCGCCCGATCGGCAGCTCCGGCTCGAGCGCCATCAGCGCGTAGGTGATCGAGCCGCCCAGGCTGCACCCGAGCACGTCGACCTGCGCCTGCGTCGACTCGGTCCGCGCGAGCACCGTCTCGATCGCGGCGCGGAGATCCTGCTCGGCGTAGCTCCGGAGCGAAGGCGGAGGCGCGTCCCCGCTCACCGGCGCGGTGGCGCCCTGTCCCCGCAGGTTCAGCGTCCACACCTCGAGCCCCTGCGCGGCGAGGTACGAGACCATCGCGGTGCCGCCCGGGTGGGAGACGAAGATCGAGCCGTTCATCCCGTAGCCCGGCACCACCAGCACCGGCCGCCGCGCCCGATCCAGGCGCGCCGGATCCAGGCTTCGGGTCATCTGGATGCGCCATCCGTCACCGGTGGTCGCGAAGAGCTCGGAGGACTGCGTCTCGAACATCGCGCGGATCATGCCCGGGGAGGGCCCCAGACGCACGCGCGCCGACCGGGCCACGAAGACCCGGCCGGCGCGCCCGCCATCGGAGATGGCTCAATGCGTCTGGAGCACGAACGGGTAGTTCACGCCGACCGTGCCACCGCCCTCGGGCTGGGGGAAGGTCCAGCGTCGGACCGCCTGGGAGATGCAGGACTCGACGCGCTGGTTGCCGAGGGTGCTGCCCGTGACGTTCGTGCTCTGGACCGCGCCAGTGGGCGAGACGAGCCAGCTGACGGTGACCCGCCCCTCGAGGCTCGGGTTCCCGGTCAGGCCCTGCTCGTAGCAGTGGCGGATCTCCGGGAGGTGGCGGCGCACGACGCGCCGGATGGCCTCCGCGCTCAGGGCGCCGATGACGCTGGTGTTCACGTGCGTGATGCGCGGCACGCGGGAGGGGCGCTCACGGTTGCCGAGGCCGACCCCGCTGCCGTAACCCTGGCCGGGCCCGCCGCCGCCGCCGTGACCCAGGGTGCCGAGGCGGTCGAGGCCGATGGTGCCGAGGCCGTTGCCGCCGCCGCCGCGACCGGTGCCGCCCATGCCGAGGCCGCCGAAGCCGAAGTCGTTGCCCGCCTGGGCGCCCATCAGCGCGCCCATCGCGTTGAAGGCGTCGACGCCGTGGGCCCGGTCGGCGCCGTAGGGCGAGGTCGGCGCGTCGAAGCTACCCATGAAGGCGGCCACGGTGCCGATCGCCGAGAGCTGCGCGATGTTCTCACGCACGTTCTCGCGCGCCATCTCCGGGTTCGGGTCGTCGGGCCGGCCCTGCACCGCGTAGCGGTTGTTGGTGTCCGGCGAGTCCTCGCGACCCATCGCGCCCTCGTCCTCGGCGTGCCGCTCTCCTTCGCCGCCCGCCGGCGCGTCGCTCGGCTCCTCGGGCTGCAGGAACTCGGGGACCTCCTCGATCTGCTCGCGGCCCGGGTCCATGTACTCGACCATGCGGCTCAGGGCCTCGCTGTTGTCGAAGCTGAGGGCCTGGGTGCTCGGCGGCATGAAGTAGAACATCGTCAGCACGAACGCGTGCACGGCGAGCGAAGCGGCGATCCAGCCGTAGCGCTTCCAGGGCACGGCGCCCGCGCCGCTGACCACCTTGCCGGCCTGAGTCGGCCGCACGACGAAGGTGAAGCCGGCGTGGGAGACCCGCGCCGCCGCGCCGTCGGGCATCGGGAAGAGGCGCGCGCCCGGGAACCCGTCGTAGGGCTGCAGCTTGCCCTCGCTCGCGAGGGTGTCGAAGGAGCGGGTGGCGTCGGCCACGGTGACGGTGCCGGTCGCCCCCTCGGGCAGGACGCAGCAGAGCAGGCCGTCGCGCTCGACCACCACCGGGAGCCGCCCGAGCGTGTCGTCGGCGAGCGAGAGGCTCTCACCCAGCAGGACGTCGCGAGGCGGGCTGACGTGCTCGACGTGCAAGACGTCTTCGTCTCCCCACATCACGACGACCTCGACCGCGCTCTCGGTGGACTCGACCTCGGACGGATCCACCGGCGGCGCGCTCGCCTCGATGCCCCAGCGCTCGGGGGCGTCGGGCGCGGGCGTCGATACCGGGACGGCGAAGGGGTTGGGCAGCTTCTGGCTCATGACGACGGACTCCTCCCTGGCGGCGCGGCGGCCGCGACGTTGGCTCGGCAGGGCGCGCGCTCTCCCCGCTCCCGGGTGATGGCGCTTCGCGCTGCTCGGTACGCACGCACTGACAGCGGCCGCCGCGACGGGTTCCGAGAAAATCTTCACCTCGAGGGCGAGGGAAGGTCGGCGCGCCGCACGCCGTAGGCTGCCTTCTGGGCTACGCTCCCGCGCATGAGCGAGCTGTTGCTGTTCAGCACCGACGCCTACGCCCCGCTGCGGGACGCGCTCCTCGGCGAGGGCCGCGTGCGCGGCACCATCCAGCGCACCGACTTCCCGGACGGCGAGCGCATGTTCCGGATCGCGGAGGACGTGGAGGAGCGCGAGGTGGTGCTCTTCGGCGGCACGACCGACGACGCCGCGACCCTGGAGCTCTATGACCTCGCGTGCGGGCTGGTCACCGGCGGCGCCCGCAAGCTCACCCTGGTGGTGCCGTACTTCGGCTACTCGACGATGGAGCGCGCGACGCGGCCGGGCGAGATCGTGACCGCCAAGATCCGCGCTCGCCTGCTGTCCTCGATCCCGCCGGCCAGCTACGGCAACCGGCTCCTCCTCCTCGATCTCCACAGCGAGGGCATCCCCCACTACTTCGAGGGGGAGATCACGGCCGCGCATCTCTACGCGAAGGACGTCATCAAGCGCGCCGCGCGGACCTTCGGCGGCGAGGACTTCGTGATGGCCTGCACCGACGCGGGCCGCGCGAAGTGGGTGGAGTCGCTGGCGAACGACCTCGGGGTGACCGCGGCTTTCGTGTTCAAGCGCCGCCTCAGCGGGAGCGAGACCGAGGTCATGGCGGCGAGCGCGCGGGTCGAGGGCCGCGCGGTGGTGATCTACGACGACATGATCCGGACCGGCGGCTCGCTCGTGAACGCGGCGCAGGCCTACCGGGACGCCGGCGCCGAGCGCATGATCGCGATCGCCACCCACGCGCTCCTCCCGGAGGGCGCGCTCGAGCGCATCGAGTCCTCGGGCCTCTTCGAGTACGTGGTCGTCACCGACTCCCACCCGCGCGCGCGTCAGCTCGAGAGCCCGTTCCTCCGCGTCGAGTCCGTGGCGCCCATCTTCCACACCCACTTCTGATCCCATGAGCGCCGCGCTTCAGGTGAGGCTCGATCACGGCTCGCCCCGGCCCGCGCTGCTGGACGAGGGGAAGGTCCTCCTCGCGGAGCATCGGGCGCTCGGGGTCGCGACGGAGGCGCTCGGCGTGACTCCGCTGGAGTGCTTCGACGCGTATGCCGAGCTCGACCTGCCCGCGGACTTCGACGGGGACCCGGACGAGCTCGCCGACCTCCAGGAGGAGGCCGAGCCGAGCTGGTTCGACCCGCGGCTCGCGCTCGAGACGGTGCGGGCGCTCGAGCAGGCGCCGCTCTCCAAGCTCGATCGGTTCGCGGAGCCCGAAGTGCGGGCGGCGCTCGGCGCGCTGCGCGAGACGCTCGAGGGAGCGCTCGCCCAGGGAGCGCGGTTCCACTTCGAGCTCGATCTCTGAGCAAGTCGGTCACGGATTGGGCCGTCGTGGGCACGTGGGGGTATGCGATGGCTCGTGCTGGGGCTGTGGCTCCTGCCCGTGGGGGCGGAGGCGCAGGCGTATGGGGAGGTCCGCTTCGCGGGGGAGACGCGGGTGGAGGTGGTGACGGAGGCTCGGCCCCGCGGGGAGGTCCGGGTGTCGGTGCGCGCGGGATCGCAGCGGGTGACGGTCTACGAGGGGCGCGAGGCGCAGGCGTGGTCGGACGCGTCGGCGCGTGGGGTGCTCGTCGGGCTGCTCGGCGGGACCGCCGGGCTCTCGGCGGTGCTCGTGCCCGTCGAGGCGGGGCGGCTCGGGGCGCCTCGCGCGGTGACCATCCGCCGGCCCGAGGCGCGCGGTCGGGCGCCGGTCGGGATCGCGGTCGCGGCTCGCGGGGACGACGGCTTCGCGCTCGTCTGGCAGGAGGCGTCGGTGTCGCAGCCGGCCAGCATGTACACCACGCACGTGGTGGAGGTCTCGGCCGAGGGCCGGGCGGGGGAGGCGCGCGCCTCGAGCGCGACCTGGCCGATCGCCGACGTCGCCTGGCTCCCGGCGCAGGGCCGCTACTACTTCCTGCTCTACTACGCCGCCGGAGGGCGCCCCGACGGGACGCGCTTCTGCGGCGTGCACGTCGACCCGGGCTCGCTCACCGCGACCGAGCACCCCTTCTGGGTCACGCGGCCGGGGCAGCTCGACGAGGCCGAGCTGGTCGTCTCGGGGGCGCGGGTGTTCGCGCTCTACCGGGACGGCGGCGCGCTGCTCGAGGCGGAGGTGACGGACGGGAGCTGGGGCCGCGAGGCGCCGGCCTCTCGCGACCGCGGCGCGATCGACGACGCGGTGGCCTACGGCGGGCGGGCCGACGGTGGGGCGGTCGAGGTGGCCCGGGTCAGGCTGGACACCGTCCAGTGACGTGCGTACCTGGGGGCGCATGCGCCTTCGACTCTGGGCCCTGGCTCTCCTGGCTTCGCTCGCCCTGAGCGCGTGCGGCACGAGCGCGATCACCATCCGCGGCACGCCCCGCATGCCCGGGGTCGACGGACGCGTCTACATCCAGGACGCGGAGGGCGAGAACCGCATGATCCGGGTGGAGCTGCAGCACCTCGCGCCGCCCCAGCGGCTCGAGTCCGGCCACCAGTATTACGGCGTGTGGTTCCGGACCGGCAGCCACGGCACCACCTTCGCCGGCCGGCTCGCCTACGACGAGGGCAGCCGCACGGGCCGGCTCGCCGCGACCACGCCGCTCCGCGACGTCGAGGTGTTGATCACCATCGAGCGTCAGCCGTCGCCGCGCGCCCCCAGCCCCCACGTGATCGTGCGGGGACGTCTCAACTGAGGTAGACAGTCGAGGTGCACCCGCAGCCTCCGAACGCCCCGCCCCAGACCAACGCCCTCGCCATCGCGGCCGTCGTCTCTGGGGCGCTGGGGTGGTTCGCGTTGCCCTGGGTCGCCTCTCTCGCCGCCATCGTGTGCGGCCACCTCGCCCGCACCCAGATCCGGCAGACGGGCGAGAAGGGCGACGAGCTGGCCATCGTCGGCATGATCCTCGGCTACAGCCACATCGCGATGACCTGCCTGGTCGTGGCCTTCCTCGTCGTGATCTACGGCGGCATCGCCGCGGTGCTGATCGCGGCCGGCGTCATGGCCGAGTGACCGGAACGAGAGAACGCAGAACGGGACGGAGGCGCGAGCCCCCGTCCCGTCCGCGAGCGTAGTCGTCCCGTCAGCCCGCGCTGGCGTTGACCGACGCGCTGACGCTGACGCTGACCTCGACGCTCATCGACACGCTGGCGAGCGACTGCTGGAGGTCGGAGAGCGCGCCCGCGCTGCAGGCCGCCGCGCTGACGCCGACGGTGCGGATCGCCTCCGGCAGGTTCTGCATGCTGTCGACGATCACGCGGCCGCTGCGCTGCATGCGCTCGACCCGCTCGTGCACGAGCTGCACGCTCGCGAGGCCGGCGCGCACCGCGGCGCGGACCTTGGCCACCCGCGCCTGGGCGTCGGCGCCCGGGCCGCCGTCGACCACCACCTCGGCCTGACCCGGGCGGCACTCCATCTGCGCCTCGATCGAGGCCTCGCAGGCGGCGCGGCAGTCCGCGTTGACCTGCGGCGGGTCGTAGTGACCGGTGCAGTAGGGCTCCTGCCACTCGACCGAGCAGGACCCGCGGCACTCACCCTGGCAGGAGGCGCTCGCGTCGGTCACGCACTCGCCGCGGCAGGTGCCCTCGCAGCGCCCGGCGCACTCGCCGCCCGGGCCGCGCTGGCTGCACTGACCCTCGCAGATGCCCTCGCAGGTGCCGCTGCACTGCGCGCTGACGTCGACCGCGCAGCGCCCCTCGCAGCTCCCGCTGCACTGGCCGCGGATCTCGCCGCCCTCACAGCGCATCTCGAGCTCGCCCGGCGTGACGTTGACGTCGCAGCGCGCGGCGCAGTCGGCGTAGGCGGAGAAGCGCGCCTCGCAGCGCGGCGGGGTGGTGCGGACCTCGACCGTGTAGCTGGTGTCGGCGCCGATGGCCTCCCACTCGGTGCGGAGCGCCTCGGACACGCGGGTGCAGACCGCGCGGGTGCCCTCGGGGCCGGAGCCCTGGAGGTCCGAGGCCGGCATCTCGAGCGCGCGGCCCATGTCCTTGCAGGCGTTCAGCAGGGTCTCCTGCGTCTCGACGGCGGCCTCGTGGAACTCCCAGGTCGCGCTCATGAAGGTCTCGAACTCGTTGGCGGCGGCGCTCGCGCCGAAGTCACCGCGGCACTGCGCGGTGTAGGCGCCGCCGCCGCTGGCGCCTCCTCCGCCTCCCCCGCGGGCCGATCCGCGGCCACGCGCGGCGGGTCCGCACGCGGCGGACATGACGACCAGGGAGAGCGAAGCGATGATCAAACTGGTGTTGCGGAACATGCGTCCTCCACGCCGTTTCGACGGGCGAAGCGCCGCACCACTTCATGCTTCCCCGTCCCTCGGCGGCCTACGAATACCACGGACCCGCGGCCCGTCTCACCCCGTTTAGGACCCCTGCGCTCCCTCGAAACCCTCGATGTGGACGCGGTCTCCGATCCGGATCGGGCCGCCCTCGAGCACCCGCGCGAGGATGCCTCCGTGGCCGCGCATCGCCGCGTAGCCACCGTCGCCCAGGGCCGCCTCCATCTTCGAGCACGGGTGGCACTCGCCGGCGCCCTCGAGCAAGCACGGACCGACCCGGAACCGAGCCCGGGCGAGCGCCCGCAGCGGCACCCCCGAGACGATCAGGTTGCGGCGCAGCAGCGCCGGATCGACGGAGGTCTTCCGGAGCAGCCGCGCGAGCACCTCGAGGTGCTCGGCCTGGAGCAGCGACACCTGGCGCTTGCCGCCGCTCCGCTTCGCCGCGCGGTCGCCCTCGAGGCCGCGATCGGTCAGCAGCGCGGCCGCCTCGAGGCGCTCCATCGGGGCCGCCCGCTCGGGGCGCCGCCCGATCCAGTCGAGCCGCCCGACCTGCGGGACGTGGGCGATCAGCTCGGTGATCGGCGCTTCGGGCAAGGCGGGAGGGAGCGTATCATCGGGCCGTGCTCACCTCGACCCGGCGCGCCTTCGTCTTCACCCGCATCGTGTTCGGCTGGCAGTGGCGCTGGTCGCTGCTGTTCATGGCCATCGGCGCGGCGGTGGCCGCCGGCTACCACGTCTACGACCAGACCTACCTCGACCTGCCGACGCTGCCGCTCGCGGTCGTGGGCGCGGCGCTCGGCATCTTCGTCAGCTTCCGGACCAACGCCGCCTACGACCGCTGGTGGGAGGGGCGGAAGCTCTGGGGCCGCATGATCAACGAGTCGCGGCACTGGGCCTCGCAGATCGCGAGCTACGTGAAGGACGAGGACACGCGCCGCCGGCTGGTGCGCCGCCACGTCGCCTACGTGCACGCGCTCCGCTGCTTGCTCCGCGGCCAGGACCCGTTCGCCGACGACGACTTCACCGGCATGAACGCCGACGACGTCGACGCGCTGAAGGACGAGAGCAACCTGACCCACGCGCTGCTGGCCCGGCAGCTCGACGAGCTGGTGGCGATGAACGAGGAAGGCGCCCTCGACGACTTCCGGCTCCAGACGCTCGACCACACGCTCCGCGAGCTCATCAACATCCAGGGCGGCTGCGAGCGCATCAAGAAGACGCCGATGCCGCCGCTCTACGGCCTGCTCGCGACCCGGCTCGTGCAGTTCTACGCGGTGCTCTTCCCGCTCGCCGTCGTCGAGGAGCTCGGCTGGTGGACCATCCCGGTGAACCTCCTCGTCTGCATCGCCTTCTTCCTCATCGCCGAGGCGGGGCGCGTGCTCGAGGACCCGTTCACCATGTTCTTCAACGGCCTGCCGCTGAGCGCGATCAGCCGGATGATCGAGGTGAACGCGCGTCAGCGGGTCGGCGAGAAGGATCTGCCGCCGATGCTGCAGCCCACCGACTACGGCGTCTTGATGTAAAGGTCTCGCCCCGCGCCGTTCTGATCCATACTCGCGCCCGATGAGGGCGGGGAGCTCGATCGTGCTGGCGCTCGTGGCGCTGATGGCGGCGCCTGTGGAGGCGCAGAGCGTCCGGCTGGACCAGTACCGGATGGCCGAGACGCCGCGGGACGGCTTCGCGCTGTCGCGGCCGAACGACCTCGGCCACCTCTCGTTCGGGGTCCGGCTCGACCTGGACTACGCGCTGAACCCGCTGGTCTACCAGCTGCGCGGCAGCGACCCGGGCTCGGAGTCGGCGGCCATCGTGGAGCACCTGCTCGCCGCTCAGCTCGGCGTGAGCTTCGGGCTCTTCGATCGCCTCGTGATCTTCGCGCACGCGCCCCTCAACCTCGTGATGGAGGGCACCCTCGTCGACGGGCAGCCGCGCGCCGACGGGACCAGCCTCGGCGACCTCGGCTTCGGCGCCCGCGGCCGGCTCTTCGGCGAGGAGGACGACGCGCTGGCGATCTCCCTCCAGGCGTCCGCGACGGCGCCGACCGCCCGCGCGGCGCGCTTCCAGAGCCGCTTCGCCGGCGAGGGCAGCTGGACCTTCCAGCCGGAGCTGCTGGTGGAGGTCCGCGCCGGCGAGGTGTTCCGCTTCACCGGCAACGCGGGCGTGCTGCTCCGCGAGCGCCAGCAGTTCGGGGACGGCCTCGAGGTGCGCAGCGAGCTGACCTGGGGCCTCGGCGTCGCGGTCGGCGTGGTGCCGGGCACCCTCGACGTGACCGCCGAGAGCTGGGGCGCGACCTCGCTCTTCGACTTCGGCGACGCCCAGCTCTCCCCCATCGAGGGCGTGCTCGGCCTGCGGGTCCACCCGGTCGAGGGGCTGACCCTCGGCGCGGCGGCGGGCACCGGGCTCCAACGCGGCTACGGCGCGGGCGACTTCCGGGCGATCCTGAGCGTCGGCTACGCGACCCCCGGCGAGCAGCCGGCCGGCGACCGCGATGAGGACGGGCTCACCGACGACGTCGATCAGTGCCCCGACGAGCCCGAGGACGCCGACGGCTTCTCCGACGACGACGGCTGCCCCGACCCGGACAACGACGGCGACGGCATCCCCGACGGCGACGACGCCTGCCCCGATCGCGCCGAGGACGCCGACGGGCTCGGGGACGAGGACGGCTGCCCCGAGGCGGACTTCGACGACGACGGCGCGCCCGACGAGACCGACCGCTGCCCGACCGAGCCCGGCATCGCGCTCGCGCCCCGCCCGGAGTGCACCGGCTGTCCGGTGTGCGAGGACCCCGCGGCGCCCGAGCCGGTCGAGCCGACGCAGCCGGTCCAGCCCGAGCCGCCGCCGATGGGCACCCGGATCTACTTCGAGGAGGGCAGCTTCGGGCTCCGCCCGAGCCAGATGCGAGCGCTCCGCGAGGCCCGCCAGTACCTGCTCGACAACCCCGGCGCGTCGGTGGTGGTCGAGGGGCACGCCGACTTCCGCGGCAGCGAGCCGGACAACGAGATCCTCAGCCGCCACCGCGCACGGCGCGTGATGCGCTGGCTCGAGCGCCACGACATCGATCCGAGCCGCCTCGCGGGCTCGGGCTGCGGCGAGCAGTACCCGGTGGAAGACAACCAGACCCGCGTCGGGCGACGCATGAACCGCCGCGTCGAGATCCGCCCGATGGGCCAGGGCTCGATCCTCCGGCCTGGCTGCAACGAAGCACGCCTCCCGTAGCCATCGTGCCGCCGTCTCGCGTCCCTTCCGGGGGAACTGGCTCTCGCCAAGCGCGAAGCCGCCAAGGGGCGGGGCTGGTGGGATGGCGGCTCGTCGGCTCGTGCCGCATCGCTGGGTCCCTTTGGGGGAAGTGGGCTCTCGCCGAGGCGCGAAGCGGCCGAGGGCTTGCGGCGGGATGGGGGACGGCCGGCGGGTTCGGTGATGCAGGCCGGCTCGGTGGGCGCGAATTGTCTCTCGCAGAGTCGCAGAGGCGCAGAGGGATGGCGGCGGGATGGAGGCTCGCCGGCGGGTTCCAGGTCGCGGGCGGCTTGGTGGCCGCAATTTATTTCACGCAAAGACGCAAAGACGCAACGAGGGTGGGTGGCAGCGGAGTGAGGGCGGGCCGGCGGTCTCCGTGCTGTGGTCGGCTTGGTATCCGCAATTTGATTCACGAAAGACGAGGTGGTGGTGGCGGCGGCGGCGGGATGGCGGGTGGCCGGCGGGTTCAAGGTCGTGGGCGGCTTGGCGGTCGCAATTTATTTCACGCAAAGACGCAAAGACGCAAAGAGGTGGGTGGCAGCGGAGTGAGGGCTGGCCGGCGGTCTCCGTGCTGGGGACGGCTTGGCGGCGGCAGCTACCGGTCGGAGCGTTGGGCTCGTCGAGGTGGGCTGCAGTGACGAACCCGCGGCGAGCGTCCGCCCGCTGCCCAGAAGCCTCTGCGTCTCTCCGCCTCTGCGAGAGATGAACTGCAGCCGTCGAGCCGCCTCCAGCACCGAACCCGGCGGCGAGCGTCCATCCCGTCGCCCCAGGTCCCCTTTGCGGCATTGTGTCTTTGCGAGAGTAATTGTCCTCCGCCGCGCTGGGCTCATCGAGGTGGGCTGCGGCGAGGAACCCGGCGGCGAGCGTCCGTCCCGTCGCCCCAGGGCCCCCTGCGGCGTTGCGCCTTTGCGAGAGCAATTGACGTTCGGAGCGCTGATGTCGCGGGGAGCGGGCGAGGTCAGCGCCAGTCGCGGGAGCGGAGGTGGTCGGGGGCGTCGGGGAGGGGGGTGATCTCGAAGGTGGCGTCGTCGTCGGCGAGAAGGAGCAGGAGGCCGGTGACGAGCGCGGCGCCGAGGAGCGCGGCGCCGACGCTCGCGCCGACGGCGTAGAAGGCGTCGCCTTCGGGTTGGGTGAGGCCGACGAGGGAGACGCCGACCCCGACGCCGATGGACAGCGGCACGCCGGCGGCGAGGATGGCGACGCCCGCCTCGCGCTCCCGGCCGCGATCGATCCAGTCGAGGCGCACGCCGGTCGGGCCGTCGACGCCGAAGGGCTCGGTGAAGCGCACGACCCGCTCGCCGCGGCGGAGGGCGAGGCCGAGGTGCGTCTGCGGGAGCTCGCGGTCGCACGGGGCCGCGCAGAGGAGCTGGTAGCGGGACGGCGGCGCGAGACGCACGCGCAGGCCCTCGTCGAGCGTGGGCGCGGGGAGGTAGAGGACCTCGAGACCCTCGACGTCGGCGTGGAAGCGCACCGTCGCCGGGCGCAGCTCGACCGGCTCCGGCGGCTCGGGCACGACCGTCGACTCCTGCGCGGAGGCGGGCGCGGCGACGAGGAGCTCGACGGCGAGGAGCCCGAGGGCCAGGAGCCAGCGGGGCATCGTCACCCGTGCTTGGCGAGGAAGTAGATGACCAGGCCGAAGACCGAGACCATGCCCGCGGTCTCGACCCAGTTGACCTTCCCGTCGTCCTGCACGCTCTTCCAGAGGATCAGCATCGGTGGGAAGGCGAGCAGCACCACGCTGGTCGTCTCGAGATCGATGGGCAGCGCGACGCCGCCCGGCAGCGCGGGCACGAGGCCGGTCATCGAGAAGATGCCGATGAGCAGCATCACCGCCGGCAGCACGAGGAAGGGGACCTGCGTGATCGAGCCGGAGACGCCGGCGAGCGCGATGTCGTACATGCCTTTGAAGTGCGCGCTCGCGATCATCACGTAGGCGCCCGCGCCGGCGAAGATGCTGAGGATGATCGCGCCGATCATCTCCGGGTAGCCGGCGGCCTCGAGGCCGGCGACGAGGGAGTCGGCGAAGTCGCCCACCGCGTGGCCTCCGAGCAGCGAGGTCACCGCGCTCAGCAGGCCCCAGCCCGCGATCGCGCCCCACGACGGCGGGTCGGCCTTCGGCGTCGCCGGCTCCTCCGTCTCCGTCTCCGTCGCCTCGGGTGGGTCCTGCGCGTCCTCGTCCTTGCTGAAGCGCTTGACCATCTGGGTGGTGGCCACGCCCTGCACCGCGATCAGGCTCACGCCGATGACGATGAGGTCCCACGGGCCCAGGCCCTGACCGCCGTGATCGTCGGTGGAGAACTCGGTCATGACCATCATCAGCGAGCCGGTGGCGAGGAACACGCCGCCGCCCGCCGCGTAGAGGTCGGTGCTGATCTTCACCAGCGCCGCCGGGAGCCGCGCGCCGCCGGTCTCGTCGCGCGGGAGCAGCCCGCTGTAGACGCCGAAGGTGAGCGCGTTGACGTGCAGGGTCAGCGTCACCACCACGAACGCCACCCGCGGGGACGCCGCGACCACGAAGCCGAGCATCACGATCTCGGGCAGGTTGCTCGCGAGCCCGGCGATGGTGCCGGCCACGAACTGGTTCCAGCCGAGCCGTTGGCCGATGCCCTCGACGCTCTTGATCATGGCCTCGACGGAGCCGAACACCACCGCCAGGCCACCGACCGCGAGGCAGCCGACGGCGAGCCAGGACGGCCCCGCCTCCGCGTGCTCGAGCCCGTAGCCGGCGCCGCACAGGACGACGCCCGCCGCGAGGATCCCGATCCAGGTCTTGCCTTCTCCACCGCCGCCGCCGGCCACGTGTCCCTCCCTTCGGGGCGGCGACCATAGCGCAACTCCGCCGCGACGTGCCTCCCCCGAGGCCGCGTCTATGTACGGAGACATGAAGCGAGTCCTCGCCTGCGTGGATCACACCGAGGTGACCCCGGCCGTGGTGGAGCAGGCCGCGACCCTCGCCCGGCTGTCGGGCGGCAAGCTCACGCTCCTGCACGTCGCGCCCGCCGAGCCCGAGTGGGTGGGCTGGGAGCCGGGGCCGCAGACGGTGCGAGACGAGGTCGCGGCCGGCATGCGCGCCGCGCACCGCGCCACCCAGGCCCTCGCCGACGCGCTGCGCCCCGGGCTCGACTGCGAGGCGCTCACCGTGCAGGGCCCCGCGGTGCAGGAGATCGTGGAGATGGCCGCGAAGCTCGAGGCCGACGTGGTGGTCATCGGCGCGCGCCGCCGGGGTCGCCTCGCCGAGCTGCTCGCGGGCAGCGTCGCGAAGTCGCTGTTCCGCGCGATCGATCGCCCGCTGCTCGTCGTCCCCGCGCGCGCGACCGACGGCTAGATTGGAGCCTTGCCCTCGAGGCGCTCGAAGGCGGGCTCGAGATCTTCGACGTTCTCGTCGAAGCGCACCGCGAGGCGGTATCGCCAGAGCCCGTCGGGGTCCTCCTCGTTGGGCTCCACCCGGATGATCGCGCCCGAGAGCTCGCGCGCGTCCTCACCGGGGACCTGGAGGGTCATGGTGACCCGCTCGCCCGGCTCCAGGCTGGCGCCGGCGATGACGAGCACGCCGCTCCAGCTGATGTTCTTGCTGACCGCGAGCATCTGCACGTCCGTCCCGGCCTGCACCTGCACCGGGATCCAGAGCGCGTAGCGCCGCGCCTGCCTTCGCTCGTCTTCCCCCATGCCGGGGAGCTTACACCTTGCATCGCGGGGTCGGACCGATTTACGAACGCTCCATGCGCAACCGAACGCTCCTCGGACCCGCCCTCCTCCTCGCCCTGCTGACCTCCGCGGTCGGCTGCGGCCGCGACTGGGAGGCGGAGTACAACACGCTCCAGTCGGAGCACGAGCAGACGCAAGCGGAGCTGCGGCAGGCGAACGCCCGGATCGAGGAGCTCCAGGCCGAGAACGGCGAGCTCCGAGGCCTCCTCGAGTCGCAGGGCCGCGACCTCAGCGACCTGAGCTCGGTGCGCAGCCAGCTCCAGTCCGAGCTCGAGGCGGCGCGGGCCCGCGAGCGCGCCAACGAGCAGCGCCTCGCTTCGCTCCGCGCGATGGCGCGTCAGTTCCGGGACATGGTCGCGGCCGGGCAGCTCCGGGTGCGCATCGTGCGTGGCAACATGGTCGTCGAGCTGCCCGAGAACGTGCTCTTCGACTCCGGCCGCGCCGAGCTGCGCGAGGCCGCCTACGAGACCCTGGAGCGCGTCGCCGGCGTGCTCGGCCAGGTCCCGAACCGGAACTTCCTCGTCGCCGGGCACACCGACAACGTCCCGGTCGGTCGTCGCAGCCGCTACGACAGCAACTGGGAGCTCTCGGCCGCCCGCGGCGTCGCCGTCGTCCGGTTCCTCGCCGAGCACGGCATGAACGCCGAGCGCCTCGCGGCCGCCGGCTACGCCGACACCCAGCCCGTCGCCTCGAACGCCGACGACGAGGGCCGCGCCCAGAACCGGCGCATCGAGATCATCGTGCTCCCCAACCTGGAGGAGCTGCCCGACCTCTCGGGCCTCGAGAACGAGCTCTCCGGCTCCTCCTCCGGGAGCTGACCCCTCCGTCTCACCGACTGCGAGGATCTCGCGAGATGAAGGGGAGACGGGAGAGGGGAGGAAGTCGCGACAGATGTCGCGACGCGCCCGGGGACGCTCGTCGTCATCTCGTCATTCGGTGCCGTCCGGGCACCCCTGGGCTGATTCCTCCTCGCCTCCCTCCTCCCCTCTCCCTGCCCGAGAAGCCTTTCGAGCGAGCGGGCCGTTCTCTCTCCTCCTCCGGGAGCTGACTGCGAGGATCTCGAGAAGAAGGGAGACGAAGAGACAGGAGAGGGGAGGAAGTCGCGACAACAGTCGCGACGCTTGCCCCGCGGCAGGGCGCGCCGCCCGGGCCCGGGGACGCTCGTCGTCATCTCGTCATTCGGTGCCGTTCGGGCACCCCTGGGCTGATTCCTCCTCGCCTCCCTCCTCCCCTCTCCCTGCCTGAGAAGCCACCCGAGCAGGGCGCGCCGCCCTCGCCCGGGGACGCTCGTCGTCATCTCGTCATTCGGTGCCGTCCGGGCACACCTGGGCTGATTCCTCCTCGCCTCCCTCCTCCCCTCTCCCTGCCTGAGAAGCCACCCGAGCACAGCCGCGGGTCGTTCTCTCGGTGCAGGCGTGAGCATCGGGTGTACGGCGGGGGTGCACGGGATGAACGGGGCGAGCGCGAGTCGAGGCTCGGGGCTCGGGAGCGGGGGTGGCACGGGGTTGGCGAAGAGGAGGGGCATGCTGCTGCTCCGCCGACGCTTCGCCCCGCTCTTCGTCACCCAGCTGCTCGGGGCGCTCAACGACAACCTCTTCAAGAGCGCCCTCGTGGTGACGGTCACGCTCGGGGGCGCGGCGCGGGCCGGGCTGGGCGTGGACGCGCTGGTGAACGTGGCCAGCGCGCTGCTGATCTTGCCGTTCTTCCTCTTCTCGGCGCTCGCCGGGCAGCTCGCGGACAAGCTCGACAAGGCGCGCCTGATCCGGGCGCTCAAGCTCACCGAGGTCGCCGTGATGGGGCTCGCGGCGCTCGGCTTCCACCTCGGGAGCCTGCCGCTGCTCCTCGGGGCGCTGTTCCTCATGGGCGCGCAGTCGGCGTTCTTCGGGCCGGTGAAGTACGGGATCCTGCCGCAGCACCTCGCGGCGAACGAGCTCGTGCGCGGAAACGGGCTGGTCGAGATGGGCACCTTCGTCGCCATCCTCGGCGGGACCCTGGTCGGCGGCCTGGTGATCGCGCTGCCGGCCGTCGGGACCCTCGTCACCACCGCGCTCCTGTTGACGGTCGCCGCGGCGGGCTACCTGGCCGCGCGGCAGGTGCCCGACGCGCCGCCGAGCGCGCCCGAGCTCGTGCTCGACTGGAACCTCGCGCGCGGCACCTGGCGCACCCTCTCGATCGCGCGCGCGAACCGCCCGGCCTGGAAGTCCATCGTCGGCGCGAGCTGGTTCTGGTTCCTCGGCGCGCTGCTCCTCGCCCAGCTGCCCCTCATCGCCACCGCGCACCTCGGCGGCGACGCGCACACCATCACCGTGCTGCTCGCGCTCTTCACGGTCGGCATCGGGATCGGCTCGCTCGCCAGCGACCGGCTCACCGGCGGCCGCATCGAGCTCGGTCACGTCGCGCCCGCGTCGCTCGCGATGACCGGCCTGCTCGTCGACCTCGGCTTCGCCATCGCGGGCGCGCCGGGGGATGGCCACGTGCCGTTCCGGGTCGGCCTCGATCTCACCTTCCTCGGGCTCGCCGGCGGCCTCTTCATCGTGCCGCTCTACGCGCTGATGCAGGAGCGGGCCGAGGCGAAGGAGCGGGCCCGGATCGTGGCCGCCAACAACGTGCTCAACGCGCTCTTCATGGTGGGGGCCGCGCTCTTCGCCATCGCGCTCCGCGCCGCCGGGCTGTCGCTCCCGTCGCTGCTGCTGGCGACCGCCGCCCTCTCGCTCGTGGCCACCGCGGTCGCGGCCGTGCTCACCCGGGACTTCGTGCTTCGGCTCCTCATCGGCGGCGCCGTCCGCGTGCTCTACCGGGTGAAGGCGCGCGGGCTCGAGGGCGTGCCGGACCACGGGCCCGCGGTCGTCGTCGCCAACCACGTCAGCTACGTGGACGCGCTCGTGCTCGGTGGGCTGTGCCGCCGCCCGATCCGCTTCGTCATGGATCACCGCATCCACGACGGCCCGCTCGCGCCGTTCTTCCGACTGGTGCGCGTGATCCCCATCGCGCCCCGGAGCGAGGATCCGGAGCGGCTCGAGGCCGCGCTCGACGCCATCGACGCCGCGCTCGCGGACGGTGAGGTGGTCGGGATCTTCCCCGAGGGCAAGCTCACCCGCGACGGCGCGCTCGACGCGTTCAAGCCCGGGATCGAGCGCATCCTCGCGCGCCGCCCCGCGCCCGTCGTCCCGGTCGGTCTCCGCGGCCTCTGGGGCAGCTTCTTCAGCCACGCGGGCGGCAAGCCCTTCGCGAAGTGGCCGACGCGTCTCTGGTCCCGGGTCGAGGTCGTGGCCGGCCCCGTCATCGCGCCCGAGGAGGTCACCGCCGACGGCCTCCGCAGCGCGGTCGAGCGGCTGCTGTAGGCGCCCTGGTGTACCCTGAGCGCGTGCGGACCTGGACCCTCGTCACCGACGCGATCTCGGAGGTCGGCCACCGCCGCGCCTCCTCCCTCGCGGCGCGGGGCAAGGACCTGATCCTGCTCGGGGACATGCAGAGCCTGCTCGCGGAGCGTGCGGCGGAGCTGCGGGTCGTGCACGCCGTGGACGTGCGCACGCTGGCGGTCGACCTGACCGATCACGACGCGGTCGGCCGGGTGGTCGCGTGGCTCCGGGAGCGCGACCTGCCGCTCGACGGCCTCGTCTCGGTGCGCGGCGGCAGCGCCACGAGCGCGGATCCGGTGCGGGCGCGCCAGCTCGAGGCGGGGCTCGACGCGCTCGAGGCCGCGCTGGCGCCTCTCCTCCAGGCGCCGGGGACCGTGCAGCAGGTGCAGGGCAGCGCCCACCCGACCCGGCCGCCGCCTGCCGAACGCCCGTCGGCGCCTCCTCGCTCCCGAGCCGAGACGGCGCGCGGTCACGGCGACCCCTCCGCGGCCCGCATCTCCACCCCCCCGCCCTGACCGCGGGAACTTCCGGCGGCGGGCGGCCTCGGTGCCGGCATGGGGTATCGCGACGACATCATCGCGCTCACCGCTCGCCGCGACGCGCTCCGCGCCGAGCTCGCCGGCAAGGACGCGGTCGCGCTCGCCGACTCGCTCCTCGAGGTGGAGACGCGCCTGCAGCGGCGCCGCCTCCGGGTGCTCTCCAGCCTGCGGATCGCCACGCCCTGCGACGCGCGCTGGGAGGCGATGGAGGGGGAGGGCCGGGCCCGTCACTGCGGGGCCTGCGATCGAACGGTGTACGACGTGCGCGGCCTGACCGCGGCGCAGGCGCTCCAGCTGATCGGCGAGGGCGCCTGCATGCGGCTCTACCGTCGCCGCGACGGAACGGTCATCACCGCCGACTGCGAGGTCGGGCGCGTCCGGCGCCGGAGCCGGGGCGCAGCGCTCGCGGTGGGCATCGCCATGTGCTCGGCGCTCCTGGCCGGAGAGGCGACCGACGCCGAGGTGAGGCGCGCGCCCGCCCAGGACCGGCCCGCCGGGATCATGAGGGGCCAGCTGACCGAGCCCGCCGCCCGTGAGCCCACGGTGGCCGAGCGCCTCGCCGAAGATCCGCTTCGCGCCGAGGTCCCGGTCGGTCCCGCGGGCGCGGCGCGGCTCGAGAGGTAGCAAACAATGGCGCCGAGGCACCCCCGCCCGCTTCCACCACACTGACCCGAGACGACGGCAGGCGACGAGCGCAGCGAGGTTTCCGCACGGACCACCACCACCTACCTGTGTTCGATCCCGCGGCAGCGGGCGGCCAGCGAGCGCGCAGCGCGAGC
>JAYZQJ010000216.1:0-25907 GCA_036149055.1 Myxococcota bacterium | reverse complement strand
GCTACCGCTGCCGCTGCCGGCCCCGCTGCCGCTGCCGGCCCCGCTGCCGCTGCCGGCTCCGCCGCCGCTGCCGCTGCCGCCGCGCCGCCGTCTCGGCCGCGCGCGAGTCTCAGGCGCCCAGGACGTGCTGCTCGAGAACGAACGCGGTGAGGGTGCCGGTCAGGACCTCTCGGCCCTCCACCTCGGCGCGGACCTCGAGGACGCGCTTCTTGCCCTTCGTCTCGGTCACCCGGGCGTGCGCCGTCACCGTCTCGCCGACTCGCACCGGGGCGACGAAGCGGACGTCGGCGGAGCCCAGGACGACGAAGGGGTCGTTGACGGCGAGCATGGCGGCGTGGTCGGCGAGGCCGAAGACGAAGCCGCCGTGCACCAGGCCGCGGTCGTCGGTGCCCATCTCCTCCGTGGCCACGAAGCGCGCCGACGCCTCGCCCTCCGACAGCGAGAGGGGCTCGCCGCAGAGGCGGGTGGAGATCTTCGGGTGGGTGTTCGGCTCCATCAGGCGAGCACCGCGTAGAGCACGCCGAGGCCGACGCAGCTGCCGAGCACGAAGACGATGCCGAGGCTGATGAGGAAGAGCGCCATCGGGCTCAGGCCGCCGCCGGACGACTGCGCGGGCTGGGCGACCGGCTGGGCGGGCGCCTGGGGCTGCCACGGCGTTCCCCCGGGGCCCCAGCCCTGAGGCGCTGCGCCTGGCGCGCTGCCAGGGGTCTGGGCGGCGGACATCATCATCGTCGGCGGCGTGCCTCCGGTCTGTCCAGGCGGCGCCGGCGAGTGCTGCTGAGGCGCGGAGGGCGCGGCCTGCGGGGGCGGCGCCGCGAAGGGCGAATTCGGTCCCGAGAACGGCGAGGCGGGCGCGGGCGGGCCGCCGGGCGCCTGGGGCGGGGCGGGGGCGGGCGGCTTGGGCGGCCCGGGCTGGGCGCCGCCGATCGGACCGCCGGCGGAGGGCGGGGGCGCGAACGGGTCGGGCTTCACCTGCTCCTGGGCCTTCAGGCGCTCGTCGAACGAGGGCCCCATCGCGGTCTTCGCGTAGGCCGGGTCCATCGGCGTCGGACGATCCGGCTCCTCGCCGCCCTCGGCCGCGCGCGCCTCCAGCATGGCCTCGAACGAAGGCGAGGAGATCATCGTCGGCTGCTCGTCGAGCTCGTCGTCGTCGTCTGTCACGGGTGTGCGATCCTCACGTCCGCGGAACGTACCTCAATTCTCGTCGCTGTCGGATCGCCGGACGACCGCCAGCCCGAGCGCCGCCGCCGCGAGGGCCGCGCCCCCGCTCGACGCTCCTGCGCCCGGCGCGCTGCACCCGCAGCCTCGCGCCTCGTCCCCCGGCCCACCGCCAGCGTCGGTCGTCGCCCCGCCCGCGTCCAGCGTCACGCCGCCGTCTCGCCCGCCCGCGTCCAGCGTCACCCCGCCGTCTTCGTCCACTCCGGCGTCCGGGTCCGGGCCGGGCGTCTCGGGGAAGGGGCCGGTCACCACGAGGGTCAACCCGTTGGTCTGGATGTTCACGAAGAGCGCGTCGCCCAGCGGCGAGAAGGTCACCCCCGCGAACTCGCTGTCGCTCAGCGCGTTGCGCGCGAAGTCGTAGATCTCGCCGGTCGGCGTCAGCCCGCGCACGTAGGGGGTGCCGCCCGGATCCTCGGCCATGATCACGTCGCCCCACGGCGCGACGACGATGTTGTCCGGAGAGTCGAGCACGCTGCCCGCGGGCGAGGCGCCGACGACCGTGATCGTGCTCGCGGTGGGGTCGAGCGCGAAGATCTGACCGCGCCCAGAGGGCCCGCCACGCGTCGTGCAGATGAACACCTGTCCGACCGCGAAGTCGATGCCCTCGCCGCGCTGGAAGATCGCCGCCCCGAGCGCCTGCGCCTCGTCGCGCAGGGTGTCGGTCGCCGGGGTCGGATCGGTCAGCCCGACCCACTCCACGTCGAGCGTCGTCCCGAGGCTCTCGTCTCCCAGGTCGAGCCGATCGCGGCCCACGATCTTCAGCGCCTGCAGCTCACCGGCGCCGTAGGGATCCGAGGCGTCGTCGGGCACGAACCGGTAGAAGCAGGAGTCGCCTCGATCCTCGGTGAGGTAGGCGATCGACGTGGCCGGGTCGAACGCCGCCGCCTCGTGGTTGAAGCGGCCGTAGCCGTCGATGCGCTCGGGCGGCTGGATCGACGTCGCGTCGATCGGGCAGCGGAAGACGTAGCCGTGCCCATCGTCCATGTTCTCCTCGCAGCTCATCCACGCGCCGGGGAACACGCCGCCGGCGCAGTTCCGGGCGGTGCCGAGGAGCACGAGGTTGCTCGAGACGCGGCTGTAGTCGGCGGGGTCGACGACGAGGCGGGAGACGCCTCCTTCGTAGCCGTCGGCCTCGCGGTAGGTCTCCGGAGGGCGCGCGCCCGGCCCGCCGCCGCGCGAGTTCTCGTGGTTGCGCATCAGGACCACGAGGCCGTCGGATCCCATGAAGGCGCCCATCCCGTCGGGCCGGCCGGGGACCCGGAGGCCGTCGTCCATCGTGTCGCCCGCGCGCTCCAGCACGGCGTAGGTGAAGCCCTCCGGCAGGTCGAGCACGCCCTCGGGGTCGGGCACCAGCGGGCCGAAGGGCGAGGCCTGCGCGCGCGCGGTGCGCGTGAAGAGGGCCTGGAGCGGGAGGGAGGCGGCGCCCGCGGCGAGCGCGGAGCGGCGGAGGAAGGCGCGGCGACGCATGCCTCGCTTCTACGCGCTCCGGCCCGCGCCTGTCGAGGTGGGTAACCGGGGGGTAACCACCCGGGGACCCTTGCGCTCTTAGGGTGGCTCGCATGACGAACCTCCCCGAGCTCCTCGCCCACCGCCCCGATCTCGCCGCCCGCTTCGACGCCGTGCGCCGCTTCGGCAGGCAGGTCCGCGCCGCCGAGGTCCACCTCACCAACGCCTGCAATCTCCGCTGCAAGGGCTGCTGGTTCTTCGCCAAGGAGTTCGACGTGGCCACCCTCGAGAAGGGCGGCCGTGGCGTCTGGCCTCGCTTCGCGCGTGAGCTGGCGGACCAGGGCGTCACCGCGCCGCTCCTCATCGGCGGCGAGCCCTCGCTCTTCCCCGACCGGGTCGCGAGCTTCGTCGAGGTCATGCCCTACGTCACGATCTCGAGCAACGGCCTGAAGGCGCTCCCGCGTCAGGGCTTCGAAGACGTCAACGTCGCGCTCACTCTCTTCGGCGGCGGGCAGCTGGACGACGACCTGCGCGGCTGGTCGCCGGGCGGCCGGAAGATCCAGAACCTCTTCGGCACCGCGCTCGACAACTACCGGAACGACGACCGCGCCATCTTCATCTACATCCTCGATCCGCGCGGCCGCGACCTCGTCGAGGACACCGTCCGCCGCATCCAGGACAACGGCAACCAGTGCACCTTCGGCTCCTACACCGACTACGACGGCGAGGAGGCGGACGACGAGAGCGCGCGCGAGGCCCTGCTCGAGACCGCGCTCGACGTGGCCTCCCGCTACCCGGAGACCGTCCTGTCGCCTCCGGGCTACGTGCGCGCCGTGCTGACCGGGCGCACGCGCTTCGGCGAGTTCGGCTACGACGTCTGCCCGAGCATCTCCTTCGACCACCCGGCGCACGAGGAGCGCAAGCGCAACGGCAACCCGGTCCTGCCCGGCTTCAACGCCTACTCGGCCGACCGCGAGACCCTGGCGTTCTGCTGCACCTCCGGCTCGTGCGGGGAGTGTCGTGACAGCCAGGCCATCTACTCGTGGCTCATGGTCAGCCTGCACCACTACCTGGGCTCGGCCGAGCAGCTCGAGGAGTGGCTCGAGATCGCCGAGAGCTACTGGCGGCAGTTCGTGTGGTCGCCGTTCCATCGGCGCGCCGCCGCGCTGCGGGTGGCGTCGTGATCCAGGAGCGCGTCGCCCTCGGGCGGACCGCCCAGCGGGCCTTCGCGACCTGGTCCACGGTCCGCGTCCGGGCGCTCCTCGCCGACCTCGCCGAGGACCACGCCGACCACGCCGCGACCTACGGCGCGCTCACCGCCGAGGAGACCCGCATGGGCGACGCCGCGCACAAGGCGATCAAGAACGTGGTCGCCTCGCGCGGGGTCTGGGCGTCGATGCGGGACGCGCGGGTGGGGCTGCTCTCCGAGGAGGACGGCGTGATGGAGGTCGCCCGACCGGTCGGGCTGGTCTTCGCGGTCGTCCCGATCACGAACCCGGGGCCGTCGCTGATCCACATGACCCTGAGCGCGCTCATGGGGCAGAACGCGATCGTGCTCAGCCCGCACCGGGCCACCCTCCGCGTCGCGGAGCTGTTCCGGAGCCGGGTCGAGACGGTGCTGAGTCGACACGAGGCGCCCGCCGGGCTGGTGCAGGTCCTGACCCACCGGGGCGACCGCGACGAGACCCGCGCGTGGATGGAGGCGGCCGACCTCGTGGTCGCCACCGGGGGCGCCGGTCTGGTGCGCGCGGCCTATCGGTCGGGCACGCCGGCGCTCGGCGTCGGGCCGGGCAACGCGCCGTGCTGGATCGCGGAGGACGCGCCGGTCGAGAGCCTGATGCCGGCGCTGGTGAGCTCGGCGAGCTTCGACCACAGCCTGACCTGCGGCTCGGAGAGTCACCTCGTGGTCGCGCGGGGGCGAGCGCGGGAGGCGCGCGCGGCGCTACGGCGGAGCGGGGCTCGCGTCCTCTCGCCCGACGAGGTGGACCTCGCGCGCGTCGCGCTCTTCGAGGGCGGCCACCTGCGTCCGTCGCTCGTCGGGCAGAGCGCCCGCGCGATCGCGGCGGCAATCGGGGTGACGACGGACGCGCGCTTGCTGGTCTTCCCCCTCGACCGGGTGGACGCGACCGACCCGCTCTGCCGGGAGTCGCTGGCGCCCCTCGTGACCCTGCGGTCCGCAGACGACGACGACGACGCGATCGCGATCTGCGCCTCGCTCCTCGCGATCGACGGCGCGGGCCACACCGCCGCGATCCACACCGAGGACCGGGCGAGGGTGGCGCGCTTCGCCGGGGCGATGCCGGTGGCGCGGGTGTTCGTGAACGGCCCCTGCGCGTTCGGCACGGTTGGCGTGACCTCCCGGCTCGAGCCGTCGTTCACCGTCGGCAGCGGGACCTGGGGCGGCTGCAGCACCACCGACAACGTCGGCTGGCGTCACATGGTCAACGTGCAGCGGGTCGTCGCGCCGCGGCCCCGCGAGGCCTGCCCCGCCGGGAGCGCGCTCCCCGCCTGAGGAGCGCGAGGAGACCCAGCAGGAGCAGCCCCGCCGGCGCGCCGCCCCGTTCGCCCGCCGCGCGACAGCCGCAGCCGCCTTCGACCGCCGTCGGGCCGCCGTCCCCGAGCCCGCCGTCGCCGGCGCAGGTCTGGCAGGCCGAGGCGTCGAGGGGCGCGCCGCCGCCGGGATCGCAGGACTCGCCGGTGTCCACCACGCCGTCGCCGCAGAACGCCGGGACGCAGGTGGTCCGGCAGGCGTCGGGCGCCTCGTCGCTCACCGCGTCGCCGGTGTCACAGGTCTCGCCGGTGTCGAGCACTCCGTCGCCGCAGTGCGCCGCGCGGCAGGTGGTCCGGCACGCGTCGGGCTCGGTGTCGGAGTTGGCCTCGGCGTCGTCGCAGTCCTCCCAGTCGCGGTCGATCCAGCCGTCGCCGCAGGTCTGTCGGCACTCGCTCCGCAGGCCGTCGGGCTCGACGCAGGCGAAGCCCTCCTCGACGTCGCAGCGCGCGTCGCAGCCGTCGCCCTCGTCGGTGTTGCCGTCGTCGCACTCCTCGCCCGCGGTGCGCTGGCCGTTGCCGCAGCCGGGCACGCAGTCGCCGGCGTCGTCGCGGTCGAAGCCGGGCGCGCAGAGGCAGTCGTTCGGCATGCCCTCGCGGTTGACGCAGATCTCGCCGGCGCCGCAGCCGCTGGTCCCGCGCGCGCACTCGTCGATGTCCGCGCAGATCGTGCCGGAGCCCTCCCAGCCCTCGAGGCAGCTGCAGCTGAAGGAGCCGGTCGAGTTGGTGCAGAGCGCGTGCGGATCACAGGTGTCGATGCCGCGGGCGCACTCGTCGACGTCCACGCAGCTGAAGCCGTCCCCTTCGAAGCCCTCCACGCACTCGCAGCGGAAGCTCCCGACCTCGTTGGTGCAGGTCGCGTCGCTCGCGCAGTTCGAGACCATCGGGTCGGCGCACTCGTCGATGTCCACGCAGGTCGTGCCGTCGAAGCGGTAGCCGGCCGCGCACGCGCAGCCGTAGCCGGGCGGCGGGAAGCTCTGGACGCAGGTCCCGCGCCCGCAGGGGTCGGCGGCGCACTCGTCGATGTCCTGGCAGGTGGTGCCGTCGAACATGTAGCCGGGGTCGCACGCGCACGTGTAGCCGCCCGCGCGGTTGCTGCACCGGCCGGCGCCGCAGAGGCCGGGCGTCTCGGCGCACTCGTCGATGTCGGTGCAGGTGCCGCCGGTGGCCGGGGCGCGGTAGCCGCGCGGGCAGGTGCAGGCGTAGCTGCCGCCGAGGTTGGTGCAGATCCCGAGACCGCAGGTCCCGCGCGTCGCGCACTCGTCGATGTCCTCGCAGCGGTCGCCCGTCCCTCGGAACGGCGTGCCGGTGCCGCGGTAGCCGGAGAAGCACGCGCAGTTCCAGCTCGAGCCGCCCACCGGCGTGCAGGTCGCGTTGCGATCGCAGTCGTCGGTGCCCGCGGTGCACGGGTTGGTCACGACGCAGGTCGTGCCGTCGAAGTCGTAGCCGCCCGGGCAGCTGCAGGTGTAGCTCCCGATCGAGTTCGAGCAGCTCCCGGGGCCGCAGATCCCCGGCGTGGTCACGCACTCGTTCACGTCGCTGCAGGTCCCGCCGCTCGACGGCGCCGCGTACCCGCTCGGGCAGCTGCAGTGATAGGTGCCCGGGTCGTTCACGCAGCTGCCGACGCCGCAGGGGTTGCTGCCCGCGCATTCGTTGATGTCGTAGCAGCGCGTGCCGTAGGTGAAGGAGTAGATCGAGTAGCGCTGGGTCCCCGCCCCGCCCGTCCAGGTGTGCGAGGACGTCCGACGGTGACCGGCGCCGGTGTAGCCGGACTGACAACCGCACGAGAAGCGCCCACTGCCGCTGTAGACGTCGGAGCAGGTGCCGCCCGAGCTCGACGCGGTGCAGTCGTTGTAGACGCTGCTGAAGCAGAGGTTGAAGTTGCTCGGCTCGCTCGAGCCCTGGCCGGGGTTGGAGCGGTAGGAGCTCATCGGGGAGCCGCCGGACGACCAGTAGGCGAAGGGGTCCCCGAGCTCCTGGCCGTTGGTCCAGCCGTCGCCGTCCGAGTCGCGGCCGGCCAGCCAGCGCGACCACACGTGGTCGTCCGAGGTGCCGGCGACGCCGTTGGGCCCGCGCTCGAAGTCCTGGCCGAAGAGGGTGCGCGCGCCGCCGCCCGCCGGATCGATGTGGCAGACCCCGCAGCCGCCGGTCGCCCCGTTCGGGATGGCGTCCGGATAGAACGCGTGCGCGGGGGCGGCAGCGCAGAACGCCAGTCCCCCGAGAACCCAAGCCCACGTGGCGCGCATCACCCCTCCCGCCGCGGAATGTAGCCGATGCATCGCCAGCCGACACTCCAGACTCGCCTTGAGGTATTCTTCGCGCGTGAGCGGTCCCCTGTCCTCGGACGCCCCCATCAGCCCGGACGCCCTCGACGACTTCGCGATGCTCGAGGGCGTGGGCCTCACCGCGCGGCGCGAGCTGCTGGCCACCGCGGTCCGCCGCGTGCTCCAGCCCGGAGACGTCCTCATCGAGCAGGGCAAGCGCCACGCGCGCATGTTCTTGCTGCTCAAGGGCGAGCTGAGCGTGCACCTCGACACGCCGACCGCCGACCCGGTGGCGACCATCGAGGCGGGCGAGACGGTGGGCGAGCTGAGCCTGCTCGACGGCAGCGAGGCGAGCGCGTTCGTGGTGGCCAAGGAGAAGGCGCGCCTGCTCGAGGTCGGGGAGGACGCCTTCTGGCAGCTCACCAACGTGAGCCACGCGTTCGCGGTCAACCTCCTGGTGAAGACGGCGGCGCGGCTCCGGGCCAACAACGCCACCGTCAGCCAGAACGTGCAGAAGCGCCGCCAGTACGAGCGGGCCGCGATGTTCGACGGGCTCACCGGCATCCACAACCGCCGCTGGCTCGACGAGACCCTGCACCGCATGGTGCGCCGCCATCAGGGCGAGCGGGGCAAGCTCTCGCTCTCGCTGATCGACATCGATCACTTCAAGAGCTTCAACGACACCTACGGGCACGCCGCGGGCGACCACGTGCTCACCGTCGTCGCCTCGACCCTCAGCGCGAACCTCCGGCCGACCGATCTCGTCGCGCGCTTCGGCGGCGAGGAGTTCGTGATCATCTTCCCGGACACCGACGTCGAGCTGGCCCAGGTCGCCGCCGATCGGGTGCGCGAGGCGATCGCGAAGGAGACGCTCGTGATGCCCGACGGCACCGAGCTGCCGAGCGTGACCATCTCGATGGGCGTCTCGCAGCTCACCGAAGGCCAGACCGTGCCCGAGCTGCTCAAGATCGCGGATCTCGCGATGTACCGGGCCAAGCAGGCGGGCCGGAACCGGGTGATGGTCGGCGTCGCCGAGGATCTCGAGCCCGAGTGAGCCGCGCCTTCTGGCTCCGCACCGAGGCGGGCACCTCGCGGCGCATCACGCCGGCGGGGCTCCTCCTGGGGCGCGCGCCCGGCTGCGACGTGGTGCTCGCGTCGCCGTCGGCGAGCCGCCGCCAGGCCCTCGTCCACCTCGACGAGGAGGGCGTCGCGATCGCGGTGATGGGCAAGGGCGAGGTCACCGTCGACGGAGCCGCGCTGTCGGACGGCGCGGCGCTCCCGCCCGGGGCCACGCTCGAGGTCGGCGGGGCGCGCTTCACGGTGGTCGAGGAGGCGGCCGAAAGCTCCGAGCTCGCCGGCCCGACCCCGCTCTGGGTGCTCAAGGGGCCGAGCGGCAGCATGTTCTCGATCGAGGCGGCCGCGTTCTCGATCGGCGGCGACCAGCGAGACGACCTTCGGGTCGAGGGCCTGCCGCCGCGCGCGGTGGTGCTCCTCTCCGGGCGCTCGGGGCTCGAGGTGGCGGCCAGCGCTCCGATCACCCTCGACGGCGCGCCCCTCGAGGCGGAGGACGCCGGGCTCGCCCGGGCGGGCAGCGCGCTCGAGATCGACGGGCGCCGCTTCGAGGTCGTCGCCGGCGGCGACCTCGGCGACGAGTCGACGGTGGCCAACGCGGCGACCGGCTTCGCGGCGGTGCGGCTCGAGTTCATGCCGCGCGGCGGTCGGCTCCACGTCGACGACGTCGCGGTCTACCTCTCCGAGCGGCGCTGCGACTTCGTCGCCGTCCTGCTCGCGCCGCCCGCGCCGCTGCAGCCGGGAGACGCCGTGCCCGACGAGCTGATGTGGTCGCGCGTCTGGGGCGAGCAGCCGGCGGGGCGCAAGACGCTGAACGTGCTGATGCACCGGCTGCGCCGTGACCTCGACCGCGCGGGGCTCGACGGCGCCGGGCTCATCGAGCGGGTCGAGGGCGGCGGCGCGACCCGCTTCGTCTTGCCCGACGGCGCGAGCGCGACCGTCGAGTAGACTCGGTGTCGATGGCCGACCCGCTCGACCTCGTCCCGCTCGGGCCCTGGGCCTCCACGCTGGTGGAGGGTGATCCCGGCGAGAGCGGGCCGCTGGAGTTCGGCACCCGCTACGAGATCCTCGGGGTGGTCTCGAGCGGCCCGATGGGCGAGGTGCGCCGCTGCCGCGATCGACCGCTCGCGCGCGACGTGGCCATGAAGGTCCTGCCGCACGGCAACGCTCGGATCGCCCGCTGGCGCTTCCTCCGCGAGGCGCGGGTCCAGGCGCAGCTGCGCCACGCCGGCGTGGTCCCCGTGCACGACATCGGGCTCGACGGCGAGGAGCGCCCGTTCTTCACCATGAGCTGGATCGAGGGGCGGTCGTTCCGCGAGGCGCTGGCGGCGGGGCTCGCGCGGGGCGCGGCGCTCGACGTGCTCACCCAGGTCTGCCGCGCGGTCGCCTACGCCCACGCGCGCGGCGTGGTGCACCGGGACCTCAAGCCCTCCAACGTGCGCGTCGACGAGGACGGCGCCGCCTACCTGATGGACTGGGGCCTCGCGAAGCTCACCTCCGAGGAGGAGGAGGCCGAGCCGATCACCGACGCGAGCGGCGCGGTGGAGACCCGGGCGGGCTCGGTGCTCGGCACCATCGGCTACATGTCCCCCGAGCAGCTGCGCGGCGAGGTCGAGCGGGTCGACACCAGCGCCGACGTCTACGGGCTCGGCGCGATGCTCTTCGAGGTGCTGACCGGCGCGCCGCTGCACCCGGGCAAGCGTGCGCAGCGGGCGCTCTCGATCCTCCGGACCGACGGCGCCTCCCCGGCCGGGCGCGCGCCCGCGCTCACGATCCCGCCCGCGCTCGACGAGGCCTGCGTGGCGGCCACCCGGCTCGATCCCGCCGCCCGCGAGATCTCGGCGGCCGAGCTGGCCGCGCTCCTCAGCGCGCGCTGAGCGGAGGGAGCGGGCGCCCGAAGAGCGCCTCCCAGAGGGCGGCGGCGGC
Organism: Myxococcota bacterium; assembly: GCA_036149055.1. Taxonomy (GTDB): domain Bacteria; phylum Myxococcota_A; class Polyangia; order Polyangiales; family Sandaracinaceae; genus JAVJQK01. Next base: position 15,435 of record JAYZQJ010000216.1, on the reverse strand, counting down.
GGCGCTGAGCTCGGCCGCGGAGCGGTCGCGGATCTCGAGGTACGCGAACGCCACCGCCTGGCGGTCGACGCGGCGGTGCTCGACGAAGGGCCGCCGGGCGATCCCCAGCTGCTCGGCGAGGCCGTCCAGGATGACGAGCCCGGCGTAGTGCTCGGGGCTGCCCTGGTTGTGCCGCGCGAGCACGTGCCGAGCGAGCAGCGCGAGGTTCATCTTGACGACGTCGGGGCCGCGCGCGAGCTCGCTCGTGTAGGCGCTCAGCTCGGCGGTCGCGCGCGCGGCGACCGGGTGCTCCGGGCCGAGGAGCTCCACGAGCGGCGCCGGCGTCGTCTCGAGGGTGCCCGACGCGTAGTCGAGGCGATGCTGCACCTCGTGCCGCTCCACGCTCTCGATCAGCCGCTCCTCGAGCTCGCGGTAGGCGCCACGCGGCACGTCGCTCCGGAGGTCGCTGGCCACCGCGCCGAGCTCCCGCCACTCCGCGACCGGCACCCGATCCTCGAGGCTCCGGTAGCCGTCCAGGTCGAAGTCCACCGTGGTCGGGCGGGTCACGGTCAGGCCCATGCCCTGGAAGCGATCGCGCCAGCCGTCGAGGATCTCGCGCCGCCGGGCGAAGAGCCGGCCGAGCTCGAGCGCGCCCTCGCCGGCGAGCGCCACCGCCTCCGCCTGCGCGTCGCGCGCCGCGATCTCCTCGACCCGGTCGACCCAGAGGGCGCGGGCGTCGGCGCGGGTGTCGGCGTCGACGATCGGCATGCGCGCCTCGGGGCCGAGCCCGGGCAAGATGGCGTCAACCAGGTGGCGCTCGATGCGGCCGAGCAGCACCAGCCCGTCCCGCACCTGCGGCCGGGTGAAGCCGAGCACCGCGCGGGCGAAGTTGAGCCGGTCGAGCCGCTTCAGCCGCAGCGCGCGCAGGCGGTGCGGGCCGGCGTCGAAGAAGCGGACGCGCTCCACCGTGAAGGTCGACAGGTAGACGCGGCGCCGCCCCTGGGGATCGATCCGGACCTCGGTGTCGACGTAGTACTCGAGCCCGGCGTCGGCGATGGCCGCGTTCAGCGCGTCGACCGCGCGCACGAAGCTGTCCTCCGCGTCGGCGCCCTCGACCACCGCCAGCGACTGGTCGAAGAGGGCGCGCAGGAACGACGTGACGTCCGCGCCGAGCGCGTCTTCGCTCATCGCCGCGCCCGCCTCGGCCGCCCCGACCACGTCCGCGCGCTCCCGCGCCTCGTCCGCCGTGCCGCGCGCCCGCCGGTAGGCGTCGATGGCCACCGCGAAGTCGGGCACCGCGTCCTCGAAGACCGCCCGCTGCTCGAGCGTGCCCGCCAGCGGTCGCCCGCCTTCGGTCCACGCGGTCTCGGTGCGCGCCGCCTCGTGGTGCAGCGACGCGGGCGGCCGCGTGAGCCACCAGGCGGCCCCGCCGCCGAGCACCAGCGCGGCGCCGAGCGCGCCGGCCGCCGCCAGGGTGGGTCCGCGCCTCGAGGGCGCCGTCTTCGGGCGCTTCGCCTCGAACGCGCTCGTCACCGCCTCGACGTCGTCGGGGGCGCCGGCCGCCTCGCCCATCACCCGCAGCGCCGCGAGCCGGTGCACGTGCCGCTCGTCGTCCGTCCGGGTGGTCTCGAACATCGCCGCCGCCACCGCCCGCTCGGCGCGCCCGCGGATCATCCCGCGAAAGAGCGGGTCGAGGGCGGCGTACGTCTCCCGGCGCGCCGCCGGCAGGTCCCCGTCCTCCCGGCTGGCGAGCTGGGAGAGGGCCCAGGCGACGCGGCGGCTCAGCATCCGGGCATGCTGGATCGACGGCCGCACCTCGTCTAGCGTCCTCTCGTGACCGACGAGCTCTCCGACGCGGACCTGAAGGCGGCCGAGCCTTCGATGATCGTGAAGATGGCCTGCGTCGCGCAGGGCCTCACCGGGTTGGTCGTCGCGCTCAGCGGCGTGCAGCTCCTCGGCCTGCGCTCGGTGCACTCGGTGGTCGAGATGGTGCCGTGGTTCCTGATCGCGTCCGGGGTGGCGCAGATCGCGGTCGCGGCTCAGGTCTTCCGCGCCCGGCCGTGGGCCGCCTACGTCGGCGCGGGCCACGGCGGGGTCGTCGCGCTCGCGATGGTGGGCTGGCTCTTCTACGCCTTCCCCAACATCCTCTCCTGCATGCAGATGATCGGGACGCCGCTGAGCGTCCTCAGCGCGATCCTCGCGGTCGTCGCCGTGCCCGGCGTGCTCCACACCGCCGCCGCCCGCCAGCGCCTCGCCGACCAGGGCACGCCGCTCGGCTTCTGACGGCTACGCGCCGAGCGCGCGGTGAAAGCTCCGCGCCTCCGCGGCCAGCTCGAGCCGGCGCGCGTGTGAGCCGCGGCGCCCGGACGGGAGCCCGGCGGGCCCGGGTCGACCGAGCGTGATCGTCCCGGCGTCGTCCTCCCGCTCGCGCAACGTGGTCTCGCCGATCTCGGCGAGCGGGACGCTCACGAAACGACCGCGCTCGTGGATGAGCAGCCGACGGTCGGTCACCGCGTAGGTCGCGCTCGCCCGTCGGATCGCGTCCCAGAAGAAGCGGCCGATGGCGAGGTAGAGCCCGATCGCGATGTGGGGCAGGGCGAAGAGCGCCATCGCGCCCGGCGCCTGGATCGCGAAGAGCGACGCGATCCCGGCGAAGACGAGCCCGAAGGGGACCAGGGCCAGATCGATCGGTGCGAAGACGAGCCCGCGGCGGGCGGCGGTCGCCACCACGATCTCCTCGCCGTCGCGAAGGACGCCGTCGAACGGGGACGGAGTGAGGGGGAGCGCCGCGCGGTAGGTCATCGTCTCCGGTCAACCGCCGAGTCGCGCCCTTTCTTCGGTCGACCGGGGGGCGGCGCTCCGATTTTCCGGTGCTAGCATCCGCTTCCCCATGAGCGACCTCCCCGACATGTTCAAGAAGGGCGACCGCGTGTTCGCCCGTCAGCTCGGCAAGCCCGACGTGCGCGGCAAGATCACCTGGGTCGGCCAGAGCAAGTACGGCGCCGGCATGCGCTACGGCGTGAAGGGTGACGACGGCATCACCTACTGGTTCGACGAGGAGCACGTCGAGCCGGAGGCGCCCGCGGCCGGCGAGCGCAAGCCCGGAGAGATGGGCAAGGGCAGCCGCGTGAAGGTGGTGAAGGGACCGCACGAGGGCGTCGAGGGCGACATCTATCTCTGGGTCCCCACCGGCCGCATCGGCGTCCGCGACGACGACGAGAACACCTACTGGGTGGAGCGGAATCAGATCGTCCTGGCCTGACCGGCCCAGCGCGAGAGCGGATAGGCTCTCTCCATGACCTCGACGCTCCGTGGGCTCCTCGCGCGCCAGCGCGCGCTGCCGCTCGGCGTGGTCTTCGGGGCGACGGCGGTCGTCGAGTGGGCCCTGGTGCGGAGCGTCGCGGCGCCCCTGATCGCGCTGCTCTTCTGCGCGGTCTTCACGCTCGTCGTCCCCGCCGCGTGGCGTCGCCTCCATGGCCACGGCGCGATCGGCCTCGCCCTCTACGTGGGCGTGTGCGCCGCCGTCGTCTACGTGTTCGCGCTGCGGCTGCCGTCTCTTCTCGAGGTGCGGAGCTACATGCTCGACCCGTCGGCCGCGCCGATCCTCGGCGTGCTGATCGCGGTGGGCGGCTGGGGGCTCGGCCGCGACCTCGAGCTCGAGGCGCAGGCGACCCGGTCGGCGATCGAGGCCGAGCACGCGCAGCTCTTCGCGCTCCGCGCGCAGCTCGACCCGCACTTCCTCTTCAACACCCTCAACGCCATCGCGGAGTGGTGTCGCGAGGATCCCGAGGTCGCCGAGCGAGCCCTGCTCGAGCTGGCCGCGATCCTGCGCCGGGTGCTCGAGGGGGTGCGCGCGCCGACCTGGCCGCTCACCGAAGAGCTCGCGCTGCTCGAGGCGCTCTTCGGGCTGTACGTGATCCGCGACGACGAGCGCTTCCATCTCCGGCTGGAGAAGGAGGGCGCGCTGGAGGAGGTCACGGTGCCGCCCATGCTGCTCCTGCCGGCGTTCGAGAACGCGATCACCCATGGCCCGGCGGCCGGCCACGAGGGAGAGGTCGCGCTGCGGGTCTCGGTCGGGGCGCGCGTCCGGGTGGAGATCGACAACCCGGGCGCCTTCGCCGGCCGCCGCGAGGGCGGGCACGGGATCGCGCTCGTGGAGCGGCGGCTCGCCCTCGCGTACGGTGAGGCGGCCGAGATGACGATCCGCGCCGAGCGCGGGCGCACGCGCGCCCTGATGACCTTCCCCCGGGAGCCGAGCTGATGCGCGTGCTCATCGCCGACGACGAGCAGATGGCGCGCAAGCGGCTGCGTCGCTTGCTCGAGGCGATCGGCGGCGTCGAGATCGTGGCCGAGGCGAAGAGCGGTGAGGAGGCCCTCGACGCGCTCGACGGAGTCGACCTCGCGATCCTCGACATCGACATGCCCGGCCTGAGCGGCATGGACGTCGCCCAGCTCGCGACCCGGCGAGGCGTGGCCGTCGTCTTCGCCACCGCGCACCCCGAGCACGCCGCCGACGCCTTCGACCAGGGCGCGGTCGACTACGTGCGCAAGCCGATCGACGCGGCGCGCCTCGAGCTCGCCCTCGGTCGCGCGCGCGCCCGGGTCGCGCCTCCGAGCGACGACCCCATCCCGCTGACCGTGCGCGGCGAGGTCCGCCTCGTGCGCCCCGCGCAGATCACCCACGCCGAGCTCGACGGCGCCCTGGTCACCGTCTGGGTCGACGGCGAGGCGCTGGTCACCGAGCTGTCGCTGGCCGACCTCGAGCGCCGCCTCCCCGCCGCTCCCTTCGAGCGCGTCCACCGCCGCGCGCTGCTCCGCCTCGACCGCGTCGATCGCCTCCGCCCCGAAGACAGCGGCGGCTACACCGCCATCACCGACACCGGCCACGAGGTCCCCGTCTCCCGCCAGGCCGCCCGCGCCCTCCGCCGACGCCTCGGAATCTGAGATGCCCCCCTCGAGCGACTCGCGCCGCTCGTCGGACGCGGCGACCGCTCGCGGGCCGCGCGCGACCGCTCGTGGCCTCCGTCGCGGCGAGCGATCCGGGCGCGCCTCACGGTGGGGGCATGAAGACGATCGCGAAGTGGGGCGAATGCGCGGTGTGGATCGGGCTCTCCGGGCTGGTCGCGTGGTTCTTTCTCCTGCCCGGGGTGCAGGTCGTGCGCGACCTCGACGACCCGGCGCTCTCCGGGCCCGGGGTGCCGGAGCGCGCCCGGGACATGCACCGCGAGCTGACGCCGCGGTTCGAGCGCTGGGCGCGAGAGCGCGTCGAGCGGGCGCGCGGGGAGGAGGCGGCGCTGCTCGACGTCATCGCCACCGAGTGGCCGCTCTTCACCGCGGTCTTCTACCTGATGTCGACCGAGCAGCTGCAGGACGACTGGGAGGCGCGCGGCCGCGAGGGGGAGGCGCCGCTCGCAGAGTCACGGGGCGCGGTCGACGCGGCGCGCGATCTCTTGCTCGACCCGTCCCACCACAGCTGGGTCGCGCGGCACTGGGGCGAGGGTTACCTGCACGAGGAGAACGTGTTCTTCCGCTCGCTGCTGATCGCGGGCCTCACCAGCCACGCGCGGCTCACGGGGGAGGTCCACCCGCTGCTGCGCGACCAGGTCGAGACTCTCGCCGCCGACCTCGACGCCGCGCCGCTCGGCCTGCTCCACGACTACCCGGGCGAGTGCTACCCGATCGACGTGCTCGCCGCCGTGGGGATCCTGCGGCGGGCCGACGCGGTGCTCGGCACCGACCACTCCGCGTTCGCCGCCCGATCGCTGCGCGCCTTCACCGGGGAGCGCGCCGACGCGCTCGGGCTCGTGCCCTACCGGGTGAGCCTGCCCGACGGAGAGATCGTGCAGCCCGCGCGGGGCGTCGGCACCTCCTGGACCCTGGTGTTCGCGCCTCACCTCGACGCCGAGGAAGCCGAGCGCTGGTACGGGCTCCACGAGCGGCATTTCTGGCAGGAGCGGGTCTGGGCGAGCGGCTTCCGCGAGTTCGCCGACGGCGGAGAGCTCGCCCGCGGCTACGGCGAGTGGACCTGGGAGGTCGACGCCGGCCCGATCGTGGGCGGCTTCGGCACCGCGGCCAGCGCCTTCGGCCTCGGCGCCGCGCGTGCGAACGGCCGCTTCGACCACGCCTACGCGCTCTCCACCGAGATGGTCGCCACCTCCTGGCCGCTGCCCGACGGAACGCACCTCTTCCCCCGCGGCATCTCGAGCGCCGCCGACGCCCCGCTCCTCGGCGAGGTCGCGATCACCTACTTCCTCGGCGTCCCGCCCGCGCCCGGCGTCACCCACGTGCCCGCCGGCTCGCTCCCCGGCCTCGTGTGGCTGAGCCTGGCCATCTACTTCGGCCTCAGCGGCCTCGTCTTCGGCCTCGCCTTCTGGCGGCTGCGCCGCGCCAGGAGCCTGGGACGGAGTTTCCTTGTTGCCGAACACGCTTCGGAGGCCGGCGGGGGGCCGGCGGAGGGCTCGAACGAGGTCGCTGGAGCCCGAGAACCCGCCCGATCGCGCTGACGGGCGGGGCCGAGAGCGCGGATCGGGGGAGCGAAGGCCCGTTGGGCAACAAGGAAACTCCGTCCCCGTGTCTCCATTCGGCGGGCCCGCTGCGGCGGATGGGACGCCACGGGCGAGGCGAGATCGCACGGCGATTTCGGCCCCGGCCCGCGCGAAGCGCGGTGGAACGGTTCTCGCCCCTCGTCGGGGCATGGATACGACCGTCAAGAAGATCGACCGAGACGCCTCGCCTCACGGCGCGATGGGGCAGACCTACCTCGCGTCCGGCAAGAAGCTCTCGATGCGCCTCTGGGAGGACGAGGCGCCCACCGCTGGCAAGACGCCGCGCGCGCGACCGTACGAGACCATCGGGTACGTGCTGAAGGGTAAGGCGCGCCTGCACCTCGGCGAGCAGCGGGTGCTGCTGGAGAAGGGGGACTCCTGGGTCGTGCCGCCGAACGCGGAGCACACCTACGAGATCCTCGAGACGTTCAGCGCCATCGAGGCCACCGCGCCGCCCGCCCGCGTCGGCGAGCGTGACGCGCCGGCCGACTGAACCCAGGTTGGCCACCATGTGGAAATCCATCGTTCGCGGGACGGAGTGGAAGCAGGTCGTCGACCTCGCGTCGCCTTCGTTCTTCGAGGTCCTCCCCGGCAAGGCGCTCCGCCGCGCGACCGGGGCGCTGACCAAGAACTGGTTCGACGGCTCCGGCTTCGCCGACGCCTGCGGCCACCGCGCCGAGACCCTCGCCTCGAGCGACGTCCAGGTCCGCCTGGGCGGCGCCGACGCGGGGGGCGAGCTCGGGCGGGAGGCGCGCGGGCAGCGCGTGCTCGAGCTCTACTTCCACCAGCTCTTCGCCGGCGGCCCGGTGCTGCTGGATCTGCGGCCCGAGCGGTTCGAGGCCGGCGGCGACGCGCTCTGCTGGAGCCCCAAGTCGCTCTGGTACGCGTTCGACGACGCGTTCCTCGCCGCGATGCGCGAGGTCTACGCCGGCTTCTACGCCGACGACGACGCGCGCTTCCAGGCGGGGCTCGACCAGGTCGGTCTGCGCTGCGCCGAGGACACGTTCCTCGAGCACTTCGGGGCCGGCGACCAGCGCGCGGTCTCGTTCGACGTGCACGCGTTCACCGAGACCTTTCATCGCACCTTCCTGAGCTGCCGGGACCAGGGGGCGACCCTGCACCGCGACTTCGTGCCGCTCGGCCTCTACCTGGCGACGCTCTACGTGCACCTCGAGGAGCTGGGCGGCGCGTTCGACGTGCGCGCGGCCTACGACCGGGTGGCCCAGGGCTGACCGGCGCGTACCTCACGGACGATCAACAGGGGGTCGTCATGAAGGAAGCGGACAGCAACATCGAGGCCGTCAGCCGCGCCTTCACCGCCATCGCCAACGGCGACATCGACGCGGCGGTGAAGCAGCTCGACGCGAACGCGAAGTGGGACGTGGCCCACGCCCTGCCCGAGGGGGGGCACTACCAGGGCGTGGACGCCATCCGGGAGATGCTGCGGCGGCAGCGTCAGCGCTTCGGGAGCTACAAGCTCCTGCACACCACGGTGCACGGGGACGCGAACACCGTGTTCTTCGAGTACACGCGCTCGCCCAACATGGACGAGCACGCCAAGGGCTCGGAGCACTGCATCGCCGCCTGCGAGATGGCGATGGGCAAGGTCCGGGAGATCCGCGAGTTCGTGCACCGCGCGTGAGCCGCGCGTGAGCATTGTCCCGAGGCCGCCTGCCTCGTAACCTCCGGGTCCACGGAGGGGCATGGGCCAGGCAGCGCTACCGAAGGCCGGCGATCTGATCGGCGTCCGTTACCGCATCGAGTCCCTCTTGGGACAGGGCGGGATGGGCGCCGTGTTCGCCGCCGTGAACCAGGCCACCGGTCGCGCGGTGGCCATCAAATGGATGCTCCCCGGCGCGGCGCGCTCGCAGGAGGCGGTGGCCCGCTTCCTCGCCGAGGCGCGCGCGACGGCGAAGATCGAGCACCCCAACGTCATCCAGATCCTCGACGTGGGTCAGGACGGCGAGGCGCCGTTCCTGGTGATGGAGCGCCTCCGCGGCGAGTCCCTCGCCGACCGCCTCGAGCGCGCCGGACGCCTCACGCCGGACGAGGCGCTGCGGGTGATGATCCCGGCCTGCAAGGGCGTCGCCGAGGCCCACGCGGAGGGCATCATCCACCGCGACCTCAAGCCCGACAACATCTTCCTCTGCCAGGGCAAGGACGGCTCGCCGCGGCCGTCGAAGGTGCTCGACTTCGGCATCTCCAAGCTCTTCGACGAGGACCAGCCCGGGCAGGGCGCGCCGATGACCCGCACCGGGATCGCGATGGGCACGCCCTGGTACATGTCGCCCGAGCAGATCAACGCGTCCGGCACGCCCGACGCGCGCTACGACGTCTACGCGATGGGCGTGGTGCTCTACGAGTGCCTCGCCGGCCGGCCGCCCTACAACGCCGACGGCCTCTTCGAGCTGGTGCAACAGATCGCCTCCGGGCACGCGGCGCCGCTCCGATCGCTCGCGCCCGACGTGCCCCCGGATCTGGAGGCGGCGACGATGCGCGCGATGCACGTCGACCGGAACCAGCGCCCGGCGACGATGAAGGAGCTGGTCGCGGAGCTCGAGCGCATCCAGGCCCGCATGCAGACCGGGCAGCCGGCGCCGGCCATCCCGCACACGGCGGGCGCGATGATGCACGGCGGGCAGGCCTACACGCCGACGCCCCACGGCGCGCCCCCCACCGGCCCCGCCGGCTGGTCACCGCAGCCGAGCGGCGGATACGGCGCGCCGCCGAGCGGTCCGATCGCCGCGCCGGTGAGCTCCTCGGGCGGCGGAGGCGGAGGTCTCAAGCTCATCGTGTTCGCGCTCGGCGGGCTCGTCGCGCTCGGCATCCTGGCGGTCATCGGCATCGGCGTCGGCATCTTCGCGTTCGCGGGCAGCGGCGACGACTCGGGCGGCGGCGTGACCTCCGGAGGAGGCGGCGGCGGGGGCGGCGGCATCCTCGGAGGCGGAGGCTCGCCGCTCCAGCCGAGCAACCCGCGCGACCCGCAGATCGATCTGACCTTCTCCGGCACCTGCGACCCCGTCTTCCAGGGCCGCCGCATGGTCACCGGCAACGCCGGCACCGTCAGCGTGCTCGCCATGAACGGGAGCACCATGACGGGCTCGCTCCAGCTCGCCCTCCCGGCGAGCGTTCGCGGCACCCAGCAGCTCTCGACCCAGCACCGCATGGACACCCAGGCGGTGGTCAACATGATGGTCGGTCAGTCCATCTGGACGAACATGACGATGGACCTCATGGCGGTGCGCAACGGGCGCATCCCCGACCCGGTGAGCGGCACGATGATCGTGCATCAGTTCGACGACGAGCTCGCCACGGTGGACATCGAGTTCCGGAACGCGAGCCTGCAGAACATGCGCGACGGCTCCAGCTGCACCATCAACGGTCGGCTCCGGACGAACGGCACGACCTACGGGATGTGAGCGATGAGCTGGCCGCACCCCGCCTACGTGGTCCGCACGTCGCGCCTCGTCATCCGCTGCTACGAGCGCGCCGACGTCGGCGCGGTGCACGCTGGCATCGTCGCGAACAAGCAGGCGCTGCTCCCGTGGATGAGCTGGTTCAGCCGCGAGCCGCTCACGCTCGAGGAGCGCGCCGATCAGCTGAGGCGCTTTCGCGGCGCCTTCGATCGCGGCAAGGACTTCTTCTACGGCGTGTTCGATGGAGAGAGCGGCGCCTTCCTCGGGGGCACGGGCCTGCACCCCCGCAGCGGGATCGGCGTGCTGGAGATCGGCTACTGGATCGTCCCGGAGCGCTGGGGCGAAGGGCTCGCCTACGAGCTCGCCAGCGCCCTCACCCGCGTCGGCTTCGAGGTCATGGAGGCCCGGCGGATCGAGATCCGGGTCGCGCCGACCAACACCCGCAGCCTGCGCATCCCCCGCAAGCTCGGCTACCGCGAGGAGGGGCTGCTGCGGGGCGTGGGCGAGAACGCCGACGGCACCTTCGGCGACCTCGTGGTCTTCGGCATGCTGAAGGACGAGCTGTCGGCGAGCCCCGCGTCGACCGCCATCGTCGAGATCGAGCGCTTTTCCGCCTGAAACTCGCCGTTCGGCGCGAGTCCGCTATGGTGCGCGACCATGATGGACGCGATCGGAGCCATGTCGAGCTGGGTAGGCGCGCTCTCCCGCGGCGGCGTGCTGATGGGGCACGAAGAGGAGGAGGGCGCCATCCTCGCGCACGAGGTCCTCGGCACCGCGCGCCTCGAGGAGCTCCGCGAGTGGTTCTCCTCGCAGACCCGCGACGTGGTCGAGCGCGAGCGCCGCGGCGCCGTGCACGCCTGCATCTGGATGGCCCAGGCCGATCGCGAGCTGGCCACCGACGAGATCGAGCTGCTCGAGCGCATCATCGAGGGCAGCGAGCTCCCGCCCAAGGTCCAGGAGGAGCTGGCCGGCGCGATCGACGAGCCGCTGGAGCTCGAGGACATCGCCGAGGAGCTCACCCAGCGCGGCCTCCGCGAGCTCGTGCTCGGCCTCAGCTGGCAGCTCGCCCTCGCCGACGGCGCCCTCGACGACGAGGAGCGGAGCGCCCACGAAGAGCTCGCCGAGGTCTTCGGCGTCGACGAGGACCGCGCCGACGAGATCCGAGAGTCGGTGCTCGCCTGACCGGGGAGCGGATGGCAACATCCCCTCGATGAGCGATCCGCGGGAGGCGTTCGAGCGGGCGCTGCGCGGGGATCACGCGGCGGCGCGGGAGCTGCTGGCCCGGGAGCCCGACGAGGGCTGGGCGCTGGCGCTGCGGGCGACGCTCCCGGAGGGCGCGGGTCGCGGAGACGCGGGGTTCGAGGCGCCCGCCGTCGACGAGGTCGAGGCCTCCGCCGGGGACGCGGGCGCGCTGGCGCTGGCGTGCACGCACGGGGCGCGGCTGGCGTTCGCGCGGTGCGCGCCCGAGGCGCTGCGGCGGTGGCGCGACGCGCTGGCCGCGCGGGCTCCGGCCGAGCTCCCGGCGCTCCGGCTCGCGGACGCGCAGCTGACGCTGCTGTCCGGCGGCGACGTCGACGGCGCGGCGCTGGAGTCGGTCGAGGGGGCGGCGCTCCGGGAGGGCGCGGCGGCCACGGTGGTCGAGGCGGCGGCGACGCGCGCCCTCGTCGAGCTGGAGCGCGGGGAGCTCGACGCGGCCCGCGGGCACGCCCGGCGCGCGGTGCGCATGAGCCGCACCGAGGAGCTGGTGCACCCCCAGTACCTCGCCGGCGTCACCCTGGCGCGGGTGAGGCGGTATGCTGGTCAGCCGCACGTCGCGTTGCGTATCCTGGTGGCCCTCGAGCGGGTGGCTTCCCGGGAGTGGCGGGCGTGGCTGAGCCACGAGCGGGCGCTGGCTGGCGATCGGGCCGCGCAACCCGCGGCGCTCGACGCGCTGGCCGAGGCCGCGCCGTGCCCGTGGCTGCGCTCCGAGGCGGCGCTCGCGGCCGCGCTCTTCGATCCGGAGCGTGAGGCGCCCGGGATCGAGGCCTGGCGCGCGGGCCGGGTGACGGCGGTGCCGCGGGGGCTCGTGGCGCTCGCGGCGGGCACCCTCGAGCACCCCTGCCTCGTGCGCGTGGACCCGGCGCGGCCCGCGGTGCGCGTGCTCGTGGCCGACGACGCGCCCGCCCTCGCCACCAGCCGACCGGGGCGAATCGAGACCACGCTGTCGGTGCTCGCGCTGGCCCCGGCGCCGCTTTCGGTCGAGGCGCTGTTCGCGCAGGTCTACGGGTTCGAGTTCGAGCCGCGCATCCACCGCGGATCGCTCGAGGTGCTGATCCACCGGGTGCGCGAGCTGCTCGGCGACCGCGCGTCGGTCGAGCGGACGCTGGGGGAGGTGAGCCTCGTGCCTCGCGAGGCGTTCGCGGTGCCCGACCCGCGGGTGAAGCGGACCCTCGACGACGCCGTGCTCCGCGCGATCGCGGCGCAGCCCGGGGCCACCGCGCGGGAGAGCGCCGAGCGAGCCGGGGCGCCGCTCCGGAGCGTGCAGCACGCGCTCAAGCGGCTGGTGGAGGATGGCGCCTGCGAGGCGATCAAGCGCGGTCGAGCGGTGTGTTACCGTGTCGAGGACACGACGTTCACGGAGCCGACCCGCGTGCTGGAATGGAGACAGGATCGCTCGTGACGTGCCTGCGCAGCGTGCTGATCGCGCTGATGACGAGCGCCGCCGTCGGGTGCCAGGACCCCTCGATCGAGCTGGTGATCGACCCGCCCGACCCGGCGTCGGTCTCGCGCATCGGGCTCCGGGTGTGGGACGCCGAGCTCCAGCTGGTCGGCGACTTCTGGGTGACCGTCGGCGAAGGGGAGGGCGAGGTCACGCTCCCCTGGCGCGTGCCGCTGACGCCGCGCGGCGGATCCGAGAGCCGCTGGTTCCTCGCCGAGGTCGAGCTCTTCGACGACGGCGGGTGCCCCGTCCGCCGCGCCGTCGCGAGCGGTCCGTCGAGCGACCCGGGGGCGCGCGCGCTGACCTTCGCGCCCACCGGCCTCGAGGGCTGCGCGGCGGCGTTCGTCGACCCCGCGGGGGCGGGCGCCAGCTGCACCGAAGACGCGCCGTGCCCCGGCCTCGAGGACGCGCTCGACGAGGTGGCTCGGGCCGGCCGCCCCGAGGTCTTCTACCTGCGCGGCGACGTCGAACACCCGGTGGAGGGGCCGCGCGGTCTGGCCCTCGACGGCGCGCGGACCGGGGAGCCGGGGGCGCCGCTGGTCATCCGCGCCTGGCCGGGCACCGGGACCCCGCGGCTCCGGCTCGCGCGACCCGGGCCCGACGCGGTGGTGGACATCTGCTGCAGCGCCGAGGCGGCTCGCGACGTGGTGCTCGACGGGCTCGACCTCGCGGGCGGCGTGCGCTTCGGCGTCTCGATCAACGGCGAGAACGCGACCGGCAACGTCGTCCGCCACGCCTTCGTGCACGACAACGGCCTCGATCGCACCGACGCCCGCGGGACGCCGCAGGAGCCGGGCCGCACCGACGCCGCCATCACCGCGCTCAACGGCGCCTCCGGCACGCTCGTCGAGCACAGCGTGCTGCGCGACACCGGCGTGCGCGGCCCGAGCAGCCCCGCGAGCTTGCCCGGGGTCGGCCTGCGAGCCACCGGAGACACGGTGGCGCGCGGCAACCTCGTCGTCGGCAACGCCGAGGAGGGGCTCAGCATGCGCGCTGGCAGCGTGCGCGTCGAAGGCAACGTCGTCTGCGCGAACGGCGCCGACGGCGTGCGCGTCGGGGGGCCGGCCGCGGTGGCGGGCAACACCGTCGTCGGCAACGGCGCCGGCATCGTCTCGACCGGCGGCGGCGTGACGAGCGGGGGCAACGTCGTCGTGGACAACGCCGGGGACGGGCTCTCCGGCGACGTGTCGAGCGACGGCGACTGGCTGCACGGCAACGGCGACGGCCGCGACGACGGGGACCCGCGGCTGCTCGATCCGGCCGCCTGCGTCGTGACCCTGCTGCCGGACTCGCCGCTGCGGGGCGCCGGCCCCGACGGCAGCAACCTCGGAGCGCGCTGACCCCGATCGGGTATGATGCGGCTGGTTTGCCGGCGTACGAGCCAGTCTGTGACCTCGCCGACGGAGGGATGGCGACCGTGTCCCTCGTCGTGCGCAGGGAGGGGAGCTTCCTCCGCCCCTACGCGATGAAGCGCTTCCATCACCGGAGCGCCGGCGACCCCGAGATCAAGCAGATGTTCCTCGACGAGGCGCGCATCGCCGGGCTGCTCCGGCACCCGAACGTGGTCAGCGTGCTCGACGTGGGCGAGGACGCGACCGGGCCCTTCCTCATCATGGACTACGTCGAGGGCGTGTCCCTCGCGCAGCTGATCCGCGGGCGGCAGATCAGCGCCGGCGAGCCGGTGCCGGCCCAGATCGGCCTGCGGATCCTGGTGCAGGCGGCGCGCGGGCTCGCGGCGGCGCACGAGCTCACGAGCCCCTCGGGCGCGCACCTCGAGCTCGTGCACCGCGACGTCTCGCCCCAGAACATCCTCCTCGACCTCGGCGGCACGGTGCGCATCGCCGACTTCGGCATCGCCCGCGCGGCCGGGCGCAGCACCGAGACCGAGCGCGGCGTGCTCAAGGGCAAGCTCGGCTATCTCGCGCCGGAGACCCTGCAGTTCGCGGACAGCGATCATCGGGTCGACCTCTTCGCCCTGGGCATCGTCGCCTTCGAGCTCTTCACCGGCCGGCGGCTCTACAAGGGCGCGGACGTGAAGGAGACCGCGAACCGGATCCTGCACGAGCCGCCGCCGGACCTCGGCATGCACCGCCCGGACCTGCCCGACGGGCTGGTGGAGCTGGTGTTCCGCCTCCTGGCGAAGGAGCCCGAGCTGCGGCCGGCCACCGCGCGCGAGGTCGCCGCGACCCTCGACCACCTCCTGGTCGACGTGGTGTCGGCCGAGGGCCCGACGCCGCTCGACGAGTTCGTGATGCAGCAGGTGGCGCTCGACGACATCGAGGCTCGCCGCGCGCAGCTGGCGGCCGCGATGAGCGCGCCGCCCGCCGCCGCGCCGTCCGAGGCCCGGCCGGCGCGCCCCCGCTGGCCGCTCGCGCTCGGCGCGGTCGTGACGCTCGCGGTGATCGGAGGCGCCGCCCTCGCGCTGAGCGCGGGGTGGTCCTCCGCGCCCGAGCCCGACGCGGCCCGGGCGCCGATCGCGCCGGCCGTCGAGGTCGAGCGCCCGCCGCCGAGCCCCGCGACGGTGGCGGCGCCGAGCGAGCCCGCCCCGAGCGCGCCGGCGCCGGTCGAGGAGCCCGAGGCCGAGGCGCGCGAAGAGGCGCCCGCAGTGGAGCGGCCGCGACCGGCCCGGACCCGACGCGCCCGTCGCCGTCGCCCGGCCCGAGGCGCGAGCGGGCCGGTGGTGCATGAGTACTGAGTTTTTTGGGCAGGGGCGGGTCCGCCCCCGCCCCCCCGCTGCGCCGGTACAACGGTCCCCCCTCCGGCTGCTCCGCAGCCTACGGGGTGACCGCTGCACCGG
>JAYZQJ010000215.1:0-60655 GCA_036149055.1 Myxococcota bacterium | reverse complement strand
TGGCCGCCCGCTGCCGCGGGATCGAACACGGGTCGTAGCGCGTGCGGCGACTTCGCTGCGCTCGTCGCCTGCCGTAGAGGCGCCCTCGCCATCGAGGCTGCGACCCGCCATCGACTCGCAAGTCAGTTGGTCGGCCTGTGGGGCGAGCCCGCCCCCGAGCCCGACACGCTCGTCGTCCAGGAACTACTGAGGGAGGTGGGAGGCCGTGCCCGCCAACCCTTCCCGCAGGTCCGCCCGTGCATGCCCACGAGGACGTGTACGTGCACCAGGACGTGTACGTGCACGAGGACGTGTACGTGCACGAGGACGCGTACGTGCACGAGGACGTGTACGTGTACGAGGACGTGCACGAAGCTCGGCTGCGCCGGGGACGAGCCGGTTGGGGGCGCGTGTGCGTCGTGGGGGGCGAGGCTCCATGATGACAGGGTCGATGCGATCGGTGCTCCTCTCACTCCTGCTGCTCCTCGCCGCGTCCCCGGGCGCGGCGCAGGAGCCCAGCTGGCTGGAGGTGCCGGAGCGGCCGCGCGACCGGCGCGCCGCGCCGGGGCACGAGGCGGCGGCCGGGCTCGAAGAGCTGGAAGGGGAGCTGACGCGCTTCGGCGATCGGCTGCGCGCCTACCGGAGCGACGTCGACGCCCTCGCCGAGCGTCGCGCCCGGGCCGAGCGCCGCGCGGTGCTGGGCCGACGGGCCTTCTCGCTGCGGGCCGAGCGGCGGCTCGAGGCGCGGGCCCGACGGGACGCGCTCGCCCGGCTCGAGGCGTTCGTGGCGGCGCACCCGCGGGCGCCGCGGCATACGCCGGACGCGCTCCTGCGGCTCGCCGAGCTCTACACCGAGCGCGCGTTCGAGGACTACGACGCGGGGCGCGTCGAGCGCCCGGATCTCGGCCCGACCATCGGCGCCGCGCGGCGGATCGTGCTCGAGTTCGAGGGCTACGCGCGCCGCGACCGCGCCGCCTATCTGCTCGGCTGGGCGCTCGCCGAGAGCGGCCGCGAGGCGGAGGCGGTGGAGGTGTTCCGATCGATGGTCTGCGCGAACCGCCATCGCTACCCGGCGGCGGCGGCGCCTCCCGAGCCGACCGCAGCGCACCCGGCGCTCACCCCGGAGACGCCGCCGCGCGCGCCTCGCTACGAGGACTGCGTCGCCGCGCGACGGACCGGGCCAGACGACCTCGAGGGCGAGGTGTGGCTGCGGCTCGGGGAGCTGCACTTCGACCTCGCGCGGCTCGACGACGCCATCGGCGCCTACCGCCGCGTCGTCGCCCTCCCCTCGCACCGGCTGTTCGCCTTCGGCCTCTACAAGCTCGCGTGGTCCCACTACCGCGCCGGCCACTACGCCGAGGCCATCGAGCGCTTCGCGCAGCTCGTCGACTGGTCCGACGAGGTCGAGCGCACGACCGGGCGCGCCGGCTCCGACCTGCGCGAGGAGGCGCTCCAGTACATCGCCCTGACGCTCGCGTGGGACGACTGGGACGAGGACGGCCAGCCCGATCACGCGGCCGGCGGCGCGCACCCCCTCGAGCGGCTCGAGGACCCGAGCCTCTGGCCCCACGACCGCGCGTGGGCCCGGGACGTCTACCGGCGGGTCGGCGACGTGCTCTTCGAGCAGGCGCACACCGACGAGGCCGTCTTCGCGTGGCGGCTCCGGCTCGCCGGCTTCCAGGGCTGCGACGACGCCGACGTGCACCTCTCGATCGTGCGCGCCCAGCGGCAGCGAGGCGACGAGGACGCGGCGCTCGACACGCTGGAGCAGCTCGCGACGCGGGAGCCGGGGGACTGCCCGCGGGAGCGGGCGCGCCTCGATCAGCTCGCCCGCCGCGCCCTCGAGACGGTGGGGCACATCCACCATCAGCGAGCGCAGCAGCTCCGGCACCGCGCCGACGCCGATCGACGGGCGAGCGCCGAGGCGCGCCGCGAGTACGCGCGCGCGATCGACGCCTACCGCCGCTACGCCGAGGCCCACCCCAATCACCCGAGCACCTACGCCATCCGCTACGACCTCGCCGACGCGCTCTACTGGTCGGGGCGGTGGACGGAGGCGGCCGAGGCGTACGCCGCGGTGCGCGACTCCCGGGTCGACGACCGCCACTTCGCCCGCGCCGCGCGCCGGGTCGTGGAGAGCCACGCCCGCGCGGCCGAGGCGGCCCGGGTGACGCTGCCCGAGACCCCCGCCGCCGAGCCGCGCGAGGTGCCGGAGCCGCTGCGCCGGGTGGCGCGAGCCCGCGAGATCTACGTGCGCTGGGTGACGCCCGCGGAGGACGAGGAGCGGGTGCGGGACGCGTTCGCCTTCAACAACGCCGCGCTGCTCCACCGATACGGCTGGGCCGACGCGGCGATGGCGCGCTTCGACCGGCTCTTCGCCGCGCGCTGCGCCGGCCCCGCTGCCTCCGAGCTGGGGCGCGACGCCTGGTGGGCGATGCACGCCATCGCGACCGCCCGGGAGGATCTGGACGCCCTCGACCGGCTCACCCGCGAGGTCCGGGCGCGCCGCTGCACCTTCAGCCCCGACGGCCCGCCGGTCGCGACGGAAGGCTGCGAGGGCGAGCTCTGCGAGCACGTGCCGAGGCTCGAGATCGCGGTGCGCTTCCGGCGGCTGCGCGACGCCGCCGACGCCCTCGACGCGACCGCCGAAGGGGCGCCGGACGCCGAGCGCCGGGAGCGCGCCGAGCGGCTCGCCGCCCAGCTCGTCGCGACCGTCGACCGAGAGCCGCGCCACCCGCAGGTCCCGGCCGCCCTGCACCTCGCGGCGAAGCTCCTCGCCGTCGACGCGGACCGGCCCGCCGCCGCCGCGACCCTGTACCAGCGCATCGTCGACGACATCGCGCCGTGGCGCGGCGAGGACGAGGCGGCGCGACGGGAGCTGGACGCGGTGGTGGCCGACGCGCACTTCCAGCTCGCCCGGGCGGCGCAGCGCGCCTTCGACTACGAGCGCGCGCTGGCGAGCTACGAGACGCTGATCGGCGCGCCCCGGTTCGCGGGCGGCGACGCGGAGATGGCGGAGCGGCGACGCGACGCGATGGTGAACGCGGCGCTGCTGACCGCGCGGCTCGGTCGGCACGACGCGGCGGCGGACGCCTGGGCCCGCGCGGCCGAGGTCCTCGACGGGGACCTCGCTCGCGCCGCGCGCCTCGCCGCCGCCGAGAGCCGCCTCGAGGCCGGCGACGCCCCCGCCGCCGCCCGCGCGCTCGACGCCTGGCTGCGCCGCGAGGCGCGCGTCGACGCCCCCACGGTGCGCGCGTGGTGGGCGCGCGCCGAGGCGGCCGCCGCCCAGCGCGACGCCGAGGCCCGGGAGCGCGCGCTGACCGAAGCCCGCCGCGTCTTCGCCGGCGCGTCTCTCTCCCCGCGCGCCGAGGAGACGGAGCTCGCCGCCCGCGCCGCCCTCGCCCTCGCCGACCTCCGCGCCGCCGCCGCGAGCCACCCCGCCATCGACCCGGGGCGCCGGCCGAGCATGCGCCACTTCGTCGACGCGCTGCGCGCCCGGGTGCGCGAGGAGAGCGGCCGCGCCCGCCCGGTCATCGAGGCCTACGAGGAGGTGCGCGCGATCGGCCGGGCCCGCGAGGGCATCGCGGCGCTGCGTCGCCAGGGGGAGCGCTACGAGGAGCTCGTCCGGGTGGTGCTCGCGTCCCGGCTGACCCTGCCAGACGACGTGCGACGCCAGATCCGAGGCGCCTCGCCGGCCGCGCGTGACGAGGTGCGCGCCCGCCTCGACGACGCCCTCCGCGCGACCCTCGACGAGCTCGTCCGCCCGGTCGAGTGCCTCGCCATCGAGCGCTACACCCTCGCCTCCCGCCTCGGCGCGCGCGCCTCGCTCCCCACCCTCGAGGCCGACCGCGCCCGCCAGCGCCTCGCGGCCTACGGCGAGGAGCGCGTCGCCGCCTGCCTCGCCCGCGCCCACGCGCGAGACCCGTCCTTCGAGATCCTCGGCCCCGGAGAGCTCACCCTCTCCCGCCCCGGCCGCCACGCCGGCAGGGTGCTCGGCCCTCCGTCGCTCGACTGACGGTCGCTCTCACAGCTCCGGCGGGCGCTCCAGCTCGACGCCTCGGGAGGTGAACGAGTAGTGGCCGCCGCCGGCGTGGCCGACCATCACCGTCTCGGTGAGCAGGGGATGGGCGTCGGCGGGGCCCTCCCAGTAGACGAGGAAGTTGGCGCCGGAGCCGCCGGCCTCGTCCATCGCCGCGACGAAGAACTCGGCCGTCTCCAGCGGCGCGAGGGTGCGCGGCGCGCGGAGGTAGCGGCGGACGCGGTGGCCGGAGGTGTCGAAGTAGTCGACGTGGGTCAGCGTGATCGTCGACGTCGGATCGATGTTGCGCACGCTCAGCGTGATCTCGAGCAGGGTGGGCCGGCCATCCGGCGCGCCGATGGACGAGTAGGCAGGCACGTAGACGGTGCGGTTCCGGCTCGGCCCGACCGCCGGCGCGACCTCGGGCGGCTCGACCTCGGGCTCGGTCGGCTCCTCCGCCTCCGGCGCCGCCGTGGGCGTGGGCGTGGGCTGGCAGCCGCACAGGGCGAAGATCGCGGCGAGGGTCAGCAGGCGGTTCATGGTGAGCTTTCATGTGGCGGCTCGGCGCGCGCGCCGCAAGCCTCGTCGAGGGAGATCCGCACCTCGGCGCCGTCGCGGGAGACGCGCAGCGGGCAGCGGCCGGCGCGCACGATCGCGTCGAGCCCGGCGAGGTCGACGACCGGGCGACCGCAGGCCGCGCGGAGTTGGTCGCCGTTCTCGAGCCCGACGCGGCCGCCGAGCACCCCGTCCGGGGAGACGCCGTAGACGCGTCCCCCGACGAGGCGCACCGAGGGGGCGACCCCGGACTCGCAGCCCGGCGCGTCGGCCCCGGCCGCGATCACCGCGCACGGTCCCTCGAGCGGGCCCGGGCGGATCTCGTCGCGCGCGCGGCAGCGGACCCGGAGCCCGCCGCGCGGGGCCGCGTCCCAGACGAGATCGAGGTCGTCGCCGGCGTGGCCGAGCTGATGGGCGACGGTCAGGTCGGGCGCGGTCGCCTCGGGCACCCGGACGCGGGTCGTCGCCCAGCGCCGGACGCAGACGCGCGCGTCGGTGAGCACCCGCCGCCGGGTCCGTCGGCCGAGCTCGAGGGTCGGATCGTCCTCCGAGAGGGCCTCGAGCCGCCGCCCGAGCTCGGTCCGCGCCTCCTGCCGCTCGAACGAGAAGCGCACCTCGGTCCGGGCGTCGACGCGGACGTGACCTTCGCCCGAGCCGTACCGGGCCTCGCAGGTCTCGAGGCGCTCGCCCAGCTCGCAACGCCGCAGCGCGGTCGTCGTCGGCTCGCCCACCGGCACCTCCCCGCGGAAGCGCCCGTGGCGCACGCGACCGGCGCCGAGCCCCTCGAGCACCTCCTGCAGGCGCTCGCGATCGCAGCCCTCATAGGTGGCCGGGCGAGGCGGCTCGGGCCGCGGCGGCGCGGGCGGGGGATCCCCGCAGGCGGTGAGCAACGCGACGACGACGGTTGACACCCCGGCGCGGACCGGCAAGCTCCGCGGGCCATGCACATCCTCGACGAGCTGAGGGCGCGCGGCCTCGTGCACGACGTGACGCACGAGGAGGCGCTGAAGGAGCTTCTCTCCCAGGGCCCCGTGCGCTTCTACGCCGGCTTCGATCCCACCGCGTCCAGCCTTCACCTCGGCAACCTCGTCCCCGTCATCCTGCTCGCCCGCCTTCAGAGGGCGGGTCACGCCCCGATCGCGCTCGTCGGCGGCGCCACCGGCATGATCGGCGATCCGTCCGGGAAGAGCGAGGAGCGAAACCTCCTCGACGAGGCGACGCTCGCCGCCAACCTGGCCGGGCAGCGCGCGCAGCTCGAGCGGCTCCTCGACTTCGACGGTCCGCAGGCGGCGCGGGTGGTGAACAACCACGACTGGCTCGGCGGCATGGGCTTCCTCGAGTTCCTCCGCGACGTCGGCAAGCACCTCACGGTCAACACGATGATGGCCAAGGACTCGGTGCGGACCCGGCTCGAGGCCGCCGAGCGAGGCATCAGCTACACCGAGTTCACCTACCAGCTCCTCCAGGCCTACGACTTCGTGCACCTCTGCCGGGAGCACGGCTGCCGGCTGCAGGTGGGCGGCTCCGATCAGTGGGGCAACATCACCTCCGGCACCGAGCTCGGCCGCAAGATGGGCGCGCCCCAGCTCTTCGGCCTCGTCGCGCCGCTGCTGCTCGACGCGAGCGGCCAGAAGATGGGCAAGACGTCGACCGGGCTGCGCGTCTGGCTCGACCCCGAGCGCACGAGCCCGTACGCCTTCTACCAGTACTTCCTGAACCTCGACGACGTGGACGCGCCCAAGCTCCTCCGCATCTTCTCGTGGCGGGAGCTGCCCGAGATCGAGGAGATCCTGGCCGCCCACGCCGAGGCCCCCGGCAAGCGCGCCGCCCAGAAGACGCTCGCCGAGGACATGACCCGCTGGATCCACGGCGACGACGCCCTCCGCCGCGCGGTCGCGGCGAGCCAGGTGATGTTCGGCGGCAGCCTCGAATCACTGAGCGACGCCGACCTCACTCCGCTCCTCGCCGACGTGCCGTCGAGCGAGCTGCCGAAGGCCGAGCTCGAGGCGGGCGTCCCGCTGCTCGACCTGCTGGTCCGCACCGGCCTCCAGAAGTCCAAGGGCGCGGCCCGCCGCCTCGCCCAGCAGGGCGGCGTCTACGTGAACAACGAGCGCGTCACCGAGCCCGAGCGCGCCCTGACCGCGGCCGACCTCGGCACCGAGACCATGATCGTCCTGCGCACGGGCAAGAAGAGCTACCACGTCGTCAAGACCGTGTAGATCCCCCTTGCGCCCGCGGCCGGTAGAGGGGGAGGCGAGGAGACAGGAGAGGGGAGGAAGTCGCGACCGCAGTCGCGACCGGCCCGAGCGCTCGGGGAGAGCGCTCGGGGACGCTCGTCGTCATATCGTCATTGGCTTCGGGTGCGGTCAGCGGCGGCGGCGGCGGCGTCGCAGCAGGCCGAGCAGGAGCGCGACGGCGAGCAGCCAGCCGGAGGAGCTGCCGCGGCCGGTGGCCCGGCAGCCGCAGTCGCCCTCGATCTCGGAGCCGGGTCCGGCGTCGGCGCCAGGGCTCGTCCCGCCGTCGCGGCCGGGGGTCGCCGCGTCGTCGCCGCGGATGGTCCCGCCGTCGGTCATCGGCACCCCGCCGTCGGGCGTCGGGGTGGGCGCCATGCCCTCGGGCTTGGGCTCCTCGGCGAGGGTCCAGCCCGGGTTCGTCCCTTCGCCGAAGGCGTACGCGCCCACGTCGGCCACGCCGCCCCGGGCGGTCCCGTTGAAGTCGCCCATGACCGCGTGGGTCGCGTCGCCGCCCATCACCAGCGCGCCGCCGGCGGCCGGGAACACGTCGTTGGGCACGCCGCCCGAGTACGACGCGCCCGCGAAGTCGGCGGCGAGGTCGCCCATCGTGAAGCCGCCGGTGCTGAAGCCGTCGAGCGCGCCGCGGCCGACGTTGCCCGCGAAGGTGATCCGGCCCGCGTCACCGCGGACCAGGATGGCGGCGCCGCTCATCGCGTAGAGCGCGTTGTTCGCCACCAGCACGCTGCCCGACGGATTCCGGACGCTGAGCGCCGGCCCGCTGGGCAGCACGATCGTGTTGTGCACGATCTCGAGATCGCTCGGCGACGCGTTCTGATGCGGCTGGCTGCCGATGCCGCTGTTGCCCGCGCTCAGCACGATGTTGTTCCGGATGCGCGCGTCGGCGGCCCACTGGATGCCGTGGTCGCCGCAGTTCCACATCACGTTGCGCTCGACCACGTTCGGGGCGCCGTTGCCCACCGTGCCGTAGCCGAGAATGCACGGGTAGTTGGTGTCGTGGATCACGTTGTCCGCGATCACGCAGCCGTACGAGCCCTCCTTGAGCTCGATCCCGTCTCCCTGCCGGACGTCGCCGGCGTTCGTGTGGTGCACGTAGTTGCCCGCGATCACGCTGTCGGCGAGGCGGCAGCCGTCCTCGTTGCACCCGAGGTACATGCCCTCCCCCGTGCCTCCCGTGTCGTGGATGTGGTTCCGCAGGATCTGGATGCGTGCGTAGGTCTGGGAGCCGGTCGTGTCGTTCATGCGGAGCGCAACGTCCGCGGTGTCGAAGATCTCGTTGCCCTCGAACACGAAGTCGCTCGCCTCCTGGACACGAACCCCGGCGGAGCCGCCGCTGAAGGCAAGGCCCCGGATCACCACGTGCTCGACCCGGATGTCCCAGATGTTCTGCGATGCGTTAGGTCGGTGGAAGTGGGGACGCGCTCCGTCGGCTGCGCGGATCACGATGGGCTCGGCCGCCGTTCCCCTGGCCGTGAACTCGAACTTCGGACCGAGGCTGTACATCCCGTCCTCCAGGATCACCTCGTCCCCCGGAGAAAGTGATCGCAGTGCCGACAGCACGTCGTCCGACGGCCCCAGGCGGGTCTGTGCTCCTGCAACGGTCGGAAAGAGCAATACGCAGAAGAAACTCAACAGATTTGTCGTGCGCACGGGGGTTCCTGATCCTGAGTTCCAGAGCTAGAAGCTCGCCTGGCGGAAGACGAACACGTTGTTCCGTGACGGTCCGGGATGGGTACTTCCGCTGGGGAGAGTGACCCCGGCCCGGCCGAATTGCCCAACCACCAGCATCGCCCCGAACTCATCAGCCACCATGTGGTTGATGCCCTCTATACCCGGTCCCGATACATCCATGGCCCACAAGATGAAGTCGCTGGAGATGTCGGAGTGAAGCGCGTAGGCATCGACGCCATCCGAGGGCCCGAGCACGCCCCTCGGCGGCACAGGCAGGCTGCCGAGAAAGCTCCCCGACTCGAACAAACCGCCGCGACCATCGAAGGCGACGCCGGTCTGGCGGACCGTCGCGCCTCCGTAGCCCCGACGGTAACGAAGCCGTCCGTCAGCATCGAAGACCCGGATCTCGTCGCCGCCTACGGTCGCCAGCTCTCCTTCGTACGACACCGCCACCGCGTCGACTATCGTCTCGACGGCGCGTAGTGGCACCAGGGTCTCGTCGAGTAGCGCCACGTAGAGGCTGCTGACCGTCGCGCCCCCGATCTCGTAGCCGGTATCGGTCCGCGCCGCGAAGGCGATGAAGGAGCCCTGCGCGGCCAAGTCTACGAACTCGTTCACCCCGTCCGCGCCTTCGAAGCGGGACCGCTGCTCGAGTCGCGACAGACCTCGATCGGTGACCGCCACCTCGAGCTTCCACGAACCACTCCCGTCTCGGTACTCCGAGACAACGACAACGCCGCGAGTGAGTGCACCGACAGCGCGAACGTGACTGATTGAGGCCCCCGCGACGGACACTGGAAGGGCGGACCGGAGCGTCCCATCCGCGCGTCCGTAGAGCCGCAGCTCATCGGCCGTAGCCACGACGATGGTATCGGCGCTGGGCGTGTCGCTGAGACCGACGCCACGGGCTGGCAAGGGCTCGACGAAGCGGACGCGCCCGGTGGCCTCGATCGCGATGAGGGTGGGCCCTGCGGGGTCCTCGACTCCGTCCCCGTCGATGTCGTTCCCATAATCGATGGTGACGCCCAGGTAGACGGCGCCGTCGTCATCGACCGCCAGGCCCCAGACGGCGTCATCATCGGCAGCGCCGAAGACGCGCTCCCACGGCACGGCACGGCACCGGCTGCTCAGGCACATCCCTACCGGGCAGAAGGAGCCGGGTTCGTCGACGTCTCCGTTGCAGTCGTCATCGCGGGCATTGCAGACCTCGTCCGCTCCCGGCCTCACGAGCTCCCGGCTGTCGTCGCAGTCGTCTCCACATGAGCTGCCGTTGCAGCAGTCCGCGGATACGAAGCCGTCCCCGTCGCGATCACCGTCCTCGTCCCCTGCCAGAGTGGCTTCATCGCAGTCCTCGTCGACGCCAGCCGAGTCACAGACCTCCGCATTCCCGGGGAAGCGAGTGGGATCCTCGTCG
Source organism: Myxococcota bacterium (assembly GCA_036149055.1). GTDB lineage: Bacteria > Myxococcota_A > Polyangia > Polyangiales > Sandaracinaceae > JAVJQK01. The sequence goes on along the minus strand of JAYZQJ010000215.1, from coordinate 50,766 downwards.
TCGCAGTCGGCTCCTCCACACTCCAACGCATCCGCGCCATCGCCATCGCAATCTCCCGGGCGGACGCACCCAGCTCGACCATCGAAGCACCACGAAGGCACGCCGCAGGTGTCCAGCGTCTCGTCGCACGCCTGTCCGGCCGCGCACGGAGAGCCGAGGTCGACGCAGCCGCTCGGGTCGGCGGTGGGGTCTCCCGGGGCGCAGCGAACTCGGGCGCAGAACAGCGCGGGGTCCCCGCAGTCTTCGTCACGCTCGCACAGAGTTGTGAGCGGCGCGTCCGTCGCGGCGTCCGTGCCGCCCGCATCCGTGTCGCTGTCACCGCCACACGCCGATCCGGTCGCGGCGAGCAGGACGACCATGAACCAGGTTCGAGCTCGCATGGGAACCTCCCGTGCGAATACTACTGCAGCAGCTCGTTGACCGGCTTCGGAATCTCGGGGAGATCCGTGTCGCCGATGCGCTGGCGGATGTTGACCTCGATCATCGTGCTGATCTTCGTCAGCGGGAGATCGTTGGCGTCCGTGCCGAACGGATCCTCGATCTCGTCGCCGACCGCGTCGAGGCCGAAGAAGGCGTAGGCGATCAGCATCACCACGATGGGCGTGAACTCCTGCGTCGCGTTGAGGATGCCGAAGGGCAGCGCGTAGCAGTAGATGGCCACGATGCGGTGGATGAGCGCCGTGTAGCTGAACGGAATGGGCGTGCTCTTGATGCGCTCGCAGCCGCCCTGGATGTCGGTCATGTCGGTGAGGCTGCCCTCGAGGATCGGCAGGTGCTGCGGATGCACCCAGCCGCGCCGCCAGGCGTCCCGAAACGCGTCGCCCAGGGTCTGCAGCATCGCGACGGGGCGGTTGCTCTCGCCCTTCAGCGCCGCGACCTCGTCCGCCGGGATCAGCCGCTCGAGCTCGCTCAGATCCTTCTCGTCGCGCAGGTGGTGGCGGAAGCAGTGCACGTAGGCGGCGACGCGGCGCACCATCTCGCGGTGAAAGGTCTCGAGCGCCTCGCGCTCCTCGCCCTCGAGCTCCTTCCCCGGCTGGGGCCCGACCAGGGTCAGGATCTGCCGGGTGACGCTGCGGCTCGTGTTGACCATGCGGCCCCAGAGCTTGCGGCCCTCCCAGAAGCGGTCGTAGCTGGTGTTGTTCCGGAAGCCGAGGAAGATGCCGAGCGCCACGCCGATGAGCGAGAACGGCAGCGGCGTCAGGTCGTCGTGGAACTGGTAGTGGAGCACCCAGTCGGTGCCCGGGATCGGGACCGGCGGGCCGAGATCGATGAACGTGATGATGGCCGAGACCGCGACCGTGAAGAGCAGGCGCTTCCAGATTCGCCGGAGCGCGGTGCCCTTGTAGCGGAAGAGGTTCCGGACCCAGCCGGCGGAGGAGCGTTCGACGACGACCATGGGATGGCCGGCGAAGCTATCAGACTGCGCGACTAGCGAACAGTGGGCGACTGGCGAACGAGGGGCGGGAGCGGAGAGCTACAACGCCATCTGCTTGGCGATGATGACCTTCATGATCTCGTTGGTGCCGGCGTAGATTCGCTGGACGCGGGCGTCCATGAAGGCGCGGCTGACCGGGTACTCGAGCATGTAGCCGTAGCCGCCGAACATCTGGAGGCACTTGTCGATGACGCGCTGGCTCATCTCGGTCTGCCAGAGCTTGGCCATCGAGCACTCCTTCACCAGGTGCTCGCCGGCCGCGTGCTGCTCCACCAGGCGATCGAGGAAGGCGCGGCCGACCTCGACCTCGGTGGCGCAGTCGACGAGCTGGAACTGGGTGTTCTGGAACTTGCTGATCGGCCGCCCGAACGCCTTCCGCTCCTGCGTGTAGCGGACGGTGTCCTCGAGCACCTTCTCCGCCGCCGCCTGGGCGCCGATCGCCACCACGAGGCGCTCCTGCTGGAGCTTCCGCATCAGCATGAAGAAGCCCATGCCCGCCTCGCCGAGCAGGTTCTCCTTCGGCACACGGCAGTCCTCGAAGGCGAGCTCGGCGGTGTCCTGAGACGCCATGCCCATCTTCGCGAGCTTCTTGCCCTTGATGAAGCCCTCGCGCCCCGCCTCCACGACGAAGAGCGACATGCTGCGGTGCGGATCGTCGCCGCCGGTCTTGGCGACGACGATGCAGAGATCGCAGAGGATGCCGTTCGAGATGAAGGTCTTGGCGCCGTTGAGCACGTACTCGTCGCCGTCGCGCCGGGCGGTCGTCGCCACCGCCGCCAGATCGGAGCCGGTGCCGGGCTCGGTCATGGCGATCGCGGTGACCAGCTCGCCCGAGGCGCACCCCGGGAGCCACCGCTTCTTCTGCTCGGCCGAGCCGAACTCGTGGATGTACGGGACGATGATGTCGCTGTGGAGCGCGAGCGCGAAGCCCGACTCGTAGAAGCGGGCCGCCTCCTCCATGACCACGACCGAGTGCAGGAAGTCCCCGCCCGGGCCGCCGTGCTCCTCGTCGAGCCAGGGGCAGAGCAGCCCCGCCTCGCCGGCCTTGCGCCAGGCCTCGCGGTCGACGATCCCCGCCTCGCGCCACCGCTCCTGGTGCGGCACCACCTCGCGCTCGAAGAACTCACGGACGTTGCGACGGAAGAGCTCGTGCTCCTCCGAGAAGAGATTGCGCTTCACGCGGCCTCCCGAAGATGAATGGCGATTCAGGATACGGCGCGGGGCGCCTGCGTCAACGACCGAGCGACGCCCGGACGCGGCGGAGACCGGTCGCGAGCTCCTCGCCGTCGGCGAAGCGCGCGGCCGGGTCGCGCGCCAGGCAGCGCATGACCAGCCGGTCGACCGACTCCGTGATGCCAGGGCGCGCGGCCGAGGGCGGACCGGGGGGCGCCGCGAGCGCGGCCCGGATGATCTCGTTGGGCGTGCCGCCGTCGAACGGCTCGGTCCCGGTCAGCATCACGTAGAGCACCATGCCGAGCGCGTAGACGTCGGCGGCCGGGCTGGCCTCGCCGCCGGTGATGACCTCGGGGGCGATGTAGCCGGGGGTGCCGACGATCATCCCGGTGGCGGTGAGCGTGAGGTCGGCGCCCGACTCCGCCGCGATGCCGAAGTCGATCAGCTTCACGAACTCACGACTCGCGCCGGATCGCACGAGCAGGAGGTTCGAGGGTTTCACGTCGCGGTGCACGATGCCGCGGGCGTGGGCCTCGCCGAGCGCCTCGGCCGCCTGGGTGACGAGCCGCAGCGCGCGCGCCGGCTCCATCGGCCCCTCCGCCGCGATGACCTCGGTGAGGTCCTTCGCCTCGAGCAGCTCCATCGCGTAGTACCAGACGCCCGCGTCGGTGGCGCCGTAGTCGAAGACCCGGACGATGTTCGGGTGGGTGAGCTCGGCGAGCGTGCGCACTTCGCGCTCGAAGCGGCGCACCGCGATGTCGTCCTGCCCGAGCCGCGGCTGCATCAGCTTCACGGCCACGTCGCGCTGGAGCCCGGCGTGGAAGGCCTTCCAGATCTCGCCCATGCCGCCGCGCGCGATGCGCCGCCGCAGGCGATACCGGCCGAGGCTCTTCGCCTCGGAGACCTGCGCGCGCAGCTGGTAGACGCTGTGGCCGGCGACCAGGGAGATCAGCGCCGCGCCCACCACCGGCGCGTAGAAGGTGAAGAAGATCGACCAGGTCTCGGCCTCGCCCACCAGCGCGCCGACCTCGGGGAGGATCAGCGACGCCACCCCGAAGGTGAGCGGCACGCTCGCCGTCATCGCCAGCACCGGCACCAGCGACCGGCGCCAGTGGCTGCCGAGGAGCATGCCGTGCGTCATCAGCAGCAGGGTGAGGAAGGACGTGTAGGGCGTGATCCAGGCGCCCTGGAGCGACAGGCGGATCGAGATGCAGATCGCGACGATCCCGAAGAGCGACAGCTCGATGCCCCGGAGGGTCCGGGTGCCCAGATCGCGTCGCCGCTTGAGCTGGGCGATGGCGAAGACGCCGATCGCGATCGGGAGGGCCCGGGCGGCGGCGAACACCCACCACGGGCCCTCGCCCCGGAGCACCGCGAAGGCGTCGAGCAGCCCGAAGCCGGCCCAGATCCAGATGCCGACCCGGGTCGTGGCGAGGAGGCGGCGCCGGAACTTCTCGTTCTCCTCCCGGAGGACCAGCGCGCCGACCCGCTCGGCCACCGCGCGGCGGCCCTGGGTGCTGTCGGGGCTCGGGGTGACCGACGCGGGGAGAGACGGCGACGAGGGCGCGTCGACCGCCGTCATCGGGACGGTGTCCGCGGCCTCCGCGATCGTGCTCCCGTCTGACGCGCGGTCGGTCACCGCCGCGCAGGATAGCGCCTTTTCTCAGGCAGCGACGGCGAGCGCGACCTCGGGGTCCGCCTCGCGCACGATGGCGTCGACCGCGTCGAGGTCGAGCCCGAGGCGCTCGCGCAGCTCGGCGAGCGGCGTCTCCCAATGATCGGCCCAGCGCAGGCCGAAGAGGTCGTCGGCGCGCTTGCCGAGGAGCCAGCCGCGCACGATGGCCGCGAGGCGACGGTCCGCGTCGTCCATACCGCGGAAGTAGGTGTTGATCATGCCGACCGCGAGCAGCACGACCGGCAGCGGCCCCTTGAACTGGGCGAGGTAGAAGGCCTGAAGGCCCAGCTCGCCGGCCACGTCGGTGTGGAAGCCGGTGGCCACGTGCCAGAGATCGTGGGTCTCGCGCATGTGGTTGCGCAGGAAGCTCAGGTCGCTCTCGCCCTCGACCAGCTGCAGGTTCTCGTGGCGCAGGCCTCGGACCCGCATGAAGGCGGCGTAGCGCTCGCCGAGCGTGCCGTCGGGGAGCTCGCCGAGCGCCTCCTGGTCCACGTGGCCGAGGCGCGGCCGCTCGCGCATCACCGCGGCGAAGCGCGGGTCGGCCTTCACCTCCTCGAGGATCTTCTCGAGCTGCGGCGACTCCTCCGAGAGATCGGCGAGGACGAAGACCTCGTCCAGGTTCGTCGGATCGAGGGTGATGCGCACCACCGCGCGCAGCGCCTCGAATGCCTTCCACGGTGTGATCACGGTCCGTCTCCTTCCCCGGCTTGCGACTCGCCGGCCCACTCACCAAGATGTGAGCCCAAGCTCACATTCGCTACTCGCGTTCGAGCCGGGAGGTCCAGGTGCCCCGCAGAGTCCGCACGACCCCACGAAAACGGCCGCGCCAGGCGCGCAGCAAGGCCACGGTCGACGCGATCCTGGAGGCGACCGCTCAGGTTCTGGTGGCCGAGGGCTACGACAAGACCAGCACCAACCGGGTCGCCGAGCGCGCGGGGGTCAGCGTGGGCAGCGTCTACCAGTACTTCCCGAACAAGGAGGCGCTGGTCGGCGAGCTGGTCGACCGCTACTCGCGCGACATCATGGACCTGGTCTTCGGCCGCCTCACCGCGCTCGCCGACGAGCCGCCGGAGGTGGTCGCGCCGGCCCTGGTGGAGGCGATGATCGACTTCAAGACGCAGGACCCGCGGCTCGCCCGGGTGCTGCGCGACCAGATCCCGCGGGTCGGGCGCATGCAGCGCTACGAGCAGCAGCTCGCGCAGACGGTCGACGCCACCCGCGCCTACCTCGAGCGCTGGCGCGAGCGGCTGATCCACGACGACCTCGACACCGTCGCCTTCCTCGCCGTGCACACCGTCGACGCCGCGACCCACGCCGGAATCGTGGCCCGCCCTCCCCTGCCGCGGGACGCGCTGATCGCGCATGTCACCGATCTGGTCCTTTCGTATCTGGTCGGTCGGCCCCAGGAAGGCACGCATGGGGAGTGAGGTCTTCTTCCGCCCGTTCGCGACCGGACGCTGGGTCGGCCCGCGGACCGACCACTTCGACGGCACCCGCTTCCGCAACCAGGCCGACGCCGAGCACGAGAGCCTGGGCGGGGTGCTGAAGTGGGTCGCGAACCGCGACATGGGCCCGTGGGAGCGGATCGACCCGCCGCCCGGCCCGAAGCCGCCCGAGCGCGTGCGCGAAGGCGTGCGGGTGACCTTCGTCAACCACGCCACCTTCCTGGTCCAGCTCGGCGGCCTGAACGTGCTCACCGATCCGGTGTGGGCCGAGCGGACCAGCCCGGTCGGCTTCGCGGGGCCGCGGCGCTACCGGCCGCCGGGGCTGCGCTTCGAGGACCTGCCGCCGATCGACCTCGTGCTCCTGAGCCACGACCACTTCGATCACCTCTGCGAGGAGACCACGCGCCGCCTCGCCGCCCACGCCCCGGTGTACGTCACGGGCCTCGGCAACGGCGCGCTCCTGCGACGCTTCGGGATCGACGACGCGCGCGAGCTCGACTGGTGGGACGAGACCGAGGTGAAGGGCGCGCGCGTGGTCTTCGCGCCGGCCCAGCACTTCAGCGGCCGCGGCGTCGGCGATCGCGACCGCACGCTGTGGGGCGCGCTCTGGCTCGAGGCCGACGGGACGTCGGTCTACTTCGCCGGCGACACCGGCATGGGCCCGCACTTCGCCGAGACCCGAGCGCGGCTCGGCGCCCCCGACCTCGCGCTGCTCCCGATCGGCGCCTACCGCCCCGAGTGGTTCATGAGCCGCGTGCACGTCAACCCGGCCCAGGCGGTCGAGGCGGCGCAGATCCTCGAGGCGAGAGTCAGCGTCGCCACCCACTTCGGCACCTTCCAGCTCGCCGACGACGGAATGCGCGAGCCGGTGGAGGACCTGGAGAAGGCCCTCGCCGCGCTCGGCGACGCCGCGCCCGACTTCCGCGTGTTGCGGGAGGGAGAGCCCGAGCTGCTCGCCTTCGCGTCGGCCGAGCGGCTCAGTTTCCGGAGGGGGCATGCGCCCCCTCCCGCCCGACCGGCAAAGCCGGCTCGGGCTCCCACCCCATCTCACGCGCTCACGCGCGTGGAAGCCGCGGCAATATGCCGCATCTTCAGCGCCGAGTGAGCGTGTAGACGTTGTCGACGATGCCCTGACGATCGAAGCCGACGATGAGGGTCGGGCCCCAGGGCACCCCTTCGCGCTGGCCGATCTCGTAGACCCAGTCGTCCGGCCGGAAGCCGTTGCGGGTGCAGAGCTCGCGCTGCCCGCACTCCTGGCCGCGGCCGAGCTTCTCCTGCACCTCGCTGCGCCGCAGCCCGTCGAACACGTTCCCGTCCCGGGCGTTCTCCACCAGCTGATTGTGCTGCTCGAGCGTGTCCGCGTCCCCCGGGGGTAGCTCGCGGGTCATCGCGGCGCGAAGGCCGGTGAACGTCGACTCGCGATCCACCGAGGCGCCGCCGCAGCCGGGCGCGAGGAGAGCGAGCAGCGAGAGCGAGAGGAGGATTCGAATCGTCATGGCTCTGGAGAGTACCACCGCCCGGCCGCCGACATCGTGCAACCATCCTTCCATGGCTCCGGTCTTCTCCTGGCCCGACGGTACGTGCGGGCGATCGCTCCCTTTGCCGCCGGGCGAAGCGCTGGCCGCCTCGGCGTGTCGCAGGCACGCGCGCGAGCGGCGGGTGTACGCGCCCGGAGGAGACGAACCGCGCGGAGCTGAAGTGCGCGCGGCCCAACGCCTGCCCGCCCCACGCTTCACCAGGATCATGCAGGCCCTCTTCGCCGCGCCGGCCCTCGCAGCGATCGGTGCCGCGGTCGCCCTGGGATCTCACGTCTTCCTCTTCGCCGCGGTGGCCTGCGGTTTCGCCGCGATCGTCGCGCTGCTCGAGGTCGCCGGCGCGGGTGTCCGGGTCGACGTCACGCCGGACGCGATCGTCATCCGCAGGTCCTTTCGGACGTGCACGGTTCGCCTGGACGGCACCGAGACCCTGCTGCGCCTCGGCGAGCTCTCCACGGCCGGAGAAGGAGGTGGCGGCGAGATGCAGGGGCTCGCGTTCGTTTCGGCGTCGGGCTCCCGCCTGGCGCTGCTCTCGGGCTACTCGGCAGAGGTCGCGTACGGTCTGGCGACGTGGCTGACGGCCACCCTGGAGCTGCGCCCGCCGACCGATCACGACATTCTCGCGGCGCTGACGAGCGTGTACGCCCCCAGCCGATTGGAGTGGCGGCCGAGCCCGAAGCCGCCGCTGGAATTCTGAGGCGCTGCTCCCGTACCCCGGGTGCTCTGGGCCCGAGCGCGGCTCGCTGGCCTGAGCCCCCGGGTGCTGGCGGCCCGACGCGCGCGCTGGCGACCCGACGCGCGCGCCGCCGCCTGGAACGGCCCCGCGGTGACCGCTCGAGCCCGCCGAGATCTCCCTCGGCGCCGCCGCGGCGCGGGCTGCGGCGAAGGATCCAGCCACCGGACGCACGAACGCGCGGCCCGAGCCGTGATCGAGCCGCGCGAGGTCTAGCTGTCGGTGGGTTCGTCCGGGGGCCGGTCCGGCTCGCGGGCGTCGCGCGGGGCCGCGCTCGTGTCCTCGGGACCGCGCCCGCGCAGGGGCACGAGCTTCGACGGCGGCCGCTCTTCGTCAGCGTCCACTTCGACCTTCCGCGCCTCGCGCTGGCCCACGGACGCGGCCTGCCCCTCCCGGATGCGCTCCGCGAGGGGCTCCGCGTTCGGGTCGACGCTCCCCGAGATGCTCCGCAGGGTCTCGCTGATCGCGCGCAGCTCGTCCTTCGAGACCCGCCCGGGGAGCTCTTCGTACCGCTCGTCGCGCGCGAGGACCGAGTCGTGGTCCGGCTCCTCGACCTCGGCGCCGTAGCAGACCCTCATCAGGTACGAGCCCGCCGGGAAGACGACGTCGCGCTCGCCCGCCCGCAGCTTCTCGAGCGCCTCCCGATGCCGCGCCCGGAAGCTCCGCACCTCCTTCTTGCAGTGGATCGTGAGCGCGTGGTCGTCGACGACGCGGAAGCTCGGGGCCACGCCCCGCCGCCGCTTCCGCCGGGACGCGGGCTCGGCCCACGGGTGCTGTCTCTTCAAGCGCTCGGCGCCGAGCACCGGGTAGCGCCGCTCTCTCCCCATCGCGCGCTCCGCCTCCCGCCGCGCCCGCTCGAGGTGCTCGACGACCCGCCGGGTGCCGATCTCTCCCGCCAGCAGCGGCGTGGTGCCGATCCGCAGCCGCTCCTCCTCGGGGTTGGTGTGGGGGTCGAAGTGCAGCGGCGGCCGCGCGACCACGAGGTCGTGCCCCATCAGCATCCCGGGGTCGGTGTGAAAGCCCGGATAGTCCGCGACGCGCTCGACGAGGCCGTCCTTCACCGGCTGGATGTCCTCGTAGTGCAGATAGACGAGCTGCGCGGCGGCGTTGACGAGCCGCATCTGATGAGTCCGCGTGAAGACGTTCTCCGGCTCCTCGAACCCGTGCTCCCGCAGGTACGCCTTCACGAGCTTCGACGCCTCGCCGACGAACAGGCGCTTGAACACCGGCAGGTTCCGCCGGGTCGAGGTGACGACCTGATGCACGTGGTTCGGGATGATCGAGACGTGGTTGACGACCACCCCGGTCTTCCGCGCCGCCCGGGCCAGCGCGTACGTGAGCCCCTGATGCAGCATCGGCGTGCGCGGCGTGAGGAGCAGCTTCCGGAACACGCACCGCGTGGTCAGCGCGTACGTCCCCCGCGCCTGCATGCTCGGCGCGGTCACCGCTCCCTCTCCTCCCCGGCGGGCACGCCGGCGGACGAAGCAAGTCCCGATCCGGATCACCGCCCATGTGATCTCGCGGGCTTACGACGCCCGATCGGCGGGGGTGGCGGGCCGACGGGTGGCGGCCGCCGGGCGCGAGGGGGTTCCGAGGCGGTGGGAGAATATCCCCGCCCCGGCCCGGGTTGGGCGCGCCATGGACGATGAGCTGATCGTCGGCATCAACGTGACCCCGCTGGTCGACATCGTTCTCGTCCTGCTGGTGATCATGATGGTGACCGCCGCCTACGTGACCGCGGAGGCGATCCCGATGGAGACGCCGGGCGAGGCCGCGACGCCAGCCGCCGCCGGGGCGGCCCTCCGGATCGTGGCCGCTCCGAGCGGGGTGACCGTCGACGGCGCCGCGCTGTCGCGGGTGGAGCTGAAGGCTCGGATCCGGGGGTTCCGAGCGTCCGGCGGCGCGCAGGCGGTGATCGCGGGCGCGGTCGACGCGACGCACGGGCAGGTGGTCGCCGTGATCGACACGCTACGGCGAGAGCGCGTGGTCCGGATCGCGTTCGAGCCCCCACGCTGATCCGGGGATCGCCACCAGATGGTTCTCGATCGCACGGAGGTCGAGGAAGCCGGCCGCGTCGAGCGCCACGTGGAGCGCGTCGGCGAGCGGGCGGCCGCGGCCTCCGAAGAAGCGGCGCGGGTCGGTGACGTCCCGGAGCTCGCGGAAGTGCTCGAGCACGACTCCGTCGAGCGGCGGCGCGCCGGACAGGGGCTCGCGCACGACGTGGCGCTCGTAGCGGACCATGGGGTGCACGGCCATGGCGAGCGGGCTGTGTCCCTCGAACCACCGCCGAGTGAAGGTGGCGTCGTCCATCCCGGGGCGGCGGCGGATCAAGGTCAGGAGGCCGAACGGGCCGAAGGGGCCGTCCTTCGGGATCGCGGTGTCGACGCGGTAGCGATGCGCGACGAGCTCCGGCGCCGCGACGTCGCCCAGCGCCAGCGCGGCCGCGCGGCGAGCGAGCGGCAGGAGCCGGAGCGCGGGGCGAGGCAGGGGGCGCGCGGCGGCGGGAGCCCGGCGCCGGAGCGCGGCGGAGAGGGCCTCGCGCGACGCGCCGGGGAGCGGCCGCAGGATGGTGAGGATCGGCACCGCGCCCGAGGGTAATTGCGGCGGCCGCGGCGCGGAACTAAACCGCCGGGGCCTTGAGCGACGCCCCGACCGCCAGCGCCCTGGAGGGCGCGCTCGAACGCGCCACCGCGCGCCTGGACGACGCGCTCGACGCGCTGCGCACCGAGCGGCGCGTCGATCTGACCGGCCTGCCGCCGAGCGCCGCCGCGCTCCTGCTCGCCCGCCACGCCGCGCGCTCGAACGACCGGGTGCTCGTCCTGACCCCGGACACCGACGCCGCGCGCCGGGCGGTCACCGACCTCGAGCTCTTCGCGGGCATGGCCGACTCGGACGGCGACTCGACCGACGACGTCCTCTGCTACCCCGCGCACGAGGCCAGCCCCTTCCTCGAGGTGGCGCCGGATCGCCGCGCCTCGATGGAGCGGCTGGCCACGCTCTTCCACCTCGCCCAGGACCTCCCCTGGCGCTTCTGCGTGGCGCCGCTCGCCGCGCTGCCGCGTCGGGTCCCGCCCAAGGAGGCGATCCTGAAGCGCTCGATGGTGGTGCGCGCGGAGGAGGAGCTGGACCGCGACGCGCTCGTCGACGTGCTGGTCGAGGGCGGCTACATGCGCGTGCCGGTCGTCGAGGATCCCGGCACCTTCGCGATCCGCGGCGCGCTGATCGACGTCTACCCGCCGCACGCGGCTCAGCCAGCCCGCATCGAGCTCGACGACTGGCTCGTGCTGTCGATCAAGCGCTTCGATCCCGACGATCAGCGCACGCTGGAGAAGCTCGGCGAGCTGCGCGTGCACCCGGTGAAGGACGCGCTCTACGGGCCGGACGAGGTGGCCCTGGCCCGCATGCGGGTGCGCGAGCTCTGCGACGCGATCGACATGCCGACGCGGACGACGAAGCAGATCCTCGACGACCTGGAGAGCGGCCGCCTCTACCTCGGGCTCGAGGGCTTCCTCCCCGCGTTCTACCCGCGCCTCGAGACGCTCTTCGACTACCTGCCGGACGACGTGCTCGTCGTGGTGCTGGATCCCACCGCGGCGGTGCGGGCCGCGACCGACGCGCTCGAGCGAGCCGAGCGTGATCTCGACGCGCGCCGCGCCGACGAAAAGCCGACCTTCGGGTTCGAGGCCCACTACCTCGACGACGACGGCGTGGCCGACGCGCTGCTCTCCAAGCGGCTCGGGCTCGTGCACCGCCTGCTGGTCAGCGGCTCCACCGACGACGAGGGCGCGCTCTCCGTGCTCGAGAGCGCCGCGCCGGACGACGTGCTCCGGCTCGCGTCGGAGGATCAGCAGCCGCTGATCGCCGAGCTCAAGGCCCGCCGCGCCGCCCACGGCAAGGAGGACGCCCTCGTCCCCCTCGCCCGCAAGACGCAGCGCTGGCTCGAGCAGGGGCTGCGCGTGGTGTTCACCGCCCGCACCAGCACCCAGGCCGGTCGCCTCGCCTCCATCCTGAAGAACTACGGCGTGCCCCTGGCCAAGGGCGACGCCGAGCCCTTCACCCCCGCCGCGCTCGCGGGTCGACCGCCCGGGGCTGCGCAGATCACGGTGGGCAACCTCTCCGCCGGCTTCGTGGTCGCGACCGAGGCGCTGGCGCTGGTGACCGAGGAGGAGGTCTTCGGCACCCGGGCCCACCGCAAGCGGAAGCGCCCGCGTCAGAAGGGCCTCGGCAAGACGACCGGCAAGGCGTTCCTCGAGGATCTGCGCCAGCTGAAGGTGGGTGACTACGTCGTCCACTCCGAGCACGGCGTCGGCAAGTACCTCGGGCTCGAGCGCAAGACGATCGGCGTCTCGAAGGACGAGGAGCTCCGCGGCGTCGGCGTGAGCAGCGTCGAGGTGCTGGTCGTCGAGTACGCCAAGGGCGACAAGCTCTTCCTGCCGGTCACGCGGCTGCACCAGCTGCAGAAGTACTCGGGCGGCGACGGCCACAAGCCGAAGATCGACCGGCTCGGCGGCCAGACGTTCGCGAAGACCAAGGCGAAGGTCCAGCGCAAGGTCAAGCAGATGGCGGAGGAGCTGCTCCGCCTCTACGCCGAGCGCCTCGCCCACCAGCGCCCTCCCCTCCCGGCCGCCGAGCGCGCCTACGCCGAGTTCGAGGCGACCTTCCCCTTCGAGGAGACCGCCGACCAGCAGAAGGCGATCGAGGACGTGCTGGCGGATCTCGAGGAGCCGCGGCCGATGGACCGGATCGTCTGCGGCGACGTCGGCTTCGGCAAGACCGAGGTCGCCATCCGCGCAGCGTTCCGGGTGGCGATGACCGGCCGGCAGGTCGCGGTGCTCTGCCCGACGACGGTCCTGGCGCAGCAGCACTTCAACACCTTCGCCGAGCGCCTGCGGGACTACCCGCTCCGCATCGAGACGCTGTCGCGCTTCGTCGACAAGGCGGCGCAGACGCGGGTGCTGACGGCGACCAAGGAGGGCAAGGTCGACATCCTGGTCGGCACCCACCGGCTGCTCAGCAAGGACGTGCACTTCGCCAACCTCGGCATGCTCGTGGTCGACGAGGAGCAGCGCTTCGGCGTCGCGCACAAGGAGCGCATCAAGAAGCTCCGAAGCGAGGTCGATGTCTTGACACTGACCGCGACGCCGATCCCGCGGACGCTGCAGCTCGCGGTCGGCGGCCTGCGGGATCTCTCGCTCATCACCACCGCGCCGGTCGATCGCCGCGCGGTGCGCACCGTGGTGACGCGCTGGGACGACCACCTCATCAAGGAGGCCATCCAGCGGGAGCTCAGCCGCGGCGGCCAGGCGTTCTTCGTCTACAACCGCATCGAGGGACTCTACGAGCGGGCCAACGTGCTCCAGCAGCTCGTGCCGCAGGCGCGCTTCGTGGTGGCGCACGGCCAGCTCGCCGAGGCCACCCTCGAGCGCACGATGACCGACTTCGTCGACGGCCAGTACGACGTGCTCTGCTCGACGGCGATCATCGAGAGCGGGCTCGACATCCCGCGCGCGAACACCATCCTGATCGACCGGGCCGACAACTTCGGCCTCGCGCAGCTCTACCAGCTCCGCGGTCGGGTCGGGCGCAGCAAGGAGCGCGCGTACTGCTACCTGATCACGCCGCCGCCCCAGCAGATGACCGACGAGGCCCGGGCCCGCATCGAGGCGCTCGAGCGCTTCAGCCACCTCGGCGCCGGCTTCAGCGTGGCCTCGCTCGACATGGAGCTCCGCGGGGCCGGCGACGTGCTCGGCGCCGAGCAGAGCGGCACGGTCTCCGCCGTCGGCTTCGATCTCTTCCTGCACATGCTCCAGGAGGCGGTGGCCGAGCTCCGCGGCGAGCCGCTGGTGCACGAGGTCGACACCGAGATGACCATCGACGTCGAGCACTACCTCCCCGACGACTACATCGAGGACGTCGGCCTCCGGCTGAGCTTCTACAAGCGGCTCGCCAGCGCCGAGGACGAGCAGGAGGTGGTCGACCTCGCCTCCGAGATGGAGGACCGCTTCGGGCCGCCGCCCAAGGCGGCCGAGCAGCTCGTCCGCGCCATGCGCCTGAAGCCGGCGCTCCGTGACCTGCGGGTGCTCGGCTGCGAGGCGAGCCCGCGCCGGGTCGCCTTCCACCTCCGCGAGGACACCCCCCTCGACCCCGCCAAGGTGATGCGCCTGGTGGCCCAGCCCCGGAGCCCCTGGAAGCTCACCCCGGACATGAAGCTCGTGCGGCGCTTCGACCCGGACGATCCGGGCGACTCGCTCGATCGGGTGGAGGAGATGATCTCCGAGGCGCGAAACCTGCGAAAAGGCGAGTGATTTCCTGAAGTGGAAATTTCTGCCCTTTCATTGAATGGCGGGCTGCCGTATCCGTCCGACTCCCAACGGGAGGAAAAACCGGATGCGAGCAATTGGTAAGCGTGGACTCTTCGCGGTCATCCTGGCCGCACTGACCCTGGGCTTCGCGGCCTTCGGCGGAGATGTGGTCGCCCAGGCGCGGCTGGTCATCGGCGGGAGCTCGAGCAACTTCGGGCGGACGGCGCTCTCGGGGGGCTTCATGCCCGACCCGTGGACGACGACCATCACTTCGGGCGGCAGCATCAACGTCAGCAGCCTCAGCCTGTCGCCGGGCTGCCGTGGCTTCGCGACGGCGCAGCCGGACTACATCCTCGACTACAACAACGCCGCGAGCTTCCTGCGGTTCTACTTCACGCCCAACGGCAGCGGCGACACGACCCTCGTGATCAACGACGCGTCGGGCAACTGGCACTGCAACGACGACAGCTTCGGCGGCCTCAACCCGACCGTCGACATCAACAACCCGCCGAGCGGCCAGTACGACATCTGGATCGGCAGCTACCGCGCCAACACCAACGTGCGCGGCACCCTGCACGTGACCGAGCTCCGCTCGCGTCACCCCTGAGGCCAGCGCCTCGAACCGGCGAAGGCGACGGCCCCTCTCGGGTCGTCGCCTTCTTCGTTTCCGTCACTCGAGCTCGGCGGGGACCGCGTCGAAGGCCATGCCGATCGAGAGGCCTTCGCAGACCTGCGGCTCGGGCCCCGGGTCGATGTCCGCCACGCTCTCCAGGATCGAGCGCACCGTGTCCTCGATGCCCGGCATGAAGCTCGCGATCAGGGCCACCGCCAGCTCCACGTCGACGACGCCGCCCAGCTCGCCCTCGAGCAGGCCGACCGGAGCGACCCGGTACTCGAGCTGCGCCCGGCTCAGCTGGGCGATCGGCAGCAGCGGCAGGAACATGTCCACGCCCGGGAGACGGAGCGGCCCCTCGAGCGTCACCCGCTCCCGATCTCCAGCCGGGCTCCGGACGCCGCCCGCGAGCACCTCCACCACCTCGAAGCGCTGCCCCGCGACAGGCCGTCCGTCTCCGTCGAGCCGCAGGGGTCCGGTGGGGCTCAGCGCGACGAGCGACGCGTCCGCGCCCTCGAGCCGGACCCCGAGCAGGAGGTCTCCGGCCGCGATGCGCTCGGCGAGCAGCTCGTCGTAGCTGGCGCCGATCAGCGACTCGAAGGTCGGCGCCAGCTCCACCCAGGCGTTGTCGACGCCGGGCTCGCCGCCATGGAGCGAGGTGAAGTCCGGGACGAACTCCTCGCAGGTCGCGCTCGGGTCGACGCTCCCCTCGCGGGAGTCGATCCCGTCCAGGTCCACGCCCGGCGCGCGGCCTCCCGTCGGCGCGGGCAGCCGCAGCGACGACACCACGAACGTCCCATCGCCCGCAGGGGGCGGAGGAGGCGGCGGAGGCGGCGGCGGCATGGGGATGCCCCCGTCGTCGGTCGGGTCGACGGGCGTCGCGGTGCCGGGGTGCGACTCGTAGCAGCCGGTGAGCAGCGCGGCCGCGAGACAGGCGACCGCGAAGGAAGTGAGCGTGCGGGTCACGCGCCCACTGTAAGCGGTCGCGCGCGAGCTGGCCGCCCGCTGCCGCGGGATCGAACGACTTGTGCGTGGCGCGTGCGGCGACTTCGCTGGCTCGTCTCCTGCCGTCGTCTCGGGTCAGTCGGTCGCGCGGTAGCGGGCTTGGACTGCCCCGGCGCCGTTTGCCACCTCTCGATCACCGCCAGGCGGCGTCGTCCTCGAGGCGCTTCGCGATGCGCACGTCGAAGGCGTCCTCGATCGGGCGGAGCCACTCGGGGGCCGCCTCCCAGACCGCGCGGACCGCGCCGCGCACGACCTCGACCGCGGGGGCGCTCATCTGACCGAGCGGGCGACGGCCGTAGCGGCCGATCACGCCGAGGCCAGCCATCATGGTCTTGAGCGGCAGCGGGTTGCGGAAGCCGTCGACCACCTGGAGCTTGCGGCCGTCGGGCAGCTCGCGCACCGCGTGCGCCTTCACGCCGACGCACTTCAGGAGCGGGCCGATCTGGGCGGCGATCTCGCCGGCCCGCGCGACGTCGCCGTCGGCCCGGGCCGCGACCATCTCGCTGAGCGCCTTGGGCACGAGGTTGCCCATCACGCTGATGACGCCCGACGCGGCGATCGCCGGATCGTTCATCATGTGCAGGGTCATGTCGTCGTCCCCGCTCATGATCGCGAGGCCCGGCCCGGCGAGCTCGCGGTCGCGGCGCATGCGGTCGAGGTCGCCGGTCGCCTGCTTCACCGCCGGGACCCGCTCGGGCGCGCTCTGGTGCAGCATCGCGAGGTCCTCGGCGCCGAGCGCGCAGCCGGTCCGGCCGGGGATGACGTAGGGGACGAGCGGGATCTCGGGCACCGCCTTGAGCACGCGCTCGTAGTACTCGGTGCGGAGCTCCAGGCTGCTCGGGCCGTTGTAGTAGCAGTCGACGAGGAGCGCGGCGCTGGCGCCCCGGCGGTAGGCGTCCTCGGTGCCGCGGATCGCCTCCTGGGTGTTGTTCGAGCCGGTCCCCGCCAGCACGCCGACCGCGCCGTCCACGGTGTCGATCGCGGCCCCGACCAGATCCTCGTGCTCCTGCCACGATAGAGTCGGGGACTCGCCGGTGGTGCCGCAGGGCACGACGCCGGTGACGCCCTGGTCGACGACGAACTCGATCAGGCGGCGGTAGCGGTCGAGATCGATCTCGCCGTCGTCGGTGAAGGGGGTGGCGAGCGCGGGCCAGACGCCGCGGGGCTCGAAGGGCTTGGTCGGCATGGCGCAGACCCTACGGGATCTCGCCGGGCAGACAAGCCGCCTACTCGCGGAAGTCGGCCGCCTTGAGGCCGTGCTGCCGGAGGAGCCGCTCGAGGCTCTTGCGGTGGATGCCCGCCTCCTCGGCCGCCTTGTCGAGGTCGCCGCCGCAGCGCTTCACGATGCGCACGAGGTACTCGCGCTCCATCGGCGCGACCCAGCGATCGCGCGCCTCCTTGATGGGGAGATCGTCGGCCACCTCGATCGGCGCGGCGCCGTCGGCGCTCGGCGGCGGGGCGACCCCGAGGCTGGGGTTCTTGAGCGGCCCGCCCGCGTCGAGCGAGAGGTCCTTCGCGGTCAGCACCGGCCCCTGGGCGAGCACCACCGCGCGCTTCAGCACGTTGCGCAGCTCGCGCACGTTGCCCGGCCAGGCCCGACGCGACAGCGAGGCGACGGCGTCCTCCGACAGGTCCGGCACCGGTCCGTCGCCGGCGACCTGCGAGAGGATGCGCTGGGCGATCACCGGGACGTCCCCCATGCGATCCCGCAGCGGCGGCAGCTCCACCACCACCTCGGCGAGGCGGTAGTAGAGGTCCTCCCGGAAGCTCCCCTCCTTCACCATCGCCGGGAGATCGCGGTGGGTGGCCGCGACCACGCGCACGTCGATCTCCTGCAGCTTGGTGGAGCCGAGGCGCTTGACCTCCTTGCGCTCGAGCACCCGCAGCAGCTTCGGCTGCAGCTCGAGGGGCAGCTCGCCGATCTCGTCGAGGAACACGGTGCCCCCGTCGGCCGCCTCGAACGCGCCGGTGCGCTGCCGGTCGGCGCCGGTGAACGCGCCGCGCTCGTGACCGAAGAGCTCCGACTCGATCAGGTTCTCGCTGATCGCGCCGCAGTCCACGATGATGAAGGGCTCGCTCGCCCGGGCGGAGTTGTCGTGGATGGCGCGGGCCGCCAGCTCCTTGCCGGTGCCGGTCTCGCCCACGAGGATGCAGCCGAGGTCGGTCGGCGAGAGCTTGGCGAGGAGCGCGAAGACCGATCGCATCGCGTCCGTCGTGCCGTAGAGGGCGCCGAAGTGATCGGCGTCGCGCACGTCGATGCGCTCCCACTTCTTGCGCGGCTGGAACAGGATCTCCGTGTCCCCGAAGGTCACGCGGGCGCCGGGCGCGAGGTAGGCCTCCTTCACCGGCGTGCCGTCGACCACGGTGCCGTTGGTCGAGTCCAGATCGCGGAGCACGTAGCGATCACCCTCGACCGCGAGGAGCGCGTGGCGTCGGCTCACGGTGGTGTCGCTCAGCACGAGGTCGTTGCTGCCCGAGCTGCCGATGGTGAGCTTGGTGGCCTGGATCTCGACCTCGAGGCCGCGGTCGGGCCCCTTCACCACCAGGATGCGGTGGCTGTGCTCGAGCATCTTCGGGCCGGTGCCGTCGTCGGTCACCTGGGTCCCGCGGAAATTGCTCTGGGTCTTCGGGCCGTCGGGGTCCGTCATTCGGAGCGGAGAACGTAGCATCTTTCGGCCTCGCGCGGCGCCCCTTCCGAAGCACCGCCGGGCGACGTAGGCTCGCCTCGCATGACTGCCCGAGCCCACCTGAGCCGCCTCTTCGACGCCTCCCGCGAGGCCCGCGAGGCCGAGTACGCCCTGCTCGACGGGGACCCGTCGAGCCTCGTCCCCCTGCTGACCGACGCGGTCGAGGAGGCGCTCGATCATCACGATCCGGACGAGTCCGAGCTGCGCCTCCGCGCCCTCACCGATCTCTGCGCGCAGGTGCCGGGCCCGGAGATGGCCGACGCGCTGCTCTCGATCCTCGACCACCCCGATCCCCAGATCCGCACCAACGCGGGCGAGGCCCTGCTCGACGTCGCCTACGAGCGCTTCAAGGAGGTCGCCCGGGCCATCGAGCGCCGCCTCGACGCGCAGCACGAGGGCGAGGGCATGACCGAGCTGCCCTTCGTGCTCACCGAGGTCCGCGACCCCGACCCGATCCCGCTGCTCGCGCGCTTCCTCGCGCACCCGCAGCCGCAGGTCGTCGCGGCCACCATCGAGGCGCTCGCCGGCTTCGGCGATCCGTCGGCGGCCGATCACCTCCGCCCGCTGCTCGACGATGAGCGCGAGGCCACCCTGGAGGACGTCGACGAGGCGCCCACGACGATCGGAGAGCTCGCGGCCGCCGCGCTGGAGGAGCTCGGAAGCGAGCCGTGAGCCGGCCGCAGCGCAAGAGCTCCCAGCGGCTCCCCGCGCCGCTGTCCCAGGAGGACGCCGCCGTCTACGACGCGCACGTCGTCCCGCGCTACTCGACCCTCTTCGGCCGGCTGCTCCTCCGGCACGTCCCGGCCGGCGCGCGCCTCCAGGTCCTCGACGTCGGCTGCGGCTCCGGCTACCCGGCGCTCGAGGTGATGCGGCGCCTCGGCGACGGCGGCCGCGTGATCGCGGTCGACCCGGACCCCTCCCTCATCGACCTCGCCCGCCGGCGCGCGCTCGGCGAGACCGGCCGGCGCATCTTCTTCAAGACCGAGGCGGCCGAGCAGCTGAGCTTCGGCGACGAGGTCTTCGATCTCGCGGTCGGCAACCTCACGCTCTCGTCCCTCCTGCAGCCGGAGCGCGCGCTGAGCGAGATGCGGCGGGTGCTGGTGCGCGGCGGCGCGCTCATCCTCACCCAGGCGCTCGAGGGCACCTTCGAGGAGGTGCTCGACATGTTCCGCGAGATCGCGCTGAAGCGCGGTGAGGACGACATCGCCGGCCGGGTCGACCGGATCGCGGTGCGTTACCCGGCGCCCTCCACCCTGCGCGCGATCGTCGAGAGCGCGGGCTTCACCGACGTGCAGGTCGAGACCGAGGACTTCCACCTGCCCTTCGACGGCGCCGCGCAGCTCATGAGCGATCCCGCGCTCCGGCTCATCGCGGTGCCGGAGTGGCGCTGGATCGCCGGCTTCGACGCCGACGGGGCGGAGCGGCTCCGGCAGGTCGAGCAACACCTGGACACCTACTTCGGCGGCGGCCCGCTCACCCTGCGCGTGCGCGCCGGGGTGGTGACCGCCCGCGTCTGACCCGAAGCTGAGATCGTGCGGCTCTCCGACATCGTCGAGACCTCGCGGGACGTGGGCGCGACCCGCTCTCGCAAGGCGAAGCAGGCCCGCCTCGCGGCGACGCTCCGGGCGATGTCCCCCGAGGAGGTCCCCGTCGGCGTGTCGTACCTCTCGGGGCGGCTGCCCCAGGGGCGCATCGGGCTGGGCTGGGCGATCTTCCGGGACCTCGCGCCCGGCGAGCCGGCCGCCGCGCCTTCGCTGGAGCTGCTCGAGACCCATCGCCGGTTCGGCGAGCTCGCCGGGGTCTCCGGCGCGGGCTCGACGCAGCGCCGCAAGGACCTGCTCGGGGCGATGTTCGCCCGCGCGACCGAAGAGGAGCGACGGTTCCTGACGCACCTCGTGCTCGGCGAGCTGCGGCAGGGCGCGCTGGTCGGGGTGATGGTGGAGGCGGTGAGCGAGGCCACCGGCATCGACGCCGCCAAGGTGCGGCGCGCCGGGATGCTGGCCGGCTCGGTCCCGGACGTGGCCACCGCGGCGCTGCTCGAAGGCGAGGCGTCGCTCTCCCGCTTCGAGCTGACCCTCTTCCGCCCGGTGCTCCCGATGCTCGCGTCACCGGCCGACGACGTGGAGGCGGCGATGGCCCGGCTCGGCGAGGCGGCGTTCGAGCTCAAGCTCGACGGCGCCCGGGTCCAGGTGCACAAGGACGGCGACGAGGTCCGCGTCTACAGCCGCCGGCTGCACGAGGTCACCGACCGCGTGCCCGAGATCGTCGAGGCGGCGCGCGCCTTCCCGGCCCGCTCGCTGATCCTCGACGGCGAGGCGATCGCCCTGCGCCCCGACGGCTCACCGCACCCGTTCCAGACCACGATGCGCCGCTTCGGGCGCAAGTCGAACGTGGCCCAGATGCGCGGCAAGCTGCCGCTCAGCCACCTCTACTTCGACGCGCTCCACGTGGACGGCGAGACGGTGCTCGATCTGCCGGCCCGCGCGCGCATCGAGGCGCTCGACGCCGCCATCGCCCCGCCCCACCGGGTGCGCCGCATCCTGACCGCCGACGTCGAGGAGGCGGAGGCGTTCTTCGACGACGCGATCGGCCACGGCCACGAGGGCCTGATGGCCAAGAGCCTCGAGGACCCCTACGCGGCCGGCAGCCGGGGCTTCTCCTGGCTCAAGCTCAAGCCCAGCCACACCCTCGACCTCGTGATCATCGCGGTGGAGCAGGGCTCCGGCCGCCGGAGCGGGTGGCTCAGCAACCTCCACCTCGCGGCCCGCGATCCGGAGGGCGGCGGCTTCGTGATGCTCGGAAAGACCTTCAAGGGCATGACCGACGCGATGCTCGCGTGGCAGACCGAGAAGCTCGGCGCCCTCTCCATCGGCCGCGAAGGCCACGTCGTGCACGTGAAGCCGGAGCTGGTGGTGGAGATCGCCTTCAGCGACGTGATGGAGAGCCCGCAGTACCCGGGCGGCCTCGCGCTCCGGTTCGCCCGGGTGAAGCGCTACCGCGAGGACAAGACCGCCTCGGACGCGGCCACCCTCGACGAGGTCCGCGCCATCCACGAGCGCGGCCACCGCACCTGAGCCTCGCCGTCGGTCGAGGACCTGGCTCGGTCGAAGTCAAGGACGCAGCACGCCGGACTCGAGCGCGAACTGCACCAGATCGGCGCGGGTCTTGAGGCCGAGCTTGTCGCCGATGCGGGCCCGGTAGGTCTCGACCGTCTTGACGCTCAGGCCGAGCTCCTCCGCGACCTCGCGCTGGGTCTGGCCGCGGGCCAGCCGCTCGAAGACCTCACGCTCGCGGGGGCTGAGCAGCGCCAGGCTGTCGCTCCCCTCCCGCGGGATCTTGGGCATCGGGCGGGTGACCTTGTCGATGGAGTCCGCCGGCCCCTGCTCCCGGAGCGTCAGCTTGCGCGGGCCGACGTCGAGCGTGTCGCCCGGGGCGAGCTGCACGGAGCCGTAGACCCGCTGGCCGTTCACCCGGACGCCGTTCCGGCTCCCGTGGTCGGTCAGCTCCACCGCCATCTCGGAGACGCGGAGGCTCGCGTGCCGGCGGCTCACCGACTCGTCGTCGATACGGAGCTCGCAGGCCGGGTCTCGCCCGATGCGCCAGTGGCCGGGGGTGAGCAGGACTTCGTGGTCACCGAACTCGATCGTGAATCGCCGCACGATTCGCGCAGCTTACCAGCCGAGGTGACGAAGCGGGAACGATTGCACACGGTTTGGTCCCTTCGTCCACACCCGGAGACGCTCTTCCTGCGTCCGTCCAGATCGGTATTTTCGCCTCCCGCTGACTCGGATACGATCGGCGCGGGAGGTGAGGCGATGGAGGACGGGAAGGACGAAAAGGCACCCGAGCGCAGCCTGCGCGACGAGGACTTCGAGGTCGGGCCGCGCAAGGTCGGACGGCGGAAACTCTTCGGGGTGCTGGGGGCCGGAGCCGCCACCGCGGCGATCGCGAGCGGGTGCGGCACCGTCTACGTCGACTCCGAGCCGACCACGGTCGGCGGCATGACCGACCAGGACGCGGGCTACCGCGCCGACGCGGCGGGCTACGGGCGCGGGCCGACGGGGGTGACCGACTCCGACGCCGGGCAGTGCAGCGATCCGGCGAACTACGGCGTCTACGGCAGCGGCATCACCGACAGCGACGGCGGCGCGTGCGCCGATCAGGGCGGCCACGGCCGCCGCGGCACCTGATCAGGTCCCCTCTTCGAACTCGCCGGTGCGCCGCATCATGCGGCGGTCCCGGAGCTCCACCGCGAGCTGGCGGAGGTCGGCCACCGTGTCGAGCTCGTCGAGGATCTCCTTGCCGAGCAGCGTCTCGAGCACGTCCTCGAGGGTGACCAGGCCCTCCATGCCGCCGAACTCGTCGACCACCACCGCGGCGTGCTCCTGCCACTCGAGCAGCTGCTCGAGGAGGCGGGAGACGTTGATGGTCTCGGGGACCATCTTGATCGGGCGCATGTGGTCGGAGAGCGGCCCGCTCTTGTCGCCGGTGCGGGCGGCGTGGGACAGCACCTCGCGGACGAGCACGTAGCCCTTCACGTGGTCCCGCTCGCCCTCGAAGAGCGGCAGCCGGCTGAAGATCTGGTGCTCCCGCTCGCCGAGCAGATCGTCGATGGTCGCGTCGGCCGGGAGCATCCAGGTCACCGTGCGCGGCGTCATGATGTCCGAGACCCGGACCTCGTCGAAGCGCAGCAGGTTGCCGAGGGCCAGCGTGAGGTCCTCCCGGATCGAGCCCTGCCGGCGGGCCATGCCGATGAGCGCCGCCACCTCGCGCCGCGAGACCCGCGTCTCGTGGCCCTGCTTGGTGAAGAGGCCGGTCAGCAGCCGGGTGAAGAAGAGCACCGGCTTCAGCGCGAGCATCAGGAACGAGATGGTCGTGCCGACGAAGCCGATCAGGCGCTCCGCGTAGACCGTGCCCAGCGTCTTCGGGATGATCTCGGTCACCACCAGCACCAGGAAGGTCAGCACGCCGCTGAAGACGCCGACCCACTGGTCGCCGAACACGATCGCGGCCTGCGCGCCGGCCATGGTCGAGCCGACGGTGTGGGCGATGGTGTTCAGGGTGAGGATCGCGCTGATCGCGTCGTCGATGCGATCACGCTTGATGTCGAGGAGGCGCTTCGCCCCCGCGTCCCCCTCGTCGACGCGGCGCGTGAGCGTCACCTCGCGAGTGGAGAGGAGCGCCGCCTCCAGCACCGAGCACACGAAGCTCGTGCCGAGCGCGAGGCAGACGTAGACCGTCAGGAGAATCGCCGCGGTGCCCACCGAGATCGCAGGTAGCACCCGCGCCGGGGCATGACCAGGTCACAAGCGAGGTCACAGGAGATCGCGGAGGAAGCGACCCGTGTGGGAGCGCTTGGACTTCGCGACCTTCTCGGGGGTGCCCTTCGCGACCACGCGGCCCCCGCCGGCGCCGCCCTCGGGGCCCAGATCGACGACCCAGTCGGCGCACTTGATGACGTCGAGGTTGTGCTCGATCACCACCACCGTGTTGCCGCCGTCCACGAGCCGCTGCAGCACCGCGAGCAGCTTGCGGATGTCCTCGAAGTGCAGGCCGGTCGTCGGCTCGTCGAGCACGTAGAGGGTGCGGCCGGTCTGCTTCTTGCCGAGCTCGCGGCTGAGCTTCACGCGCTGGGCCTCGCCGCCGCTCATCGTCGGCGCGGGCTGGCCGACGTGGATGTAGCCGAGCCCGACGTCGACCAGGGTCTCGAGCACCCGGCTGAGGCGCGGGTAGCTCGAGAAGAGCTCCGCGCACTCGTCGACGCTCGTCTCGAGCACGTCGGCGATGTTCTTGCCCTTGTAACGGACCGCGAGGGTCTGGGCGTTGTAGCGGCGCCCCTGACAGACCTCGCACGGGACGTAGACGTCGCTGAGGAAGTGCATCTCGACGCGCACGACGCCGTCGCCGCTGCACGCCTCGCAGCGACCGCCCTTGACGTTGAAGCTGAAGCGGCCGGGGCTCCAGCCGCGCGCGCGCGCCTCGGGCAGCTGCGCGAAGATGCTCCGGATCTCGTCGAACGCCTTGGTGTAGGTGCCCGGGTTGCTGCGCGGGGTCCGGCCGATCGGCTTCTGGTCGATGGCGATGACCTTGTCGAGCGCCTCGAGCCCGTCGATGCCGTCGTGCGCCCCGACCCGATCGCTGCCGTGGTGCAGGGTGCGCGAGAGCGACGGGAGCAGGATGCCGTTGACCAGCGAGCTCTTGCCGGCGCCGCTGACCCCCGTCACCGCCGCCAGGCACCCGAGCGGGAGCGCCACGTCCACGCCGCGCAGGTTGTTCTCGCGGGCGCCGCGCACGGTGATCCAGCCCTCCGGCGCGCGGCGCCGGTCCGGGATCTCGATGCGGCGCTTGCCCGAGAGGTACTGGCCGGTGATCGAGCGCTTGCTGCGCAGCAGCTGCTTGGGCGTGCCGCTGAACATCACCTCGCCGCCGCGCTGACCGGCGCCGGGCCCGAAGTCGACCACGTGGTCCGCCTTGCGGATGGTCTCCTCGTCGTGCTCGACCACGATCACGGTGTTGCCGAGGTCGCGGAGGCCCTCGAGGGTCGCGATCAGCCGCTGGTTGTCGCGCTGGTGGAGGCCGATGCTCGGCTCGTCGAGCACGTACATCACGCCGCTCAGCTCGCTGCCGAGCTGGCTCGCGAGCCGGATGCGCTGGGCCTCGCCGCCGCTGAGCGTCGGCCCGGAGCGATCGAGGGTCAGGTAGTCGAGCCCGACGTCGAGCAGGAAGCGGAGGCGGCTCCGGACCTCGCGCAGCACGCCGCTGGCGATCTTGGCCGCGTTGCCCTGGAGCTCGATGCCGTCGAAGTGCGCCGCCGCGTCCGCGACCGTCATGCCGCCGACGTCCGCGATGCCCTGGCCGGCCAGGTCGACGGCGAGGCTCTCGGCGCGGAGGCGCCGGCCGCGACACTGCTTGCACTTCTGCTCCGAGAAGTACTTCAGGTACTGCTCGCGCATCCGGTCGCTGGTGGTGTCCTTCATGCGCCGCTCGAGCAGGTTGAGCACCCCCTCGAACTTCACCGCGAAGTTGCCGCGGCTGCCGGTGCGATCGTTCTCCCAGGAGACGTCGATGCGCTCCTCGATGCCGAAGAGCACGAGCTTCTGCTTCTTCTTCGGCAGCTTCTCGAAGGGGACGTCCAGGTCGACGTCGCAGGCCTCGCTCATCGCCTTCACGATGCGGTAGCGCCAGCCCTCCCCCCGCTCCATCGAGTTGGCCCACGGCGCGATCGCGCCCTCACGGATGCTGAGCTTGCGGTCGGCGATGACCAGGTCGGGGTCGATCGCGTTGATGGTGCCGAGCCCGTTGCAGGCCGCGCACATGCCGAGCGGGCTGTTGAACGAGAAGCTCTGCGGGCTCAGCTCGGGGAACGAGTGACCGCAGCAGGTGCGGTGCTCGCTGAACGCCAGCAGCTCCCCGCCCTCGATCTGCGCGAGCGCCTCTCCCTGCCCCTCGCGGAGCGCGAGCTCGACGCTCTCGGTCAGGCGCGCGCGGTCGTCGGCCCGCACCACGACCCGGTCGACCACGACCTCGACGTCGTGCTTCTTGCGCTTGTCGAGCGCGGGGACCTCGTCGAGCCGGTGCACCTCTCCGTCGACCCGGACCCGCGCGAAGCCGCCGGCCGCGAGGCGCTCGAAGACGTCCTTGAACTCGCCCTTGCGGTGCTTCACGAGCGGCGCGAGCAAGGTCAGCCGGGTGCCCTCGGGGAGCGAGGCCACCTCGCGGGCGACCTCCTCGGCGCTCTGGCCTCGGACGACCTTGCCGCAGTGGTGGCAGCGCTGGACGCCGGCGCGCGCGTAGAGCACGCGGAGGTAGTCGTAGATCTCGGTGATGGTGCCGACGGTCGAGCGCGGGTTGCTCGAGGCGCTCTTCTGCTCGATGGCGATGGTCGGCGAGAGGCCGCGGAGGCGCTCCACGTCGGGGCGCTCGAGGCGTCCGAGGAACTGCCGCGCGTACGCGCTGAGGCTCTCGACGTAGCGGCGCTGACCTTCGGCGAACAGGGTGTCGAAGGCCAGGGACGACTTCCCCGAGCCGCTCACCCCGGTGAAGACCACGAGCGCGCGCTTGGGTAGCTCGAGGGCGTCGACCGACAGGTTGTGCTCGTGGGCGCCGACGATCTCGATCCGGTCGAGCTCGCTCGCGCCGTTCTGCCGGGCCTTTCGCTTGCGGGTGCGGGTCATCATCCTCCGGGGGACGATGAGCTAGCACGCTCCGGCCACTGAACAAGCGGACAGCGCGAGCGGTCAATGAGCGGCCTGAGCGAGGGTGTGCTGCTTCTCCAGGTGGACCACGCGGGCTTCGGGCTCGGCGTCCTGGGCGACCGTCTCCATGGCCGCGAGCGGCGACAGGGCGATCAAGCCGGCGATGAGATATCTGCGGGTTCGAATGAGGGCTTTCATGGTGATGCTCCGCCCCGATCCAACGCATCGGGCGTGCCGACCGCCTCGACCGGGCTCGTTGCAGGAATGAACGAGGCGCGATGCACCACCCGGCGCCGGAGCGCACGGCACGACCGTGGCGCTATGCTCCCGTCCATGCGTTCGCTTCCGCGCTTCTCGCTCCTTCTCGCCATGATCGGCGCCGTCGCGTGTGACGGAGAGCCCCTCCCCACGGACGACGACGCCGGGCCGCCGCCGGTCGACGCGCGCGCGCCCGACGCCCCTCGGGTGGAGACGACGCTCGGGCCGATCGAGGGGCGACGCGGCCCCGGCCACCAGGCCTTCCTCGGCGTCCCCTACGCGAAGCCTCCGGTCGGCGCGCTGCGGTGGGCCCCGCCCGAGCCGCCGGACGCGTGGACCGAGCCCCGCGCCGCGACGAGCCGCCCGCCGCGCTGCGTGCAGGAGGCCCTCGGGCTGGAGCTGCCGAGCCAGGAGGACTGCCTCTACCTCAACGTGCACACCCCGGATCCGCGCCCCGAGGGCGCGCCGGTGATGGTCTGGATCCACGGCGGCGCCTTCCTCTTCGGCGAGGGCCTGCAGACCGACGAGGGCACGGCGGGCGATCGGCTGGCGGCGGAGCACGGGGTGGTGGTGGTGAGCATGAACTACCGGCTCGGGCCCTACGGGTTCCTCGCCCACCCGGCGCTGACCGCGGAGCAGGGGGCGAGCGGCAACTACGGCCTCATGGACCAGCGCGCGGCGCTCGAGTGGGTGCAGGACAACATCGCGGCGTTCGGCGGCGACCCGGGCGACGTGACGATCTTCGGCGAGTCCGCGGGCGGGCTCAGCGTCTGCGCCCACCTGATCTCCCCGGCGAGCGAGGGCCTCTTCCATCGCGCGATCAGCCAGAGCGGCCTCTGCGACAGCGCGCTCGACACCCTCGCCGCGGCCGAGGCCAAGGGCGCGACCTTCGGCGACGCGCTCTCCTGCGCCGACGTCGAGTGCCTGCGCGCGGCCAGCGTCGAGGACATCACGGCCGCCGACGGGGCCGGCGCCGATCCGTTCGGAGAGGTCGCGGCCGAGCGCGCCTGGTGGCCGATCGTCGACGACCGGGTGCTGACCGGCGACTTCCGCGCCCGGGTGGAGGCCGGCGCCTTCGTCGACGTGCCGACGGTGATCGGGTGGAACGCCGACGAGGGCACCCTCTTCGTGATGCTGGCCGAGCAGGCGGGCCAGGTCGCCGACGAGGCGGCCTACGACGAGGTGGTCCGCGGCATCGCCGCCCGGAGCGGCGTCTCCGCCGACGACGTCTTCGCCCAGTACCCGCTCGCCGACTACCCCGACCCCGGCGCGGCGGCGGCCGCGGTCATCGGCCACGCCACCCTCGCCTGCCCCTCGCGGCGCGCCGCCCTGCTGCTGCGCGACGCCGGCGTGGAGACCCGCGTCTACCACTTCACCTACCCCGACGCCGGCTTCCAGCTCCCCACCGAGCGCGACCTCGGCGCCTTCCACTCCGCCGAGATCCAGTACGTCTTCGGCCACCCCTCGATGATCGGCCGCGACCGCTTCACCGGCGACGACCGGGCGCTCAGCGAGGCGATGTCCGGCCTCTGGACGGGGTTCGCGAGCGGCGCCTCGATCGACTGGCCGACCTTCGACGCCGCCGAGACCCACCTCCGCCTCGACCGCACCGTGGAGCCCGGGGCCGCCGCCGACGTCGAGGCGTGCGCCCTCTGGGATCGCTGACCTCCCACGACATCCGCCACTCGCGGGAGACGCCCCGGCGTACCTCCACCCCGCCCGAGCTCGGCTCGGCCGCTCCTACTCCGGGGAAGGGAGGAAGGTCGGAAACGAGGAAGGAGAGGACGGCAAAATGGGGGAGAGGGGGAGGGGGGAGACGGGAGGAAGTGTCGCTGCGCGACACGGGCTGGACTGGGCGGGGGGATGGCGGGCCGGCCCGCGGGTCGCCGGGTGGAGTCGCGGCTCGGCAAGCTGATCTCTCCTCGCCTCCCCCCTCCCATCTCCCCTGAAGCTCGGCGCGGCCGACCGGTGTGTCGAGGGCCGGCGTGCCAGCCGAGCCCGGGCGAGCCGCCGTGGCGTGCCCCCATCTGCTCGCTCCTCGCTTCCGACCTTCCTCGCTTCCCGCGAGTGGGGGACCGCGAGTGCGGTGGGTGAGAGGGCTGGCCGGCGGGTAGCGTCGCAACTCGACCAGCTGATCTCTCCTCGCCTCCCCCCTCCCATCTCCCTGGATTCGACGCCGCCGACCGGTGTGCCGAGGGGCGGCGTGCCAGCCGAGCCCGGGCGAGCCGCCGTGGCGTGCCCCCACTGCTCGCTCCTCGCTTCCTACCTTCCTCGCTTCCCGCGAGTGGGGGCCGCGAGTGCTGCCGCCCCCCTTCTCTGCGCCTCTGCGCCTCTGCGAGAAACCACTGAGGACCAAGCAGCCTCGAAGAACGAGCAGCATGCCGAGCGGTGGCGAGCCTCCACCCCGCGGCCCGCCAGCCCCTTTGCGGCTTCGCGGCTTTGCGAGAGTAATTTCCCCCAAGACGAAGCGAGCAGCCGGCCGGGCGTCACTCAACGCAGCGGAGCGACGAGGACGCCTTCGGGGGTGGCGAAGGCGACGAGGCCGCCGGCCATCGAGGGCATGCGCTCGATGCGGTCCTCGGTCCGGGTGAGGGGCGCGACGCGGTAGGTCGCGAGCTCGACCACATGGAGATCGCTCGCCACGATGACGTGTCCGTCGTCCTCGGTGCGCTCGAACACCAGCCAGGCGCCGTCGGCCGAGAAGCGCGGGTGACTCCCCGCCCCGAGCTCCACCAGGGCGCCGTCCGCGACCCGGTGGAGGAACAGGCCGGTGGCCATGCCCCAGAAGACGACGTGCCGACCATCGGGCGAGATCGACGGCTCGAGGTACCGATCTCCGTCCGGCGAGACCCGGCGCTCCTCGCCGCCGGGCGCACGCAGCCAGACGTGGTGCGCGTCGTCGAGCCGGACGCGCAGGCCGTGGCGCGCCTCGCCGCCGACGTCGCGGGGGAGCGCGACCTCGTGATGGGGCACGGCGGTCGGGGACTGCTGAGCGTGACGGTAGCGGAGGGTCCGGCCGGCGAGCTCCGGGCGGTAGCCGACGCGCGGGCCCTGGGCGACCGCCTCGATCGTGCCGCGCTCGAGGTCGAGCAGGTGGAGCTCGTCGCGCCGCTCGTTCGACACCGCGAGCAAGGTTCCGTCGGGCGAGAGCACGGGCGCGGTCAGCCCCTCGGCCACCGGGCGGGCGGGACCGAGGGTGAGAAGCGGCGCGGCGACCTCCCGACCCAAGACGGTCTCCGCGGGCGCGACCTCACCGAGCGGGGCGGCCTCGGGCGTGGCCGGGGTGCCGCAGCCCACCGCGAGCGCGACCAGCGCCATCAGAAACGGCGCGCCCGCGCGAGGGCCCGAGCGACGTCGACGTCGACCGAGCGCGAGGAGCGCGAGCGCTACGAAGGCGAGCCCGCCGAGCCCGGACGGACGGGAGGCGACGCGGCAGCCGCAGCCGCCCTCGGCCATCGGGCGCTCGACGTCCCCCGCGTCGGCGGGCGGGGGCGAGGAGGCGTCCGGCGGCGCGACCACGCCGGAGTCGACGACGGGCGGCGGGCCGGCGTCGGCCGGGGGCGCCGCCTCGCGCGCGAGGCCGATGGAGCACCAGGTGGTGCCGCCCGGCGTGACGTCGCAGTCGCGCTCCGCGGCGCGGAAGCCGGCGAGCGAGGCGGTCACGCGGTAGGTGCCCGGCGGCAGCGCGAACGACCACGCGCCGGTGTCGGGCGCGCTCGTCTGCGTCATGCCCGAGGTCGCGACCGACGCGCCCCCGAGCCGGCGGGTGGTGTCCTCGAGCCCGACCCCGACGTCCTCGAAGACCACGCCGGTGAGCGTGCCCGTCGTCATGCCCGGCTCGCGATCCAGCGTCCGCAGCACCGCGTTGGCGTGCGCCTGGGCCATCTGCATGCGCGACGACGGAGAGCGGAGCAGCGCCGCGTCCGGATCGCAGCGGTTGGTGAACGCCATCTCGCTGAGCGCCGCCGGCATGCGGGTGCTCGTCAGCACCGTGAAGTTGGCGCGCTTGAGGCCGCGGTCGCGCAGCCCCCAGGCCGCGATCATCTCCTCCTGCAGGTAGCCGCCCATGGTCACCGAGGTCCCCGAGGCCGAGTTGGCGATGAAGGTCTCCGTGCCGCTCGCGGGCGTGCCGCCGTTCGAGTTGGAGTGCACCGAGACGAACAGCTCCGCGCCCATCGAGTTCGCGAACGCGGCCCGCGCCGACAGCTCGATGAAGCGGTCGTCCTCCCGGGTCAGCTCCACCCGGAGCCCCTCGGCCTCGAGGATGCTCTGGGTGCGCTGCGCGACGTCCAGCACCGTCGGCGCCTCCTCCAGGCTCATGCACCCCACCGCGCCGGGGTCGCGCCCCCCGTGACCGGGATCGACCACGATCAGCTGCGCGCGAGCGCTGGGGACGAAGGCGAGGAGGCAGGCGGCGATGCAGAGAGAGCGAAGCACGATCCGAACGCCATAGCAGCTCGGCCGCGACGCCGCTACAGCGGCAGTGCAACTCACCACGACCGATGGAGGCGGGCTCGCTCCCGCATCACCTCGCCGAACGGGGCGCTCGTCAGATCTCGAAGGCCATGGCCTCGAGGCGGGCGCCTTCGCGGACCTCGAGCAGCTCCGCGGCGAGCTCGGCCACCTCCGCCTCCATCGCCTGCTCGCCGAGCTCGACCTGGGTCTCGAGGAGCGAGCTGGAGACGGCGAGCTGCTCGCCGAGGCCCTCCGCGAGCTCGGAGAGGCGACGGTCGAGCTCGGCGAGGTCCTGCTCGGTCCGGGTGACGATCTCCTGGATCGAGTCCTCGAAGGCGGCCTCGAGCGCCTCGAGGGTGGCCTCCTCGATGACGCCGGGGAACATGCGGGCGATGACCGCGAGCTGACGCCAGAGGCCGTGCGCGAGGGCGGGGTCGGGGCGCTCGGAGCGCAGCTCCGCGAGGCCGGCCTCGACGCGGCGCCAGGCGGCGCGGGTCCGGGCGAGCTCGACCTGGTAGTCCATCTCCGACACGCGCGGCCAGAGCGCGTGGCGGAAGGTGTGCTCGTGCCGCGTCGCCACGTCCTGAAGGCCCGAGCTCGACTCGGGCAGGCGCGCGAAGAGGCGGCTCGCGATGCGCTCGCCCACGTCGAGCAGCTCCTCCGAGGCGAGGCGGCGGCGGAGCCGGCGGACCGATCGACCGAGGAGCAGCCGCGCCTGTCGCGCGGTGATCTCCACCGCGCCGTCGAGGGTGCGCGCGTAGTCGCCGGCCCACTCCATCAGCTCGCGGACGTGATGATCGTAGATCGCGTCGAGGTCGTCCTGGCGGTGGGCGCGCATCACCTCGAGGCGGCGGAGGTAACGCTGCGAGCGGCGCCGGAGGAAGAGGTAGAGGCCGAAGTAGATCGCGCCGTACACCGCGAGCCAGCCGCCGAGCGCGATGAGCGTGGGCAGGTGCGGGTCGAGCGCCTCGCCCAGGAAGTAGGGGGGCGGCCCCATCGCGTCGGCGACCTGGTCGATCAGCCGCGCGCGGAGCGAGAAGGCGATGTCGACCACGATCGCGCCGAGGATCACGACCACCAGCGAGAGCCGCCGGATGATGACCCCCGCCGGGACCTGCACGTTCTGGCTCATCTTCGCGACGTGGCTCGAGCTGTAGACCACGTCGGCGGCGCCGAGCACGAAGGCGAGCGCGCGGCGCCAGAAGCCGTAGCGCGAGCGCACCTCGAGCACGTAGAGATCGTCGGAGGGCGGCATCGGCCGCTTGATGCGCGGGAAGGTGACCTCGAGCAGCACGTCCTCGGGCGCGCCCTCGACCCGCGGCATCGTCAGGACGGCGAGGGAGTCGGGGGTCTCTCCGCTCGGGCTCGCGCCGAGCCGCTCGAGGAACCACTCGCGCACCGTGCCGTCGCGCTCCATGAGCACGCGATCCATCGACATCAGGCGCGCCTCGAGGCGGCGCGCGTAGGCGACCGGGTCGTCGTCGTCCACCTCCTCGGCGGCGCTGGACCACGAGGAGTGGGCGCTGCGATCCCACGCGCTCAGGGCGTCGCTCGTCGCCTCGCGCACCTTGCGCTCGGCGTCGGCGACCAGCCCTTCCTGGAGCCGGCGGAACTTCACGAACCAGAGGACCTTGTGCACGAAGTACACGAGGGCCAGGAACATCGCGACGTAGAAGCCGACGACCAGCGCTTGTGCGAGCGCAGCCAATGCGTTTCCCCGGAGCCGGCATAGCCCGCCCCCGGGAGAAAGTCAGGTCACCGCCCGTCGAACGGGCTGGGGAAGAGGCCGTACTGCACCGTGTCCCGGGTCTCCGCCTCGGCGCCGAGCTTCTCCTGGAGCAGGTAGACGTCGTCGAGCCGCAGGCTGAGCGTCTGGGCGAGCCGCCAGAGGAACTTGGCCGCGATCACCGAGTCGCC
This sequence comes from Myxococcota bacterium, assembly GCA_036149055.1. GTDB lineage: Bacteria > Myxococcota_A > Polyangia > Polyangiales > Sandaracinaceae > JAVJQK01. The sequence continues at coordinate 17,338 of JAYZQJ010000215.1, read as the reverse complement.
GCTCATGATCTCGTAGAAGCGGTCGCGGCTGAGGGTGAGCATCGTGCAGTCCTTGAGCGTGCGCACCGTGGCCGAGCGCGGCCGGCGGCTGAGGAGCGCCATCTCGCCGAAGTGCTGCCCCGAGCGCAGGAGCGCGATGTCGGTGCCGTTCCGGGTCACCTTGGCCGCCCCGGTCACGATGACGAAGAGCGTCTCGGAGACGTCGCCCTCGTGCACCACGACCTCGTCGGTCCGGTACTCGCGGTGCTCGAAGGCGTTGGCCACCTCGAGCAGCTCCTTCATGCCGAGCTCGCTGAAGAGCACGATGTGCCCGAGCGCCTCGAGCTCCGCCGTCACCCGGCTCGCGCGCCGCGCCTCGTCGTTCGCCTGCGGCGGCTCCGAGCTGAGCCGGAGGACCACCGTGGTGATGTTGTCCTCGCCGCCGCGCTCGTTCGCGGTCGCGATCAGCCCGGAGGTCACCTGCTCGAGCGACTCGAGGCCGAGGACCGGGCCGAGCTCGGCGCCGTCGTGGAAGTAGCCGTGCAGCCCGTCGGAGCAGAGCAGCAGGGCGTCGCCGGGCAACACGTCGAACACCAGCGAGTCGACCAGCACCGACGGGTTCGGCCCGACCGCGCGCGTCACGAGGTTCTGGTGCGGGTTGTCCTTGGCCTGCTCGGGCGTGAGCATGCCGCGCCGGACCGCCTCCTGGACGAAGGTGTGATCCTCGCTGAGCTGGTACACCCGCCCCTGGCGCTGGAGGTACAGGCGGCTGTCGCCGACGTGCCCCATCACGCCCTTGCCGCCGAGCACGAGGAGCGCGGTGCAGGTGGTGCCCATGCCCTTGCGCGACGGGTCGTCGACGCCCATCTGATGCACGCGGGCCGACGCCGCCTGGATCGCGTCGCGCATCATGGCCGCCGCCTCGTCGTGCGAGCGCTTCCCCGCCCGCGCGGCCTCGATCAGATCGCGCCGCGCCCGGACGTGCTCGCGCACCGTCTCCGCCGCCATCCGCGAGGCGACGTCGCCCGCCGCGTGCCCACCCATCCCGTCACAGACGAGGTAGAGCCCCAGCTCGTCGTCCACGAGGAAGTGATCCTCGTTGAGCTGCCGCTGCCGCCCCACGTCCGTGGCCCCATGCGCCCAGGTCCTCACCGCCGCAGAGTGCCCGAGCGGGCGCGGGCTGACCAGACGCATGGCCCTTGGTACGTCGGGAGCGCGGCTGGCCTTCCACGATCGCGCGCCTATCTCGCCCCCGTGAGCGGAACACGCCTCTTGCCCCTCGCGCTCGTCGCCGCCGCCTGCGCGGGCACCCCCGCGTCGCGGCCGGCCGAGCCGGAGCGCGCCCCGGCCGCCGACGTCCGCGAGGTCGAGTTCGAGGCCTCACAGCGCGAGCGCGCCGAGACCGTGCTCTCCGACCTCGAGGCCTGGTGCGGCGATCACGAGGAGGCCTGCGGCGCCACGGTGCGCCCCGACGTCTACCCGGACGTCGAGGTCTCCGCGTCCGATCGCCGCTACGTCGACGACCGCCGCGAGCGCCTCCGCAGCCTCGGCGTGCAGGTCCGCTGGGACCCGGGCACCCGCCGCTTCGAGGTCGTGCGGGGCAACACCCCGGTCTTCGACGGCAACGAAGATCCCTAGAACGGGGTCCTCAGAAGACGCCGCGCAGGGTCAGGGAGCCGGGGCCGATCCGGGCCTCGATCCAGGTGCCGTCCGCGCCGAAGTGGGCGAGCAGCGCCGCGCTGACGCCGAGCGACGCCACGCCGAGGCCGAGGATCGCCGCGCCGATCCCGGTGAGCACCGGGCCGCGCGCGTAGGCGTCCTCGACGCTCGCCCAGGTCGAGCCGTCGGCCGCGTTCTCGATGGTGTTCACGTCGTCGACGCCGGCGGCGAGAGTGATCGCGCCCCCCACCGTCAGCGCCACCGCGCCGGCGAAGAGCGCCCAGGCGATCGCGCGGGCGTCCCCGGAGACCGGCGTCGGCGCGACGTCGGCGGTCTCCGTCTCCAGCGGCGCGTCGTCGTCGACCGCCTGCGCGGACGCGAGGGAGGACACGAGCGACAGGATCGTCACCAGGGCGAAGGCGCGCACGCGGCGACGATATCAGGGGCCGGCCCCCCGAACCACGCGTTGCGCGCCGCCTGACCGCGTGCTGCCATGCGACGCCGATGCGCCGCGCCGTCGTGTTGTCCATCCTCGTGCTGCTCGCGCGCCCCGCCGCCGCCCAGGAGCTCGGGGTCACCGCGACGGTGGATCGCGACGACGAGGAGGAGGCGAGCGAGGGCCGGCCCCACGCGACGGTGACGCACGAGGAGCTGGAGGAGCGGCTGCCGCGGTCGGCGCCCGACGCGCTGCGCGACGTGCCCGGGGTCAGCGTGCAGCAGACCGCGCACGGCCAGGCCAGCCCCTACGTCCGCGGCCTCACCGGCCAGCGGGTCATCCACCTCTTCGACGGCGTGCGCCTGAACACCGGGATCTACCGCCAGGGCCCGAACCAGTACTTCTTCACCGTCGACTCGCTGACCCTCGACCGGCTCGAGGTGACCCGCGGGAGCGCCTCCACCCGCTGGGGCCCCGACGCGCTGGGCGGCGCGATCCTCGCCATCCCCCGCGAGCGCGATCCCGACGCCGGCCTCGACGGCGTGCGCTTCGAGCCTCGCCTCTTCGCCCGCTTCCGCTCGGCCGACCTCGAGTGGGGCGGGCGGGCCGAGCTCGGCGCCGATCTCGGGGACCGGACGGCGTTCCTCGGCGGCGTGGCCTTCCGCGAGGCGAGCTTGCTCCGCGGCGGCGGCTTGGTGGGCTCCCCGATCGACGGCTCCCGCGCGCTCGTGCCGCGCTTCACCGAGGAGCTCGCCGGCCAGCCGCCCGACGCCTGGCACACCCAGATCGGCACCGGCTTCACCGAGCTGACCTTCGACGGCCGCCTCGTGCACCGCCTCGCCCCGCGGCTGCGGGTGGTCGCCGCCGCCTACGGATACCGCCAGACGAACGCGCCCCGCACCGATCGTTGCCCCCCTCCGGAGGCGCCCTCCGACGAGTGCCTGCGGGTGCGCGAGCAGTTCCGCACCCTGACCTACGTCTCGCTGCGCGGCGACGCCGGGGACTCGATCCGCGACCTCGCGCTGACCCTCAGCTACCAGCGCCACCACGAGGCCCGCGAGAACGTGCGGCCGCGCTCGCAGATCCGCTTCGACTGGCGCGACGACGTCGACACCCTCGGGCTCGCGCTCTCGGCGGCGACGCCGAACATCCGGCTCGGAGAGGAGGCGTCGCTGCGGCTGCGCTACGGCTTCGACGTCTACGACGACCGCGTGTCCTCTTCGGCGAGCCAGACGCTCACCGATCTCGATCTCTCCCTGCCGCTCTCGCGGGGTCAGTACCTCGACCGCTCCCTCTACGTGACCCTCGGCGCCTGGCTGACCCTCGCGCTGAGGCCGACCCGGTGGCTGACGATCCGCAGCGGCGGCCGGGTCGGGCTGGTCGGGGTGCGCGCCCCCGAGGACGCCGCCTCGGGCACCGCCGGGGTCCAGGACGACTTCCCGCTCGCCGTCGGCCGGGTCGGCGCCGAGGTCGAGCTGGCCCGGGAGGTCTCGCTGCTCGCCGCGGTCGACCAGGGCTTCCGCGCGCCCAACCTCGACGACCTGACCTCTCGCCAGCAGACCGGCCCCGGCTTCCAGTTCGAGAACCCCGACCTCCGCCCCGAGCGCACCACGAGCTTCGACGTCGGGCTCCGGCTCCGCTTCCCCGCGCTGCGGCTCGACGCGTGGGCCTTCGCGATGCTGATCGACGACGGCATCGAGCGCGCGCTGCGAGGCGCCGAGGCGTGCCCGCCGAACACCCCGCAGTGCCAGGCGTCGCGCGTGCACCTGCAGCTCGTCAACGCTCGCGGGATCGGCACCCTCTTCGGCGCGGAGGGCGCGGCCACGTTGATCCTTCCGGAGGACGTGACGGTGCGGGCGACGGTCACCTGGGCGTGGGGCGAGGGCCCGGATCCGAGCGGGCCGACCCGGGTGCCGCTCTCCCGCGTGCCGCCACTGCACGGCGCGGTGGAGGGGCGTTGGCGGCACCGCGAGACCGGCTTCTACGCGGCGGCGGTGGTGCGCTGGGCCGCGACCCAGGATCGCCTCGCTCCCCAGGACACCGCCGACGCGCGCATCCCCCTCGGGGGCACGCCCGGCTGGGCCACCCTGGACGTGCGCGCCGGGTGGCGCTTCGGCGATCAGGTCCTGCTCTCGCTGGTGGGGGAGAACCTCTTCGACGTCGCCTATCGAACGCACGGCTCGAGCATCAACGCGCCGGGCGTCGGCGTGATGGCCCAGGCGAGCGTGCGGCTCTGGCCCTGGTAGCGGGGAGGTCGCGGGGCGAGGCGCTCACGCCTCGTCGACGAGATCGTCCGGGCGCTCGCTCTCCCGCACGCCCTCCCCCATCGCCTCGCGGAGCCGGGTCAGGAGCTGCTCGGGCGTGAACGGCTTGGGCAGGAACGTCTGGCCGCGGGAGAGCGCGGCGCGCACCTCGTCGACGTCCTCGGCGTAGCCGGACATGTAGAGCACGTGCAGCCCCGGGCGCTGCTCGAGCAGCTTCTCCGCGAGCTGCGGCCCGCTCATGCCCGGCATCACCACGTCGGTCAGCAGCACGTCGAGCTTGCCGGGGTAGGCCGTCGCGAGCGCGAGGGCGTCCTCCGCGTGGGCCGCCTCGAACACCTGGTAGCCGGCGCGCCGCAGGATCCGGCGGGCCGCGCGGCGCACCCCGAGCTGATCCTCGACGAGCAGCACCGTCTCGGTGATGGCGCTGCCGACCTTGGGCTTCACGAAGCTGCCGCTCGGCGCCTTGGAGCGGGGCAGCCGGATGCGCACCGAGGTGCCGTCGCCCGGAGCGCTGTCGAGCACGAGCGTGCCGCCCGCCTCCGAGACCACCGCGAGGGCGGTCGTGAGGCCGAGGCCGCTGCCCTGCCCCTGCGGCTTGGTGGTGAAGAAGGGCTCGCAGGCCCGGCTCCGCACCATCTCGGACATGCCGACGCCGTCGTCGCGGACCAGGATCTCGACCCAGCCGCCGGGGTGGCGCTCGTCGACCCGCACGCTCGAGCGCACGACGATGCGCGCGCCCTCCTCGGTGGCCTGCCGGGCGTTGTCGACGAGGTTCAGCACCACCTGCTCGAGCAGCGCCGGATCGATGCGGATCCAGCCCACGCCGGGATCGAGCTCGAGCACCAGGCGCCGCCGCTCCCCGACGATCGCGCGGAGCATCGGCTCGAGGTCGCCGAGGAGCCGGTCGATGCGCACCCGCTCGGGGTTCTGGATCTGGCGCGCGGTGAACGAGAGGAGCCGCGAGGTCAGGAGCCGCCCCTTGCTCGCCGCCTCGGTCACCGCCTCGAGGTCCTCGGCCGCCGCGGGGGTCGCCAGCTGATCCTCGAGCAGGGCCGCGTGGGCGGCGATGATGGTCAGGAGGTTGTTGAACTCGTTGGCCATCGAGCCGGCGAGCCGGCCGAGGGTCTGCTCGCGCTGGGCGAGCCGGAGGCGCTCCTCCAGGTTGCGCGACTCGGTGACCTCGAGGGCGAGCCCCACCGTGCCGTGCACCGTCCCGTCGGGGGCGCGCAGCGGATCGACCCGCGCGTGGAACGAGCGCCCGTCGCGCTCGAACTCGTAGTGGCCGCTGTGCCCCTCGAGCGCCCGGAGGTGGGCCGCGATCGGGGGGACCTCGGGGTCCTCGCTCCCGACGTACTCGTAGAGCGTGGTCCCGAGCAGGCTCTCGGCGGAGCGGTTCCGGACCGCCAGCCCGCCCCCGGTGACCGAGGTGACCTTCAAGCCGAGGTCGGTGGTCCAGAGCACGCCGGGGAGCTGCTGCGCGAGGGCGGCGAGCTGCACCTGACTGGTGCGCGCGACCCGGGCGCCCGTGGTGTCGCGGCCGAGCAGCACCACGCCCTCCTCGTCGACGCGGGCCGCGCGGAGCTCCACCCAGCGCAGGCCGGGCCGCGCCGTCTTCACGCACAGCTCGGCCCGCTGCCCCCGCTGGCGGCGGAGGCGCTCGACCACCCCCTCGAGGGGCGGCCGCTCGGGGTCGAGGATCCAGGCGAATGGGCGGCCGCGGACCGCCTCCCGGGGCTGGCCGAGCAGGGTCGCGAAGCTCTCCGAGAGCTCGCGGATCTCACCCTCGGGATCGAGCACCAGGACCAGCTCGCGGCCCGACTCGAGGAGCGTCTGGAGCAGGAGATCGCTCATGCGCCCCTCCCCTCGGCCCAGGCGCCCGCGAGTTGCGCGATCCCGATCCGGACGTCAGCGTCAGGCCGATGCGCGGCCCGACGACGGCGATCCTCACCGCGGCGTTTCTCGGCGCGGCCCTGCTGCTGCCCCCCGCGGCCCTGCCCCTCACGGCGGAGGCCCAGCGCGGCTACGTGGTGCGTGAGGGCGACACCCTCTCGTCGATCGCGCGCCGCCATCACGTGACGATCGCCGAGCTGCAGCGCGCCAACCGGATGCGCGGCACCGTCGTGCGCCCGGGCGAGCGGCTCCAGATCCCGGGCCGCTCCGGCTGGCGCAGGGCGCGCGGCCAGGGACGCCGGTACACGGTGCGGGCCGGCGACACCCTCAGCCGCATCGCGCGGCGGTTCCGGGTCTCGGTCGACGACATCCGCGCCGCCAACGCCCTGCGCTCCGAAGACATCCGACAGGGACAGACGCTGCTGGTGCCCCGACCGGGTCAGAGCGGCGCCGCGCTCCGCGCCTCGCTCCGCGAGGGCAACGCGCCGGTCGTGCCCGACATCCCCCCGGAGCTCGAAGAGGACGAGGCCGAGGCGGTCCAGGCGCGCGCCGAGTCGCTCGGCCTCGGCGGGACGCCCGTCGGCCAGCGGCTGCTCCGCGAAGGCGCGGCCGATCCACGCTGGGTGGAGGCCGCGGGCGCCGCCGAGGAGCTGGACGGGACCCTGCGCATGCCGGTGGACGACGGTCATTATCTGCGCGGATGGGGCTCGGGCGCCGACGGATATCACCTCGCGGTCGACATCGGCGCGGCGCCGACCACCGAGATCCACGCCGCGGAGCGAGGCCTGGTGGCCTACGCCGGGCGCGGCATCCGAGGCTACGGCAACCTCGTGATCCTGGTCCACCCCAACGGCTGGGTGACCGCCTACGCCCACAACCGTCGCAACCTCGTGGTCGAGGGTCAGGTCGTGGAGCGCGGGGAGGTCATCGCCCGCGTGGGGCAGACGGGGTTCGCGCGCGGGCCGCATCTCCACTTCATCTTGGTCCACGGCGGCCAGCACTGCGACCCGGTCCCGCTCTTCCGCCCCCGCATCGCCCGGGCCACGGGCGAGGAGGTCGACGAGCCGGAGCTCGTCTGGGACACCGACCATCGCCCGTCCGGCGTCCGCTGCCTGGCCCGCGAGGCGCGCCCACACCCGCACTACGGACGCGGACGTCGCCGCGGCCGGCGCCGCTGACGCGTCGGTGGGAGGCAGGGGGGGCATGGGAGAGACTCGGGCTACCGAAGCAGGCAACGGCCGCCTGAACCGGCGCTGAACCCCACGATCGTCTTTTTTCGGCTCAGTTTCCGGAGGGGGCATGCGCCCCCTCCCGCCCGACCGGCGAAGCCGGCTCGGGCTCCCACCCCATCTCACGCGCTCACGCGCGTGGAAGCTGCGGCAATACTTGCCGCATCTTCACGCGCCGGGGGGCGTGCGGTTGTCCTGGCTCGCCTCGGCGGGCGCGCCGCAGTGCGGGCACTGGAGCAGCTCCATCGCGAAGGGGCCCTTGCAGTAGGTGCAGAAGAGCCGGCCCGCGATGCTGTTCGGGTCGATGAGCCGCATGTCCGGGTAGAACTGCTCGAGCTCCGCCGTGCTCATGCGATCGTTCTCGTCCGCCGGCGACCAGACGACCTCGAGGGCCACGAGCTGCTGGGCGGTGACGGCGGCCCGGTTGTCGAGCGCCGCGCGGATCTGATCGGCGTCCGGCGCCTGCAGGCCCTGCAGGGGGCGCTCGGCGGCGACGATGAGGTGGACGACCACCGTGCCCTCCCCCTCGTTGGGGTTGGCGCGCATCTCGGGCGCGTCCTGGGTGTGCACCTCGCCGCCCGCTCCCCGGACCAGCTCGGTCTGGTAGGCGGCGCGCGCGCTGGTCGCCGACTGCTGGAAGCGCTGCTCGGCGTCCTGCGGCGACATCGGGCCGTGGCTCTCCTGCGAGACGTAGAGCCAGGAGAGCTCGGCGCGCCGCAGCGCGAGCACGGTCTCCCGAAGCAGGTGGGCGAGGCCTTGCTCGGAGGTCGTGTCCCCCGTCTCCGCCAGCCGCTGCAGGGTGCCCTGCACCTCGCGCCGGGCGCGCCAGTCGATGCCGAGGCTCAGGCGATGCACGTGCATCGCGTCCGGCCCCGCGTAGGTGCCCCCCGTCGCCCCACCGGACGCCCCCTTGCGCATCCGGCTGACGACCAGGAGGCCCACGCCGCCGACCACGATGAGGAGGCAGCAGAGGCCGCCGCCCATGCCCCAGCCGCAGCCGCCGCCCCGACGGGACGCCCGGGGTCGCGAGCGCGTCCCGTAGCTCCCGGTGGTGGTCGTGCCCCGCGAGCCCCCGCCGTAGGTCGGGGTGGTGGTCGTCGTCCCGCTGGGCGTGGAGCGGGTGCCCGAGCCGTAGCTCGGCGTGGTCGTGCCGTAGCTGCGCGAGCCCGTGCTCCGAGAGCCATAGCTCCGGGAGCCCGTGCTGCGCGAGCCCGTGCTGGAGCTGCGGCTCCGGCTGCCGAACCGGCTGCCGCCGAAGCTCCCCCCTCTTCGCTGCGCCAGCGCGTCGTTCGCCACGAAGACGAACGCCAGCGCCAGCACCACGCCCCAGATTCCCCTCTGCATGGCGCGGAGTATGTCAAAAACGGCCGCGTTCGGGGGCTCTCTTCTCGGGAGCCACCCCGCGTCCAGCAAACCTCGATGTCGACGACGATCTCCGTTGATCGATCGGAGACCGGCGCCTATGCTGATCACTTGTTCAGCCCATGACCGCGCCCGCCCGAGCCCTGGAGTCCCTGCGCGCCGCCCTGCGCGAGCGCTTCGGCGCCGAGATCGACCCGGAGCTCCGGCGGCGGCGCGAGGGGGTGCCGATGCCGAGCGGCTGGAGCGCGGTGGATCGGGCGCTCGGAGGCGGGCTGCGGCCGGGCGAGAGCGCGGCGGTGGAGGGGAGCCCCGGCGCGGGGAGCCTCGCGCTCGCGGCGAGCTGGGCGGCGGAGGTCAGCAAGCGCGCCGAGCCGGTCTTCGTCGTGGACCCCTCGCGCACCGCCCTCCCCCACGCGTGGATCGAGCCGGAGGAGGCGCGAGCCCCCATCTGGGTCGCCCGGATCGGAGGCGCGGAGGTGTGGCCGGCGCTCGACATCGCGCTGCGCTCCGGCGCGTTCGGGCTCGCGGTCCTGCTCGAGCCTCCGCCCGCGCCGCCGGGGGTCGGGCTCCGGGTGCAGCGCCTGGCGAGGACCCACGCCGCCCGGGTGGTGCTGACGCAGTGGCCGGGGCACGCGCCGCCGTGGACGCCGAGCCACCGGGTGCGCCTCGCGGCGGGGAGCGTGCGCTGGGTGACCGGGCCGACCGGAGCTGTCCCGATCGAGCGACGACTGGAAGTGAGCTGTGATGTCGAGCGAGCGAGCACGGAGCGATCGAACGAAGTCCTCACCGATCGCCTGCGTCCTGCTCCCGTCACTCCCGATCGCCGCCCATCATCCGGGCGCGGCGGCCGCACGCGCCGCGCGCGCTGACCCTGCCTTCGCGGACGATGCCCTCGGCGGCGATGCCCTCGCGGACGACGCCCCCGCGGACGATGCGGTGCCGAGGGCCGTGCACGCCGGCCGCGGCACCGGCGCCCGCGTCCGCTGGTGCGACGCGCGCGCGGCCGACGCGGGGGTGCGCCCCGGCCAGACCCTCGCCGCCGCCCGCGCGCGCTGCGCCGCCCTCGACAGCCGCCTCCTCGACCCCGGCGCGCTCGCGCGGGCCCGCCGAGAGGTCATCGCCGCGCTGCTCGCGCTGACCCCCCGGGTGGCGCCGGCCGGGGACGCGCGGTTCTGGGCCGAGCCGTCGCCGCTCGGAGAGCCGCCGGAGCGCTGGGCCCGCGCGGTGGCCGACGCGCTCGCGCCGTGGGGCGAGGCGCGGGTGGGCCTGGGGGCCTGGGCCGCGCTCGCCTTCGCCGCCGCCCGGGAGGGCGCGCTCCACGGGACGCCGGCCGCGCTCGACCGCGCCCCGCTCGACGCGCTCGAGCTCGACCCCGAGGCGATCGACACCCTGCGCACCCTCGGCGTGCGCGACGTCGGCGCCCTGAAGCGGCTCGACCCGGTCGCCCTCGGCGTGCGGCTCGGCCCGGCGGTGGCGGCGGCGCGGAGGCGCGCGACCGGCGAGGATCCGCGCATCCCCTGGACGCCTCGCGCGGACGACGCGCCGCACGTCGAGCTCGCCCTCGACGACGAGCTGGACCAGCTCGAGCCCCTGCTCTTCCTCCTCCGCCCCGCGCTCGCCCGGCTCCTCCGCGCGCCGGTCGGGCGCGGCGAGGGGGTGACGGCGCTGAGGCTCCGGCTCGACCGGGAGCGGGGCGCGCCGCTGACCCACGCCATCCGCACCGCCCACCCCATCGGCGACCCCTCCACGCTCCTCGAGCTGGTGCGCGCGCGTCTCGAGGCCCAGCCCGATCCGACCGGGGACGGCGACGCCCGCGACCTCCTCACCGGCTTCGCGATCACCGCGCTCGAGCGCGCCCCCCTCGGCGACCGCACCGGAGATCTCTTCGGCGAGGCGGCGCGCGATCCGGCGGCGCGCGAGGTGGCGCTGGCCCGCCTCGAGGGGCGCTTCGGCGACGAGGCGCTGGCGCGCGCCACCCGGGTCGAGCACGCCAGCCCGGTGGCCCGCGCCGCCTGGACGCAGGGCGAGCCGCTGCGCGGGCCGTCGCATCCCTGGCGCGTGCACGATCCGCCGGCGCCGATGCGTGGCGACACCGTGCACCTCCTCGGCCGACCGCGACGGGTGGTCCGACGCGCCCGGGTGGAGCGCGCCCTCGCGCCCTGGTGGGACGACGGCGTCGTCCGGGTCGAGCGCCTCGCCTGGGCCGAGCTCGAGGGCCCGATCCTCGTCCTCCTCCGCGAGCGCCGAGACAGCTCGCCCCCGCGCTGGGAGGCGATCGCCTGGGTCGATTGAGGCGCCTCCTACTCGGCGGCGTTCTCGTGAGCGAGCTCGAGCTCGACGCGGTTCCGGCCGGAGGTCTTGGCGAGGTACATCGCGCGATCGGCGCGATCGACGAGCGCGTCCATCTCCTCGTTCGGCTCGAGCGTCGCCACGCCGAAGCTCGCGGTGACCGGGATGCGCTCGCCCCGGTCGTTGTCGACCCGCATCGCCTCGATCGCGGCCCGCACCCGCTCGGCCGCCTGCGCGCCGCCGGGGAGGTCGGTCGAGGTCAGCAGGATGACGAACTCCTCGCCGCCCCAGCGCGCGCAGACGTCGGACTCGCGCGCGAGCGACGAGAGCAGGTCACCCACCGACTTCAGGACCCGGTCGCCCATGGCGTGGCCCTGGCCGTCGTTGATGCTCTTGAAGTGATCGATGTCGAAGAGCAGCACCGAGAGCGGGTCGCGGTGACGCTGGGCCCGGGCGAGCTCCCGGCGCGCCGCGTCGACGAACGCGCGGCGGTTGAACAGCCCGGTCAGCGCGTCGACGGTGGCGAGCCGGCGCGACTCCTCGACCAGGGTCGCGGTGCGCAGCGGGCCGCCGAGCTCGCGCGCGCAGATCTCGAGCAGCGCCGCGTCCTCGCGCGCCGAAGCCGCCCGCGGCGCGAGCGCGATGGCCCCGAGGCGCGTGTCGCCGAAGGTGATCGGCCGGACCAGCGGCGGCGGGCCCTCCCCGTCGCAGGACGGGTCCTCGTCCTCGATCAGCGTGAAGCGCGTCTCGGGCGCCACCCCGAGCGCCGCGATCGCCTCCTCGAGGGCGCGCGCCGACTGCCCCGGCTGCGCGTGCACCCCGCCCCGCACCGGCGCGTCGGTGACCACCGAGAGCCAGCGGTAGGTCGTGACCTGGGAGACGAACTGGGCGAAGAGATCGAAGAGCGTGTCGAAGCACTCGCAGACGGCGAGCTTGCGGACCTCGGCCGCGATCACCGAGTCGAAGAGCGCCGCGTCGAGGCACTGCGCGATCCGGTCCCGGACGCTCACGTCGCACGAGAGCGCCATGAAGAACTCGTCCTCCTCGGGCGCGCCCTCGAAGCCCCGGTTCATGGCGCGGACGAGGTCGCCCATGCGCCCCTTGATCACGTAGGCGAGCGCGCCGGTCTGCTCGGCCCAGAAGCGGTTCCGGTGCCCCTCCTCCCCCCGCAGGATCACCGGGACGTCCTGGGTCGCCGGCTCCGCCTTCAGCAGCCGACAGAGCTGGGCGCCCGAGATGCTCGGCATCGCGAGGTCCGCGATCACCGCGCTCGGCGGCCGCTCGAGCGCCTCGTGCGCGCCCTGCACGCCGTCGTTCGCGGTGGCCACGTCGTAGCCGAGGGTCCGGAGCCTCACCGCGAGCGCCTCGCGCGAGACCTCTTCGGGATCGATGAGCAGGATGCGTCGCTTCGCCGACATCCCCCTCCAGATCGGCGCCTCCCTCCGAGACTGAAGGTGCGGTACCGATCGGGCGATGCCGTATCGCTCCCGCCTCGCGCTCGCCTGCGCCCACGCGCTGCGCACCGAACGCGAGCCTCGGTGCTGCCTCGTGAGCGTGACCGCCCGGTGCGCGATGCTGGTGCGTCAGATCCCCTGCGAGGCCGTGCCCTCCCCGGAGGCGGCGATGGCGCAGGCGATCGCCGGGCTCGACCCGGAGCCGCCGCTCGCGCCGCGCGCGTTCGAGGCGATCCACCGCGCGCTGGACGCCCGCCTGCGGGCGCTGGACGACGACGAGGAGCGAGCCTGGGAGGCGAGCTGGTCCGTGGGCGCCCACGCGGTCGCGGTGGAGGTCGCGCCGAGCCGGCTGCTCCTGACCGCGGCGGGGAACGGCCGCCTCTACCGCCTCCGCGGCGGGCGGCTCGCGACCGTGCACGGCGGACACACGGCGGCGGCCCACGCGCTCGCCGCCGGCGCGCGGCCCGACGCGCTCCCTCCCGAGCTCGAGGCCGTGGTCCTGAGCGCGCTCGGCGCCGACACGGGGCACCCATGGATCGGCCCCACCGAGCTGGACGCGCGCCACGGCGACCGCCTGCTGCTCACCAGCTTCGCCACCGTGCGGGGGCAGACGACCGACACGCTCCAGGCCGCGCTCGCCGAGCCGGATCGCGCCCGCGCCGCGCGCGCGGTGGCCGACCTGTGTCCCCCGCAGGAGGACCGATCGCCGTGGGCCGAGGCGCTGGTGGTCGACCTCGTTCACGGGGGATGACACTGAACGGGTGAGCAGCTAGATCGGGGGCTCGGATGTACGTCGAGCTTCACGCCCGGAGCGCGTTCTCGCTCCTCGACGGGGCGTCGCTGCCGGAGACGCTCGCGCGACGCGCGGCGGACCTCGGCATGACCAGCCTCGCGCTGACGGACCGCGACGACCTCGGGGGCGCGGTCCGGTTCATGGAGGGCTGCGCCGAGCACGGGGTGCGGCCGATCTTCGGGGCGGAGCTGTCCCTGGACGTCGGCGGCACGGTGGTGCTGCTCTGCGAGTCGGCGGAGGGCTGGTCCAACCTCAGCCAGCTGGTGACCCACGCGCGCATGGAGCGGCCGCGGGGCGAGCCCGGCGTGAGCCTCGACGCGCTGAGCGCGCGCGCCCGCGGGCTGGTGTGCCTCAGCGGCGGGCGGGACGGAGCGCTCGAGCGGGCGGACGACGCCGAGCGGCTCGGGGGCGCGCTCTCGGAGATCTTCCGCGGCGGGTTCTACGTGGAGGTGTCCGACCACGCGCTCACCGAGGACGTGCTCCGCGCGCGCGAGCGGCTGACCCTGGCCCGGCGGATCGGGGCGCCCTGGGTGGTAGCGGGCGACGTCCGGCACGCGACCTCCGCCGACAAGATCGTGCACGACACCCTGCGGTGCCTCGGCATGAAGACGACGCTGGCCGAGGCGGGCGACGCGCTCTTCCCCAACGACGCCCGGCGCCTCCGCTCGCCCCGGGAGATGGCCAAGGCCTTCCGCGACGCGCCCGAGGGGATCTGGCGCACGCTCGAGATCGCCGACCGCTGCCGCTTCGACCTCCGCGCGCTGCGACCGTCCCTGCCCCGCTTCGACGTCGAGGACGCGGACGCCCGCCTCGAGGAGCTCGTGCGGGAGGGCGCCGCGCGACGCTACGGCGCCCGGCTGACCGACGCCCACCACGCCCAGCTGCGCCACGAGCTCGACGTGATCCGGCGGCTCGGGCTCGCCGGCTACTTCCTGATCGTCTGGGACATCGTGCGCTTCGCGGGCCTCGAGGGCGTGCTCGCCCAGGGCCGCGGCAGCGCCGCCAACAGCGCGGTCTGCTACTGCCTGGGCATCACCGCGGTCGACCCGATCGGCTGCGGGCTGCTCTTCGAGCGCTTCCTCAGCGAGGGGCGCGACGAGCCGCCGGACATCGACATCGACCTCGCGCACCAGGATCGCGAGAAGGTCCTGCAGTACGTCTACGATCGATACGGGCGCGAGCACGCGGCGATGGTCTGCACGGTGGTGACCTGGCGGGGCCGGAGCGCGGTGCGGGACGCGGCGCGGGTGCTCGGGCTCCCGGTCGAGATCGGCGATCGGCTCGCGAAGGAGGTCGGCCCCTCCGTCCCCACCGACGGCCCCGCGTTCGGCGCGGAGGGCGCGGCGTTCGAGCTGTCGCACGGCGGGCTGAAGCGCGCGGGCCTCGACCCGAGCTCGGGCACCGCCCGCGCGCTCGTGCGCATCGTGCGCGGCCTGAGCGGGCTGCCGCGCCACCGCGGGATCCACGTGGGCGGCTTCGTGCTCACCGGCGAGCCCCTCTCGAGCGTGGTCCCGATCGAGCCGGCGAGCATGGCCGAGCGCACCGTCATCCAGTGGGACAAGGACGACCTCGAGCCGCTCGGGCTGGTGAAGATCGATCTGCTCGGGCTCGGCATGCTCACCCTGCTCGCCGACGCGCTGCGCCTCTGCCGGACGCACCGCGACGAGACGATCGACCTCGGGCAGCTGCCGCCCGACGATCCGGAGACCTACGCGATGATCCGCCGGGCGGACACGGTGGGCGTCTTCCAGATCGAGTCCCGCGCGCAGATGAACACGCTGCCGCGGACCCGGCCGGAGCGCTTCTACGACCTCGTGGTGCAGGTGGCGCTGATCCGCCCGGGCCCGATCCAGGGGGAGATGGTGCACCCCTACATGCGGCGGCGACGCGGCGAAGAGCCGGTGAGCTACCTGCATCCGTCGCTCGAGCCGGTCCTCGAGCGGACCCTCGGGGTGCCGCTCTTCCAGGAGCAGGGCATGAAGGTCGCCGTCACCGCCGCGGGCTTCTCGGCCGCGCAGGCGGACGAGCTCCGGCGCGCGATGAGCAGCAAGCGCTCGCAGGCGCGCATGGCGCGGCTCTCGCTCCAGCTCGTCGAGGGCATGCGGGAGCGCGGCATCGACGGCGAGGTGGCCCAGCGCATCGTGAAGCAGCTCACCGCGTTCGCGAGCTACGGGTTCCCCGAGAGCCACGCGGCCTCGTTCGCGCTCCTCGTCTACGCGTCGGCCTGGATGAAGGCGCACCGCGCGCCCGAGCTCTACGCGGCCATCCTGAACGCGCAGCCGATGGGCTTCTACCCGGTGGGCACGCTGGTGGCGGACGCGAAGCGGCGCGGGGTGGAGGTGCGCGGGCCGCACGCCCTCGAGAGCGAGTGGGCGTGCACGCTCGAGCCGGCGTCGAGCGGGCCGCATCCCTTCGCGGTGCGCTTCGGGCTGTCTCTCGTGCACGGGATCGGCGACGCGTCCGAGGCGGCGCTCGCGGCGGCGAAGGAGGCGGCGCGGCGACGCGACGGGCTCGACGCGCTCGAGGCGTTCGTCGAGGCCGCGCAGCTCTCGCCGCGCGCGCTGAAGTCGCTGGCCCGGAGCGGCGCGTTCGACGTCTTCGCCGGCGACCGGAGGCGCGCGCTCTGGGAGGTGCTCCGCCTGAGCCGCCGCCGCGCCGGGCCGCTCGATCGCCCGGCGCCGCCCGGGCCGCCCCCGCCGCTCCCCGCGCTCACCGAAGGCGAGGTCGTCATCGACGAGTACGCGAGCTTCGGCGCGAGCACCGGGCGGCACCCGATGGAGCTCCTGCGGCCGCGGCTCGAGCCGCTCGGGGTGGTGAAGGCGGGCGCGCTGCCGGAGCGGCGGCCGGGGCCGGTGCGCGTCGCCGGCCTCGTGAACAGCCGCCAGGCGCCGATGACCGCGAAGGGCTTCGTCTTCGTCTCGCTCGAGGACGAGACCGGCATGGTCAACTGCGTGGTCAGCCCGCAGCTCGCCGCGGCGCAGCGGAAGGTGCTCACCCAGTTCCCGGTGCTGATGATCGAGGGCGAGCTGCAGCGTCACCAGGGCGCGATCAACATCAAAGCGCGCCGCCTCGTCCCGGTGCGCGACGTGCCCGGCGCCGGCTCTGCCAAGAGCCACGACTTCCATTGAGATCGAGCGCGTCTAGCGATCGAGGCATGACCCTACGAAGCTGGATCCCCACCCTCGCGCTCGTCACCTCCCTCTGGGCGGGGTGCGAGAGCGAAGCCGAGCGTCGAGTCGACCCTTACGCCGAAGCCGAGGAGGATCGCGCCGAGGCGCGGGCCGAGGCCGCCGGCGCCGACGAGCTCGTCGAGTCCATTCGAGGCGACGAAGCCCAGGACCGCGTCGACGACGTGGCCGAGGCGCGCGAGGACCTCGCGCGGACCGGCGAGGACGCCGAGGAGGACCTCGCGGAGCTGCGCGAGACCCGCGAGGTCGTCACCTCCGATTGACTCCGGACCCTCCCGAGACGGGGTCCCTTGGCACGCCTCCCCACGCGCGTACGTCGTCCGTCCCACGTCACCCAGGGAGGGAAGAACATGACGGTAGCCAAGATCGTAGAAATCTCCGCCGAGTCGAACAAAGGCTTCGACGACGCGATCCGCCACGG
The DNA here is from genome assembly GCA_036149055.1 of Myxococcota bacterium. GTDB lineage: Bacteria > Myxococcota_A > Polyangia > Polyangiales > Sandaracinaceae > JAVJQK01. Next base: position 374 of record JAYZQJ010000215.1, on the reverse strand, counting down.
CGTCGATCGCGCCCGCAAGACGCTCGACGGAGTGAAGGGCGCCTGGCTGAAAGATCAGCAGGTCGAGGTCGGGAGCGACGGCACGCTGACCTACCGCGTGAGCATGAAGGTCACGTTCCTGATGAACGAGTGATCGCGAGGGCACGATCGACTCCATCCCCATCGCCGCGATGGGGATGGAGAAGATCGTCCCCGCAGCTCGCTTCCACGACGCCATCGCCGCGATGGGGATGGGGAAGATCGTCCCCGCAGCTCGCTTCCACGACGACCGTCCGAGACGACGGCAGGCGACGAGCGCAGCGAGGTCGCCGCACGCACCACCCCACCCGTTCGATCCCGCGGCAGCGGGCGGCCAGCGAGCGCGAAGCGCGAGC
>JAYZQJ010000214.1:0-18244 GCA_036149055.1 Myxococcota bacterium | reverse complement strand
CCCGCGGCAGCGGGCGGCCAGCTCGCGCGCAGCGCGAGCGCGAGCCGCAGGGCCCCCAGCGCCCCGTCGCTGGGGTCGCGGCGCGAGCGCGCAGCGCGACGCGCCGACGGAGTCCGGAGGGGGGCCCCATTGGCGCTTTGCCCAATGGGGGGAGGGTTTGCACCAAACCCTCCCAAAAGCTCAGTGACCGGCCTCGCGGGTGATCCCGGGGTGGCTGGGATCGCCGGGCTCGTGGCGGGGGTTGGCGGTGACGTAGGTGCCGTCCTGGCCGGGGATGCTCATCAACGTCTCCTTGTCGAAGATGAAGTGCTCCCGCTCGGTCGACGCCGGGACGTGAACGCCCGTGTCCATGCGGATGGCGTCGCAGGGGCAGGCCTCGACGCAGTAGCCGCAGAAGATGCAACGGAGCTCGTCGATGACGAACACCTTGGGGTAGCGCTCGTAGCCGTAGCGCGCGTCGCCGGGCTCGTACTCGGCCGGCTCGATGTAGATGCACTGCGCCGGGCAGGCGGTGCTGCAGCAGAGGCAGGCCACACAGCGCGGGCTGCCGTCGGTGCGGTGGGTCAGCCGGTGCACGCCGCGGAAGCGCTCCGGGTACTCGCGCACCTCGTCCGGGTACTGGACGGTGGCGATGACCTTGTTCTCCTCCTTGGAGAACGTGTTCTTGAAGAACCGGCTGATGGTCAGCGCGAGGCCCTTGGCCGCTTCGGCCACGTAGGCCTGGTCACCGAGGGAGCGCTTGGGCTTCGAGATCTTGTAGGCCATGGGTCTCTCAGCCTCCCTGGATCATCAGGATCACCACGCCGGTGACCAGGATGTTCGCGAGAGAGAGGGGAAGGATGATCTTCCAGCAGAGCTGCATGATCTGGTCGTAGCGGAAGCGCGGGAGCGTCCAGCGGACCTGCAGGAAGAGGAACACGAAGAGGAAGGTCTTCAGCAGGAAGGAGCCCACCCCGATCAGCACCACCACGACGTGCGGGAGCTGGATGTCGAAGCCGACGTAGTCGGCGAGGTGGAAGCCGTCCGAGTAGAGGAACGGGACGTCGTAGCCGCCGAAGAAGAGCACCGCGATCAGCGAGCCGCTCACGATGTGCTCGAGGAACTCGCCGGTCATGAACATGCCGAACTTGAAGCCCGAGTACTCGAGGAAGTAGCCGGCGACGATCTCCGACTCACCCTCGGGCGCGTCGAAGGGGACGCGCTTCATCTCGGCGATGGCCGCGACGAAGAAGAGGATGAAGCCGAGGGGCTGGACGAACACGCCCCAGAGGTTGTCGACCTGCCACTGCACCATGCCGTCGAGCAGCAGCGTGCCGTAGACCATGAAGCAGCCGACCAGGGTCAGGCCGAGGGTGACCTCGTAGCTGACCATCTGGCTCGCGGCGCGGAGGCCGCCGAGCAGCGAGTACTTGTTGTCCGACGAGTAGCCCGCGATGGCCGCGCCGACGATGCCGGTGCCCGCGATGGCGAAGATGTAGAGGATGCCGACGTTCAGGTTGGCGACCTGGAGCGGGATGGTGGTCCCGTAGATGGCCCCCTGCTCGATGACCTCGGGCGACACCACGCTGAAGAGGTGCAGCAGCGGGTCACCGTCGGGGCCCCAGTAGAGGTCCGGGCCGAAGGGGATGACCGCGTAGGTCGCGAGCGCCGGGATCAGGCCGATGATCGGCGCGATGTGGAAGAGGAACTTGTCCGCGTTCGGCGGGACGAAGTCCTCCTTGAAGAACATCTTGAGCGAGTCGGCCGCGGGGTGCAGGAAGCCGAAGACCGTCAGCATGTTCCGCTTGTCGACGCTGTGCTTCACCACCCAGCTCAGCGGGTAGTGCACGGCGCCCACGAGGAACGCGACGAAGGCCATCCAGAAGTAGGTGTTGGCGCTCATGCCGCTCTCGGTGACCGGGCGGCTGCCGTACGTGGCGAGGAAGTAGAGGCCGCCGATGAGCGCGAGGGCCGCGAAGCCGAAGGAGGCGAAGCTCACCGCCTTGGCGCCCCACGCGGCCGGGCCGCGGATGAACTCCGCCAGCGGCGCGGGCAGCGGGAGGCCGGCGCGGACCGGGCCGACGCGGTCCTGGATCATCGAGCTCTGACGGCGCTCCGCCCAGACGAGCAGCGGCGCGATGCCGAGGAGCAGCGCCAGGACGAAGCCGATCTTCGCGAGGGTCGAGACGAGGAGGAGAATCATCGGTTCTGGTTCCTCAGCTGGCCGGGGCCGCCGGCGCGCTGGACGCGCCCGTGGCGCTCGGGAGCTTCGCGGGCATGTCCTTGCGAACGTCGTTGAGGCGCGCGATGTCGACCGTCCAGCCGAGGTGCGCGCCGATCTCGATCAGGGTCTCCCACGCGGTCTTGATGCCGCCGGGCGCCCGGACCGCCTTCTTGAACTGCTGCGCGATGCCCTGCGCGTTGATGAACGTGCCGCTCATCTCGGCGTGGCTCGCGACCGGGACCACCACGCTCGCCGCGCTCGCGAGCGCGCCCGCGTTGCTGGTGAGGTTCACGTGCGCCGCGCCGCCGACCCCCTCGAGGTTCGCCAGCGGGGCCAGCTCGGCCTCGTTCAAGGTGGTCGCCGCGCCGAGGGAGATCACCGCGGTGACGACGCCGGACTCGACGTCCTTCACCAGGTCCTCCATCGACTTCGCCTTGCCGCCCGCCACCGCCAGCGCGCCGGCCCGGTTCGGGTTCTGGTCGCGGTGACGGAGGATGTCGTCGGCCTTCCAGTCCGGCTTCGCCGTCAGGTAGACGTGGTCGGTGCCGAAGTGCTCGCGGGCGAGCTTGTGCAGGACGTAGTTGTCCTCGCTCGCGTGCTGGGCGCTGAGCACCACCGCGAGCTTGCCCTTCTCGACCTTCTCGAGGACCTTGGCCGCCGCCTGCACCGCGAGCTCCCGCGGCGCCTCGTTGACGCGGCCGCCGGCCCGCACGCGGCCGGTCAGGATCCGGTCCTCGTGGAAGCCGTGGTAGGTCATCATGCCGTCGTCGCACATCCAGTAGCCGTTGACCTCCTCGTTGTCGCGGGGGCGCAGGCGGTAGACGCGCTGGTAGCGCGGGTCGTGGTCGACCCAGGTGTTGCAGCCGGTCGCGCAGCCGTTGCAGACGCCGGGGCTGCTCTTGAGGAACCACACCCGCGCCTTGAAGCGGAAGTCGCGGCTCGTGAGCGCGCCGACCGGGCAGACGTGCTCGGTCATCAGCGTGTAGTCGTGGTCGAGCTCGCGACCCGGGCTCAGCACGATCTCGTTGGTGTTGCCGCGCTCGCGCATGTCGAGCACGTGGTCGCCCACCACCTCGTCGCAGAAGCGGATGCAGCGCGTGCACATGATGCAGCGCTCGGCGTCGTAGACGATGGTCGGCCCGAAGCGCACGCCCTTGGGCTTGTGGACCGGCTCGGTCTTCTTGCGCTTCAGCTTCTTCTGCGAGGTCAGCCAGTAGTCCTGGAGCTTGCACTCGCCGGCCTGGTCGCAGATCGGGCAGTCGACCGGGTGGTTGAGGAGCAGGAACTCCTGCGTCGACTCCTGGGCCTTCAGCGCGACCTCGCTCGCCGCGTAGACCTCCATGTCCTCGCCGGCCGGGACCTGGCAGGCGGGCTGGAGCTTCGGCTTGGTCGCCTCGACGTACTCCTTCTTCTTCTCGTCCCACTTGAGGACGGGGAGCGCCATCTGACGACCGCTGCGGATCTCGACCAGGCACATGCGGCAGTTGGCCGCGATGCTCAGCCCGGGGTGCCAGCAGTAGTGCGGGATCTCGACCCCCGCGCGGTACGCCGCGCGGATGATCGTGTCGCCTTCCTCGAAGGGGATCTCTTGGCCGTCGAGCTTGAAGGTAGGCATGACTTCCTGTCTCACGAAGAGGGCGACCTCAGCGGTCGCACTCACCGCCGATCATGTTGATGGAACCGAAGGTGGGGATGATGTCGGCGATCATGTCGCCCACGAGCATCTCCTTGCAGGCGGCCAGGTTGTACCAGCAGGGCGGGCGGCAGCGGACGCGGTAGGGCGTGCCGGAGCCGTCGGAGACGATGAAGAACCCGAGCTCGCCGTTGCCGCCCTCGGTGAAGCTGTAGACCTCGCCGGGCGGGGGCTTGAGCCCCTCCATCACCAGCTTGAAGTGAGCGATGGTGCCCTCGATCGAGTTGTAGACGTCTTCCTTCTCCGGGTAGACGTAGCGGATGTCGGGCGAGTTGACCGGGCCGGACTTGGGCATCTGCTCGAGCGCCTGCCGGATGATCTTCATCGACTGACGAAGCTCCTCGAAGCGGCAGACGAAGCGATCGTAGTTGTCGCCGTCGTGGCCGACCGGGATGTCGAAGTCGAACCGGTCGTAGAACATGTACGGGTTCGCCTTGCGGACGTCGTAGTCGACGCCGGTCGAGCGGAGCACCGGGCCGGTGCAGCCCATCGCGATGGCGCGCTCGGGCGAGAGGTTCCCGACCCCCTGGGTGCGGTCCAGGAAGATCCGGTTCTTCATGAGGAGCGCCTCGGTCTCCATCATGGCGTGGTCGATCTCGGGGAAGATCGCGAGGACCGTCTCCTCGAGCTGATCGGTGGGCGGCTTCGCCATCCCGCCGATGCGGCCGAAGCTGTGGGTGAGCCGGGCGCCGGTCTCCTGCTCGAGGATGTCCCAGATCCAGTCGCGCACCTTCACCAGCCAGAGGAACGGCGTGAACGCGCCGAGCTCCATGGCGGTGGCGCCGTTGCAGGTGAGGTGGTCGCAGATGCGCGCCAGCTCGCCGAGCACGGTGCGGTAGTAGGTGCAGCGCTCGGGCACCTCGAGGCCGACGAGCTTCTCCACCGCGAGCGCGAAGCCCACGTTGTTGAGCATCGGCGAGACGTAGTTGAGCCGGTCGGCGTACGGGAACACCTGGCTCCAGGTGCCGCGCTCGCAGCTCTTCTCGAAGCCGCGGTGCAGGTACCCGGGCTGGATGTCCACGTCCATCACGGTCTCGCCGTCGAGGTCGAGCACCATGCGGATGGTCCCGTGCATCGCGGGGTGCGACGGGCCCATGTTGAGCTTCATCGGCTCCGAGGGCAGCTCCAGGCTGCCTTCGTCTTCGAGCTCTTCGTAGTACGGCTCCATCGTCTACTCCTCGCCCGCCGCGGCGTCGGTGTCCGTCTCGGGCCCCTTGGAGAGCATCGGCCGCTGGCCGACCTGCACGCCGAGGGCCGGCGAGACCTGGTAGTCCTCGTCCTCGAGGCGGGCCTGCCAGTCGATCCGCCCCCAGGGCTGGCCCTCGTCGGGCCCGAACGGCGGCAGCTTCTCGATGCCCTCGACCTCGCGGTACGGGACGAGCGGCTGCGCCTTCGTGATCGGGTAGTCCTTGCGGAGCGGGTAGCCCTGGAACTCCTCGTACATGAGGATCCGGCGCAGATCCGGGTGGTCCGCGAAGCGGATGCCGAACATGTCGAAGATCTCGCGCTCGCCCCAGTTGGCGCCCGGCCAGACGGACGCGAGGCTCGCGACGTCCTCGTTCTCGCCCACGCGGGTCTTGATGCGCACGCGGTGGTTCTTCTGCATCGAGCGGACGTGGAGGATCACGTCGAAGCGGGGCTCGTCGGGCTCGCGCTCGGGGTAGTCGACGGCGGTGATGTCGATGAAGTGATCCATCGCCAGGTCCGCGTCGTTCTTCAGCAGCTCCGCGACCGCCTTCCAGTCCTTGCGACCGACGATCGCGGTGTCGTCACCGCGGAAGTCGCTGGTCTCGAGGATCTTGTCGCCGAGCTCCTTCTCGAGCCGCTTGATCACCTTCTTGCTCATCGACGACCTCTAGTGCTTCTGGGGCTCGCGCTTCTCTTCGCCGGCCTCGATCTGGGCGCGGGCGGGCTCGGCGCGCTCGGCCTCGAGGCGCTTCATCTCTTGCTTGCCGAGCTCGACCGTGGAGGTCTTGGCGCGCAGCTGCGCGAGCTTCGGCACGTGCCGCGGCGGGACCACGAGCGGGCCCTTCTTGCCGGTCTGGATCTTCTCCTGGAGGAGCATCAGCCCGTCGAAGACCGCCTCCGGGCGCGGCGGGCAGCCGGGCACGTAGACGTCGGTCGGGATGATCTTGTCCGTCCCGGGGACGGTCGTGTAGTTGTCGTAGAAGCCGCCGCACGACGCGCACGTGCCGAAGGCGAGCACCCACTTCGGGTCCGCCATCTGCTCGTAGATGCGCTTGAGCGCGGGGGCTTGCCGCTGGCTGATCGTGCCGACGACCCAGAGCAGGTCGGCCTGGCGCGGCGAGAAGCGCGGCGCCTCGGCGCCGAAGCGGGCCATGTCGTACTTCGGGCCCGCCACGCTCATGAACTCCATCCCGCAGCAGGCGGTGACGAAGGGATACTGGAAGAGCGAGTACTTCTGCGCCCAGGCGAGCAGGTCCTCGAACCGCGTCGTCACGAAGCCGGCGTCGAGGCCGCCGAGCATCTTCTGGCTCTTGCCGGTCACCGTTCCCATTCGAGCGCTCCCTTCCGCCACGCGTACACCAGCGTGATCACGAGCACCGCGATGAAGAGCACCATCTCCACCAGCCCGAACCAGCCCAGCTCACGGAAGCGAGCGGCCCAGGCGTAGAGGAACACGGCCTCGATGTCGAAGACGACGAAGAGGATCGCGGTGAGATAGAACTTGACGCTCAGCCTGACGTGGCGCGCGCCGTCCGACTCCGAGCCCGACTCGTACGGGATCATCTTCTCGGGGGTCGGGTTCTTGGGACCGAGCACGCTGCTCAGCGTCCACATCAGAACGGGCACGACCACCGCGATGGCCAGCATGATCAGGACCGGCAGATAGACCGGAAGCATGGTGTCGAGGCTCTCCTGCGCGGGCGCCGCGACCGGGAGGCCGCGGCAACGTGTGGGTCACGGAGGGCAGACGGGTGCCCCGTCCGGACCCTGAATCCGTCCGCGTTGTAGTTCGTCGTCCAAGGGGTGTCAATCACATCCGAGGGCCGCGTTGACCCTGTATTTTCGGGCGTTTCTCGCGAGACCTAGGGTCAGCCGCCGGGGGGTCTACCCCTGGGCCCCGCCCGAGCCGTCCGAACCGCCCGCCGCGACCGTCTCCACGCGCGCGCGCAGCTCCACGACCTCCTGCCGGAGCTTCTCGACGACGTCGCGGAGCTGGGCGACCTCGGGGGGCGTCTCGAGCGCGGACGAGAGATCGCGCTTGGCCTCCCGCGCGGCCCGGCGGGCCCGGCCGTCGAGGTCGCGGTCCACGAGCCGGTCGAGCACCGCGAAGCCGGCCGGGTCGCGCAGGGCCACCATCAGGCGGGCCACCGCGATCCGGACGTTCGGGTCGAAGCTCTCCAGCTCCTTCTCGGCCGCCTCACGGACCCCCCGCAGGGTCGGCCGGTCGCCGACGAAGCCGGGGACCTCGGCCAGCGCGGCGAGCACCGTCCGGCGCACGGTGGCCCGGGTGGTCACCTCGGCGAGGGTCGCGAGCAGGGGCTCGATGACCCGGGGGTCCTTCAGCTTCACGAGGCCGTCGGCGGCCCCCGACTGGACCACCTGGCCCCAGGACGCCGTGTCCTCGCGGAGCGAGCGGCTCAGCCGGTCGAAGGCCCGCGAGTCGCGGGTCTCCCCGAGCGCGCGCCGGAGCGCCGCCTCCACCAGGTAGCTCTCGTCGCCGCGGTCCATCCACGCGAGGAGCCGGTCGGCCGCGCCCTCCTGCCGCACCGCGCCGAGCGCGCTCGCCACCGCGCGCCGCACCTTGGGGTCGGCGTCGCCCTCCCCCTTCACCAGCGCGTCGAACGCGTCGCGGGTCCGGTGCTCGCCGAGCGCCTTGGCCGCCTCCGCCCGGACGCCCCAGAAGGGATCCGAGGCCAGCGCCTCCGCGAGCGCGGCCCGGGCCCGGGGCTCGTTCCGCTTGGCGAGCGCCCTCGCGGCGCACCAGCGGGGGCGCGCCGACTCGGCGTCCTTCAGCTGGGTGATGAGCATCCCGGCCGGCGCCTTCAGCTCGAGGGTCCCCGGCGCCGTCATGCGCGGGTCGACGAGGACCATGGTCGGGGGCTCGCTCGCCGGCAGCGCGAAGGTCTCCAGCTTGCGGGTCAGCTCGAGCGCGTGGTGCGCGGTGCCGGTCTCGGTGACGATCGCGATCGGGAGGCGCAGGTGGAAGGCCCCCTCGTCGTCCTCGCTCGCCTGGGTCTGCTTCACCGTGACCCGCACCACGCCGTCGGCGTGCTCGATCGACACCTCGAGCGCCGGGTGGCCGGGGCGCTCGATCCACTGGTGGAACAGCTCCTCGAGGCTCCGGCCGGTCGCCGCCTCCAGCGCCCGGAGGAGATCCCGGGTCTCGACGCTGCCGCCGCGGTGACGCTCCAGATAGTGCGCGAGGCCGCGCCAGAAGGCGGCGTCCCCGAGGTGCTCCCGGATCACGTGCAGGACGAGGCCGCCCTTCTGGTAGAGGTGGCGATCGAAGACGTCGATCGGCGTCGCCCAGACCTTCTCCACCACCGGGCGGCCGTAGCGACCGCGGTGCTCGGCCAGGTAGAGCTCGAGGTCCTGCTCGAGGTTGTAGAGGTAGGCGTCGCGCCCCTCGTCGTGCTCTTTCCAGACGTGCTCGAGGTAGGTCGCGAAGCCCTCGTTGAGCCACGCGTGGCTCCAGTCGCGGCAGGTGACGAGGTCGCCGAACCACTGGTGGGCGAGCTCGTGGGCGACCAGCGCGTCCATGTCGACGTCGAGCGCGGCCCGCTCGTCGAGGAGCGCCCGCTCGAAGAGCGTCGTGGCCGACGTGTTCTCCATGCCGCCGAAGATGAAGTCGGCCACCACGATCTGGGCGTACTTCACCCACGGGTACGGCGTGCCGAGCTTCTCGGAGAAGAGCCGGATCATCTCCGGGGTGTTGCCGAGCGAGCGCTCGATGTGCGCCGCGTGGCCCTTCGGCACGTAGTAGTCGACGGGGATGCCCGAGACCTCGTCGTGGGCCTCGTCCAGCTCGCCCGCCGCCAGCGTCACGAGGTAGGCCGGGTGCGGATCGTCCTGGCGCCAGTGGAAGCGCTCGCCGTCGTCCGTCTCCTCGCGCGACACCAGCGTGCCGTTCGAGAGCGCGAACCAGCCCTTCGGCACCACCACCGACAGCTCGGTCTTCATGCGCTGGCCCGGGTGGTCCTGGCAGGGGAACCAGTTGCGGCCGTCCTGGTCCTGACACTGGCTCCAGATCTGGCGCGGGCGATCCGGGCGGGCCGCGTCGGGCGCGGTGAAGTAGAGGCCGCGCCGCGGGGTCGCGCGGTAGTGGACCCGGACCTTCGCCTCGCCGCCGTCGGGCACGTCGCTGAGATCGATCTGCAGCCCCTCGCCGTCGTAGCGGTGGGCCGCCGAGCGCGGCGCGTCGCCGTCGATGCGCTCCACCGCGAGCAGCTCGAACGCGATCGCGTCGAGATGGGCCCAGCGCGCCTCGGGATCCACCCGGCGCAGCGTCAGCTCCGCGGTCGCCTCGATCGACTTCGCCTCGAGGTCGGGGGTGACGTCGAGGGCGAGCGCGTCGAGCGAGAACGAGCGGGGCCGGCCCCACTGCGCGCGGTCACCGGGCAGCCGGAAGGGGCGGCCTCCTCCGGCGGTGTCGCGGGTCGCGGCGTGGAGGGTTCGGTGGGCGTGGGCGCAGAGGTGTCGCTGATGCATCGGCGACGGACCGCATAGCGCACCGGCCCCGAGGCCCGCAACAGCGTCTCGATTTGAGCCAGGTCATCAAGTCTCGACGGAAAACGTCCGTTGAGGGCGGACATGCGAAAGTCGGTCGTCGCTCCCTCGCTGGCCTGCGCCCTGCTCGCCGCGCTCGCCCTGCCCTCCCCGGCGAGCGCCTACGTGGTCAAGCGCACGAGCGGCGGCAAGCGGGTGCGGTGGAGCGCGGACCGGGTGGGCGTGCATCTGCACCGCTCGGTGACGCGCGATCTCGACGCGGCGCGCGCTCACGAGGCGGCGCGCATCGCGGCGGAGGCGTGGTCGGAGGCCGGCGGGCCGCGGCTCGAGGTCGTGCCCGGCATGGGCGACGGCCCCTACCGCGCGGGCGCGCCGGGCACCGAGGTGCGGCTCCTGAGCGAGTGGCCCCACGCGCCCCGCCTGCTCGCGGTGACCGTCACCAGCTACGACGACACGAGTGGCCAGATCCTCGACGCCGACATCCTGCTCAACGGCGACGAGCACGAGCTGGCGTTCCTCGACGGCGACGACGACGAGGGCGAGCACTTCGACCTCGGCGCGCTGCTGAGCCACGAGGCCGGCCACGTGCTGGGCCTGGGCGAGACCGACGCCGATCCGATGGCGACGATGTGGCCGCGCATCGGGCGCGGCGACACCCACCAGCGCTCGATCGCCGAGGACGACGCGGCGGGCATCGGCGAGGCCTACCGCGACGCGGTGCTCGGCCCGGCCTCGGGCTGCAGCGGCAACCGGGTCTCCGCCCGCACCGAGCGCGGGCTGCTGCCCTGGCTGCTCGCGGCCCTCGCGATCGGCTTCCTCGGCTGGCTCAGCTGGCGGCGGCGCAACGAGGAGGGCGCGCGGCGACGCGGCGGGGCGCGCGGCGCGCCGGCCTCGGCGGCCGGGCTGATGTTCGGGGGCGCGGTCTTCTTGCTCTCGGTCCCCGGCGCGGGCCCGTCGGGCGCCTCGGAGCCGGTCGCGGTGCGCGCCGCCCGCGCCTACGCCGCGCTGAGCCGTCCGGTGGTGGAGCGCGAGGCGATGCTGGCGGCGGCGGCCGACGACGAGGAGCCCGAGGTGCGGCGCGCCGCGGTGCGCGCGATCGCCAACGCGCCGGTCCGCGACGACCTCGGGGTGATGGAGCGGCTGGCCGACGACGCCGACGGCTCGGTGTCGGGCGAGGCGCTCGCGGCGCTCGAGGCGGTGCGGCGCGCGGCGCCGTCGGCGGCGGTGGACTGGGAGCGCGCGGACCCGGGCCGCCGGGCGCCCTTCGAGGTCGGCACGCGCGAGGGCCACGCCGACCGGGTGGCGGTGGAGCAGGACGCGGACGGCCTCATCCACACCCGCTACGAGGTCGACGGGGTGACGGTCCGGGTGCCGGGCGGCTGCCTCGACGGAGTCTGCCAGCAGGTGGGCGAGGCGACCCGGCCGGTGGACGGCGAGCGGCTCCTCGTGAGCCCGGCCACCGGAGCCTGGGCGCGGTTCGACGGCGCGCGCGCCTGGGGCGGCTGGCTGGGCGACGGGCCGGCGCTCCGCCTGCCCTGACCCCTTGAACCCGGACGGCGAACTGTACTAGGCCGCTCCCTCGTGGGAGTGGAATCGACGGTGCGCCGCGCGTTCGCGGCCTGGTTCTCGGTCTTCGTCCTCGTCTCGGCGGGCCTCGCGCCCCGGGCGGTGGCGCAGGACGCGGAGGCGACGGTCGAGCCGGCGCAGCCCGCGGCCACGGCAGAGACGGAGACGGAGAGCAGCGCGCTCGACGCCGTCGACGCCGCCTTCGGGACCTGGGTCGTCGGCCCGCTCGCCGCGGTGCTCTTCTTCGACCTCGTCTTCTGGGACGACGCGGACGAGGGCCTGAACCTCCCCTTCATCGTGCTCTGGCTGGTGCTCGGGGCGACCTTCTTCACCCTGCGCATGGGCTTCATCAACCTCCGCGGCTTCGGGCACGCGGTGATGATCACCACCGGGAAGTACGACGACCCGGAGGCGGAGGGCGAGGTCTCCCACTTCCAGGCCCTCGCCTCGGCGCTCAGCGCGACCGTCGGCCTCGGCAACATCGCCGGCGTGGCCATCGCGGTCAGCCTCGGCGGGCCCGGCGCGATCTTCTGGATGGTGGTCGCCGGCTTCCTCGGCATGAGCTCCAAGTTCGTCGAGTGCACCCTCGGCCAGATGTACCGCCAGGTCGACGACAAGGGGGCGGTGCTCGGCGGGCCGATGCGCTACCTGGCGGCCGGCGTGGAGAAGCTCGGCTACCCGAGGCTGGGCAAGGTCCTCGCGGTCGTCTTCGCCGTGATGTGCATCGGCGGCTCGTTCGGCGGCGGCAACATGTTCCAGGCCAACCAGGCCTACGCGCAGGTCGCCCGGGTGGTGCCGTTCTTCGAAGACAAGTCGTGGCTCTTCGGCATCGTCATCGCGTTCCTGGTCGGCCTGGTCATCATCGGCGGCATCAAGCGCATCGGGCAGGTGGCGGGCGCGATCGTGCCGGCGATGTGCGCGGTCTACGTGCTGAGCGGGATCGCCATCCTGGTGATGAACGCGGACGCGGTGCCGGGCGCCTTCGCCAAGATCATCGGCGAGGCGCTCAGCCTCGAGGCGGGCTTCGGCGGGCTGCTCGGGGTGCTGGTCGTCGGCTTCCAGCGCGCCGCCTTCTCGAACGAGGCGGGCATCGGCTCGGCCTCGATCGCCCACTCCGCCGCCGCGACCAAGGAGCCGATCCGGGAGGGCCTGGTCGCGCTCCTCGAGCCCTTCATCGACACGATCATCATCTGCACGATGACCGGCCTCGTGGTGGTGGTGACCGGCGAGTACCTCAACACGCCCGAGGTCGCCGACAGCAACGTGCGCGGCGTGCTGATGACCTCGGCCGCCTTCGCGAGCGTGTTCGAGTGGTTCCCCTACGTGCTCGCCACCGCGGTGCTGCTCTTCGCGTTCTCGACGATGATCAGCTGGAGCTACTACGGCGAGCGCTGCTGGGTGTTCCTCTTCGGCGCCGGCTCCTCGGTGATCTACCGGGTGATCTTCGTGCTCTTCGTGGTGCTCGGGTCGATCCTGAAGCTGGGCAGCGTGCTCGCCTTCTCGGACTACATGATCCTCGGCATGGCGTTCCCCAACATCTTCGGGCTCTTCCTGCTCAACAAGCAGGTGCGCGATCGCCTCGACGACTACTGGAATCGCTGGGTCTCGGGCGCGATCCCCATCCCGGGCGAGTCGCCGGGCAAAAGCGCGCGCGACTGACCCGCGTCCCTTGACGCGATGCGTCGCGGATCGCCATCATCGAAGCTCGCCTCGTTCAGACGATGGACAGCCCCGAGGAGAGCTCGCCCGCCCGCGTGCATTGCCGACACTGCGGCGAGCTGCACCCCACGACCTTCTCTCATTGTCCGCGGACCGGGCGCTCGCTGACCAGCGGCCGGGCGCTCGTCGGGCGGGTGATCGCGAACCGCTACCGGGTCCTCGCGCTGCTCGGCGAGGGGGGCATGGGCGCGGTCTACGTGGCGGAGCACCTGCTCATCGGCCGCAAGGTCGCGCTCAAGCGGCTGCACCCCGAGCTGACCGGCGACGAGAAGGCGGTGGCGCGGTTCCAGCGCGAGGCGCGCGCCGCGGCGGCGACCGGGCACGAGCACATCGTGGAGGTGCTCGACCTCGGCTTCGGCGAGGACGGCGCGCCCTTCCTCGTCATGGAGTACCTGCGCGGCAAGGCGCTCAGCCGCCTGCTGGCGGAGCACGAGCGGCTCGAGCCGCGACGGGCCTGCCGCATCGTCGGTCAGGTCCTCGCCGCGCTCCACGCGGTGCACCGCCGCGGGATCGTCCACCGCGACCTCAAGCCGGACAACATCTTCCTCACCCGCCGGCGGGGCGACACCGACTTCGTGAAGGTCGTCGACTTCGGCATCTCGAAGATGCGCACCGAGGAGGGCGAGCAGGGCATGGACCTCACGCGCACCGGCGTGATGCTCGGGACGCCCTTCTACATGAGCCCCGAGCAGGCCCGCGGCGTGAAGAACCTCGACCACCGCATCGATCTCTTCGGCGCGGGCGTGATCCTCTACGAGTCGCTCGCCGGGCAGCTGCCGTTCGACGGCGAGAACTACCATCAGCTCCTGCAGGCGATCCTGAGCGGCAAGCACCCGCCGGTGCTCGAGCTGCGCCCCGACCTCCCGCCGGCGCTGGCCGAGGTGGTCGAGAAGGCCATCGCGCAGTCGCCCGACGACCGCTACCAGAGCGCGCGCGAGATGCTGCTCGCCCTGGTGCCGCACGGCGCGATCGACGCGGGCCCGCCCCTCGAGAGCGAGCCGCCGCCCCCCGCGCCCTCGTTCCCCTCGATGGCGCAGACCACGCCCTTCCAGCCCGGCGCGAGCTCCGACCCCGCGCCCCGCGCCCGGGTCACCCCGCTCGCGGAGGCGCAAGGCGCGGCGACGCTGCGTTCGACGACGCCCTTCGGCGCGGGGGCCGCGCTGGCCCCGACCCGGCCCTCCCCGCCCGAGGTCACGCCCGAGCCCCGCCGCGCGGTGGACGGCTCGCGGCCGCGCGGCCTGGCCCTCGCGCCCCGCCCCCCGAGCGGCCCCGGGCGCCGCTTCGTCGCCCAGTCGGTGGACTGGGAGGGGGTGAGCGAGACGGTGCGCAGCTCCGGGCTGCGCGAGCGCGGCGCCCTCTACGCGGCGCAATTCGAGGCGCAGGCCGAGGCGCCCCGCTTCGGCGCCCGCCCCGAGGCGCGGCACGAGCCCCGGCCGGAGCCCCGCGCGACGCCGGCCGGGCACACCCGGGTGAAGGGGTCGCTGGTGCTGGCGGCGACCGAGCACCTCCGGAGCCTCGACGAGCCGGGGTTCGAGCGCGTCCGGTCGCGGCTCGACGACGACGTGGCCGCGCGCATCGCCGGGGTGATGCTGCCGATGGCCTGGATCGAGCTCGGCGACTACGCGGAGCTGCTCCGGGCGGGCGAGCGCGAGCTCGGCGCGGGCGACGGCTCGCTGTCGATCCAGATCGGGCGCGCCACCGCCGACCGCGAGCTGACCACCACCCATCGGCTGTTCATGCAGACGGCGACGCCGACGATGGCGGTGGAGCGCATCCCGCAGCTCTTCCGCACCTACCACTCCGCCGGCCGCGCGGAGGTGGAGCGCGCGAGCGCCGGTGGCTTCAAGGTGACCATGCAGGACGTCTTGCCGGACACCCTCACCCACGCGATGGCGCTGAGCGGCTTCTGGCAGCGCCTCCTCGAGCTCACCGGCGGCCGGGACGTGAAGTCGTCGGTGATCGCCTGCCGCGAGCGCGGGGACGACGCCACCATCACCGTGCTGCGCTGGCGCTGATCACTCCTTCTTCGAGAGGCGCGCGTCGAGCAGCTCTCCGAGCTCGCGGCTGCGGTGGCTCGCGCTCTCGACGGCGTTGATGAGCGTCGTGCGGAGGCCGCCCGCCTCGAGGGTGTGCAGCCCCGCGATCGCGGTGCCGCCCGGGCTGGTGACCATGTCCTTGAGGCGGCCCGGGTGCTCGCCGGTCTCGAGCAGGAGCTTGGCGGCGCCGAGCACCGTCTGGGCGGCGAGCAGCTGCGCGCTGTCGCGGTGGAGGCCGACCTTCACGCCCGCGTCCGCCAGCGCCTCGATGATGAGGAAGATGTAGGCCGGCCCGCTGCCGCTGAGCCCGGTGACCGCGTCCAGCAGGTACTCGTCGAGCACCACCGTGACCCCGACCGAGTCGAACACCCGCTTCACCAGCGCGACGTCGTCCTCGGCGGCGTGCGTGCCGGCCGCGATCGCGGTGGCCCCGGCGTCGACGAGGGCCGGGGTGTTGGGCATCGTGCGCACCACCCGGGTGCCGGCGGGCATGTTGGCCTCGATCGCGGCCACCGAGACGCCGGCCGCGATCGACACGACCAGCGCCTCCTCGCGCACCGCGGCGCCGACCGCCGGCAGCACCCGGTCGAAGACCTGCGGCTTGGTCGCGAGCACCACCACGTCGGCCCACGCGGTGGCCTCGGCGAGGTCGCGCGAGGTCGGGATGCCGTGCCTCTCGGCCAGCTCCTCGAGCCGCGCCGCGCGCACGTCCATCGCCATGACCTCCTCCGGCGCGCAGGCGCCCGCGCGGAGCAGTCCGTCGATGAGGGCTCCGGCCATGTTGCCGGCCCCGAGGAAGGCGATCTTGCGCCCGATCGTCATCTGTCTCTCCGTTCAGCCCGGGGGCCGCGTGCACGAGAAGCTGCCGGAGCCGGGGCTCGACTCCATGCAGCTCAGCCCCTCGCAGCACTCGAGGCGGGTCTCGCAGGTGCTGCCCTCGGGCACGCACTGGCAGGTCTCGTCGTCGCCGCAGGTGGAGGCGCCGCAGCAGTCCATGTCGTTGCGGCAGCGGTTGCCGACGCCGGCGCAGCACTGACGGCCGCGCGCCGAGTCGACCGGCTGGTCGCAGCGCAGGCCGCCGCAGCAGGTGGGCGCCGAGACGCCGTCGCTGCTGCAGGTCTCGGTCTCGCGGGCGCATCCGTCGCCGCTGGCGCAGGCGCCGGCGACGCAGATGTTGTCGGTGCCGGCGTCGTCACAGCACTCGATGTCGCGGTCGCAGAGGCCGCCGACCATCACGCACTCGCACTCGCCGTCCTCGCAGGCCATGCGGCCGCAGCAGTCCTCGTCCTCTTCGCACGAGGTGCTCCCGCCCGAGCAGCACTGGCGCACCGGCGGCGCGGTCGGCTCGGTGCGGGTCTCGCTGCAGGCGAGGCCGGCGCAGCAGGTCGCCGTGCTGCCGTCGCAGGCGGCCCCGCTGTCGAGGCAGGCCGGCCCCTCGGGGCGACACATGAAGGTCTGGCAGGTGAAGCCGTCGCAGCACTCGCTGCTGTCGAGGCAGAAGCTGCCCTCGCGGCTGCAGCTGCAGGTGCCGTCGCCGCCGCAGGTCATCAGCCCGCAGCAGTCGAGCGAGTTCTCGCAGTCGCCGCCCTCGCCCATGCAGCAGCGCGGCACGAGCGGCGCCGGCCGGCACACCGACCCGGCGCAGCACTCCTGGCCGGGCAGCAGGCCGCCGAGGAGGCAGGTCAGGCTCGGCCCGCGGCAGGTCGAGCAGGAGCCGAACTGGCAGTGCAGCTCGCCCGCGCACTCGCCCTCGGAGCCGCCGAGGTCGCAGCAGCCCATCCCGTCGCGGCCGCAGTCCTCGGGCGTCATCGTGCAGAGGCCGCCGGGATCCATGCGGCGGTCGCAGACGAGGTCGGGGTCGCAGGTCCCGCGGCTGCCGCAGGGCGCGCCCTCGAAGCCGGTGTCCTCGGGGTTGAGGCAGGTGCCGCCGACGCACACGCGGTCGCCGGCGCACTCGGTCGCCGGGCCGCCGCCGGGGGGCGCGCAGCAGGGGCGGTCGATCTCGCCGCAGGCGGTCGCGGGGTCCGCGTTGACGCAGGTGGCCGGGCTCATCGTCACGTCGCAGGCCAGCGAGCCGAGGCACGACGTCGTCCCGTCGCAGCAGGGCTGGCCCTCGTCACCGCAGCCGGCGCAGGTGCCCTCGGTGCAGACGAGCCCGGAGCGGCAGGTGAAGCCGGGGCAGCAGGTCGAGCCCGCGCCGCCGCAGCCCGAGACGTCGGGCGGCAGATCTTCGTCCGGGTTCACGCACGCGCCGTCGCTGCACGCGAGGCCGCTGCAGCAGTCCGCGCTCCCCGTGCACGACGCGCCGCGCGGCGCGCAGCAGCTGCGGCCCTGACACGCCAGGCCCCGGCAGCAGTCGCTCGCCGAGTCACACGCGGCGCCGCCGCCGGCCTGGATGCAGCAGAGATCGCCCGCGCCGCAGGAGAGGCCGAGCTCACACACCCGCCCGACGCAGCACGCGCCGCCCGCCCGACCACACGGCCCGGTCGGCGCGACGCTCCCGTCCCGCCCGGTGACCCGGCCGTCCATGCCCACCACCGATCCGTCGGGGTTGGCGGGGTTGCTGGCGCAGCCCGCGAGCAGGGCGAGCAAGGGAAGAACACGAAGCAAGGACCGCATCGGCAGATCCTAGCAGAAGACGAGCTACATTCCGCGGCGATGCGCTCCCCTCGAGACCGCCTCACCGACGCGATCGTGGCCTGGATCCACGACGACGCGCGCGAGACCCTCGGCCGCCTCCGCGGCGACCCCGACGCCAGCCCTCCCCGGGTCGTGCTCGAGCGCCACGCCGCGCTGCGAGGCCCGCGGGTGAAGGAGCACTTCATGGAGTCGGTCGAGCGCGGCCAGCTCGAGCCGTCCGAGCGCGCGCGCCTCGCCCGCTGGCTCCACGAGGCGCACGCCGCGGTCGGCCGCGCCCACGCCGCCGCCCGGATCGACGCCGCCTGGTCGGCGCCGATCCCGCACGACTCGGATCACCTCGCCCCCGCCGACGTGCTCGACCGCGGCCTCCGCGCCTCCGATCGCAAGACCCGCGCGCTCGCGGGCCGCTCGCTGGTGCCCTTCTTCGAGCGCCTGCACGCGGCCCAGCGCGAGGGGCTCGCGGATGTGGAGGAGGCGGCGGAGAGGGGGGAGTGGGTGTTGGAGTGGGTGGAGGGGGATTCGGGCTCGGCTTCTGACTCGGGCTCGGGCTCGGCTTCTGGCTCGGCTTCTGACTCGGGCTCGGGCTCTGAATCGGGCTCGGGCTCGGCTTCTGACTCGGGCTCGGGCTCTGAATCGGGCTCGGAATCGGCTTGGAGCTCGGGATCGGGCAGGGGCACGGGCACGGGCAGGGGC
>JAYZQJ010000213.1:0-25344 GCA_036149055.1 Myxococcota bacterium | reverse complement strand
GGGGGGAGGGTTTGCCCCAAACCCTCCAGCAAGAAGCAGCGGGAGGGGGGCCCCATTGGCGCTTTGCCCAATGGGGGGAGGGTTTGCCCCAAACCCTCCAAAAAACTCAGCATCCCGGGTGGACGGTCAGCTCGCCGAAGGGCTGGGTGAAGCAGCCGGCGGGGGAGGCGTCGGCGATGAGGGGGGACCAGCCGACGCCGAAGTCGGTCGACGCGCTGCGGGCGTAGAGCTCGGCCGCCCAGACGTGGCGGGGGCCCATCTGGAAGACGCCGTACGGGGGCGCGGTGTGCACGTCGACCACGTCGGTCAGGCCGGGCTCGTGGCCGTAGGGCACGCCCATCTGCGAGATGAAGTTGTCGACGAACACGCGGCCGGGGCCGTGGCCCAGGGGGAGCGACCGGAGCGAGTCGCCGAGGGCCACCCGGGTCGCGGTCATCGCCGCGAGGCCGCCCTCGGGGGCGTCGAGCAGGGTGAGGTGGTCCGGCGGCGTGCCCATCTGGGTCGCGGCGAGGGTGACCACCCGGGCGCCGAAGCTGTGACCCACGAGGTGGACCTGTCCGCCCCGGGATCGGAAGCCGGGGTCGAGCGCGCGGTCGAGGCCCTCGGCGAGGAGCTCGCCGTGCAGGTCGGTGCGCGAGAAGGCGCGGCGCTGGGCGAACAGGTTCGAGCTCGTCGCCGCGTCGTCCACCCAGGAGTAGAAGAGGACGACCGCGTGGGGGTCGCGCGCGGTGAGCCCCCGGGCGAGGGCGTGCATCCAGGGGTCGAAGGGCTCGCCCCGCCGCTCGGCCTCCCAGGAGCGGGTCGACTCGTCGACGTGCGCGTGCCAGCCCGGCGCCCAGCCGTGCACGATCACGTGCACGCGTCCGTGCTGGAGATCGCCGGCGAGCACCGACTCGACGCCGTCCTCGCTCCAGCGGCCGAGGCGGTCGACCGGGCCGCAGCCGCAGCTCGACTCGGTGGCGACCGCGGGGCGAGCCAGCGGCACCGGGACGCACCCCCCGAGCAGCGCGGAGAGGAGCAGCGCGAGTCGGACCTTCACGAGCCCTATCTGGGCCCGGAGCGGGTCCCCCGCCAGCGCGGGGTCAGTCCGGCGTCGGGCGCTGACCCAGGCGGACCCGGATCAGGATGAACTTGTTGTCGAAGCGCTCGTCGGTGATCTCTTCGATCGTGCTCCCGGAGAGCACCGAGCGGAGGTTCGCGAGCCGGGAGTGCTCGAGCAGGAAGTAGGCGGTCGTGCCCTGGTTCTGGCCCACCCAGGTGCGGAGCGCCTGGTTGTCGAGCTGGACGAAGACGCTCACCCGGTTGCCCGTGTAGAAGTTCTCGCCCTTCCAGTTCATCTGCCAGGCGACGAGCGGCTCCCCGGGCTGGCGGAGCTCGTAGTACCGCTTCACCTGCTCGCGCTGACCCCAGTGCGGCGACAGGTCGATCATGTAGACGTCGAGCGCCCACACCGCGAAGAGCAGGGCCACGCCGAGGAAGGCGCGGGTGGCCACGTCGCGCAGCGGCTTGAACGCGGCGAGCAGCACCGCGCACACCGCGACGATCGCGAAGCCGGTGAGCGCCGGGCGGAAGTCCAGGTACTCCGGCCAGGGGCGGCCGTAGTTGTAGACGAAGAGGTGGATGAGTCGCTCGTAGCCCTGCGGGCGCGCGTCGGTGATCCAGCTCAGGTCGCGGCCGACCAGCGCGAGCACCGGGGGCGCGGCGAGCAGGCCGGTGGTCACCGCGCCGCGGGCCCAGGCGTCGCGGCGCTTCTCCGCCGCCGGCGCCTCGCCCTTCTTCATCAGCCACCAGGCGCCGGTGAGGAGCAGCCCGCTGGCCAGGATCGCCATCACGCTCTCGCCGGTCGACCAGGCCTGGGCGGTGACCCAGCCCTCGACCTCGGCCTCGGGCACGCTCTCCGGGACCACGCCGCGGAGGCCGCCCCACATGCCGCCCACGCCCGCGATCGCGGGCAGCGGGGCCAGCAGCGCGAGCGCGGTGGCGCCGATGCGCTTCCAGTCGGGCTTCTCGGGCGCGGGGCTGAGGAGCCGATCGACCGCGAGGCCCACCAGGATCCCGGCCGGGGGCACCGCCGGGAAGATGTAGTGGTGGAACTTGGTGGTCATCGCGCTGAAGAGCGTGAACGCCGACGCGAGCCACAGGGCCACCAGGATCAGCACGTCGCGCCGCTTCTTCTCGACCGGCGCGGTCTGGGCGCGCCAGGGCGCGAGCCACGCCGCGAGGGCGAGGGGCGCCAGCGCGATCCACGGGAAGAGCCCGTAGCCCATCTGCTCGATGAAGTACTCGATCGAGCCGGTGTCGCCGTGCACGCCCGCGGTCAGGCGGTTGATGTGGTCGTGGATCAGCAGCCGGTCGGTGAAGGGCTGACCGTGGCGGATGTACATCGCCACGTACCAGGGCAGCCCGACGGTGATCACCGTGAGGATGCCGGCCCCGACCCGGAGCCGACCCGACAGGAGCAGCTCCCAGCGGCGCGTGCCGACCAGGAAGAAGAGCGCCACGAGCCCGGGGAGCGCGAAGCCCGGGATGCCCTTCGCCATGAACGCGAGCCCACAGAAGAAGTAGAACGCGAACATGAAGAGCGACTGCGCGCGGGTCTCCTTGCGCAGCAGCCACAGCAGGCCGAGGTAGCCGAGCAGCCACAGGAACGCCTGCGAGACCGGCTGGGCGGCGAAGCCGTCGTAGCGGGGCTCGACGTTGTGGATCGGCGAGTTGCCGGGCACGCCGTTGTTGCCGGCCGAGCCGCTCATGAACAGGTCGCCGTGCCAGCCGAAGGGCGCGCCGCTGTCCATCCAGGTGACGTTGCGGCTCACCAGGTAGAGGATCTGCGGCACCACCACGAGGGTGATGAGCCCGATGACGAGGTGGCGGAGGCTGAAGGTGAAGGGACCGAGGCCCCAGCGCTTCACCTCGCGGTCCGGGTCGGTCGTCACCGCGAGGCCGAGCATCGACACCGCCATCGTCATGTTCGAGACGAAGGGCATGTCGGTGATCGCCTGGTGGGCGAGGAAGAAGAAGTGCGGCAGCGTCGCGACGACGGTCGCGGTGACCAGCCCGGCGCGCCGGGAGAAGCGCCGCGAGATCAGCGCGTAGATGGCGTAGAGCGCGCCGGTCGCGAGCACGAAGTGCGGGAGCCGGATCGCCCACTCGGGGTGGCCGGGGTTGGCGTCGGCGTGGAAGTCGACGCCGAGCGCGCCCATCGACAGCGCCTCCGACCAGAAGATCAGGATCGGCTTGGACCAGAACCAGTCCTCCTGGGCCCACCAGAGGCTGATCCAGTCGTCGCGGGCCAGGATCTCGCGGGCGACCTCGCCGTAGTGCGTCTCCCACGGATCCCAGAGGCCGTAGGCGCCGAGGAACGGGAGGTAGAGGCCGCCGGCGACGAGGAAGACCATCAGCCCGGGGCGGGTGAGGGCGGCCGGCAGCAGGCAGAGCAGGGCGGCGACGATCGTCACCGGCAGGCCGGCGTAGCCGCCCACGAGGGCGCCCACGATCAGGACCGCGAGGGCCACCGGCGCGCCGACCAGGGGGCTGCGCCAGAGCGGCTCGCCCTCCCGCGGGAAGAGCCAGGTCTCGCGGAGCGAGGTCCGCGCCTCGGCGCCCTCGTGCCAGAGGCCGAGCACGTCGAAGAGCCCGGCGGTGCCGATCAGCATCGTCAGCATGCCCCACAGCGGCCCGTGGGGGAGCTGCGACTCGTTCGCCATCATCATGAACGTGGCGAAGAAGCCGACGAAGGTGAGCACGCCGCCGCGGACGAGGTGGCGCCGGTCCGGCTTCGGGGGGGTGGAGGGCTTCGTTTCGCCCTCGGGGGCGCGCTTCTCTTCGCTCACTGGATCGCCAAGCTCGAAGGGCCGCGTCGACGCGGGCAAGGGCATGTGCGAGGCCGGGCGAGGGACGCCCGGCTCCGCCGGCGCGGAGCATAGCCCACCCGTTCTGGATCTGCCGCCCTCGGGCGTGCCACCCTGACCCCATGGCCAAGAAGGGCTCGACCATCGAGAACCGCGTCTACATCTTCGACACGCTCGCGGAGGCGCTGCTCGGCAACGGCGGCGCCGAGCTGCTCGCGTCGCCCAAGGACGCCGAGCGGCAGCGCGCGATGCGGGCGCTCGCGGACCTCGCCTACGTCAGCTGCGTGGTGAGCGACTCCGGCGACCTCGACGCGTCGGGGGTCCGGGAGGCGCTGCTGGCCGGCCTCGGGGGCGAGGAGGCGCCCACCGTGCCGCCGGTCCCGAGCGGGGCCGCGAAGCCGAAGAAGCGCCGCCGGCGGGACAAAGGCAAGAAGGACGCGTGATCGGTGGGGGCGGTGGCCCCCTCGCGCTATCATGGCGTCGAATGTTCGAGACGCTCAAAGCGCTGTTCCAGAGGCACCGGAAGCGCCTCGCGTTCGTCGCGCTCATCGTCTTCCTGGTGGCGGTGGCCATCGAGGTCGGCGGCGCGATCCCGCGCGAGGTCGAGGTGGATTTCCCGATGGGCGAGGGGCACGCGCAGGTGACCGAGGCGCGCATCGAGTACTGGCAGGAGGACGAGATGGTGCGCACCGTCCAGCGGCACTTCCCGCAGGGGGCGCCCCGATCGGTCCGGGACTCGGTCGAGCTGAGCCCCGGTGACTACGAGGTCAGCGTGCTGCTCGTCCGACGCGGGGGAGACAGCGAGGAGCTGCGCGGACGGCTGAGCGCGCCCTCGGACGGCGTCGTCCGGATCGCGCTCGGGGGCGGATCATGACCCAGCCGCGCACCGCGCATGTCGGCGATCCCCGGGTGCTCGAGCTGCCCCGCTGCGCGCTCGTCATCCTCAGCGGCGACGACCGCGGCCGCGAGAAGATCATCGAGGGCGACCTCTTCCGGATCGGCAAGTCGAAGGGCAACGACCTCGTGCTGCCCGACGAGACGGTCTCCCGGGCGCACTGCGAGATCGTGCGCGACGAGCGCGGCTACCTGCTCCGGGATCTCGGCTCGACCAACGGCACCCTGCTCGACGGCGCCGAGATCAAGGAGGCGTGGCTCAAGACCGGCGCGGTGATCACCGTCGGTAAGGTCGAGCTGAAGGTCCGGCCGTTCCACGAGCGGGTCGAGATCCTCCCCTCCGACGCCTCGAGCTACGGCGAGGTCGTCGGCCGCTCGGTCCCGATGCGTCAGGTCTTCGGGCTGCTCGAGCGCCTCGGGCCGACCGACGCCACCGTGCTCATCGGCGGCGAGACGGGCACCGGCAAGGACGTGCTCGCCCGCTCCATTCACGCCCAGAGCCCCCGCAAGGACCGGCCGTTCATCGTCGTCGACTGCGGCGCGGTGGTCGGCTCGCTGATCGAGTCCGAGCTCTTCGGGCACGAGAAGGGGGCCTTCACCGGGGCCACCGCGACCCGGCAGGGCGCGTTCGAGCTGGCTGACGGCGGCACGCTCTTCCTCGACGAGATCGGAGAGCTGCCCCTCGACCTCCAGCCCAAGCTGCTCCGCGCGCTCGAGACCCGAGCCTTCCGGCGGGTCGGCGGCAACCAGGCGATCGCGGTCGACATCCGGGTGATCGCGGCGTCCAAGCGAAACCTCAAGATGGAGGTCGAACGCGGCAAGTTCCGTGAGGACCTCTACTTCCGCCTGGCCGTGGTGCCCGTCGAGCTGCCGCCCCTCCGCGAGCGGCTGCCCGACATCCCGGTGCTCGTGCGCACCCTGCTCGAGCGCATCGCCGAGTCCGACGCCACCGGCGCGACGCCCACCCAGATCTCCCCCGAGACCCTCGACGCGCTGCGGGCCCACGACTGGCCCGGCAACATCCGCGAGCTGCGCAACGTGCTCGAGCGCGCCGCCTACCTGTCCCGGGCCGCGGGACACGACGAGGTCACTCTCGGGATGGTGCCCCTCGCCGGCGCCGCCCCCGCGACCCGCACCCAGGAGGTCGGGCTGGTGCCCCAGTTCGAGCCCGGCAAGAGCTACCGGGACACCAAGAGCGAGTGGGAGGCCCTCTTCGAGCAGCGCTACGTCGCCTGGCTGCTCGAGCAGGCCGACGGGAACATCTCGGCCGCGGCGCGGGCCGCCGACATGGACCGGAAGTACCTCCACAAGCTCGCCCGCAAACACGGCCTGCACCCCAAGAAGTGACGGCTCTATCCCCATGGATTTCCACCGGATGTCCGCCCTGGTCGCGTTGACAGCGGGGGAGGCCGATCAGACACTGACGGCGTCACCGGCCTCCCGGTGGCGGGGGACCGAATGAAGTCGAACGGGGCGCGGAGCGCGGAGAGCACGGCATCACGCGCCTACTCGCTGGCGGCGATGCCGCCGCAGGTGTTCGGCAAGTACACCCTGATCGGCAAGCTCGGTCACGGGGGCATGGCCGAGGTGAACCTCGCGGTCTCGGAGGGCAAGGGCGGCTTCCGCAAGCTCGTCGTCATCAAGCGCCTGCACCGCCACCTCGCGATGGAGCCCGGCTTCGTCGACATGTTCCTCGACGAGGCGCGGCTCGCGGCCCGCCTCAACCACCCGCACTGCGTGCAGACCTACGAGGTCGGCGAGTCGGACGACAACCACTTCATCGCGATGGAGTACCTCGACGGTCAGGGCCTCGAGCGGCTGCTCCGCATCTCGGGCGAGCGGGAGGAGGTCATCAGCGTGGAGCTGGCCGCGCGCATGATCTCCGACGCGCTCGACGGGCTCGCCTACGCCCACGAGCTGACCGACTTCGACGGCACGCCGCTCAACGTCGTGCACCGCGACATCAGCCCGCAGAACATCTTCGTCACCTACAACGGCATGGTGAAGCTGCTCGACTTCGGGATCGCCAAGGCGGCGACCCACGTCGTCGAGACTAAGACCGGCGTCATCAAGGGCAAGTACGCCTACATCGCGCCGGAGCAGGCGCTCGGGCAGGAGGTCGACCAGCGCTCCGATCTCTGGTCGATGGGCGTCGTGCTCTGGGAGGTGCTGACCGGCCGGCGCCTCTTCAAGAGCGCGAACGAGCTCGCCACGCTGCACGAGACGTTGCAGGGTGAGGTGAAGCTGCCGTCGGCGTTCCGGCCCGACCTGCCGACCGATCTCGACACCATCTGCATGCGCGCGCTCCAGCGCGACCCGGACGAGCGCTACCAGTCCGCGCAGGAGATGAAGGACGACCTCGACCGCTACCTCCAGATGCTGCCCAAGGCGCCCGGTCGCCGGCACGTGTCCCGCCTGATGAAGGAGCGCTTCGCCGAGGTCATCGACACCCACAAGACCACGCTCGCCGCGTGCCTCAAGGGCTCGGACGCCGGGGTCACTTCGAGCTCGATCGAGCGCATGGTCGGCACCTCGTCGGTCTCGGGCATCCACGCCAGCGCGTCGGGCATGACGCCGACGCCGACCCCCACGCCGGGGCCCGGGCCGATCAGCGTGACCCCGCCGCCGCATCACGTCAGCGTGACCCCGCCTCCGATGGCCACCAGCGCCCCGCAGCGCCAGGAGGGCGGCGGCTGGATGTGGAAGGCCGCCCTGATCCTGCTGGTGATCCTGCTCGCCGCGGTGGCCGCGCTGCTGCTCCCCCTCGGGCAGCGAGACGACGGCGATTCGGTCGCGTCGCTCCCCGAGAGCGACACGACCGTCGAGGCGCCAGGCGAGCGCGCCCCGGTCGAGGCTGCCCCGGTCGAGGCTGCCCCGGTCGAGGCTGCTCAGGTCGAGCAGACGCCTCAGGAGGTGGTGGAGGTGGTGGAGGTGCCGCCGGTCGAGCTCGCCGCCGACTCCGAGGGCGACGTCGACGTCGAGACCGAGGTCGACGCGGAGGAGGAGCCGAGCGCCGAGCAGCTCGCCCGTCAGCGCGCGGCCCGGGAGCGTCGCCAGCGCCGCGAGCGCGAGCGCCGGGAGCGCGAGGCCGAGCAGGCGGCGCAGCGCGAGGCGCCTCCGGCGCAGGCGGCCGAGGAGCCCGGGCGCCTCACCCTGGCGACGACGCCCTGGACCCACGTCTTCCTCGGCGGGCGGGACCTCGGCACCACCCCGCTGGTCAACGTCGAGCTGCCCGCGGGCACCCACACCCTGCGTCTGGTCAACCGCGAGGCCGGCATCGAGCAGACCTACCGGGTGACCATTCGCCCCGGCCAGCGCCTGAGCCGCCGCCTGGGCCTCCGCTGACCGGCTACGGCCCGCCCTCCTCGAGCGCGTAGACGACGACCCGTCCGCCGTCGTCCGATCCGGGCGCGCCGACGTAGGCCATGTCGCCGATGACCGCGCAGGCCGCGCCGAGCTCGCTCACGCCGGGCGGCGCGAGCAGGCGCGCCACGTGAGCGCGGTCGGCGACCCGGTAGACGTGCGCGGCGCCCGCGCCGGCGGCCGGCGCTCCCACGACCAGCCAGCCGTCGCGCGCGCAGACCGCGGCCCCGAAGTCACTCCCAGCCTCGGGCGCCTCGATCACGCCGGTCGCCGCTCCGGTGTCCGCGTCGAAGAGATGCACGCGGCCGTCCGCGCCCACCGCGACGTCGTCGGCGAGCAGCGCGACGGAGCGGCCGAAGCCGGCGCCGCCGTGCTCGATCCGGAGCGTGGTGCCCGCGGTTTGGCTGTCCAGCACGACGTACCCCGGCGCGCCCGAGTCCTCCTCCGGCGCCGCGGTGGCCGCCAGCCGCCCGGTCGCCTCGTCCGCCGCGAGGGCGGATCCGAAGCGCTCGCCTGCCTGCGCCGCCCCGCCGCGGTCGACGATGGCATCGTCGCCCCCGTCGAAGCCGATGCGATAGACGCTGCCGTCGCGGATCGAGGCGGAGTCGAGGGTGGGCGCGCCGGCCGCGATGACGCCCGGGCCGACGAAGGCGACGCTCGCGCCCAGCTCGCCGCCCTCGCGGGTGAGCGCCATCGCGCGCGCCCTCATGAACCGGTAGACGGCGTCGGCGCCGGGGGCGCCGGCGAACACGTCCATGCCCTCGCCCACCGCCACCGAGGCGCCGAGCCGCTCCCGGCCGACCGAGGTCGGGAGCTCGAGCAGCCCCACCTGCGCGAAGCCGCCCTCGAGCCCGAAGAGGAACACCCGGCCGCCCTCGAGCGGAACCCGGGGGCTCGGGGCCCCCACGGCCATGGACCGGCCACGGACCGAGATCGAAGCGCCGAACCGATCGCCGGCCATCGACGGCACCGGCGTCACGATCGCCGCGGGCTCGCGCTCCACCGGCCCGAGCCCGGCGTCGGGGCGACCCGCGTCGGGGATCTCGGCGTCGCCCCGATCGCCATCCCCCGCGTCCTCCGTGCCGGCGTCCTCGGTGCTCGCGTCGAGGCCGCCGGCGACCGAGCGGCAGCGCCCGGCCACGCAGCGCCAGCCGTCCGGGCACTGGTCGGTCACGCCCTCCTCGTCGCAGCGGTACTGACCCTCCGGCAGCGTCGCGGTGCAGGCGCTCAGCGCGAAGACCGACAGCAGGAGCGCGCGCATCAGAGCCGCCCCCGCACGGTCACCGTCCCGGGCCCGAGCGCGACCTCGACGTCGGTCTCTCCGCCGGCCGTGGCCCAGAGCGCGATCCCGAGGCCAGCCGTCGCGAGGCCCACCGCGAGCGCCGCGATGCCGACCCCCGAGAGGACCGGCGCCCGCTCGTGCGCGTCTCGCACGCTCGGCCAGTCGTCGGCGTTCATCACCGCGTCGATGTCGGCGAGCGCGACCCCGAGCAAGACGGCGCCCGCGATCGTCACCGCCCCGCCGCCCGCGGTCAGGGCGATCCCCGCGATCGGAGGCGTGGGCGCGACCGGCGCGGCCGGCGCGATCGGCTCCGGCGTCACCGGCGCGACCTCCTCCGTCGGCGGCTCGGGCGCGCGGGACAGCGCCGCCTCGAGCGCCCGGATCCGGGCCTCCACCGCGGCGCGATCCTCGGCCTGAGGCCTCGCCTCGAGGTAGGCGCGGAAGCTCGCGAGCGCGGCCTCGTCCTGCCGCAGGCGGTCCTGCACGGTGGCGATGTTGTAGAGCAGGTCGGGCTCGCCGGTCATCTCGTAGCACCGCTCGAAGTGGCCGAGCGCGTCCTCGAACCGCCCCTCCTCGTAGGCGCGGGTCGCGAGCGCGAATTCGGCCCGGGCGTCGAAGGTGGCCTGGGCGTGGGCGGGGGAGGCGGACGACGCCGCGAGCAGGAGAAGTGAAGCGAGGGCGCGGCCCATCCGGGGAGCATACACGCGCGCGGAAGGTGCGCCGGGCCCCCGGCCCTATGGTAGGTTCCCGAGGATGCTGAGGGGGTGCGCATCGCTCGTCCTGGCGCTCGGCCTGCTGGCCTGCGGTCCGCAGCCGACCCTGCCCGACGGGACGCTCGCGCCGATCAAGGTCGGCCTCGTGACCTCGCTGACCGGCACGCTCGGCACCGACGGACCGAGCTGGCGCGACGCGGCGCGGGTGGCGGAGCGCGAGGTCAACGCGGCCGGCGGCCCGATCGACGGCCGGCCCATCGAGCTGATCGTGGTCGACGACGAGACCAACCCGGGGCGCGCCGAGGCCATCGCCACCCGGCTCGTGAACGACGACGAGGTGGTCGCGGTCATCGGCGCCGCGGCGAGCAGCATCAGCCTCGGGCTCGCCCAGATCACCGGGCCGGCGCAGATCCCGCAGATCTCCTGCTGCTCGACCTCCGACCTGATCACCGATCGGGCGATGATGCAGGCGGAAGGCGAGCGCTTCCTCTTCCGCACCGCGCCGGCCGACATCCTCCAGGCCAAGGTGGTCTCGATCGCCGCCGAGAACCTCGCCTGCGCGAGCCTCGCCGTGCTCCACCTCGACGACAGCTACGGCCAGCCCTTCGGCGACGCCATCGTGCGCGAGTTCCGCGCCGGCGGCGGCGTGATCGCGGCCCAGGTCCCGTTCGCCGACGAGCAGGCCAGCTACACCGCCGAGCTGTCGATGATCCGCGACGCGATGCCGGACTGCGTGGCCCTCGTCGCCTTCCCGGGGTCGGCCGGCACCATCGTGCGCGACTGGGCCTCGCTCAGCGGTACCCCCGACGTGACCTGGATCGGCACCGACGGGATCCGGGCCCCGGGCTTCGTCGACCAGGCGGCCGACCCGGGCCTCATCGACGGC
Organism: Myxococcota bacterium; assembly: GCA_036149055.1. Lineage (GTDB taxonomy): Bacteria > Myxococcota_A > Polyangia > Polyangiales > Sandaracinaceae > JAVJQK01. The sequence continues at coordinate 14,358 of JAYZQJ010000213.1, read as the reverse complement.
TTCTTCGGCACCTCGCCGATCACCGACCCGGCCACCCGCGAGTACAACGCCTTCCGCGACCGCTACCGCGCCTTCTACGGCGAGGATCCCATCCCCTTCTCGTCCAACCAATACGACGCGGTCGCGCTCCTCGCGCTCGCGATCGCCCGGGCCGGCTCCACCGACGGAGTCGCCATCCGGGACGCGCTGCTCCAGGTGTCGGGCCCGCCCTCGGACACCGGCGGCCTCGTCGAGCCGGGCGCGCTGGCGGCGGGCCTCGCGGACGTGCGCCGGGGCACCGACGTCGACTACCAGGGCGCGAGCGGCAACGTGAACTTCGACGTCCTCGGCAACGTGGTCACCGCCTACGAGATCTGGCGCTACGACGCGCCCGGCTCCACCGCGAGCTGCGACGACCGGACCACGCTCTCCGGCGATCGCGGATCGTTCTGCCGGTTCCGCACCCTCAACGCGGAGGAGATCCGATGAGCCGCGCGCTGACGGCGGCGCTCCTGACGTGCCTGGTGGCGGGCTGCGCGCCCGAGCCGGTGCGGGTCGATCTCGGCTTCCCGCGCGAGGAGAACTTCCTCTTCACCGAGCAGGGCCGGCTCCTGGTCTACGACGCGAGCGGGGACCTCGACGTCTGCGCCTCGCTCCTCGAGCGCATCGACGCGAGCGACTTCGGCGACCCGGTCATCGACAGCGACTGGCGCCCGGTCTGCGAGCTCCGCGAGGGCGTCGGGTTCACCGCCCCCGAGGGCCCCCACGCCTACGTCGCGCTCGGGCAGGACGGCGACAACCGCATCATCGTGAGCGGCTGCCACGTCGCCGAGGCCTACGCCGACGCGCCGGCCATCGAGGTCGAGCTCTACCCGACCGCCGACTACGCGGTCTCGACCCAGGGCCGCACGCCCGGCTGCGCCAACGCGCAGGACAAGTGCACGCGAGGTTGCCTGTGATCCGCGCCGCCGGGCTCGCCCTGCTGGTCACCTTCGTCGCCTCGCCCGCGCTCGCCCAGAGCGAGCTGGCGCAGGCGGAGAGCGCCTACCTCGAGGTCGACTTCGAGGGCACGCGGGACCACGCGCTCGAGGCGCTGCGCGAGGGCGGACACCCGCCCGACGAGCTGGTGCGGATCTATCAGCTGCTCGGGACCGCCTCGTCGCTGATGGGCGAGGAGGACGCGGCGCGCGACTACTTCGTGCGCATGCTCGGCATCGACCCGGACGCGCAGCTCGACGAGAGCGTGCCGCCGCGGGCCCGCAACCCGTACCTCGAGGCGCGCGGCATCTGGGCGGCCCGGCAGGGGCGGCTCGCGGTCGAGACCGGCCTCGACCGGGCGAGCTCGGCGGTGCGCGTGGAGCTGCGCGACCCGACGGACATGGCGCGGCGGGTGCGCCTCGCGGCGCGCCTCGAGGGCGCGGCCGAGTACACCGAGCAGGAGTACCAGGCCCAGTCGGTGCTCGCGGTCCCGGTCGACGGCGCGGCCGAGGCCGATCGCGTCGAGTACTACGTCCAGATCATCGACATGCACGGCAACGTGCTGCTCGCCGAGGGCTCGCCCTTCGCCCCCCGCGTGGTCGGCCGGATGCCGAGCGGCGGCGGCGGCGCCGCGGAGAACGGCGGCGGCGGCGGCGTGACCTTCTTCGAGGAGCCGCTCTTCTGGATCCTCGTCGGCGGCGCCGTGCTCGCCGCCGGCGCGATCACCGCCGCGGTCGTGGTGGATCAGCGCAGCTCGGTCGGCCTGCAGACCGCCATCAGCTTCGGCGTGGATTGATCACACGGCGACGCCGGTGAACTTGTCGGCGACCCAGCGGCGGAACTTCGGGAGCACCAGGCGATCGAGGAGCGGGAGGAAGCTGCGCTCGACGCGGTCCTCGCGGGCGATCTCGTCGAAGGCGCGCACCCCGGAGTCGTTGGCGGCGAGCACGTAGGGCATCACCTCGGTGCGGCCCTCCTCGAAGGCGTCGAACAGGAGCGAGACCTTGAGGTACGCGGCGGAGATGTCGGCGAAGCCCGGGCGTGCCCCGCGGAGGTAGCGGCTGAACGGCTCGGCGATCACGCGGCGCTCCGGCTCGTCGACCAGCCCGTGGGCGGCGAGCTGCGACTGCAGGTAGGCGCTCGCCGACGGCCGGCCCGGCATGCGCTCGCGCGCCTCGCGCTCGTAGCCCTCGGCCACCACCACCAGCGCCGAGTCGAGCCCGGCCAGGCCCTCGGCCATCTCGGCGAGCACCTCGTCCGGGAGCGAGAAGAAGGGCAGCACGATCAGGTGCGCGCGCGAGGCGACGCCGCAGTGGAGCGCGTGGCGGCCGCTCCGGTTGCCCATCATCTCGAGCAGGTAGACGCGCTTGTGGGTGTAGCCGTCCTCGTAGAGCCCGCGCGCGATCGTGGCCCCCGCCTCGACCCCGGTGAGGAACCCGATCGCGCGGTCGCCGGTCAGGTCGTTGTCGATCGAGACGTTCACGAAGCCGGTCCGCGGGCGCTCCGGCCCGAACGCCTCCATCCAGGCGCGCGTGCCCTCGAGCGTGCCGTTGCCGCCGACCGCGACCAGGTGCGTGAAGCCCTGCTTCCGGAACACCTTCGCCGCCTGGGCCCGCACCGCCGGGTCGCGGAAGCCCTGGTAGCGCTCGCTCCGGAAGTCGCTCCCCGGATCCTGCACCCGTCGCCCCATCGATCGCGCCGGGATGCCCTCCGCGAGCAGCCGATAGCGCTCCTTCCGCCCGACCGTGAGCCGCTCGAACGCGAGCTCCGCCGTGCCGTCTTTCGTCAGCGACCGGAAGCCCTGCGTCGCCGCCCACAGCTCGTAGCCGCGCCGCTCGCACTCCTCGGTGATCGCCACCGCCACCGACGAGTACCCGGGCGCGTTCCCGCCGTCGAACACCGCCAGCAGCCGGCGCTCGCCCCGGGGCGCTTTGCTCGGCCGAAGAAAAGGCTCCGCCATGCCGCGCAGCGTAGCTCATCCGGGAGTCACGGGGAGGAGTGGACGCCGAGGGAGAAGAGCCCGAGACATTCCTCATGGTGGTGACCATGGCGAATCGATCCGGGGGCCGAACGTGGCTATCCTGTGATCACTCCGGGTCCGTAATCTTGTCCGGCTTTTTCGGCAGTGATACCGTCTTCGCCCAATCCTTGCAGTGCAAGGCCGGCGTAGTGTTGTCCGCCACCGACCAGACGCGCGTGCGGAAGGAGCAGCCTCCCCCAGAGCCTGGGAGGGGCTGACGGAGCATGGCCATGGTTCGGCTGACCGACATCGTCGAGAAGGTGAAGAGCTACCACCCGGCAGCGGACGTGGACCTGATCAACAAGGCCTACGTCTACTCGGCGAAGGCCCACGACGGGCAGATGCGGAAGTCGGGGGACCCCTACTTCATCCACCCGGTGTCCGTCGCGCACATCATCGCCGACATGCGCCTCGACCCCGCGAGCGTGTGCGCCGCGCTCCTACACGACGTGGTCGAGGACACCGCGGCGACCAACGAGGAGATGGTCGACCTGTTCGGCGAGGAGGTGGCCTTCCTCGTCGACGGCGTGACCAAGCTCGGCCGCATCAACTTCACCTGCAAGGAGGACCAGCAGGCGGAGAGCTTCCGCAAGATGCTGGTCGCGATGGCGCGGGACATCCGCGTGCTCCTCGTGAAGCTGGCCGACCGCCTCGACAACATGCGGACGCTCCAGCACATGAAGCCGGAGAAGCAGGAGCGGATCGCGCAGGAGACGCTCGACATCTACGCGCCGCTCGCCGGCCGCCTCGGCATCTACTGGCTGAAGAGCGAGCTCGAGGACCTGAGCTTCAAGTACCTGCACCCCGAGGGCTACGGGGAGATCAGCCGCAAGGCGAAGCGGGCCTCGCGCGACCGCGACAAGTACATCCAGGACGTCACCAAGCGCCTGCAGAAGATGCTCATCGAGCGCGGCTTCGCGGCCGAGGTCGGCGGGCGGATCAAGCACAAGTACTCGATCTGGCGGAAGATGCGCCAGAACAACTGCGAGTTCGAGCAGGTCCACGACTTCGTCGCCTTCCGGGTGATCATGGAGACGGTCGCCGACTGCTACGCGGCGCTCGGCGTCGTGCACTCGCAGTGGACGCCGATCCCCGGGCGCTTCAAGGACTACATCGCGCTCCCGAAGCCGAACATGTACCAGTCGCTCCACACGACGGTCATCGGCCCCGGGCAGCGGCGCATCGAGGTCCAGATCCGGACCCAGGAGATGCACCGCACGGCCGAGCTCGGCATCGCGGCGCACTGGAAGTACAAGGAGAAGACCGGCGGGCTCGACGCCAAGGACGCGGCGCAGTTCGCGTGGCTCCGCCAGCTGATGGAGTTCCAGCAGGAGGTCTCGGACCCGGCGGAGTTCCTCGACTCGGTGAAGGTCGACCTCTTCAACGACGAGGTCTACGTCTTCACCCCCGCCGGCGAGCTGAAGGTCTTCCCGCGCGGCGCGACCCCGGTCGACTTCGCCTACGCGATCCACTCCGAGGTCGGCGAGCACTGCGCCGGCGCGCGGGTGAACGGCGCGATCGTCCCGCTGCGGTACAAGCTGCACAACGGCGACACGATCGAGATCATCACCAGCCCGCAGCAGTCGCCCAACAAAGACTGGCTCGACTTCGTCGCCACCGGCCGGGCGCGCTCGCGGATCCGCGCGCACATCCGGGACGAGGAGCGCAAGAGCGCGATCAAGCTGGGCCGCGAGCTGGTCGAGCGCGCCTTCCACAAGAACGATCACTCGTTCTCCCGGTGGCTCAAGAGCAAGGACACCGACTCGGTCGCCCACGGCTTCGAGGTCGACTCGACCGACGAGCTCTTCGCGCAGGTCGGCTACGGCAAGGCGAGCGCGCAGGAGGTCTACGAGCGCGCGGTCCCCGCCGACGACATGAAGGCGCGCGAGTCGCTCCGCCCGAGCTTCTTCGAGAAGACGGTCCGGCGCGTCACCGGCAAGGACAGGGGCAACGGCGGCATCAAGATCGAGGACGTCGACGACGTGCTCGTGCGCTTCGCCAAGTGCTGCAACCCGCTGCCCGGCGACCCGATCACCGGCTGGATCACCCGGGGGCGTGGCGTGACCGTGCACCGCCGCGGCTGCCCCAAGGCGATGGAGCTCGACCCGGAGCGCCGCCTCGAGGTGAGCTGGTCCGACGCGGTGAAGGTCGACCGCCCGGTCGCGCTCCGCATCAGCACCGCCGACCGCCCCGGCATCCTCGCCAACGTGAGCGCCGCGTTCACCGAGAGCGGCGTGAACATCCAGGAGGCGAACTGCCGGGTCGGCGAGGACGGCTCCGCGGTGAACCACTTCCAGTTCACGGTCAGCGACGTCGCCAAGCTGCGCACCCTGATGCGCCGCATCAGCCAGATCGAAGGCGTCTACGACGTCGAGCGGGCGTGATCTTCGAGGCGGAGCTGCGGCGCCACCTCCGGCATCATGGGGTGACCGAGGCTCAGCTCGAGGCGTCGGTGCGCGCGGGCTCCGCCGGGCTCCGCGGCGACCGCATGATGATCGAGCGCGCCCCGGCCGCGGTGGTCGAGACCCTGCGCGAGGCGCTCGCCGTGCCCCCGAGCCGGCTGCTGGATCGCGCGCTCGAGGCGTGCGGCCCGGAGCTCCCGCTGATCGCGGGATGGGACCTCGCCCGGGCGTGTCTGAAGGTCTACGTCAACGCGTCGGACGCGCCCGAAGACGCCCGCGCCGCGGTCGCCGCCCGCTTCGGAGTCGACGGCGCGCCCCACGTGATCGGCGTCAACGCGATGTCCGATGGTCGGGTCGAGCTCAAGCGCTACGACCAGGTCCGGTCGCTCCCCTCGCCGCTCCTCGAGCGCGCCGACGAGCTGATCGCCGGCCGCGTCGTCAGCGCCTACGCCGACGGCCGATCGCACGCCTGGTTCGTCGCCCTCCGCCCCGCGTCGCCGGCCCGGCTCGACGCCGCCTTCGGCCACCTCCCCGGCTTCTCCTGGGAGACGATCTGCGCCCACGCGCCGTTCCCGCCGGCGTCGCCTCGCTCCGTCGGCGTCCTCGCCGCCGACCCCGCGCGCTGGACCGCCTACGTGAAGCCGCGCGACGCCGACGCCCCCGCGCTCTTCTCCCTCGAGCCGGCGGCCGTCGTGCGCGCCGGCCCCGTCACCGTCTCCTTCTTCCTCGCCCCCGACGCCGAGACCCCCCGCGCCTTCGCCCGCGCCGCCGGCCGCGCCCTCAGCTACCGCGCCCACGGAGGCGCACCCACCCCAAACCTCCTCGAGTGGTCCCGAGGCCTACTGCACGACTCCCCCGATCCCCCTCCCGCCCCGTGGGCCCTGGAGTCCCCGATCGAGGGGTAGGGGACGGAGTTCACTTGTGAACTTGTGTCCGCCGAACCCTCATCTGTTGTGTGCGGGTCTGTTGGTCGGCTAGCAGCCGGGTCCGCTTGTGAGACGAAGTCTTACGTAGGTTCACAAGTTCACTCCGTCCCCTCGTCCGAATTCGTGGAGGTCACCGCGGGAGGGGGGAGAGCTCGTCGGTGCCGTAGAGCTCGACGTAGCCTCGGCGGACGCCGAAGCAGCGGGCGCGGAGGGCGCAGTCGTCGCACGGGGCCGGGTGGAGGGTCTCGCCGTCGGTGTAGCCGTCGTCGACCTCGGCGACGGCGAAGACGTCGAGGAGGTCGGGCGGGGCGAGGCAGAGGGGGACGCCGCAGAGCGACTCGAAGCCGCTGAGCGCGACGCCGCGGTCGCGCGCGATCCGGATGCCGGCGGCGAGGTGCGGCATGACCTCCCGGTAGCGCGGGATGAGGGCCTCGGTGCGCGGCACGAGGTCGGTCGACGGCGCGACGAAGGAGACGGCGACGCTCGTGCCCGGCCAGCGCGAGGCGGCGAGCTCGATCAGGTCGGTGAACGCGGCGAGGTTGCGGCGGTGGAAGACGTAGCTGAGCCGGAGGCGGAGCCCCGCGGCGTGCAGCGCGTCGAGGCCGCGGACCGTCTGGTCGAAGGTGCCGGGCGCGTCGGTGATCGCGTCCGAGAGGGCGGCGTCGGCGGCGTGCAAGGAGACGTGAATCACGTCGGCGCCGGCGCTCCGAAGGGAGGCAGCGAGCGCGTCGTCGACCCGGGTCGCGTTGCTCTGGATCTCGACGAAGTCCGCGCCCGCGTCCTTGGCGAGCCGCACGTACTCGGGGAGCGCGGGATCGAGGGTGGGCTCTCCGCCGCTGATCGCGATCGCGGCTCCCTCGCGCGCGGCTTCGAGGATGGCGCGCTCGACGTCCGCGCGCGGCGCCGAGGGGAGGTGGGTGGAGACGAAGCAGAAGGCGCAGGCCTGGTTGCAGCGGAAGCCGATGCGCACCGTGCGCACGGGGCGCGCGGCCTGGCCGGCGGGGCGGAGGATCTCGTCCTGGTAGAGCTCGCGGGCGACCTGCGCCTCGGGCGTCGAGATCAGGCTGAGGCGCCGGCGCACCCGGTCGCCGTCGATCGGTCGCAGCGCTCCGTCGAGCGACGCGGCCAGGTGCTCCGGCACACCCGGGCAGCGATCCGAGACCCGGCAGCCGTCGCACGCCTCGAGCTGGCGGTGCCCCGGCCTGGTGCGGCCGCCGGGCGTCAGCGAGTAGAGGTGCGCGTGACGGGCCGGGCGCTCCAGGAGACACGGCGGCACGCTCGCGTGCGGGTCGAGGCTGAGCGGCAGCTCCACCCGCCGGGCCGCGTCGGCGACCCGCTCGAGCACCCGGGCCGCCTCCGGCAGGGGCAGCAGCGTCGACGGATCGGGCGCCCGCGTCGGGGCGAGCACGTGCAGCGCCTGCACCGGGAGAGCGGTCAGCTGCTCCGGCAGCGACGGCAGCAGCGCCGCGTTGGCGCGCACGATCGGGGCCGACGCCTCCACCCGGACGCCCGCCGCGTGGAGCGCGCGTACGCCGCGCACCGTGGCCTCGAAGCCGCCCGGGTCGCGGGTGATCGCGTCGAGCGCGTCGCCCCACGCCGGGAGGTGCACCCGCGCCACGTCGAGGCCGGCCTCGGCGAGCTGTCGGGCTCGGGCCTCGTCGACGAGCGCGGCGTTCGTCTCGAGCACCACCGTGCGGGCGTCGGCGCGCGCGATCAGCGCGGCCAGGTCGCGCCGGAGGGTGGGCTCGCCGCCGGTGAGGATCAGCGTCTCGGCGTCGGCGGCGTCGATGCGCGCGGCCGCGTCCCGCACGAAGGCGCGGTCCTCGCGCGGCGATCGGCGGTCGCAGAACGCGCAGTTCTGGTTGCAGGTCTCGTTGGTGCGGACCCGGGCGACGTCAGGCAAGGCCGGCCTCATGGGCGAGCTCACGCCGGAGCCCTCCGAACGCCCGCTCGAAGCGCGGGGCGAACTCCTCCGGGCGACGCACCTCGGCCCAGAGATCCACGCAGGCGCGGGTGAGCGTCTCCTCGAAGAACCGAGCCGCGCGCTCCACGCTGCGGGCCCCCCGCGCCAGCCGCCGCAGCTCGGCCATCGCCGGCGCCGGCACCCGATGGAGCGCGAGCCCGTGCAGCCCCACGTCGTGCCCGAGCGCGTGGAAGTGATTGTTGAGGTAGGCGCGCGTGGCCCCCGGCACCGGCAGCCGCGCCAGCCGCGCGAGCCACCCGCCGAGGCGACCGTTCACGTTCACCGGGATGACCCCGCGCGCGATCTCTCGCAGCCACGCGGCGGGAGAGAAGAGCGGCCAGCGCAGCGGGACCAGCTCCGGCCGCAGCCCGCCGCGCGCCTCCAGCCTGGCCCGGCGCCGCGCGAACGACGCCGGCAGCGGCACGGTGGAGACGCGGCAGCCCCGATCCACCTCGAAGCCGAGGTCCAGCAGGTAGGCTTGCATTCGCGCGTCCTCGCGGAAGGGCGGCGGCGCGTACATCAGCAGCTCCTGTTCCGGCGCGACGGCCGGGAAGCGGATCGACGGGACCGGGTCGCCCTCGAGGAACACCGCCACGAGCGGCTGGCCGTAGCACTCCGCGAACGCCTCGACGGTCTCGGCGAGCCGCGGGCCGTCGTCGCCCAGCAGCCGCGTCGCGCTGCGTCGATCGAGCGCCTCGGACCGCGGCGGCGTCACCCGGAGCGCCTCGCGCAGGCCGTCGAGCGCGGCGCGGGTCTCCTCGTCGATCGGGGCTCGGCTCCGCCAGCCGCCGGGGTGCGCCTCGAAGCGCTCGTCGCCGGCGCGGACCCACAGCCCGGCCTCGTCGCTCCCGGCCCGCGCGCCGGAGAGACCCCGGGTCGCCTCGAGGCGGTCGAACGCGGCGGCGATCCGAGCGGTGCGCACGGCGGAGAGTCTATAATGCGCCCGGTGCGCGCGCAGATCCGGGAGCAGGGCTACGCCATCCTCGAGGGCCTCCTCGACCGCGAGGAGACGGCCGCGCTGCGCGCCGAGATCGAGGCGCTGATCGCCGAGCTCGATCCGCCCGGCTTCTTCGCGGCGAGCACCGTGCAGGTCTCCGAGACGGTCGCGGTCACCTCGACCGGGCTCGCGATCAGCCGCCTGCTCGACGCCCGGCCCGCGCTCGCGCCGCGGGTGCTCGCGCCGCGATTGATCGACGCGATGCGAGAGACCCTCGGCCCGGATGTGCGCCTCGAGCTCGCCGGCGCGGTGGCGAGCGACCGGCGCCGGCCGTTCTTCTCCTGGCACACCCACATCGACGGCGAGGAGGAGGGGCAGCGGGTGCAGCGCGGCGAGTGGCCGGCGCGCCCCCGGACCGAGCGCGTCCTGACGCTGCTCTACCTCGACGACCTCGACGACGAGACCGGCCCGCTCTACGTGCACCCGCGGCGCGAGGGCGAGCCCACCGCGCCGCCGCACCCGCTCGACGACGAGGTCTGGCCGGGCATGATCGAGCTCCGCCCGCGCGCCGGCGATCTGGTCGCCCTCGAGCAGTGCACCTGGCACGCGGCGCGGTCCCTGAGGAGGCCCGGGCTGCGGCTCCTGGTGGGCTGCTACTTCGCGGCGGCGGGCGCGCCGGAGCCGCCCTGGCTGGACCGCAGCCTCGCCGGTAGGATCTCCCCGTGACGCGAGTCGCATTGGTGTCCGTCGATCCGGTCTGGGAGGATCCCAGCGGCGACTTCACCCCGTTCACCTACTCGGTGCGCAAGCTCGAGGCGTCGCTGCGCGCCGACCCCACGTTCGACGACGTCGAGGTGAAAGTCATCGATCTCCGCGAGCGAGATCCGGAGGCCTTCTTCGAGGCGATCGTCGACTTCCGGCCCACCCTCGTGGCGGCGTCGGTCTATCTCTGGTCGATCGGCCCGTTCCGGGATCTCGCCGCCAAGCTGAAGCGCTGGGATCCTTCGGTGCAGATCGTCATCGGCGGCCCGCAGGCGCGCACCTCGGTGTTCGCGCTGCCGCCCTACGCCGACCTGAAGAACACCGTCGACGCGGCGGTGACCGGAGAGGGCGAGGGCATCTTCCGCGACATCGTGCGCGAGCACCGCCGCGAGGGCTGGACCGCGATGCCCGGCCTGCTCGTGCCGCACGCCCTGGGCTGGAAGAGCACCGGGGCGGTCGAGCGGGTCGACATCGAGGCCTACCCGACGCCCTACCAGCTCGACATCGCGCCCCACGGCTTCACCGGCTACCTCGAGACGTACCGGGGCTGCCCGATCCACTGCAACTTCTGTCAGTGGGGCGAGCAGCGCGCCGACCGGGTGCACTCGGCCGAGTACCTCGCGCGTCACCTCGAGGGCCTGCGCCGCGCCGAGGTGCCGAACATCTTCTGCCTCGACGCCGCCTTCAACCTCAGCCCGCGCGCGTTCCGGAGCCTCGCCGAGGCGGAGCGGCAGACCGGCGTGCTCAAGGAGAGCCTGGTCCACGGGCACCTCTACCCGACCTTCCTGCGCGACGAGCACGTGGAGCTGTTGACCTCGTTCGGGCGCTGTCAGGTGGCGATCGGCGTGCAGAGCTTCGACGCGGACGTGCTGCACGGGCTCGGCCGGCCCTTCGACCTCGAGCGCTTCGAGCGGGTGTGCGACGTGGTCCGGGAGCACTGGCCGATCGAGCTCGAGCTGATGCTCGGCCTCCCCGGCGACAACCCGAAGTCCTTCCGCCGCACCTTCGAGAAGGCGGTCGAGATCGCCGACTCGGTGCGGGTGTTCTGGACGCTCGTCCTGCCCGACGCGCTGCTCGACCGCTCCGATCCCGCGCTGAAGGTGGACTTCGATCCCGAGACCTGGCTCATCCGCTCGTGCGCGGGCTGGTCGCCGGAGGACCTGCGCCGCGAGCTCGACCACGTGAAGCGCGTGTCGCTGCAGCACGAGAACGCGGTGGTGGCCGATCACTGGGCCGGCTTCCAGGTGAGGCGGCGCGCCGAGCAGCGTCCCGGGCCGCGCACCATCGACGACGTCGCCGACCGGTCGGTGATCGCGGTCGATCCCGAGCTCGTCGAGGCGGTGCGCGAGCGGGTCCGCGCGGTCGGCGGGTGGCGTCTCCGCACGATCCGCAACCAGCACGACGGCCTCTTCTTCGATCTCGACTCGCCCGAGGGGCGCGTCACCCTCGAGGTCGTCCGGGCCGAGGAGGGCCGCCCCCGCTTCGAGGCCAAGGACGGCCTCGCCTACTCGCACCGCGGCGAGGTCAGCCGGCTCGAGGCCGAGCGCCTGCGCCACGTGATCGCCGCCGTTCACCCCGACGCCCTGCCGCTGCTCCAGAGTGCCTGAGCTCCGCCGCAGCGCAGCGGGCGACCGCTACTTCGATTACTGCCTCCAGCCCTACCGGCCGCGGCGGCCGCCCGAGGGCAAGCTGCGCGCGGACAACCTGCTCCTGCACACGCTCGAGCTCGCCGGCCTCCGGGAGGCCGCCTGGCCCGCGCTCGAGGCGCTGATCGAGGGCCTCGGCCGCGACATGGTCGTCTGGGGCGCCAAGCACGACGGCGAGCGGCTCTTCTTCGAGCTCTACGTCTACGACCCGCAGAAGGAGGACCCGCGGGCGACGGTGAGCGGGCTGACCGAGCTGCTCGCGCCGCACCTCAGAATCCTGCCGCGCGTCCGGGAGACGGTGCCCTACATGATGGTCAGCTTCGACCTCGACGCGGAGATCCTCGCGTCGGGCGAGGTCCGCGAGCTGAACCTCTACCTGACCGGGACCGACGCCCACGAGGGTCGCTCCTACGTGGTGCGCGAGGACCGCCGCGAGCTCGCCAACACCTACCGCTTCCTCCGCCCGAAGCCGGAGATCGACACCGTGCTCGGCCTGCTGCGGAGCAGCCTCTTCCTCGACTACGAGGATCCGCGGGTGCTCGCGGAGGTGATGCCGCCCGAGCTGTTCGCTTGCAAGCGAGTCTGCGTGGCGAAGAAGCGGCTGCGCGACGGCGTCTACTACTCCGGGATCGACGTGGACGCGCTGCTCTGGTTCCTCGAGCGGCGCGGCTGGCCGCGCTCCCTGGTGGACTTCACCCGGGCCCACGCGGCGGAGCTCGATCACCTCTACTTCGACGTGGGGCTCGACTTCGAGATGCGCGGCGCCGAGGCGCGCGCGACGAAGACGAGCTTCTACGGGACCATCTGATCCATGCAGAGCTATAAGGGCCGCTTCGAGCCGACGCGCTTCGAGGACCTGACGGTGACGGTGGACTTCCACTGTCACTCCGCCTGCCGCTTCTGCATCGTCCAGGAGGGCATGAACCTCTACAAGGGGGTGCCCTTCGAGCGCTTCGAGCAGGCGGTGGACGAGAACGGCAAGGCGCCGCGGTACCGCCGCGTCACCTTCACCGGCGGCGAGGTCACGCTCGAGAAGCGCCTCTTCGACTACCTGCGCGTCGCCCGGGAGCGCGGCGGCTTCGAGCACATCCGGCTGCAGACCAACGGGCGGCGCCTCGCCGATCGTGCGTTCGCCGAGCGCCTCGTCGAGGCCGGCGTCGACGAGTTCTTCGTCTCGCTGCACGGCCCGGACGCGGCCACCCAGGACTACATCTCGCAGCGGGAGGGATCGTTCGAGGAGGCGTGGGCGGGGCTGACCAACCTGCGCGCGCTCGGGGTGACGATCCTGACCAACACCGTGCTGACGACGCTCAACGTCGATCACCTCGCGCGGATCGTGGACACCGTGGCCCCGCTCGAGCCGGCGCGCATGGAGTGGTGGAACTACCTGCCGATGGAGGACAAGGCGGACGAGCGTGGCCTCATCGCGCCGCTCTCGCGGCTGGGCCCGGCGATGATCGCGGCGCTCGATCGGGCGGAGGCGCGCGGCGTCGACTGCGCGGTGAAGTACGTGCCCCGCTGCGCCCTCGGCCGGCACGGGCACCTCATCGACAACACCCAGCCGGACGTGGTGATCGTCGAGGAGTTCTACGACCTCTACCCGAAGTTCGCCTGCCTCTACGAGGCGAAGTGCGAGCACGGCGAGGCCTGCCTCGGCCTGACCCACGAGTACGTGCACAAGTACGGCTGGGAGACGGATCGCCTGGTGCCGACCCCGCGGACGACCCCGTGGCGCGAGCCCGAGGACGGCCTGGCCTTCGGCAGCGACGATCCGCGAGGCGCCCGCGACGCGGCGCCGAGCGCCGACCACCCGGCCTGGCGCGCGCTGGTCGACGGCGTGGCCGAGCCGCTCGGCGCGGAGCTCGAGGGGCTGCTCCTCGACCGACGTCGCTGCACCTTCCGGTTCCGCGCGGGCGAGGCGAGCGTCGACGTGGTCCTGACCAAGCGCAGCGAGGATCGACCCGCGCTCGCCCGCAGCCGCAGCTTCGACCTCAGCTACCGCAACCTCGTGCTGCCCGAGGGCGCCGACGCCGAGCGCGCGACCCTGGTGAAGGTCGTCGAGGCGGCGGTCCGGGCGATCGCGCAGCGCGACGGCGGCGCGATGCTGCTCGACGAGCGCAAGGGCCTCGTCGGCGAGGATGCCCTGCGGCGCCGGGCGCGCGAGCGCCGCAAGTAGGCCTCGGAGGCTCCTCGCTCTCGCAGAGACGCCAGGGCGCGCTGGGCTGTCTCGTCGACAGCTTTTTTCTCTCGCAGAGACGCAGAGGGACGAGCTGGCGGCGGGGTGGAGGCTCGCCGCGTTTTGGCGGTCGTTGGGGTGTCGGCGGCCGCCTTTTTTCTCTCGCAAAGACGCGAAGACGCCAAGGGGCGGGCTGGCGGCGGGGTGGAGGCTCGCCGCGTTGGGCCGGGCGTTGCTGTCTCGTCGACAGCCTTTTTGCTCTCGCAGAGACGCAGGGTCGCAGAGGGGCGAGCTGGGGGCGGGGTGGAGGCTCGCCGCGTCTTGGCGGGTCGTTGCTGTCTCGTCGACAGCTTTTTTGCTCTCGCAGAGACGCAGAGCGCAGAGGGACGAGCTGGCGGCGGGGTGGAGGCTCGCCAGGTTGTGGCGGGTCGTTGGGGTGTCGACGACAGCGCCTCGCGTGGGGCTCGAGAGGTGGCAACTAATGGCGCCGGGGCACCCCCGCCCGCTTCCACGACAGTGACCCGAGACGACGGCAGGCGACGAGCGCAGCGAGGTCGCCGCACGCGCCA
>JAYZQJ010000212.1:0-7914 GCA_036149055.1 Myxococcota bacterium | reverse complement strand
GGGGTCCCAGCCGACCTCCCGCGCCCCGAAGCTGGGGGTGGCGGGGCCGTGGGGGACGCGGGCCCGCGGGGGCGCGTTCGCGGCCCGGCGCGCGGTGAGCGGCGCGATCGCGACCTGCGGGAGGCCGGGGCCGACCACGTTGCACATCGCGCCCTCGGGCGGGAAGAGCAGCATGCCCACGTTGGCCTCGTCCGGGAGCGCGCCGAGCACGCCCTCGATCGCGCCGCCCGCGAGCTCCCAGCGGGTCTCCCCGGCGGGCCCGGTCGCGCGGTCCATGCTGCCCGAGCGGTCGAAGACGAAGAGCAGGCTGCCCGGCAGGCGCGCGGTCTCGAGGGTGGCGCGCCCGCAGGTGGCGTCCGGCGGGGTGAGCGGGGCGTCGCGGGCGACCGCGTCGCGCGAGGGCCCCGCGTCTAGGGCGGCGTCCAGGCCCGCGTCGACGTCGCTGCCGACGGTGCACCCGAGCGCGAGCGAGGCGAAGGCGACGAGGCGTGTTGTCCGTACCACCAGGCCAGGATGCCACCGGTGCCGGGCGGCTGGCGAGCCGCGCCATGAACCGCGCTTCAGTGAACGAGGATTCATCTGGCGGAGGGCGGTGGCGCGCCCTAGGATCGCGGGCGAACGAGCTTCCGGGGGGCAACCGCATCATGACCACCGCCATCGGCATCACGCTCCTCATCGGCGTCGCGCTCGGCGTCGTCGTCGGCGTCCCCGTGGGGCGCGCCTACGAGCGCGTGCGGCCGAAGAAGAAGCCCGAGAAGAAGAAATGAGCCAAGACTTCGTCCGTTTCCGCGGCACCGACAGCTACCTCACCAACGACGCGCTCGAGGCGGCCGTGAACTGCGCGCTGGTCCTCGAGCGGCCGCTCCTCGTGAAGGGCGAGCCGGGCACCGGCAAGACGCTGCTCGCGGAGGCGGTGGCCGAGGCGCTGTCGATGAAGCTGGTCACCTGGCACGTGAAGAGCACGACCCGGGCCCAGGACGGCCTCTACGTGTACGACACGGTGCAGCGCCTCTACGACTCGCGCTTCGGCGACGGGGACGTGGGCGACATCCGCCGCTACATCAAGAAGGGCCCGCTCGGGCAGTCGTTCGAGGCGGACGAGCGGGTGGTGCTGCTCATCGACGAGATCGACAAGGCGGACCTCGAGTTCCCGAACGATCTGCTGCACGAGCTCGACCGGATGCGCTTCCGGGTCGACGAGACGGGCGACGACGTGGTCGCGAAGCACCGGCCGGTGGTGATCATCACCAGCAACAACGAGAAGGAGCTGCCGGACGCCTTCCTGCGCCGGTGCGTGTTCCACTTCATCGACTTCCCCGAGCCGGAGCTGATGAAGCGCATCGTGGCGGTGCACCACCCGAGCCTGAGCGACACCCTCGTCGAGCAGGCCCTCGGCGTCTTCTACGAGATCCGCACCATGCGGCGGCTGCGGAAGCGCCCGAGCACCAGCGAGCTGATCGACTGGATCGCGGTGCTCAAGAGCGCCGGGCTCGACGCGGTGAAGCTCGACGCCAAGCTGCCCTTCCTCGGCGCGCTGCTGAAAAAGGAGCAGGACCTCGTCGCGCTCGCGGACCAGCTCGCGGGCGGCTCCCGCTGGCGGAGCTGAGGCGATGTTCGTCCCCTTCCTCTACGAGCTGCGCAGCCGGGGCGTGCCCGTCGGCACGCAGGAGGGGATCAACCTCGCCAAGGCGCTGAGCGCCGGGCTGCACGAGAGCTCACTCGAGGGCTTCTACGACATCTCCCGCGCGCTCCTCGTGCACGACGAGAAGTACCTGGACGACTTCGACCAGGCGTTCGCGAAGGTGTTCCAGGGCGTCGAGGTCGAGGCGAAGAAGCTGAAGGACGAGCTGCTCGATTGGCTGAAAGACGCCAAGGAGCGGATCCGGGAGCTGACCCCCGAGGAGCGCGCGCTGCTCGAGCAGTACGACCTCGACGAGCTGAAGAAGCTCTTCGAGGAGCGCATGAACGAGCAGAAGGAGCGCCACGACGGCGGCAACCGCTGGGTCGGCACCGGCGGCAGCTCGCCCTTCGGGCACTCCGGGGCCAAGCGCGAGGGCGTGCGGGTCGGCGGCCAGGGCGGCAACCGGAGCGCGGTGCAGGTGGCGACCGCGCGGCGGTGGCGCGCCTACCGCGACGACATGACGCTCGACACCCGGCAGATGGCGGTCGCGCTGCGCAAGCTGCGGCTGCTGACCCGGGAGGGCGCCGAGGACGAGCTCGACCTCGAGGGCACGATCGACCAGACGGCGAAGAACGCCGGCGAGCTCGAGATCGTGCTCCGGCCGCCGCGCCGGACGAACACCCGCGTGATCCTCCTGATGGACGTGGGCGGCTCGATGGACCCCTACGCGCACCTCGTGAGCCGGCTGTTCACCGCGGCGAAGAAGAGCTCGCACTTCAAGGAGCTGCGCTGCCTCTACTTCCACAACTGCGTCTACGGGAAGGTCTACGAGGACGCGAACTTCACCAAGCCGGTCCGGGTGCGCGACCTGCTGGCCGACTGCGGCCGGCACTACAAGCTCATCGTGGTCGGCGACGCGCTGATGGCGCCCTACGAGCTGCTGCAGCCCGGCGGCGCCCTGGACTACGAAGAGGACAACGGCGTCGAGGGCATCGTCTGGCTCATGATGCTCGACGATCACTTCGACCGGGCCGCGTGGCTGAACCCGGAGCCCGAGCGCTACTGGGGCGGCAACACCATCGAGTACGTGCGGAACGTGTTCGAGATGTTCCCGCTCACCCTCGACGGGCTCGGGCAGGCGGTCAATCACCTCACGAAAGGCAGACGCGGCCGCTGACCCGCTCAGCGGCGACGACGGCGGCGGCGGCGGCGAGGCTCGGGCGCGGGCTCGGCCGCGGCCTCCTCGATCGCGGGCGCCTCGGGCTCGGCCCCGAGCGACGCCTCCTCGGCCACCTCGGGCGGGTCCGGCGGGCTCGGCACGTCGACGGTCTCGGCGGGCGGCGCGTCGACGCCGTCGCTCGGCGGCGGCTCGATCGGGATCTCGTCGGGCGCGTCGGGTTCGAGCGCGACCACCGCCTGACCGGGGACCACGTCGCCGGCGGCGCCCGAGTCGGCGCGCGCGGACTCGCCGGGGACGAGCCCGGCCCGCTCCAGCGCCCGCATGCCGTCGAAGGCGAAGAAGGCGCCCGCGCCGGCCGCGAGGACCAGGGTCGCCACCAGCGGGCCCACCCAGCGCGCCTTGCGCGGCTCGGGCTGCGGCACCGAGAACGAGCCCGACGGCTCCCCGGTGTAGGCGACCGCCTCCTTGGGCACCGGCGGCGCGCCGAGCGGCACGAAGGGATCCGGCAGGCTCTGCCCGGGCGGGGGCGGCGGGGTCACGCTGGCGGTCAGCGCCTTGAGCTTCCCGGTGCCGGCGCCGGTGTTGTAGGCGACGCGGATCAGCGCCGAGTCCGGCCGGCCGCTCAGGGCCTCGCCGCGCTCGAGGATCGCCAGCACCTCGTCGCGCATCGCGCGCGCGTCGTCGTGGCGGCCCTCCGGCTTCTTGGAGAGCGCCTTGTGCACTAGCCCGATGACCGACTGCGGCAGGTCCGGGCGCAGCGCCGAGAGCGGCTGCGGCACCTCGGTGGCCACGCTGATGAGCACGTCGCCGGGGTTCTCGGAGTCGAAGGGCAGCTCCCCCGCGAAGCCCTCGTAGAGCACGACGCCCACGCTCCAGAGATCGCTGCGCGGGTCGACGTCCCTCTTCCCGCGGGCCTGCTCGGGCGACATGTACTGCGGGGTGCCGACCACCGAGCCGGTGCGGGTCAGCTTGCCGCCCATGTCGAAGCCCTTGGACACGCCGAAGTCGAGGAGCTTCGGGTAGATGCCGTCGGCGTCCTCGACGAGGAAGATGTTCTCCGGCTTCACGTCGCGGTGGAGGATGCCCGCCTCGTGCACCGCGGCGAGCCCGCTGAGCGTCATCGCCACGATCTCGAGCAGCTCCCAGTCGCTGACCGGCGGCCCCTCCTCGTAGCGGTCGGCGAGGCTCATGCCCTCGAGCAGCTCCATCACCATGTACGGCTGGCCGCCGTCGAGGACGCCGAAGTCGAGGATGTCCACCACGTGACGGTGGCGGAGGCCGGCGGCCAGCTTCGCCTCGTTCAGGAAGCGCTTGGCCAGCTCCTGGGCCGAGGTGCCGACCGCCTCCAGGAACTTCACCGCCACCGGGCGATCGAGCGTGGTGTGAACCGCGCGCCAGATCGTCGCCATGCCGCCCTGACCGATCGGCTCCTCGAGGCGATACTTGTGGCCGACGATCGTTCCAGCTTCGATCACGTGAGTCCCGGGGGAGGCCGCCCTCGCTCGCGTCGAGGGCTGGCAGGGTGAACAGTATAGGGCATGGGCGCCGGTCGCCGGGAGGCCAAACGCGCCGCCGGTCGGAGGTTGCGTCGAGGTCGGCGTCCCGTCCAGTCCGTTACAGGCGTGTCGAGCGCGCTCCGTCGCGCTTGCGTGGGCGCGAGGGACCGGCTAGAAGCCGCCCACCCCGCCCGGAGGCGGGGACGACGGTGGCGACCCGATGAGCACCCTCCGCGCGGTCAAGGGAATGAACGACGTTCTGCCGGAGGAGATCTCCCGGTGGCGACGGATCGAGGAGGCCTTCTGGCGGATCGTCGGGCGACACGGCTACGGCGAGGTCCGCACGCCGGTCGTCGAGCCGACGGCGCTCTTCGTGCGCTCCATCGGCGAGGCGACCGACATCGTCGAGAAGGAGATGTACACCTTCACCGACAAGGGCGATCACTCGCTGACCCTCCGCCCGGAGGGGACCGCCTCGGCGGTGCGCGCGTACGTCCAGCACTCGGTGCAGAACCGGGAGCCCGTCACCAAGTGGGCGTACCTGGGGCCGATGTTCCGCCGCGAGCGCCCGGCCCGCGGACGCTACCGCCAGTTCTGGCAGGCCGGCGTCGAGGTCTACGGCGATCCCGGCCCGTTCGTCGACGCCGAGATGATCCACATGGTGGTCACCCTGATGCGGGAGCTCGGCGTCGAGGACGTGGAGGTCCTGATCAATTCTCTGGGAAGCGGCGACACGCGTCAGCGTTACCTCGACGCCTTGCTCGCCTACCTCACCCCGCACCGCGACGCGCTCAGCGCCGACTCGCAGCGCCGCCTCGAGACGAACCCGCTCCGGGTCCTCGACAGCAAGGCGCCGGAGGACAAGGAGATCGCGGCCGGCGCGCCGAAGATCCTCGACTTCCTCGACGAGGAGGACGCGGCCCACTTCCAGGAGCTGCAGGACACGCTGACCGCGCTCGGCACCCCGTTCCGGGTGGAGCCGACCCTGGTCCGCGGGCTCGACTACTACAGCCGCACCCTCTTCGAGGTGCTCGGCCACGGTGGCGAGCTCGGCGCGCAGAACACGCTCTGCGGCGGCGGCCGCTACGACGGCCTGGTCGAGCAGCTCGGCGGCCCGCGCACCCCGGCGATCGGCTTCGCGATGGGCATCGAGCGTCTGCTCCTGGTGATGGGCGGCGAGGACGCGGCCCCGCAGCCGGACGTCTTCGTGGTCATCCCGCACGCGAGCGCCCGCCGCGAGGCGGTGGTCCTGCTCGACGCCTTGCGCGCCGCCGGCCTCACCGCGGACGCGGACCTGCGCGGCGGCTCGACGAAGAGCCAGTTCCGGCGCGCCGACAAGTCGAACGCGAAGGTGGCCCTGGTGGCAGGTCCGAGCGAGCTGGAGCGCGGCGTGGTGCAGCTGAAGGACCTCGCCGCCGGCACGCAGGAGGAGGTCGCCCGCGAAGAGGCGCCCGCCCGCGCGCGCGCGATCGTCTTCGGGGAGAACGCGTGAGCGCCACCCGCGCCTGGTTCCTCGCCCTCTGTCTCTCGCTCGCTGCCCCCGGGGCGGCGTGGGCGCAGGACGCCGGCACCCCTGACGCCGGCGCCCCGGACGCCGGCGCCCCGGACGCCGGCACCGGGGACGAGGACGAGGGCTGGACCGACGAAGACGAAGCCTGGGCCGAAGGCGACGACGACGCCGACGACTGGGAAGACGAAGACGCCGACGACTGGGAAGAAGAGGAGGAGGAGGCGCCTCCCCCCGAGCCCGAGCCCGAAGAAGCGGCGGAAGAGGCCGAAGAGGAAGAGGTCGTCGAGGACTCGGCGATCGGCGAGGACGACGAGGACGTCGAGGGCCAGGAGAGCGGCCTGCTCGAGGCGCGGCCTCCGGTGCGCTGGCGCCCGGAGCTGCCCGAGGCCGGCGAGTCCGACTTCCAGCTCGTGATCCCGCCCTTCCTCCACCAGCGTCAGGGCGAGGTCAGCACGACCGCGCTCTTCCCCCTGTTCTACCTGCGCGAGTCGGGCGACACCGGGACGACCGAGCTGTCGATCCCGCCCTACTACGCGATGCGCGGGCCGGAGAACTGGGACGTCCTGTTCCCGCTCTTCTTCTGGTACCGCGGCGAGGGCCACCACACCTGGTTCGTCCCGCCGATCTGGTCGCACAGCGCGCCCGACGGTCACGACTTCGGCGTCGCGCCGTTCTTCATGAGCGGGCGCCACGGCCAGAACCACTACACGATCATCCCGCCGCTCCTGACGATCGACTGGGGCAGCGAGGAGGAGCGCTACACGTTCGCGACCCTCTTCTGGCGCATCCAGGAGCCGCGGGTCGAGCACTGGGGCGTCTTCCCGTTCCTATGGGTCGAGAACGCCGAGACGACCTCCTACACGCTGGCGCCGCCGTTCTTCCTCCGCTTCGAGGATCGCGACGAGAACACCGCGCTGACGGTCGTCCCGCCGCTGCTCTTCTACCACCGCGACGAGCCCAACGGCTCCTACTACGGCGTCCCGCCGCTGTTCCACCACAGCTCCGGCACGGACTGGTCGTCGACGACGATCTTCCCGCTGCTGAGCCACTACTCCGAGGACCCGGATCACTTCCGGCTCACGGTGGGCGGCCTCTTCTGGTGGTGGCGCGACCACGCCGACGAGACGATCGTCACCCCGCTCTACCAGCGCTTCCGCGGCGCGACCGAGATGGACGCGGTGGCCCCGTTCTTCTTCTGGATCCGCGACCCGCGCACCGACGCGACCACCATCGCGGTCCCGCCCCTGGTCTGGCACTGGGAGGACCCGTCCCAGTCGAACACCATGGTGCTGCCGTTCTTCGCCCGCTTCGAGGAGCGCGGCCGGTCGGAGACGTGGATCACGCCGCTCGTGGCGCGCCACGTGAACCGCGAGCTCGGCGACGAGACCACGTGGGTGCTGCCGACCATCCAGGTCTCGCAGTGGCACGACGGCGACGCGGTGAACATCCACCCGATCTGGTACTTCGAGAGCGTCCCGAGCCATCAGCACTCGGTCCTCGCGCCCTTCTGGTGGGACTTCGAGAGCTTCGAGGGCGACCGCAACCGCTACACGGTCTTCTTCCCGTTCTTCTGGCGCTTCCGCGAAGGCAACACGACGAGCACCCTCGTGCTCAACGTCTACCACCGCGAGCGCACCCGGACCGACGGCAGCTCGGAGTGGGAGTTCCACATCTTCCCGTTCTTCAGCTACGGCGAGTACAGCACCGGCGGCCACTGGTGGAAGATCTTCTACGGCCTCGCCGGCTACGAGCGCCGCGGCCCCTACGGCATCACCACGCTGGCCTACATCCCGTTCCAGACCGACGGCCCCACCCTCCAGTCCGACAGCCGCGACTGACGGTTACCGCCGCTCCTCACCCAGGCAGTTCGAGATGAGGAGGAGCGGGGCACGAAGAACGGACGAGGACGCCAGCTCGCGCGCAGCGCGAGCGCGAGCCGCAGGCGACCCAGCGCTCCGGGGCAGAGGTCCGTACGAGAGTTTGTCGATTCGAATAGGATCGTCCCCGTCTCGCCCGAGACGACGGCAGGCGACGAGCGCAGCGAGGTCGCCGCACGCGCCACTCGAGTCGTTCGATCCCGCGGCAGCGGGCGGCCAGCTCGCGCGCA
>JAYZQJ010000211.1:0-3097 GCA_036149055.1 Myxococcota bacterium | reverse complement strand
CGCTGCGCGCTCGCTGGCCGCCCTCTGTCCCGGGATCGAACGACTCGAGTGGCGCGTGGGCTCGCGTTCGCGCTGCGCGCTCGCTGGCCGCCCGCTGCCGCGGGGTCGAACGACTCGAGTGGCGCGTGGGGAAGGGGACGGTCAGGGAACCTGGCGTCCGCGTGGTCCCCAATGAGGTTTCCTCGGGTGCGGTATCCTCGTGCGAGATGACCATGTTTCACGAGGGCGGACTGTCCATGTACGTCCTGCTTTGCTGCGCGCTGGTCGGCAACCCGCTCGCGCTGGTCGCGATCGCGGGCGCCTTCGTGGCCAAGGGCCGCGGCACGCGGATCGGGCTCGGGGCCGCGTCGGTGGTCGTCGGTGGCGCGACGGTGCTCGCCGGGATCGTCGCGTATCTCTACTGGATGGGCGTGATGGAGGACGCGCTCGCGTACGCCGACGCCGCGGCGCGCGAGGCGCTCTACGAGCGAGGGCGCCAGGAGGCGCTGCACAACGTCTGGCTCGGGGTGGGCGGTGGGCTCGTGCCCCTGCTGCTCGGCGGCGCCGCCCTCCTCCGCGGGCTCATGACCAAGCCCGACGCCTCCTGAGCGCGGAGCCGTGCTACCTCTCGTGCCCAGGAGCGCACCTTGGACGATCGCATCTACGACGGAGTGCTGGATCTCGTCGGCCGGACGCCGCTGATCCGGCTGAGCAAGCTGTCCCCCAAGCGGGGCGCGGAGATCTGCGGCAAGCTGGAGCGGAACAACCCCGCCGGCTCGGTGAAGGACCGCCCCGCGCTCTTCATGATCGAGGCGGCCGAGGACGCCGGGCAGATCGCCGAGGGCGCGACCCTCGTCGAGGCGACGAGCGGCAACACCGGGATCAGCCTCGCCGCCATCAGCGCGGTGAAGGGCTACCGCTGCGTGCTCGTGATGCCCGAGGACATGAGCGTCTCGCGCCGCCAGATCCTCAAGAGCTACGGCGCGGAGGTGATCCTCACCCCGGCGATGGAGGGCATGGCCGGCGCGGTGGAGCGGGCGAACCGGCTCCTCGAGGAGACCGACGGCGCCTTCATGCCGAGCCAGTTCGAGAACGCCGCCAACCCGCGCAGCCACGAGGCGACGACCGCGGAGGAGATCTGGAGGGCGTGCGGCGGCGAGGTCGACGCCTTCGTCGCCGGCGTCGGCACCGGCGGCACGGTCACCGGCGTCGCGCGGGTGCTCAAGGAGCGGAACCCCGACGTGAAGATCGTGGCCGTCGAGCCGCGGGCGAGCGCGGTGCTCAGCGGCGGCAAGCCCGGCCTGCACGGCATCCAGGGCCTCGGCGCCGGCTTCGTCCCGAAGGTGCTCGAGCGGGACCTGATCGACGAGATCTTCACGGTGACGGATCTGGCCGCGGACCGGATGACGCGCCGGCTCGCCAAGGAGGAGGGCCTGCTGGTCGGGCCGTCGGCGGGCGCGAACGTGCACGCGGCGCAGGAGCTGGCGAAGCGGATGAAGCCCGGGCAGCGGGTGGTGACGATCCTCTGCGACGGCGGCGAGCGTTACCTCTGCTGATCCCCGCTTGAAACGGCGCGGCAGGCGTGTAACAGACTCGCGTCCCGCGGGGAGCGGCGACGCAGCCCGGGGAGCCTCGTTTTGTCGGCCGAGAAGAAGCGTGAGGAGCCGCCGCGCCTGATCGAGGCGCTCTCCGAGCGGCTCGAGGCCAAGCTCGGCCCGCACGCGCGCCGCACGCTCGACGACGCCCTCGCCAGCGAGGTCGACCGGCTGGCCGAGAAGGTCGCCGCGCAGGTCGCGCAGGCGGTGACCGAGGGCGCGCCGATCTCGGACCTCGGCTGGGACGAAGAGCCCCAGACCGTCCAGCAGCCGCTCGAGCAGGTCCAGCGCTTCCGGCAGCTCGCGGCGATGAGCCAGCCGCCGCGTGGCTCGCTCACCTCGGCGCCGGTGCTCGGCGCCCTGCGCAAGACGGCGGTCAAGCAGCCGTGGGTGGAGCCGGAGGAGAAGGTCTCGTCGGGGATCCGCGCAGCGGTCGGCGCGCCGCTCTCTCCGGCACCGCTGTCGCTGGCCGACATGGCGGAGACCGCGCCCCGTGACGCGCTCACCGAGGAGGACGCCGACGAGGCCCTCGCGACGCCCCGAGACGCCGAGGCCACCGCGGAGCACGACGCGCTCGCGGCGGCGGGGGACGCCTTCACGAAGGAGGAGCGCCCGACCGTGCCGGCGCGACCGCCGCGGGTGACCGAGGCCCCGCGCGTCGCCCAGCTGCCCGAGGCGCCGCCCGAGGAGCCCCGACGGAGGCTCGGCCCGTTCGTGGCGATCGCGGCGGTGGTGCTCGTGCTCGCGGTGATCGTCGCGGTGGGGCTGGTCTTCGGCGCGCACGGCCTCGCCGAGCCTCGCCAGACGTCGGCGACGCCCGCTCGAGCCCCAGGCCAGGCGCCCCGGACCCAGACGCCGGCCGCCCCGGAGCCGGCCGCCCCGGAGCCGACCGCCGCGGAGCGGCAGGTCACCGAAGCCGCGCCCGAGGCCGCGGAGCCGCGCCCGTCCGAGTCGGACGAGAGCCTCTCCCCGCGCGAGCGCTCCGACCGCCTCGTGGCCGACGCCCTCGCCGCCGAGCAGCAGGGCCGGTGGGAGGTCGCCCGGGCCCTCTACCAGGAGGCCTTCGAGGTCGAGCCGCTCAACCCCCACGCAGTGGCCGGGCTGGCCCGAGAGCGACTGACCGCGGGTGACGCGGAGGGCGCCCTCGCCCACGCCGAGCGCGCGGTCCAGCTCCGGCGACGCCGCGCCGCCTACCGGGTCCTGCTCGGGGACGCGCGGCGCATGGGCGGCGACGTCGGCGGGGCGCGCCGCGCCTACGAGCGCGCCGTGGAGCTCGACCCCGAAGATCGCGACGCCCGCCAGCGCCTCGGGCGCTGAGTTTTTCGGAGGGTTTGGGGCAAACCCTCCCCCCATTGGGCAAAGCGCCAATGGGGCCCCCCTCCCGCTGCTTCTTGCTGGAGGGTTTGGGGCAAACCCTCCCCCCATTGGGCAAAGCGCCAATGGGGCCCCCCTCCCGACTCCGTCGGCGCCTCGCGCTTCGCGCTCGCGCCGCGACCCCAGCGACGGGGCGCTGGGGGCCCTGC
>JAYZQJ010000210.1:0-16602 GCA_036149055.1 Myxococcota bacterium | reverse complement strand
GCACATGACCGCCGTGCAGTCCGCGTCGCACGTCGCCGACTCGCCAGAGTCGTCGCACGTCTCGCCGGCCGTCGTGTTGACCGTGCCGTCGCCGCACATGACCGCAGTGCAGTCCGCGTCGCACGTCGCCGACTCGCCCGAGTCGTCGCACGTCTCGCCGGCCGTCGTGTTGACCGTGCCGTCGCCGCACATGACCGCCGTGCAGTCCGCGTCGCAGGTCGCCGACTCGCCAGAGTCGTCGCACGTCTCGCCGGCCATCATGTTCACGGTCCCGTCGCCGCACATCGCCGCGGTGCAGTCCGCGTCGCACGTCGCCGACACGCCGCTGTCGTCGCAGGCCTCGCCCGCCGTCATGTTGACGACCCCGTCGCCACACATCGGCGCGGTGCAGTCCGCGTCGCAGGTCGCCGACTCGCCCGAGTCGTCGCAGGTCTCGCCGGCCATCGTGTTCACGGTGCCGTCGCCGCACATCGCGGTGCTGCAGTCCGCGTTGCACGTGGCCGACTCGCCGCTGTCGTCGCAGTCCTCACCGGGCTCGACGGTGCCGTTACCGCACATCGGCGCGATGCACATGGCCCGGAAGCAGACCGTGCCGCCGCCGCTCGAGCACGGCGTGCCGTTGGGCTCGTCGGCCGGGTCGGTGCAGACGTTCATCGACGTGTCGCAGGTCTCGACCCCGTTGCACGAGTCCCCGTCGTCGCAGTCGGAGTCCATCGTGCACGTGATCTCGCACAGGCTCGTGCAGCCGTCGTCGTCGACCATGTTCCCGTCGTCACAGGCCTCGCCGGGCTCCCTGGTGCCGTTGCCGCACATCGGGGTGATGCAGCCGCCCATGAAGCAGACCTCGTCCGCCGTCCCGCAGGACGTGCCGTCGTCGAGCTCGACCATGCTGACGCTGCAGGTGTGCATCTCGGTGTCGCAGACGCCGGCGCCGTTGCAGATGTCGCCGTCGTCGTCGTCACACTCGGCGTCCGTCTCGCAGGTGAACTCGCAGAGGTCGGTGCAGCCGTCGGCGTCGTCGCCGTTCGCGCCGTCGTCGCACTGCTCGCCCTCGTCGACGTTCTCGTCACCGCACTCCGGCATCACGCCGCCGTCGCCGCCGTCGGGCATGCTGGAGTCCATCTGGGCGTCGAGCTCGTCGCCGCCGTCGAGGCGGTCGCGATCGAAGCTCACGACGAGCTGACAGCCGGCGAGCGCCAGGGAGGCGACGACGGCCAGGAGGGTTCGAATCTCGCTCTTGATGGCCACGGGATTCTCCTAGAAGCGAAGCTGCGCGGCGACGCCGCCGGACTGGCCGCCGGGGTGCGCGGCGACCCAGGGGGACACGTTCAGGTCGAGGTCGGCGGACTCGGAGTCGGAGTCCCCGCCGGAGCGCTCGACGATGTAGAGGACGATGGAGGTGATGGCCATCGCCGCCGCCACGCCGAAGCTGATGTCGGCGACGAGCGCGAACGCCTCTCCGCGGTCCGCGGTGTCAGCCTGCGGATCGCTGTCGTAGGAGCTCTGCTCGCTGAGCGCGAGGAAGCCGAAGACGGTGCCGCTGATGAGGCCCGCGGCCGCGATGCCGGCGGTGACCCAGACGCCGGCCGAGGGATCGGCGGAGCCGCCTCCGTCGCCGTCGCCGTCGCCGTCGCTCGCGCCCTCTCCGTCGCCCCCGGTGGTGCCGAACGCGTCGGCGCCGCCGCCGGTGGCCTGCGTGAGGTTCATCTCGAGCCGGACCCGCGTCGCCGCCTGGGCCGCGAAGGTCTGGGTCGCCTCGTCGTAGCCCTGCAGCCGGAGCGCGACGGTGTGCTCACCGGCGGTCATCTGCACGTCGGCGGGCGTCACCTGCCCGGTGTCGGTGCCGTCGACCACGATCGACGCGCCCGGGGGCGTGCTCGCCACCATGACGGTGGCCGGCCGGCTCTCGAGGTCGCGGACGCGCGCCTCCACCTCCGCCCGGTCGGCCGCGTTGGGCGACTCGGAGAGGTACTGCCGCAGCGTCTCGAGCGCGCCGGGGATGTTCCCCTGCTGCTCCTGCGCGGCCGCGATCGCCTTCAGGACGACCGGGTTCGGCACCGCTTGATAGGCGGCGCGGAACGACGCCTCGGCCTGGGCGTACTGCCCCGACTCGAAGAGCGCCTGCGCCTCCCCATAGAGCTGCCGCGCGCGGTTGCGCTGATCCTGGGTCTGCGCCGCCGCGACGGCGACCAGCCCCACCCAAATCAAGACCCCGAGACCCAGAGTCCCGCCAAGCGATCGGAGAGCCCGCATCCTCACTCCCTGTAGTGGAAAGCTCCGCCGCCACCCTAGGCGGTCACGACCTTTTTCGTCAACTGACGGATCCGGACGAGGGGCCGCTTTCGCGTCCCTCCGCCGGGGTGCCCGGCCAGGCAGCCCGGATGTGCTGCTCGGCCTGCTCGAGAGGCCGCCGCAGCGCCGCCGCCGTGGACTCCAGCCGGAGCATCTGCGCGTCGAGCACCCGGACGAGCTGGGCCCGCTCGGTCTCGAACTGCTCGTTGTGGCCGTCCAGCTCCGCCGCCAGCTCGGCGCGCTGCGCCTCGAGATCGTCGCAGCGCTGACCGGCGCCCGAGAGCTCCTCGTCCACCGCGGCCAGCTCCCAGAGCAGCGCGTCGGCCTCGCCCTCGGTGCCCTCCCCGCGGCGCAGCTTCACCCGGGCCGCCTCGCGCCGGGCCCGCAGGCTGTTCCGCCGGGTGACGAGCGCCTCGAAGACGCCGCGCTCCGCCGAGAGCCGCCCCGCCACCTGGTCGAGCGCGCGGCCGAGGGTGCCCCGGAAGTCGCGGGCCCGCTCGTTGAGCGCCTCGACCGCCTCCTGGTAGGCCTGCGCGCCGCCGACCGCCTCCTCCAGCTCCTCGAGGGTGCGCTCGGCGAAGGCCATCGCGTGGGCGATCTCCGGCGGCGGCGCGTCGAGCTCGTCGAGGTGGCGACGGAGCGCGTCGTAGCGCTGCCGCCAGCGGGTGGTGCCGACCAGCCCGAAGCGGTTCCGGACGAGCGGCGTCGGCGTCTCGGGATCCGCGCGGACCGCGTCGATGGCCGCCGGCGCGATCGGTCCGTCGAGCGCGGGCGACTCCGGGATCGCCGGCCCCTCCTGGCTCACCGCGACGTCGGCGCGCGGGATGCCCTCGGCGATCGTGTCGCGCGCGGAGGGCACCTCCACGCCGTAGGGCGTCGTGCCGGGCTTGGGCTCGCCGAGCGCCTGCGCGATGCCGTCGAAGAGCTGGCGGTGATCGCCGTCGACGCTGGTGTCGACGTCCACCGCCACCCGCGCGTGCACGTCCGAGCGCTCGTCGAGCCCGCCCCAGCTCGAGTCGGGCCCCAGCCGCTCCCGCACCGCGCGCAGCTCGGCGTTGAAGTGGAAGGCGTCGCGGAAGCGCTCGTCCGGGTTCTTGGCGAGGCAGCGGAGGATGAACGCCTCCATCGCCGGGTGGACCTCGGCGTGGCGCACCGACGGCTTCACCGGCGGCTCGGTCACGTGCTTGACCAGGAGATCGCCCGGGTACTCGTAGTCGAACGGGAGCGCCCCGGTGCACATCTCGTAGAGGATGCAGCCGAGCGAGTAGATGTCGGCGCGCCCGTCGATGTCGGTCGACTGGATGTACTCGGGCGCGATGTAGCCCGGCGTGCCGAAGATCTGCTGGCTCCCGGTGAGCGACGGCGCGTCGAGGATCTTGGCGATGCCGAAGTCGAGCAGCTTCACGTAGTCGCGCCGGTCACGGCGCTGCACGATCAGGATGTTCTCGGGCTTGAGGTCCCGGTGGATGACGCCCATCTGGTGGGCGCGGCTGAGCGCGTTGCCGCACTGCTCGGCGATGTCGAGGGCCCGCAGCGGGAGGAGAGGACCGTCGGCGAGCACCCTGAGCAGCGGCTCCCCGGGCACGTACTCCATCACGAGGTAGACGAGGCCGTCCTCGGTCTCGCCGAAGTCGCTGATCTCGACGATGTTCTCGTGGTTGATCCGGTTGACCGCGCGCGCCTCGCGGAGGAAACGATCGCGCTGCACCGGATCGCGCGCGAGATCACGCCGCAGCGTCTTGATCGCCATCAGGCGATCGATCAGCACGTGGCGCGCGAGGTACACGCTGCTCATCCCGCCGGAGCCGAGGCGCTGGATGAGCCGGAAGCGCCCGCCGACCGTCTTGCCGATCAGCGGATCGAGCACGGTCCGGAGCGGCGTGGCGTCCTTCGGGCACTGGTCCGCGTCGTCCGGATAGAGCTCGGAGCAGCGCGGGCAGACCTTCATCGCCGGGGGATCGTATACGGGCCGCCGGCGCGCGGAAACACGCGCGCGCGGAATGTCGCGGATTCGCTCAGAGGCCGGCGTCGGGGAGGGTGATCCCGGCGTCGTCCGGCCCCGCGTCGGCCGGGCCGGCGTCGGTGCCGGCGTCGGTCTCGACTCCGGAGTCGGCCGGGCCGGCGTCCTCGAGGCCGGCGTCCTCGTCCGGGCCGGCGTCCTCGTCGCCGGCGTCGACCGCCGCGTCCTCGGACCCGCCGTCCTCGGAGCCCCCGTCGCGGAGACCCGCGTCCCCGGTGGCTCCCCGGCAGGTGCCGTCAGCCACGCAGAGCCCGCGGGCGGTGCCGCCGAAGCAGCAGGTCAGCCCCTCGGCGCACTCGGACTCGATCTCGCACACCTCGCCCTCCTGCTGCTGGCAGCCGGCCGCCATGAAGGTGAGGGCGGCGGAGACGAGCGCGATGCGGAGCGAGGGCGTCTGAAGCAAGGAAAACCTCCGAAGGGAGGCGGAGGATAGCCGAGCGAACTCAGGGAGCAACCGCCGGATCGTAGGCGCAGCGGAACCCGAGATCGCTGCGGTGCTCTCCGGTCGGGAGCCACACCCGGTGGGTCACCCGCATCAGCTCCGGCGGGTGCGCCCAGCTGCCGCCCCGCACGACCCGGTAGACCCCCGGATCGCCGCCGAGCCCGACGTCCTCGTCGCCGGGCGCGCTCGCGGTCCACTCCCAGGCGTTGCCGGCCATGTCGAGGAGGCCGTAGCTGCTCGCTCCGTCGGGGAAGCTGCCCACCGGGGCCGCGAGCGCCCAGCCGTCCTCGTCGCTGGGTCCGCGCGGGGACCGCCCGTGGTTGGCGAGCCGCGAGTTGTAGTGGCGTCCCCAGGGGAAGCGATGCCGGGCGGTGCCCCGGGCGGCGCGCTCCCACTCGGCCTCGGTCGGCAGGCGCCCGCCCGCCCAGGCGCAGTAGGCCGCGGCCTCGGCGTGGGTGACGCCGGTGACCGGCATCGTCGGCGAGGCGAGCCGCGGGTCCTCGTCGGGCACCCGGCTCGGCGGGCAGCGGCCGGCGATCACGCACGCGCGCCACCGCCGGTGCGTGACCTCGGTGCGGTCCATCCCGTAGGCCGGCGTCCAGACCCAGCGTCGCGGGGACTCCTGCACGAAGCGGCGCGGCGAGCAGGCGCCGTCGGTCTCGGGCACCAGCGATCGGATGGGCACCGGTCGCATGCGCCCGCACAGCTCCACCCCGTAGGCGATCTCGCCGTCGCTGGCGCCCATCACGAAGCGGCCCGGCTCGATCCACACGACGTCGGGCGGGGACACGGTCAGGCGCGCCTGGTCGGCCTGGGCGAAGAGCCCGGCCCCGAGGGCGAAGGCGAGGAGCGCGCGCGCCATGTCCCCGTGTACCGTCTACCCGGCTCGCCGGCCAGCGAGCGCGAGCCCGAGCGCCGCCGCGAGCCCCACCGCCGCCGCGAGCGTCGAGGTGCTCACGCCGGCCCACACCCCGCGGATGGCGTCGCCCCGGGTGAGCTCCACGAGCCCCCGGAGCGCGCAGTAGCCGGCGAGGTACGCCGCCGCCCGCCGCCCCGAGCCGGGCCGCGTCGCCGGCCAGAGCGCGAACACCAGCGCGAGCACGAGCAGCCCCCCGGCCTCGTAGAGCGGCGTCGGGTGTCTCGGCACCGGCGGGTGCGCGCCGGGCGCGAACGGGTGCGAATAGGTGATCGCCCAGGCCCCGTCGAACGGCCGCCCGTAGCAGCAGCCCCCGAAGAAGCAGCCCAGCCGCCCGAGCGCGTGCCCGACCCCGAGCCCCGGCAGCGACAGCTCGAGGATCCGCACCACGTCCAGCCCCAGCCATCGCCCCGCCGCGAGCATGCCGAGCGCCCCGCCCGGCACCGCGCCGAAGAAGACGATCCCGCTCGCCGACGGCGTCCCCGTGCGCACCCACTCCACCCCCGCGTGCAGCAGCCAGGCCCCGACGAACCCGCCCCCCACCGTGCACGCGAGCGCCGCCATCACGAGCCCGAGATCCTGCCGATCCCGCCCCGCCGCCCGCACCACCATCGCCCCGGTCACGAAGATCGCCGCCGCGAGCAGCGCCCCGTACGTCCCGACGGTCCGCGAGACCCCGCCGAGCTCGATCTCCCCCAGAAACGGGTGCATCCGGGTCGGGAATCTACACGAAACGCCCCGTCAAACGGCGGCTTTGACCCGCGCCTCGGCCGCCGTGATCCGCGAGTCGAGGTGGCGGCTGACTTCTTCGACCAGCTGCTCCTTGACCACCGGCTTCAGCAGGCAGGCGTCGGCGCCGAGCTCCCGGAGGTGGGCCCAGTCCTGGGCGCTGCCGCGGCCGGTCACCGCGATCACCGGGAGGCGGTCTCGGTCCGCGCGGTTGCGGAGGGCCGCGGTCAGCTCCTTGCCGTCGAGCTGCGGCATGTCGAGGTCGACGAGGATCACGTCGGGGAGCGCGTCCTGGGCCGCGCGGAGGGCGGCGACCGGATCGGTCCAGCGGACGGTGCGCACCGGGAGCGCGCGCTCGAGCATCAGGCCGATGAGCTCGGCGTGATCGGCGTCGTCGTCCACCACCCAGACCAGGCGACGCGGGGTCGCGGCGAGGGTGAAGGCGTCGGCGAAGGCGGGCGCGTCGGGCCAGCGGTCCTTGGGCGCCTTGGCCATGCCCTTGAGCACCACGCGGTCGAGCTCCATCGGGAGCGTCGGGATCGTCCGGCTGGGAGCCGGGGGCGGGCTCTCGAGGTGCTGCCGCAGGATCTCCTCGCGGCTGCTCCCGCGGAAAGGGCGCGCGCCGGTGAGCATCTGGTGGGCGACGACCGCGAGCGCGTAGATGTCCTGCGAGCGCTGCGTCTCCGCCGGCAGCGAGTCGCCGCGGATGCGCTCGGGCGCCATGTAGCCCGGCGTGCCCCGCACGATCTCCGCGTCGAGCGCGCCGAGGCGGTGGCTGAGCCCGAGGTCGGTCAGGCTGGCCCGGCCGCTCTCGTCGAGCAGCACGTTGGCCGGCTTCATGTCTCCGTGCACCCGGCCGGCGCGGTGGAGCACGTCGAGGCCGGCCGCCATGTCATGCACGATCTGCGCGGCGCGCACCGGCGGCACCGGCTGATGCTCGAGGATGTAGCGCTCGAGGCTCGGGCCCCCGACCAGCTTCATGACGATGAAGCTGCGGCCGCGCTCGTGGCCGAACGCGAAGACCGGCACGATGCGCGGATCGTCGAGCTCGGCCATCGCGCGGGCCTCGTCGAGGAACGCGTCGCGGAACTGCTTGTGCTTGGTCAGCTCGGCGTGGGCGACCTTCACGGCCACGCGCCGCTCGAGCTTGCCGTCCCAGGCGTCGTAGACGGACCCCATGCCGCCTCGCCCGAGGAGGCCGCGTATCTCGTACCCGCCGATTCGATCGCCGACGCTGAGCTCGTCCGTCGCCATGGTGCTCCGGGACGACGTAGACCCAGCCTCCGCCGAGGCCAGCGTCATCGCGACACGCATGGCAGGTCGCCACGCGGCCTTGCGCGCGCCCGCGCCCTCAGACCCACGTGGCCCGCTTGGCGCGGACTGTGCGTGACACGGGGCGGGAGGTGTCGATGCAGAAGTTGTCCTGGATGTTCGGAGCCCTCGCGGTGCTCTGCGCGGTGCTGTGGCTCGCGCGGGTGGTCCCCGACGACGGCGTGCGCGCGGTCCAGCTCAGCTTCTTCGCCTTCGTGTCCCTCGCCCCGCTCGGCGTGCTGCATCGAGCGTGGGTGCGTGGGCCCTACGGCGGCGGAGGCGGCGGGAACTGACCGGGGTCGGTCGGCGGCGCGGCCGGATCCACGCTCGGATCGGCAGGCGCCGGATCGACCGGCGTGATCGAAGGCACGCTCGGCTGGCCGACCGGCGGCTGGCCGGGCGGCGCCGCTCCCTGAGCGGGCGGCTGAGCTGGCGGCGCGGCGGGCTGAGGGCCCAGGCCCGGGCTGCCCGCGGCGCCCGCGTCGGTCATCCACCACGGTTGCTGCTGTCCGGCCGGCGGGCGCGGGGCCATCGACGCCGCCGAGCACACGCTGTTGCAGACGCCGCAGACCAGCGCGACGAAGAACGCCGGGAAGAACGCCACCACCGACACCACCAGGCCCGCCGTGGGGAGGCCGGTCTCGGAGCCGTCGGTGCGGGCCCGCGAGAGGCTGACCCCGCCGAGCACGATGCCGATCAGGGCGCAGACCGGGGCCCCGAACGAGAACAGGGAGCCCACGAACGGGATCGGCGTCAGGAGGAAGCCCGCGAAGGTGAAGATGAGCGCGAGCACCCCCAGCGCGATCGACGCGATCCCCATCGCCGCCCAGGGTCCTTCGCGGGCCCCCTGGCGTCAAGGCGCGCTCTGGCGCATACCATCCGGCCCCATGTCCGAGCCCGAAGAAGAACCGCGCGCCGGTCGCGTCGCGATCGTCGGCCGACCCAACGTCGGCAAGAGCACGCTGCTGAACGCGCTGCTCGGGCAGAAGCTCGCGATCACCACCCCGCGCCCCGGCACCACCCGGTCGTGCCTGCTCGGGGTGCACTGGTCCGACGAGCCGCCCACCCAGATCGCCTTCGTCGACACCCCCGGCCTCGAGCGTCCGCGCTCGGTGCTCGGCCGGGTGCTCGTCGAAGAGGCGCAGGGCGCCTTCGAGGGCGCCGACGTCATCCTGGTGCTGGTCGACGCGACCCACCGCGGCCCCGGGGACGACCCGCTGCCGGCGGAGGACGTCGCCATCGTCGAGCAGGCCCTGGCGATCGGGAAGCCGGTGGTCCTGGCGATGAACAAGGTCGACAAGCTGAAGGACAAGACCGCGCTGCTGCCCAAGCTGGAGGCCTGGGACGGCCGCTTCGACTTCGCCTCGCTGATCCCGCTCTCGGCGCTGAAGCGCGACAACCTCGAGCCGCTGCTCCGCGAGCTGCGCGCCCTGCTGCCCGAGGGCCTGCTCTACCCGCCGGACGTGCTGACCGACCGGCCGGAGCGCTTCTTCGTGGCCGAGATGGTGCGCGAGTCCATCATCGTGCACACGAGGCAAGAGGTGCCGTACTCGGTGGCGGTGCAGGTCGAGGAGTATCGCGAGGACGGGAACCTCACCCGCATCGGCGCGACCATCTTCGTCGACAAGCGGAGCCACAAGGGCATCCTCATCGGCAAGGGCGGCCAGATGCTCAAGGACATCGGCACCCGCGCGCGCCTCGCGATGGAGGAGCACCTCCAGCGCAAGGTCTTCCTCGAGCTCTTCGTGCGGGTCGAAGAGGACTGGACCCGCGACGCGCACAAGGTCCGCACGCTGACCAAGGAACCGGACTGACATGGGCAAGAAGAAGGGCGGAGGCTCCGACAAGAAGCCGCAGCCGCTCCCGGGCAACGCGCTCGGCACGCTCCCGGTGGTCGCGATCGTCGGGCGGCCGAACGTCGGCAAGAGCACGCTGTTCAACCGGCTGGTCGGGCAGCGCCTCGCGATCGTCGAGGACGTCCCCGGCGTCACCCGCGACCGCCACTACGCCGACGCGTTCCTGCTCGGCCGGGACTGCGTGATCGTCGACACCGGCGGCTTCGACCCCGAGAGCGACGACCCGATGAAGGAGGGCATCGCCCGGCACGTGCGCATGGCGCTCGCCGAGGCCGACGTGGTGGTCTGCGTGCTCGACGCGACCTCCGCCGCGCTGCCCGCCGACCGCGAGGCCATCCGGCTGCTGCGCGAGGCCGACAAGCCGGTCGTCTACGTGGCCAACAAGGCCGACTCGCCGTCGCGCGAGCAGGAGGCGATGGCGCTCTACGAGCTGGGCATGGAGCACCTGCTCCCGATCAGCGCCCAGCACGCCCTCGGCCTAGGCGAGCTCGAGGAGGCGATCGTGCAGGCCCTGCCGCCGGTCGCCGAGGTGCAGGAGGTCGCCCACGAGGGGGTGCCGCGCCTCGCGATCGTGGGGCGCCCGAACGCCGGCAAGTCGTCGCTCACCAACCGGCTGCTCGGCGAGGACCGTCAGCTCGTCGACGACCGCCCGGGCACCACCATCGACACCATCGACACCCTGGTCGAGGTGGAGGGTGAGCCGATCGTGCTCATCGACACCGCCGGCATCCGCCGCAAGCGCGCGGTGCGCAAGGAGCGCGGGGTCGAGGGCCTGAGCGTGATGAAGGCCATCCGCGCGATGGAGCGGAGCGACGCGGTCGTCCTGATGATCGACGCCTTCGACGGGGTCGCCGAGCAGGACGCGCGCCTCTGCGGGCTCGCGATCGAGCGGGGCCGCGCGCTGGTCATCGGGCTCAACAAGATGGACCTGATGAAGCCGGACGAGCGGAAAAAGGCGATCCAGCGCACCCGGGAGATCCTCTCCTTCGCGCCGTGGGCGCCGATCGTCCCGATCAGCGCCAAGACCGGCCGGGGCACGCGCAAGCTCATCGGCGCCGTGCGCGACGCGCTCGTCGAGCACCAGAAGCGGATCGGGACGGCGGAGCTCAACCGGTTCTTCGACGAGGTGCTCGAGCACCACCCGCCACCGGTGCACAAGAACAAGGCGGTCCGCCTCTTCTACGTGACCCAGGCCTCCGCCCAGCCGCCGACCTTCATCGCGGTGACCAACGAGCCGCAGGCGGTGCACTTCAGCTACCAGCGCTACGTGGTCAACGCGATCCGCAAGCGCTTCGGCTTCGAGGGTACGCCGGTCCGGGTCTTCTACCGTCGCCGCAAGCGCCGGGAGTGATCCCCGCCAATTGAAATGAACGAGGGAGGCCCGAGAGCCTCCCTCGTTCGTGGGTCTCTCACCCGGGGGCGATCACTCGCCGGCGGCGCAGCTGTCCGGGACCTCCGCGTTCATCGCGGTGAGGGACTGACGCCAGCCGTCGATGGCCGCGTTGCAGGCGGCCTCGGCGGCGGCGCCCTGGAGGTTCTGCACGCCGGCGCAGGCGGTCTCGGCCGAGACGGCGCCCGGAGTGGCGGAGTTGGACGCCTCGACGAAGGCGGTGCAGCAGGCGCGGGCGCGGGAGCACGCGTCGTCGCCGCCCTCGGCGCCTTCGGCCATCTCGTCGGCCGCCTCCTCGGCCTCTTCGGCCATCTCCTCGGCGGCCTCCTCGGCCTCCTCGGCCGCCTCCTCGGGCGGAGCCTCCGTGGCGGGCGTCTCGGTGCTCTCCGCCTCTTCTTCACAGGCGGTGACGAACCCGAGCATGGCGATGATGGCGAACAGGGTGGTCCAGTGCGTGAGCTTCATGTCTCGATTTCCCTTCCGCGCCGGCGGGACGGAGGGTGCTGCGAGCGCGCCCCCCGACGCACCCGAAGCCTGCCACGCGAAATGTCAACGAAACGTAATACCTCGTCTTCTTTCGTCCGACTGTCCCCGTCCGGAGTCATGTCAACGGAGACCCTCATCACCTTGCGCACGGAGCTTGCGGGTCTCCATTCGTGGCATGACGATCAGCGTGGCGGGCGTGACGCTCTCGAGCCCCGACAAGGTGCTCTGGAGCGAGCAGGGGCTGACCAAGCGGGACCTCGCGGCGTTCTTCGAGCGGGTCGCGCCGCGCATGTTGCCGCACGTCGAGGGGCGGCCGCTCGCGCTGGTGCGCTGCCCGCGCGGGCGGGAGGCGAAGTGCTTCTTCCAGAAGCACCCGCAAGGCTCCGAACCGGAGGGCGTGGTGGGGGTCCTGGTGCCCGAGGGCGACGGGACCGCCGCGCACCTGGCCGTCGAGGGCGCGCGCGGGCTGGTCGCGCTCGCGCAGCTCGGGGTGCTCGAGGTGCACGTGTGGGGCAGCCGCCGCGATCGGGTGGAGCGCCCGGATCGCATGGTGTTCGACCTCGACCCGGACGAGGGGCTCGGCTTCGAGGCGGTGAAGGAGGCCGCGCGCGAGGTGAAGGCGCGCCTCGAGGCGGACGGGCTGCGCGCGTTCGTGATGACCACCGGCGGCAAGGGCCTGCACGTGGTGGCGCCGCTCGAGCGCCGGCACGGCTTCGACGCGATGAAGGGCTACGCGCGCGCGGTGGCCGAGGCGATGGTCGCCGACGCGCCCGACCGCTTCGTCGCGAAGGCGAGCAAGGACGCCCGGGCCGGCAAGATCTTCGTCGACTACCTGCGCAACGGGCTCGGCGCGACCGCCATCGCGCCCTACTCCCCGCGCGCCCGCGAGGGCGCCCCGGTCGCGACCCCCGTCCGCTGGGACGAGCTCGCGCGCGTCGACGGCGGCGACGCCTACGACGTGACCGCGATCGGCCGGCGCCTCGCGGCGCTGCGCGCCGATCCCTGGGAGGGCTACGGGGAGGCGAAGGGCCGCCTGCCCGGG
Source organism: Myxococcota bacterium (assembly GCA_036149055.1). Classification (GTDB taxonomy): domain Bacteria; phylum Myxococcota_A; class Polyangia; order Polyangiales; family Sandaracinaceae; genus JAVJQK01. Next base: position 4,118 of record JAYZQJ010000210.1, on the reverse strand, counting down.
TGAGTCAGACGCCGCCGCCGTCGAAGGTCATCGGACCGCCGCCGTCGCCGAAGGGCATCTCGCACGTGAAGCCGCTGGGGCAGGTCTCGCCGGAGTCGCAGCAGACGCCGTTGCAGCAGATGCCGTCGCAGCAGTCCGCAGAGCCCGAACAGAATTCGCCGCCGAAGCCGCAGGAGCCGCCGTCGGGGCCAGGCGTGTCGCAGACCCCCGCGCCGATGCAGGTGCCGCTCGGGCAGCAGATGCCATCGCAGCAGTCGTCGCCGGGATCGCAGCACGTGAACCCGGAGGTGCCCGTGCACGACGTCTGGCCGCCCCCGCAGAGGCCGCCGTCCGTGCCCGAGTCGACGCCCGAGTCCACGCCCGAGTCGATCCCGGAGTCCACGCCCGCGTCCATGCCGCCACAGCTCGCCGCGCGGCAGCTGCCCCCTCGACAGGTGTCGCCAGGACAGCCGTCGCGGTTGTCGCAGGGGGTGCCGTCCGCCACCGGCGGCGCCATGCACCCCGCGGCCCCACACATGTCGGCGGTGCACGGGTTCCCGTCGTCGCAGGTGTCAGAGCCGCGCATGCAGGTGCCGCCGGCGCAGAAGCCCTCCGTCGTGCAGGTCAGACCGTCGTCGCAAGACCCGCCGTCCAGCGGCGGGTTCTCGCAGCCCACCCCCTCCGTGCACACATCGGCCGTACACGGGTCGTTGTCGTTGCAGTCGGTGCACACCCCTTCGCAGCACCCTCCGCCGGCGCAGAGCGGCGGTCGGACGCACACGTCGCCGTCACAGCTCGCGCCGGACTGGCAGTCGTTCTCGACCACACAGGTCTCGGCGTTGCAGACCGGGTACTGGCAGCCGTTGGTCGCGTCGCAGGTCCCGTCCGCGGCCGCGGTGCAGCGCTCGTCGTCGGGGGTGGCGACGCAGCCGGTCGTGACGTCGCACCGATCCGCGGTGCAGGGCACCCCGTCGTTGCACATCGCGTCGACCGGCTCCTGCTGGCACCCCGCCGGCGTGCAGACCCCGCGCGTGCAGGCGATGGCGTCCATGCACTGCGCGTCGTCGCCGGTGTGCAGGCAGAAGCCCCGGGTGCAGCGGTCGGTCGTGCAGGCCACGCCGTCGTCGCAGTCCGCGTCGCTCGCGCAGGTCGGCGTCGCGCCGGCGTCCGGGACCGCGCCGTCGGTGTACTCGTCCGGCTCGCGGAAGGCGCCCGCGCAGGCCCCGCCTCGACAGGTCTGACCGGGGTCGTCGCAGCGCACGCCGATGCAGAGATCCTCGAGGAGCAAGTAGACCTGCAGCGTGCGGCCGTCGTTGTAGTTGCTGATCACCCGGCCGGTGACCAGCGCGGGGCTCGACATGCCGGCGCCCCGACGGGCCACCGCCTCGACCTGGTAGACGCGGGTCGCGTCGCCGTTCTCCGGGCCGAGCACGAAGCGGATCGGCCAGTCGTCGTACTCCATCGTCTCGGTGACGCTGTGCACGACCGTCTCCGGCACCATCGTGCCGCGGTCCCCGCCCCGGATCTCCACCGAGACGCTCCCCGACTGCTCGCGCACGCCGTGCTGGGCGTCGACGATGACGACCACCTGGGTGGGCTCGCCGCGACAGCCGAAGGAGAGCAGGGTCAGCAGGACGGCGAGCCGCCTCATGGGGCCTCGAGCAGCGTGAGATGAAAGCGGCCGTCGGTGCCGACGAGGTCCGGCTGCGGCGGGCCCTCGGTCGCGGCCCAGACCCCGACGCCGATGCCCACGCCGGCGCCCACCGCGACGAGGCCGATCAGGGTCCAGAACCACCACTCCTGCTCTACGCCGCCCCCGTCGCCCTGGATCGGGTCGGCCGCGATCGAGTCCTGGGCCTGGGCCTCGGCGACCTCCTCGGCGGTGGGCGGCGGCGCCTCGAGCGAGACCGACGCGCGGCCTCCGGCGGCGACCTCGACCTCGCGGGTGACGAGCGCCTGGCCGCCCCGGTGGAGCGAGACCACGTGCGCGCCGGGATCGGCAGGCTGCGGGACGCCGAGCAGCGCCTCGGGGACGTCGTTGCCGTCGAGGCGGACGGTCACCCCGGCGGTCGCCCCCGCGACGTCGATGCGGAGCCGCCCGACGCGCGGGGTGATGAGCGCCAGCCGCTCGCCGGCCACGCGGTGGGGCGGCGACCCCTCCTCGGCCTCGCGCTGGACCCGGCGCAGGTGCTCGCTCGCCTCGACCAGCCGCCCCAGCTCGCCCAGCGCCAGGGCGAGGTTGACCCGCACGACGATCGAGTCGCGGAGCGCCAGCGAGCGGTCGAGCCGATCGGCGGCCGTCTCGTAGTCGCCCGCGTCCACCGCGTCCATGCCCTGCTCGAACAGGGCGCGGGCGGCCGCGGTCGTGGCCTCGTCGTCCTGCGCCCACGCGGGGCTCACCCACGCCGTCAGGCACAGCAGCGCGGCGAGCGCGCCGATTTCCCCCAGCTTCTGCATCCAAGCCATCTCAGGCGCTATGCTTCCCAGCATACATGGCCTCCGTGGGACCGGGAACCGTCGTCGGCGGGAAGTACGAGCTCGTCGAGCCCATCGGGCAAGGCGGCATGGCGAGCGTCTGGCGCGCCAAGCACACGACCCTCGAGAGCCCGGTCGCGGTGAAGTTCCTCGAGACCTACGGCACCGCGCGGGAGAAGATGGCCAAGCGCTTCCTGCGGGAGGCCAAGCTCGCCGCCCACCTGAAGCACCGGAACGTCGTGCACATCCTGGACTACGGGATGATGGAGGACGGCCAGCCCTTCATGATCATGGAGCTGCTCCGGGGCACGTCGCTGGGCGATCTGATCGAGGGCGAGACGCCGCCGACCGATCTCGAGATCCTCGAGATCATGGCCCAGGTGCTCGGGGGGCTCGCCGCGGTGCACGACGAGGGCATCGTCCACCGCGACGTGAAGCCCGACAACATCTTCATGGTCAAGGACGCCGACGGGACCTACCCGAAGCTCCTCGACTTCGGCATCAGCCGGGACACCGACGGTCAGAGCGGCGACACGCGCATGACGAACACCGGCGCGGTGGTCGGCACCCCGCTCTACATGTCGCCCGAGCAGGCGCGGGGCATGACCGACCTCGACCGACGCACCGACATGTGGAGCGTCGGCATGATCCTCTACGAGGCGTTCACCGGCGAGCTGCCCTTCGAGTCGCCGCACATGGGGGACGTGCTGATCAAGGTGGCGACCGAGGACGTGCCCCCGCTCGGGGTGGCCCGGCCGGATCTCCCGCCGATCGTGGTCGACGCGGTGATGCGCTCGCTCGAGAAGGATCGAGACGCGCGCTTCGAGACCGCGCGCGAGATGCGAGACGTGCTGCTCGAGGGCGCCGACGAGGTGGCCCGCGCCATGCGCTCCCCGAGCCGCTCGCGCCCGAGCCGACGCTTCCCCTCGCAGCGCTTCTCGACCGCCTCCGCCTGGGAGGAGGGCGAGACCGAGATCGATCCGCACGCGATCGGCGCGACCGTGCAGGCGCCCTCGGTGGATCTCGACGCGCCCCCCGCCGCGCCTTCGAAGGGCGCGCCGCGCCGGTGGCCGCTCGCGCTCGCCGGCGGCCTCGTCGGCCTGATCGCGATCGCCGTCGGCGCCTTCTACGCGCTGGGGCTCGAGGTCCGCTTCCAGTCCGCCGCCGCCGACACCGACGCCGAGACCGCGCCCCCCGCCGCGGCGGAGCCCGCGGCGCCGGTCGAGGTCGCGCCGCCGGACGAGCCGGTCGAAGCGGCGGTGGACGAGCCGGCCGAAGAGCCGGTCGAGGAGACCGTCGCCGAGCCGGAGGAGCCCGAGCCGGTCGACACCGACGTCGCGGAGCCGGCGGAGACCGAAGCGGCGGCCGAGACGCCCCGCCGCCCCCGTCGCCCGCGCCGAGGCCGCGCGAGCCCGTCCCCCCGAGAGGCCACGGCGCCCGCGCCCGCCGAGGAGCGGCCCGCGCGTCCCGCCCGCCAGGGCCAGGGTCGAGGTCGCGGATTCCTCCGCGATCTCGACTACTGACCTTGCTGGGCAGGGGCGGGTCCGCCCCCGCCCCCCCGCTGCGCCGGCACAACGGCGCGCGCTCCGGGCGCATCCGCGCCCTACGCACGCGCCGCTGCACCGGCTCCGCGGGGCCCCCCCTACCCACTCCGGGGGGGGGGG
>JAYZQJ010000209.1:0-70913 GCA_036149055.1 Myxococcota bacterium | reverse complement strand
GCCCCCCCGCCCCCCCCCGCCGCGCCCCCCCCCCCCCCCCCCCCCCCCCCCCCCCGCGGGAGGGTTGGCATCACACCCCCCAGCAAGAAGCAGCGGGGAGGGTTTGCACCAAACCCTCCAGCTAATGGGAGTACGGTTCGTTTCGCAGGATCGAATACGCCCGATACACCTGCTCCGCGAGAAACACCCGGGCCAACCGGTGCGGGAGCGTCATCGCGCTCAACGACAGCTGCACGTCGGCCGCGCGGCTGACCTCGGGCGGCAGGCCGTACGAGCCGCCGATCAGGAACGTGATCGAAGGCACGCTCCGGACCTCGCACTCGCCGACGAAGTCCGCGAGCTTCTGGCTGCTCCACGACTCGCCCAGCACCTCGAGCGCGACGGTCTTGCCGCGGGGATCGATCGCCTTCTCGAAGCGCGCCCGTACCTGGTCGGCCGGGCCGTCCTTCAGCTCGGTCTCCTCGAGCTTCACGTAGCGGCCGATGCGCCCGAGGTAGTCGTCGAGCACCTTGCGGAGCGGCTTCTCCTTGATCTTGCCGACCGCGACGATGGCGACGCGCACGTCAGTCCGCGGTGGGCACGCGCGGCGCGTCCATCCACAGCGACTCGAGGTCGTAGTAGCCCCGCGTGTCCTCGTGGAAGATGTGGACGATGACGTCGCCGAAGTCCATCAGCACCCACGCCGCCTGGGGCAGGCCCTCGACGCTGAGGCAGCGCTGACCGGTCTTCTTCTTCACGTCGTCCTGGACGTTCTTCGCCAGAGCGGAGACCTGACGGTCGGAGCGGCCGCTCATCACGACGACGTAGTCGGCGTAATCCACCTTGCCCACGACGTCGATGATCTCGACGTTGAGCGCCTTGCGGTCGAGCCCGGCCTCGGCGATCGCGAGCGCGAGCTTCCGCGCCGCGCCGAGCTGCTTCTCGCGCCGCTCGACCCGAGCGGCCTCCGCCTTCGGATCGATGACCGGGTCGGCCTTCTGTGCCTTCTTCACCATGAGGATCTTCCCGTGAGGGGGCCGGGGGGTGTACTGCCCTCGCGGGGGCAATGCAAACCGGAGCGATGCGAACCGGACCTCACGATCGGATCTGCCCCTCGCCCCGCGCGACCCACTTCAGCGTGCAGAGCTCGGCCAGCCCCATCGGGCCGTAGGCGTGGAGCTTGGTGGTGGAGATGCCCACCTCGGCGCCGAGCCCGAGCTGCCCGCCGTCGTTGAACCGGGTGGACGCGTTGACCAGCACGAGCGACGCGTCGACCTCGCGCAGCCAGCGCTGCGCCTTGCCGTAGCTCTCGGTCACGATCGCCTCGGTGTGCAGGCTCCCGTGGTCGGCGACGTGCTGCATCGCCTGGTCGATGCCGTCCACGACCCGCACCGCGAGGATCAGGTCGAGGTACTCCTCGTCCCAGTCGGCGTCGGTCGCCTCCTTCGCGTCGGGCACGAGCTGCCGGGTGCGCGCGTCCCCGCGCAGCTCCACGCCGGCCTCCTGCATGGCTGCGGCCAGCCCGGGCAGGAAGCGCTCGGCCACCGCCTCGTCGACGAGCAACGTCTCCATCGCGTTGCAGACGCCGGGCCGGTGGGTCTTCGCGTTCAGCGCGATGGCGCGGGCCTTCTCGAGGTCCGCGTCGGCGTCGACGTAGACGTGGCAGACGCCCTTGTAGTGGCGGATCACGGGCACGCGCGCGTTCTCGGCCACGAACCGGATGAGCCCCTCCCCGCCCCGCGGGATCACCAGGTCGAGCACCTCGTCGAGGCCGATCATGATCAGGGTCGCCTCCCGCTCGAGGGTCGGCAGCAGGCTGACCGTCGCCGGGTCGAAGCCCTCCGCCTCGAGCGCCTCGGCGAAGATCGCCGCGAGCGCCTGGTTCGTGCGGAAGGCCTCCTTGCCGCCGCGCAGCAGGCACGCGTTGCCCGCCTTGAAGCAGAGCGCGGCCGCGTCGACGGTGACGTTGGGGCGGGACTCGTAGATGATCCCGATCAGGCCGAGCGGCGCCCGCATCCGGCCCACCTCGAGGCCGTTGGCCAGCCGGCGGCTCTCGGTCATCTCGCCCACCGGATCGGGCAGGCGGACCACGTCCTCGACCGCCGCCGCCACTCCGTCGAGGCGCGCGCGATCCAGCTTCAGCCGGTCGAGCAGCGCGGCGCTCAGGCCGGCGTCCTCGCCCGCCTTCACGTCGGCCACGTTCGCGTCGAGCACGGCGGCGCTGGCGGGCGCGCGGAGCGCCTCGGCCACGCGGCGGAGCACCGCGTCCTTGCGCTCGGTCGGGGCGGCGGCGAGCTTCTTGGCCGCCGCCTTGGCCCGGCGCGCCAGCGTCTCCACCCGGTCACGGAGGTCGTGGTCTCGAAGGTCGTCGCTCACCCGGTCACTCTACGACGAGGTCGTCGCGATGCACCACCTCGTCCCCGCCGTGGTAGCCGAGGCGCCGCTCGATCTCGTCGGTGCGCGCGCCGGCCAGCTTGGCGACGTCCGCGGTGCCGTAGCGGCAGAGGCCGCGGCCGATCTCGGCGCCGCTCGCGTCCCGCAGCAGGACCAGGTCGCCGGGGTCGAAGTGGCCGCGCACCCCCACGATGCCCGCGGGGAGGAGCGAGCGGCCGCCCGAGCGCACCGCCTCGACCGCGCCGGGATCGAGCAACAGATCGCCGCGGGGCCGGAGCGTGTAGGCGATCCAGTGCTTGCGGCTCGAGAGGCGCGCGCCGTGCGGGAGGACCAGCGTGCCCACGTCGTCCCCCGCGATCACCCGGGCGAGGGTGTCGTCGCGGCGGGCGTCGCCGATGATCACGGGCACGCCGTGCCGGGCCGCGCGCCGGGCCGCCTCGAGCTTGCTGGCCATGCCGCCGCTGCCGACCTCGGAGGTCGGCGCCTGGGCGAGCGCGCGCGCCGAGTCCACGTCGGCGAGGACCGGGACCCGCGCTCCGTCCGCGTCGAGGAGACCGTCGACGTCGGTCAGGAGCACCAGCAGATCGGCGCCCGAGAGCGTGCAGACCATCGCCGCGAGCTGGTCGTTGTCGCCGAAGCGGATCTCGTCGACCGCGACCGTGTCGTTCTCGTTGATGATCGGGACCGCGCCGAGGCCGAGCAGCGCGTCGAGCGCGGCGCGCGCGTTGAGGTAGCGCTCGCGGTCGGTCAGGTCGGCGTGGCTGAGGAGCATCTGGGCCGCCGCCACCCCGTGCGGCGCGAAGCCGCGCTCCCAGCCGTGCATGAGCAGCGACTGTCCGACGGCTGCGCACGCCTGGAGCTCCGCGATGGCCCGCGGCTTGGCGGCGAAGCCGAGCCGTCCGCGCCCGAGCGCGACCGCGCCGCTCGACACCACGACCACCGATCGGCCGTCGGCGCGCAGGGCCGCGACCTGATCGGCGATGGCGGCGAAGCGACCGCCCCCGGGCTGCGCGCCTTCGTCCAGCGACGCGCCCACGATGGAGCGGCTGCCGATCTTGACGACGACGCGGCGCGCGGCGGCGAGCGACGCGCGGATCTCGGTCACGGCGCGCCCCCGCCCGCCTCGAACACCCGGTCGAAGTGGTGCGTCAGCGTGTCGACGAGGTCGTTCGGCGCGTCGGCGAGCCCGTCGAGGATCGCGTCGACGAAGCGCTCCACCACCGAGCGGCCCTCCGGGTCCGCCTGGACCACGGCGTCGAAGCCGCGCCGGAGGATGCCCCACATGCCGAACGGCACGGTGCGCAGCGCGTCGATGCCCGCCTCGGCGACGGCGCCGTCCATGGCCGCGCGGATCCGGTGCGCCTCGGCTTCGGTGAGGGCCGCGCCGGCCGGCCGGCCGGGCTTGCGCAGGAAGTGGTCGAGCATGATCGCGGCCGAGAGCGTGCCCAGCGCGTCCTCGGCCCGGGCGGCCACGCGGAACGGCGCCACGAACGAGGCCACCGCCGCCTTGAGCAGCCGGCCGCGCTCCGACGAGGTCGCGCGCAGCATGCCCGGCCCCGAGAGGATCGAGCGCGCGCCGGGGGTCAGCGCCACCCCGTGCCGCCGCGCCACCCGCCGCATCGCCGCTCCGCGGGACAGCTCGCTCAGCAGCCCGTCGAGCATGGGGATCGGCACGGCGCCCGCGAGCCCGGTGAACATGGCGTAGACCGCGGTCGACGCTCCGGCCTGACGCGCCAGGGGCGTCGCTCGCCGCTCTTCCAACTCTCCCTCGGTCTGCTCCGACATGGCGGCGGATGATAGCAGCGTCGTGGCCGCGTGCCTCGCGCGCGGCGGGAAGGTCGCGACCGGCGTCGCGCGTCTATAAGATGCCGCCGTGCTCGTCGCCGACCTGCCCCCCGCCGTGATCCGCGTGTTCGGGTTCCTCTTCGGAGCCCTCTGGGGGAGCTTCTTCAACGTCGCGATCTACCGCTGGCCCCGCGAGATGAGCGTGGTCAGCCCGCCGAGCCACTGCCCGAGCTGCGGCGCCGCGGTGCCCTGGTACCGGAACCTGCCGATCCTCGGCTACCTGATGCTCCGCGGGAAGGCGGCCTGCTGCGGGGCCGCGCTGACCCCGCGGTACTTCCTGGTGGAGCTGCTGAGCGGCGCCCTCGGGCTGGCGCTCGTCGAGCGCTTCGTCGTCGACATGGATCCCACCGCCTCGCTCGCCGAGAGCGCGGTGAGCGCGGCCCTGTTCTTCGCGTTCGTCGGGGGCCTGATCGTCGCGACCTTCGTCGACCTGGAGTGGATGGAGATCCCCGACGAGGTCTCGATCGGTGGCACCGCCCTCGGGCTGGCCACGGTGACGCTGCGCACGCCGGGCCCGGACGCGGTCGAGGCGGCGCTCGGCGCGGGCGGCGGCTTCCTCGCGGTGCAGCTGCTGCTCGTCTGGAGCTGGGAGCGCCTCACCGGCCGGCGCGGCATGGGCGAGGGCGACTCCAAGCTCCTGATGTTCATCGGCGCGTTCCTGGGCTGGAAGGGTGCGCTCTTCGCGCTCGTCGGCGGCGCCTTCCAGGGCGTGATCGTGAGCGCGATCGTGGTCGGCGCGGGCGGGCGCATGAAGGGCGGCGAGCACGACGCCGTCCCCGACGCGCCCGAGGCGGGAGAGGACGAAGAGGGAGACGACGAAGCCGAAGAAGAGGACGCGGAGGAGGCCGATCTGCTCGTCCGCGACGGGACCCGCGCGGTGCTCGACGCGGGAGGCTCACGCCTCATCGTGCAGGACGATCGGGGCCGCCTGCTCTGGGAGTACGTCGCCCTCGAAGAGGACGCCTCCGCGCTCCGCCGGCCGATCCCCTTCGGCCCCTTCCTCGCCCTCGCCGCCCTCGAGTTCCTCTTCTTCGGCGAGCCGCTGATCGACCTCTACCTTCAGCTCTTCGACTGATCGTCGAAGTCCTCGTCGCTGAGGGTCGGCGGGTCGAGCTCGTCTTCGTCGTCCCAGCGGTGCTCGGGGAGACGCACGCTCGGCTTCGTGGGCACCGCCTTGGCCTGGAGATCGCGCAGGTCGTGCTTTCGGGTCACCTCGGCCGCGTTGGTCGTCAGGCGCTGGGCGATCATCGCCTCGATCTCGGCGATCCGCTTTCGGTAGGTCTGCTGCTTGGGGTGCCGGATGGCGAGGAGCCGGTACATGCTGAGCGCCTGATCGGCGCGGCCGAGCTTGAGCAGCAGCTCCGCCTCCTGCGACGCCATGAGCACGTCGGTCGAGTCCTCCGAGTCGTCCTCGAAGCGGGCGTGACGCGCCTGCGATCCCGAAGCCCAGCCGTCCGAGCTGCGGCGCGGGCCCTTCTTGCTCAGCCACTCGACCGACGCCCGCCGCGGCGGGGCCGGCGCGGGCGCCTCCCCGAGCGCGTCCCGGAGCGCGATCACGTCCGCCAGCATCGCGCGGGCTCGCTCGTCGTCGGGGTGCTCGCGCAGGATCGCCCGATACCCCTTGCCCGCGTGCACGAGCACGCCCATCCGGATCTGGAATTCGCAGAGGCCGTGGCCCTCCATGGGCACCGTCTCGAGGTCGTTCCCGTCCGCCGCCGAGTCGGAGAAGACCCGCTCGGTGGCGTCGACGAGGCGGCGCAGCACCGCGGCGAGCTCCCGGGCGTGGGCCGCCTCCGCCGCCTGGAGCGCCCCGGGCAGATCGCGCGCGCGGAGCCGGGCGAGCACCGTCTCGCGGGTGACCTGCGGCACCGGAGCGCGCCGCCACTCGCCGCGCACGAGGGCCGAGAGCGCCCGGTGACGGGCCGCCAGCCAGGGCGGAGTGCGCCCGTGCTGCACGACCTCGTCGAGCGCCCGCAGCGCGCTCGGGCCCTGCCCGGACTGGATGAGGTGCAGCGCGGCGGCGAAGCTCGGATCCGCCTCGGGCGGGAACGGCGCGAGCGCCTCGGCCAGCGCCCGCTCGAGCTGAGCGCCGATCGCCACTCCGCCGAGCCCGAGCGCGCGGAGCAGGACGAGGGCCTCCGGGTAGCGGTGGCGATCGACGAGGCGGCCCACGAGCGGCAGATCGAGGCGGGCCGCGCCCTCCCCTTCGAGCGGCTGGCCGGTCTCGAGCAAGGCCAGCAGCTCCCGGACCCTCACGCTCCGGCGATCGTGGCGCAGCAGCGCGGCCCGCGCGAAAGCGGAGGCCGCCGCCGGATCACCGCGCCGCCAGAGCGCGACGACCAGCTCGTCGGCCGGCGGGAGGGCCGGGGGCTGCTGCGCGGGGATCGTCATGGGCGCGGCTCGCCCACGCTATCACGCCTCGGCCGGCTCCACGGCGAAGGCGGGATCCTTGATCGGCCGGAACCAGCGGAAGAAGAGGACGACGTCGACGACGATCGCGAGCAGGCACAGGAGCGCGAGCAGGACCGCCCACGCCGAGCTGCCGGGCCCCTCGTCGGCCATGAGCAGGAACGACTCGCTCGTCACCGGGAGGCCCATGTCGCGATCGAGGTAGCGCGCGGCGGCGCCGACCCGACCGCCGAGCTGGCCGAAGGTGACGAGCCGGCCGCTGAACTCGTGGCGCGCCAGATCGCCCTGCGCGTCGACCTGCACGTACACCGTGCGCTGGCCGGCGAGCGGGAAGAGCACGTGCTCGGCGCCGGTCAGGACGCGCCGGTAGCGGATCGCCCGGCTGAGCATCGGCGTGCCCTCGACCCGGACCATGGAGTTCGAGCGGAGATCGGCCGGATCGAGCTCGGTCACGTCGCCCAGCTCGATCGTCTGCGGGTCCGAGAAGAAGAACGAGATCTCGTGCCGGAGCGAGAGCGCGAGCGTGGCCGCCAGGACGACCACCAGGGCCATCATCACCAGGGTCAGCACCCGCCGACCGCGCGGGGGCTCCGGGAGCATCAACAGCTCCGGGTCCACCGTCTCGTCCTGCATGTGAGCCTCGGTCACGTCTCCTCGGACACTGGGCGCGCCCGGATGTTCGGGCCGACGAAGGGTAGCGCCGACAAAGGCACGAGATCCAACGCAAAAAGCCCCGACCTACGCGAGGCCGAGGCTTCTCGTCGACGTTCGGGGGCTCAGGCCTTGGCCGCGCGCTTCTTGGCCGACTTGTACCAGTCGAGCAGGCGGGGCGTGGGCCAGCGGCCGAGGCGCTCCTTGTAGCCCTCGTCCTTCCGGTTCTCGACGTCGCAGATCTCGCCGATCAGCTTGTCGCGGCCGCCCATCTCCTTCACCTCGGTCAGCACCGCGTGGAGGTGGAGCAGCTTCTTGTTCGAGACCCGCTCGAGGCCCTTGTCGTCGTTGACGCGGTCGAGGAAGAGGTCGTCCGTGGCGAGGTCCTTGACGGCCTTCACCAGGTCCTCCTTGGAACCGAACTGGTCCTTGACCTGCGCGAGGGGGGAAGCCTTCATCGTTCTACTCCTGAGGGCGCTCGTCTTGCGCCGGGCCGGGCTACCTAGCACGCGCGCCGCGGGGCGCGCAAGGTGCGGCGCCGATCGTGAGGACCGACCGGCCGCCGTCGCGAAACCTGCATGATTTCGAGCGCGCGTCCAGTCGGCGCCCGGGCTCCCTCACGGCGTCCATTGCCGGGACCTGCTCGCTCGTTCACCATCACGCCTTCCCCCATGCCCAGCGCCGAGCTCGTCCACCTGCACGTCCACTCCGAGTTCTCGATGCTCGACGGGGCGATCCGGATCCCCCAGCTCGTGGAGAAGGTGCGGGAGCTCGGCATGCCCGCCGTGGCGCTCACCGACCACGACAACATGCACGGGGCGGTGCGCTTCTACCGGGCGTGCAAGGCGGCGGAGATCAAGCCGATCCTCGGCTGCGAGGTCTCCTTCACCCCCGGCCGGCGGGACGACGAGACCAACCGTCGCCAGCACCACCTCGTGCTCCTCGCGGGCAGCCAGGAGGGCTACCAGAACCTCGTCCGGCTCGACTCGCTCGGCTGGGTCGAGGGGGTGAACAAGCCGCGCATCGACTTCGAGGTGCTCCAGCAGCACTCGAAGGGGGTCGTGGGGACCACCGCCTGCATGGGCGGCTACGTGGCCCAGGAGATCCTGATGAAGGGCGAGGCCGCGGGGCGCGAGGCCCTCGGCCGCCTGAAGGACTGCTTCGAGCCCGGCCACTTCTTCGTGGAGCTCCAGGACCACGGCTTCCCCGAGCAGGAGCCGCTGAACGACATCCTGAACGAGCTCGCCAAGGCCCTCGACCTGCCGGTCGTGGCCACCAACGACTGCCACTATCTCTTCCGCGAGCAGGCCAAGCCGCAGCTCGCCCTCCAGTGCATCGCCGCCGGCCGCCCGCTCGAGGAGATGTCCCGCGCCCACCACGGCTCGGACCGGATGTACCTCCTGAGCCCGGAGGAGATGGCGCAGACCTTCCGCCACCTCCCCGAGGCGCTCTCCAACACGCTCCGCATCGCCGAGATGTGCGGCGGCGTGTGCGACCCGCTGAGCAAGCCGAAGCTGCCGCGCTTCGCCCTCCCCGAGGGCATGAGCGAGGCGGACTTCCTCCGGAAAATCAGCCACGAAGGCCTGAACGCCCGCTTCGACGAGCTGACCAAGATCGGCCGCAACCTCGACCACGGCGCCTACCGCGAGCGCCTCGATCTCGAGCTCGGGATCATCGAGTCGATGGGGTTCCCGGGCTACTTCCTGATCGTCCAGGACTTCATCAACTGGGCGAAGCAGCAGCACATCCCGGTCGGCCCGGGCCGCGGCTCGGGCGCGGGCTCGCTGGTCGCCTACGCGCTCCGGATCACCGACCTCGATCCGATCCACCACGGGCTGCTGTTCGAGCGCTTCCTCAACCCCGAGCGCGTGTCCATGCCCGACTTCGACGTCGACTTCTGCATGGACCGGCGCGACCGGGTCATCGACTACGTCCGCGAGAAGTACGGCGAGACGAGCGTCGGGCAGATCGCGACCTTCCATCAGCTCAAGAGCAAGAGCGTGGTGCGCGACGTCGGCCGCGTGATGGGCATGGCCCCCGCCGACGCGGGCCGGATCGCGTCGCTCATCCCCGAGCCGGTGCAGGGCAAGACGGTCCCGATCAAGAAGGCGCTCGAGGAGGAGCCGCGGCTCGACGCCATCTACAAGGAGGACGCCGGGGTCAAGGACCTCCTCGACACGGCGATGGAGCTCGAGAACCTCAACCGCCACGCGGGCATGCACGCGGCGGGCGTGGTGATCAGCGAGGGCCCGCTCTGGGATCACGTCCCGGTCTTCTGCCCGGAGCCCAAGACCTACGTCACCCAGTACGACAAGGACGACGTCGAGGCGGCGGGCCTCGTCAAGTTCGATTTCCTGGGACTGAAGACGCTCACCGTCATCGACGTGGCGGTGCAGCTCATCGACAAGCGGCCCGATCGCCAGGGCAAGCCCTTCGACCTCGCGTCGATCCCGATGGACGACCTGGCGACCTTCGCGCTCCTGCAGTCCGGCGAGACGACGAACGTCTTCCAGCTCGAGAGCTCGGGCATGCAGCAGCTCTTCCGGCAGCTCAAGCCCGACTGCTTCGAGGACATCGTCGCCGCGGTGGCGCTCTACCGGCCCGGCCCGCTCGGCACCGGCATGGTCGAGGACTTCGTCCAGCGGAAGCACGGGCGGATCAAGGTCGAGTACCCGAACCCGGCTCTGAAGGAGACGCTGAAGGACACCTACGGCGTCATCGTCTACCAGGAGCAGGTCATGCAGATCGCCCGCGTCATGGCGGGCTATTCGCTCGGCGGCGCGGACATCCTGCGCCGGGCGATGGGCAAGAAGAAGGAGTCGGAGATGGCGAAGCAGCGCGCCGTCTTCGTCGAGGGCGCCGAGAAGCAGGGCCACGCGCCCGAGGAGGCCGGCCGCATCTTCGACCTGGTCGCCCACTTCGCGGGCTACGGCTTCAACAAGTCGCACTCCGCCGCGTACGCGCTGATCACCTACCAGACCGCGTACCTCAAGACGCATTACCCGGTGGAGTTCGTCGCCGCGACCCTCACCGCCGACAAGGACAAGACCGACAAGGTCGTCCGCACGGTCGCCGAGGCGCGCTCGATGGGCATCACCGTGCTGCCCCCGGACGTGAACCAGTCGGAGATCGACTTCACCGTCGTCTACGAGGACCAGCCCGCGCGGGTGAAGCGGCGCAAGAACCGCCCGGTGGCGCTCGGCGGCGAGGTGCGCGATCCGTGGGGCCCGAAGATCCGGTTCGGCCTCGGCGGGGTGAAGGGCATCGGTCAGTCCGCGCTCGAGGCGCTCTTCGAGGCGCGCGCGATGACGCCCGAGGGCGAGCCCTCGGAGGACGGCACCCAGCAGCCCTTCACCGACATCTTCGACTTCACGAGCCGCGTCGATCTCAAGCGGGTGAACAAGGGCGTGGCCGAGGCGCTCGTGCAGTGCGGCGCCTTCGACACCGTGCACGCCGAGCTGAGCGTGCACCGCGCGCAGGCCCACGGCGCCATCGAGGCGGCGATCGAGCGCGGCAAGCGCGCGAGCGCGGATCGCGACGCCGGCCAGACGAGCCTCTTCGGTCTCCTCGAGCCTTCGCAGGCGCGCGCGGTGGCGAGCAGCGGCTCGAGCGCGTTCGCCCAGGTCGAGCCGTGGGACCTGAAGGAGCTGCTCGCGCGCGAGAAGGCCACCCTCGGCTTCTACGTCTCCGGTCACCCCCTCGAGCGCTACGCGAGCGAGCTCAAGCGCTTCTGCGACGCCGACACCCTGACCGTCGCCGGCCGCAAGGGAGGCGAGCGCGTCACCCTCGGCGGCTCGGTCGAGGGCTACCGCGAGCGGCAGACGAAGAGCGGCGGCAAGATGGCGTTCTTCCACCTCGAGGACGCCGAGGGCCGCGTCGAGGTCATCGTGCGCAGCCGCAACCTCGACGCCGCGCGCGACGCGCTCACCTGCGGCGACCCCATCCTGCTGACCGCGGACGTCAAGTTCGAGTTCAACCGACAGGCCGAGAGCGACGCGCCCGCCGAGACCAAGCTCGTGCTCATGGAGGCGGCCCCGCTCGCCGAGTCCCTGCGCGCCCGCACCAAGTCCGTGCGCCTCCGCCTCTACGTCGAGCGCACCGACAGCACCAAGCTCCTCGGCCTCAAGAAGGCCCTCGGCGACCACCCGGGCCCCTGCCCCGTCACCCTCGAGATCCTCAGCCCGAAGGAGCGCTGGTGGGTCTCCGTCCCCCAGACCGGCGTCACCGTCGAGCCCAGCGAAGCCTTCCTCAGCAGCCTCGAGCGCCTCTTCGGCGAGAAGGTCTGCGAGCTGAGGTAACGGGGACGATCCTATTCATTCATCGAGCTCGGCGTGGTCCCTGCGCATCTCCGCCACGAACGCCTGAACGTCCGGCAGGAGACGCGTCGAGGGCCACCGAGGATCGCGCTCACGGCTCCAGGTGAGGTGCACGATCGCCAGCGCCTCACCGTCGACGATGAACAGCACATCGTCGACGTCGCCCGCCGCCACGCAACGGCACTCGCGTCCATGGAGCGGATGTCCTCGCACGAGCTCACGCCCCAGCTCCCGCTCGGCAGTCTCTCGGAGCTTGGCGTCGACCGGCCTCCACGGCTCGAGCCACTCGACACCATTTAGGGACCCGGGGACGATCCTATTCATTCATCGATCTCCAGGGCCTCGACCATCCGATGGTAAGCCCCCGTGCTCTGCGAAGCCTTTCGTGTGAGCAGGTTCGAAACGCCGCCCGCCGTCATCCCCAGCGCCAAGGCGACCGCGGAGCAGGTCTGGCCCAGCGCTCTCGTGGCGACCATCGCGACGAGGAGCCGCGCCTCGACCGCCGCCGGACATCGACTCGTGAGCGGAACCCCCTGCGGCACGCGCGCGACCGCCCGCGCCACTCCGATGATTCGCGCCCAGTCCACGTTCTCCCCGCCGCTCCGGACGGCCTTCTCCCGCAACGCGGCAGCCTCCCTTCGGTCCCAGGGCCGGTCGGACAGGTCCACCTCGTTCACGAACTGATCGAAGCGCTCTCGGCCGGCAGCGGTGTCTCGGAAGCCGAGCAGCTCCAGACATCGTTCCACGTCGAGCCACGGCGGAGGCTCGTCCAGCCGGAGGTAGAAGCGGTGGCTGGTCCGGTGCGAATCGCGCGGCAACCTCACCATGTTCGCCTCCGACGGGTTGCGGTGGTGGTACGCGACCAATTGCGCGAGCGTCCCCTCGCGAATGGGATGGATCTCCGGGCGTCCCGCGAACACCGGCCCGAGGGTCTCTCGCCCCGGGCGCCGATGATACCGAACGGCAAAGCGAGTGTGGACCGACCGAAAGAAGGGGTCCGGGTCCATCTGCCCAGCCAAGTGACCGTAGTGCAGGTGACTCGACATCGCGGCGAAGGAAAGCCACGTCCAGTCCCAGCGTTCGGTCGCACGGCCGATGGCGTCCATCAAGGAATCGAAGTCTGCTCGGTCGACCACCCGGAACCCGCGGTCCACGAACCGTGAGATCGAATGTGCACCTGCGCCCGGCACCCAGCTCCTTCGTCGTCGAGGCATGACCGGTACTCGGCCCGTCACTCCATCGGTTGCGCCGTCCCCCTGCGAGTTCGATGGTTTGAATAGGATCGTCCCCGAGTTCGATGATTGAATAGGATCGTCCCCGAAGCTTCTGCCTCGGATCACGCGGCGGCGAGCTCGGTGTGGGCGAGGGCGGAGGGCGTCTGGCAGCCGTTGATGGCGGGGACTTGCCGGACGAGCGCCGGGTCGGTCAGCGCGTGGACCATGAAGAGGGCGAAGTCGATACGGCGCGTCTTGTTGCTCTCGAGGATCGGGTCGCCGACGTGCTCGCTCCACACGGGGAGGCCCTGGCTCTCGCCCTCCTCGAGGTCGCTGCCCCGGACCACCGTCCACGCGCGGTCGCTCTCGAAGATGCGGCGGCACGCCTCCACCTGGTCGTCGATCTCCGCGAAACGCACGAGCTTCGCGATCCACGCGGCGATGGCCAGGATCCAGAGGAACAGCGGCGAGTAGACGTCCTCGCCGTCGCGGGTGATGTGCCAGCCGCAGGAGAACACCAGCCGGGCATGCGGCTCCGCGTGGTCGAGCACCGCCTGCGCGGTCCCGGACGAGTACTGCTGCACGCCCCACGGCGCGAGCACGGTCAGGACGCCGTCACATCCCCGCACGGCCCGCGCGATCACCGCCGGATCGTTGGTGTAGCCCGGGACGACGGTCATGCGGTCGGCGAACCGCGCGAGCTTGCCGACGCTCTCCTCCCGGCAGACGCCGACCACCTCGTAGCCGCGCTCGAGGCAGTGCTCGACCATGTACTGACCGAGCTTTCCGGACGCGCCGACGATGCAGACTCTGTGGATGGGGTGGGTCACGAGGGCTCCTTTCGAGTGCCCTCCCGTTCTATCCATGCACTTCCATTGAGGCGACCCCCAGTTCCGAATCCATGTTATGCGTTATTGCATGGACTGGCGGTCGGTGCGCTTCGACTGGAACCGGGCGAAGGCGTTCCTCGTGAGCGCCGAGGAGGGGTCCTTCTCGGCGGCCGCCCGCGCGCTCGGCGTCTCGCAGCCGACCATCGGGCGCCAGGTCGCGCAGCTGGAGGAGGAGCTCGGCGTGACGCTCTTCGAGCGCATCGGCAACGCGCTGGAGCTGACCACCGCGGGGGGCGACCTCGTCGAGCACGTGCGCGAGATGGGCGAGGCGGCGACCCGGGTCTCGCTGTCGGCGACCGGACAGGCGCTGTCGGTCGAGGGCCCCGTCTGCGTCACCGCGAGCGAGCTCGTCGCCGCGCACCTGCTCGGCCCCGCCGTGCTCCGCGTCCGCGAGGCCCACCCCGCGATCGAGCTCGAGATCGTCGCGTCCAACAGCGCGCGCGACCTGCGCCGGCGCGAGGCGGACATCGCCATCCGGAACTTCCAGCCGAAGGAGCCGGACCTCATCGCCCGAAAGGTCGGCGAGTCCATGGCGCGCGTCTACGCCGCCCCGAGCTACCTCGAGCGCGTCGGCCCGCTCGAGGCACCGGAGGACCTCGAGCGCGCCGAGCTGTTCGCCTTCGACCGCTCCACCCTCATGATCGACGGCCTCCGCCGCCTCGGCGTGGAGCTGACCCGCGCGCACTTCCCGGTCGTCACCGAGAACCACCTCGTGCAGTGGGAGCTCTGCAAGCGAGGGGTGGCGCTGTGCATGGTGATGGAGGAGGTCGGCGACGCCGAGCCCGCCGTCGTGCGCGTCGCCCCCGACGTCGCGTTCCCGGTGCCGCTCTGGGTCACCGCCCACCGTGAGGTCCGGACGAGCCGCCGGATCCGCGTGGTCTTCGACCTGCTCGTCGAGTGCCTCGCCCGGTGAAGATCAGGCCCGGGTCTCGAAGTCGACGGCGAGCTGCGTGGGCGCCGTCGCGGCCTCCTCGTCTCCACCCTCGTCGGTCGAGAAGTCGTCCCACCACGCGCGCGCATCGGCCGTCGTCCAGCCCGCGAGCTGCAGCCGCTCGATCGCGTCCGCGAGCTCCGCGCCGTCCCGAGGGCGCGCCCCGGGGTCCTTCTCCAGGCAGTGCGCGACCAGGGCCTCGTAGTCGGGATCGACCCGGCGCCCGAGCACCTCGGACGGGCGCGGCGCGGGCGCGTTGAGGTGCTGCGCGCAGACCTCGACCACGGACCTTCCGGTGAACACGTGCCGCCCCGTGACGAGGAAGAACGCCACCCCGCCCAGCGCGTAGACGTCCGACGCGGGGCCGACCGCGCTCGCGTCGGTGATGGCCTCGGGCGCGAGGTACTGCGGCGTGCCCACGATGGCGTTGGCGTGCGTGATGTCGAGCCCCGCCTCCGGCTCGTCGGTCACCTTCACCAGCCCGAAGTCGAGCACCTTGACCGTATCGGGGATGCGCCCGCGGTCGCAGATCATCAGGTTCGCCGGCTTCACGTCGCGGTGCACGAGGCCGAGGGCGTGAGCCTCCGCGAGGGCGTGCGCCGCCTGCGCCAGGATGTGCGCCGCGCGCGCCTCGGGCAGCGGCCCCTCGCGCGCCACGAGCTGCTCCAGCGTCACCCCGTCGAGGTACTCCATCGCGTAGTAGAACTGCCCCTCCGGCGTCCGGCCGTAGTCGTAGATGCGCACGCTGTTGGGGTGCTCGAGCCGGCTGGTCTGCTGCACCTCGCGCTCGAAGCGCGCCACCGTGCGCTCCCCCACCTTCTCCACCGGCAGGAGCTTCACCGCGGTCGGGCGCCGCAGCATGAGATGCGTCGCCTCGTGCACGATGCCCATGCCGCCCTCCCCCAGCTTGCGCCCGAGCTGATACTGCCCGAGCCGCATCGCGGTCCGCACCTCCCTGCGCAGGCCGTAGATCACGCGCGAGGTCACCGCGGTCGCGACCACGAACGCGCCGCTCATGAAGACCATGCCCTCGCGGGACACCGCGTCCACCCGCATCAGCGACTCGCGCGCCACCACGAAGGCGCAGCCGAACGACGCCGCGCCGACGACGACCGTGCGCACGACGTTGCTGGGCACCAGCGCCGCGCGCAAGACGAGCAGCAAGACCACGCCGATCACGGTGAACGCCACCCCCGAGACCTCGGGCCCCACCCGCGTCAGCTCGAGGGAGAGGTAGCCGTAGACGATCGCGAGCCCCACCGTCAGCACGCTCTCCAGCGACTCGAGCAGCCACCGGCGCGGCCGGGTGAAGCGCGCCAGCGCCCAGCCCGCGACCAGCAGGCTGCTCACGATCCAGCGGAGCTGGGTGTAGGTGCCCATCAGCCCCTCCGAGCCCCACCCCACCAGCGGCGGCATCACGAGGTCGCTGACGTGGGCCGCGAAGTCGATGGCGAGGACCACCTGGAGGTACAGCAGCACTCGCTCCTGCACTTGCTCGACCTCGTAGGGCGTGGTCATCGAGGGCATCGGTCCCTCGTTCTACACGCTGAGGTAGGCTCCGGCCCATGACACTGACCCTCCATCACCACCCCTTCACGCGCGCCGCCGGTGTCCTCTGGATGCTCGAGGAGGTCGGCTGCGAGTATGCGCTCGAGCACCTCGACATCATGAAGGGCGTACAGAAGCAACCCGCCTTCAAGAAGCTGAACCCCATGGGCAAGATCCCCACCCTCGTCGACGACGACGTGGTGGTGACCGAGGCGGCGGCGATCGCCCTCTACCTCGGCGATCGCTACGCGCTCGGGCGGCTCGCGCCGAAGCCCGACGCGCCGGAGCGGGGGACCTACCTGCGCTGGTCCTTCTACGCGCCGTCCGTGATCGAGCCGGGCTGCCTGGCGAAGGCGGCGAGCTGGGAGTTCAAGCCCGGTCAGGCGGGCTGGGGTAGCTACGAGGAGATGCTCGACACCATCAGCGAGGCCGTGGGGGAAGGCCCCTGGCTGCTCGGCGAGCAGTTCACGATGGCCGACGTCGTCTTCGGCGGCACGCTCCGCTGGATGACGATGTTCGGCATGCTCGACAAGCGCCCCGAGTACATGGCGTACGTCGAGCGCCTCCAGGAGCGTCCGGCCTACGTGCGCTCGCAGGAGATCAACGACCGCATCATCGAGGAGCGCGGCCTGAAGCGAGGCTGATCCGCGCGCGGGCGGCCTCGTACTCCTCGGCCAGCTTCGCGACGAAGTCGCCCGCGCCCTGCACCGCCTCGACGGCGCCGATCCCCTGCCCCGAGCCCCAGATGTCCTTCCAGGCCTTGGCGTCGGTGTTGCCGCCGGAGCCGAAGTCCATCTTGCTCGGGTCGGCCTCCGGGAGCGCGTCCGGGTCGAGGCCCGCCTTCTCGATCGAGCCGCGCAGGTAGTTGCCGTGCACGCCGGTGAAGAGGTTCGTGTAGACGATGTCCTCGGCGCCGCCCGCGACGATGGCGCGCTTGTAGTCCTCGGACGCCCTCGCCTCCTCGGTCGCGATGAAGGCGGAGCCGATGTACGCGTAGTCCGCGCCGACCGCCTCCGCCGCGAGCACCGCGCCGCCGGTCGCGATCGCGCCGGAGAGCGCGATGGGGCCGTCGAAGAACTTCCGGATCTCGGGCACGAGCGCGAACGGTGAGAGCGTGCCCGCGTGGCCGCCCGCGCCGGCGCAGACCGGGATGAGGCCGTCCGCGCCCTTCTCGAGCGCCTTGTTCGCGAAGCGGAGGTTGATGATGTCGTGGAGCGTCTTGCCGCCCCAGCCGTGCACGGCGTCGTTCACCTCGACCCGCGCCCCGAGCGACGTGATCACGATGGGCACGCGGTACTTCTCGCAGACCGCCATGTCCGCCTCGAGGCGGTCGTTCGAGCGGTGCACGATCTGGTTGACCGCGAAGGGCGCCGACGGCGCCTCCGGGTGCGCCTCGTCGTGCGCCCGGAGCGCCGAGGTGATCTCGTCGAGCCACTCGTCGAGCTGGCTCTGCGGCCGCGCGTTCAGCGCCGGGAACGAGCCCACGATCCCCGCCTTGCACTGGGCGATCACGAGCTTGGGGTTGGAGATGATGAAGAGCGGCGCGCCGATCACCGGCAGCCGCATCCTCCCACGCGTCACGTCGAGCTGAGCCATCGAGGGATGGCATAGCACCGCCCATGCGCGGTGCTCGGGGTTCTCGAAGTCAGACGCAACCGCCCTCTCGTGACTCCGATAGGCCGCCATCACCTGGAGGACCGCATGGAGAAGCCCGACCTGCCGATCGAATCCGACCCCTACCTCGACTACCAGCTCGCCGAGCGCGTCGTCCGCTACATGGAGCACAGCTCGCTCCACGTCTGCGCGGCCGAGGTGCTCTCCGGGGTCCCCGACGGGCTCCCCGGCGCGGGCGATCCGTACACGTCGATCTCCGTCGAGCTCACCCTCGTCACCGACGGGCGCCGCGGCTGGCTCGCGCTCGTCCAGGCGCACGCCGACTGGGACGTCGAGAAGGAGATGACCGAGTGGTTCGGGCACGTGCTGGAGGGCGTGCAGGGCGCCCCGAAGTGCGTCGTGCGCGCCGCCAATCGCCTGGGCGACCGAGACTTCGTCGGCGCGCTGCGCATCCGGGAGACCGACCCGAGCCGCGAGCGCATCGAGGCGGAGTACGAGCGCGTCTTCGCCGACGCGCCCCCCTGCCGCGTCGGCCTGCTGCTCACCCTGTTCGAGTCGTATCATTACTTCGTGATCGACGAGCGAGGGCTCCGCGAGCAGATGAACCAGGCCGCATGACGATCGGGACGGCCGCGCGCGTGCTGGGGCTGGCGCTCGCCGTGGGCTGCGGAGCGCAGGCGCCGCCGCCTCCCCGCTGCCCGGCGCGCCCGGCCTGCCTGGATGGAGCGGATGCGCTGCGCGACGCGTGGGCCGAGATCGCGATGAACGCGGAGAACGAGCGGGACGCGCTCGCGGCCCTGCACCTGACAGGCGCCGACCGGCGGGCCTGGGACGAGGTGCGCGAGCGTCATCGCGCGTGGACCCGCGCCCTGCAGCACGTGGAGCGGATCCGCGCGAGCCTGCTCACCTGCGACCCCGCGGGGGCGGGGGACCTCGACGCGCTCGGGCGGCTCCTCGAGACCGAAGGCGGGCGCCGGCTCCCGCCAAGACGCGGATCGCTCGACGCGCTGATCGCGCGGACCCGGATGCACCACGAGGCGTGTCGGCCCTGAAGGTCTGGGGATGGGGAAGATCGCCCCCGCGCCCCCCCTCGGAGACGCAGTCTCCGAGCTACGGGGACGACCTTCCCCATCCCCATCCCGCCTACATGCCGCCGTCCGGGCTGGCGCACGCGCCGGGCGTCGCTTCGCAGTCCACGCAGACCCGCTCGACGCAGCTCAGGCCCTCTTCGCAGCCGAAGCCGGGGTGGCAGGTGCAGTCCAGGGTGCCCGCGGAGCAGAAGCCTCCGCCATCGCCGCCGTCGTCGCTGCAGCCGAACGACGCCAGGCCGAGGGCCAGGATCGCCGCGCACATCGCTCTTCTCATTCTCACCTCCGCCCCGGGAGTGCCCGGCGGAGCGGATTCGATCACGCGAGGCGCTCGCGCTCCTCGAGCAGGCGCGGGCTGGCGCCGGCGTCGGCCAGGATCTCTCGCGCGCGGCCCCGGAGCCGGGCGTCCCGCGTGGCGACGCCGCGCGCGTGGATCGCGAGCGCGAGGTCGATCGGCTGGTCGTCTCGGCGCGCGGCGCGCTCGACCCGCGCCCAGCCCCGCCCGGTCACGTGGGCGATCACCCGGCGGGCGAGGCCGCTCGCGAACGAGGGTCGCCCGGCCGAGAGCAGCGCGTGAGACAGCGCGCGGCGCGGGGAGGCGCTCGCGTGCCCGGCCCGGTGGGCGGCGAGCTCGGTCGCGGCCGAGAAGGCCAGCAGGATGGGTCCGTAGGCCGAGAGCAGCATCGCGCGGTGACCGCGGAGGGCGGCGGCGAGCGCCTCGTGCGCGGCCGGCGCGTCCCCCAGCAGCGCGCGCGGCCAGGCGGCGTAGGCCTCGAGCAGGAGGTGCTGGAGCAGCCGCGGACGCGCGGGCCAGGCCGCCTCGGCCCGCTCGAGCCCTCGGACCGCGTCCTCGAAGCGCCCCTCCCACACCCGCGCCACCGCGCGCGCCGTCTCGACGTGCACGTGCAGCGCGACGTCGGCCTGAAGGCGGGTGTTCGCCTCGAACCGCGCCACCGCGGCCTGCAGCGCGGGGAGGCGCTGCGTCTTGATCACCGCGCTGGTGCGGAGGCTGAGGACGAGCTGGGCCTCGAACGAGCGCGCGTCGGGCGTGCCCTCGAGCTCCGCGAGCGCGTGGTCGAGCAGCTCCACCGCGCGGGCGGCGCTCCCGCTCCGGAGCTCGTCGTAGGCGTCGAGGAACGTCGGGAACTGGGCCACGATCGGCCTCGCGTGGTCGGCCCCCCAGCGGGCCGCGGCGCGGCGGTAGCGCTCGGAGAGCCAGGTCGCGCCGGCGAAGCGCGCGAAGAACGCGAGCAGCGAGTCGGCCCAGGCGCCGAGCGCCGGATCGCGGCCCACGAAGCCGCTCCGGGCGTCGAGCGCCAGCCGCACGCCCTCGAGCAGATCGAAGTACGCGGCGAGCGCGGCGTCACGCAGCGCCAGCTCGGCGCCGTCGAGGTCCAGCCGCGCGGGCTCCGGTCGTGGCCCTCGGAGGAACCGCAGCAGCGTGCGCCGCGGAGGCGCCGGAGCCCCGAGCGCCGCGCCGAGCGCCGCCTTCCCCTCGGCGACGCGCCGCGCCGCGAGCAGGGCGTGGGCCCGCGCGAGGGTGTGGGCCCGTCGCTCCACGCCCTCCGTCTCGTCCGCGAGCGCCCGGAATCGCTCCGCGGCGGCGTCGTGCTCTCCGGCGAGCGCGAGCGCGCGCGCGTGCTCCAGGCGCGCCGACGGGTCCACGCGGGCGACGATCTCCCAGAGCTCGGCCGCGCGACGCGGCGCCCCCGCCTCGGTCGCCTCCACGATCGCGACGCGCGCGAGCTCCGCCGCCCGGCGCTCGTCCCCCAGCGCCAGGAACGCCTCGACCCGCGCCGCCGCGGGCACCTCGGGCTCGGTCGCGCGCTCGAGCCGGGCCGTCCGCAGCCAGTCCTCGCCGAGCGCGACCGCGAGCGGAGCGCGCAACGCGTCGTGCACGAGGTCTACGCGCGAGCCCGAGCGCGAGATCAGGCCGGCCGCGTCGAGCGTCGCGCACACGTCGTCGCCCAGCTCTCCGCTCTCCAGGGGGCCACCCGCCACCCAGAGCGCGGCCAGGGCCCGGCGCTCGCGGTCGGCCAGCTCCCGCACCCGCTCGCTCAGCGCCCGCTCCAGCGGCCGCTCACCACGCGCGAACCTCGCAGCGAGCAGCGCCAGGCCCGGCAGCCCGTGCGCGCCCTCCGCGACGCGGCGCGCGTGGGTCCCGTCGACCCCGGTGGCCGCGAGCAGCCGGCGCATCGCCTCGTCGTCGAGCGGCGCGACATCCACCCGCGCGCAGGGGAAGTCGGCGGCGACGGCCGAGCGAGCCGCCGCGAGCACGAGCGCCTCACCTCGCTCGACGAGCGTCCGGAGGCAGGTCCGCGAGTCGGGGTCGAACCAGTGGAGGTCGTCGAGGATCAGGAGCGGCGCCGGCAAGGCGGCGAGCAAGGCGGCCACGTCCCGCGCCACGTCCGGCTCGACGCGCCCACCGAAGAGCTTCGCGCGCAGCTCGGCCTTCGTCCGGAGCGCGTGCGGGCTCTGGTCGATCCAGCCGGCGAGCGCGACCGAGTGGCGTCCGAGGCGCGCCGCGACCTCGCGGAGCTCCGGGGACGGAGGCCCGAGCGCCGAGGTCGCCCCCTCGAAGAGCTGGTCGAGCGCCTCGAACGGGGCCCGCGATCCGGGTCGCGCGCGCGCCCGCATCACCAGGCGAGCGCCGGACAGCCGCTCGGCGATCGCGTCGAGCAGGGCCGTCTTCCCGACGCCCGAGGGCCCGGTCAGCAAGACCGAGCGCTCGCCGAGCAGCGCGCCGGTCACCTGCCCGATCAGCGCGGCCCGCCCGACCAGCCCCCCGCCGCGCTCCAGCGGCGGCGCGGGAGAGGCCGCGCCGAGGGCCGGCAGCAGCGACTCCTCGAGCGACGCCGCCGAGGGGCGCGTGGAGGGGGCTCCCCGCAGCGCCGCGAGACAGGCCTCCACCGCCACCGGCCTCGGCCGGGGCGCCACCGCGTCGAGCAGCGCGCCGAACGCGTGCAGGTCCGAGGCCGCAGACGGCCCCCCGCCGGCGAGCCGCTCGGGCGCGGCGTACCCGGGGGTGCCGCCGCGCGGGGCGAGCCGCTCGCCCTCGAGGCCGGCGAGGCCGAAGTCGATCAGCCGGAGCCGCCCGCTCGGCGCGACGCGCACGTTCGCCGGCGAGAGATCGCCGTGGGTGAGGCCGCGCTCGTGCAGGTAACGCAGCGCCGAGAGCAGCTGGGGCACCGCGCTCGCGATGCGCAGCCAGGAGCCGCGGCAGTGGGTCACGAAGTCGTCGCCCTCGGCGAGCGGGCTGACCAGGTAGAGGCCCTCCTCGTCGCGGCCGAGCTCGAGCGGGATCACCAGGCTCGGGTGACGCAGCCCGGTCAGCAGCCGGTGCTCCCGACGCAGCGCGGCCTCGAGCGCGCGGTCGGCGCCGCGCAGCCGCTTGAGCGCGACCTCGGCCCCGCGCCGCGCGTCGTGCACCCGCTCCACCGTGCCGCCCCCTCCGCGCCCGAGCACGGCCAGGGGCGTGAAGCGGCGGGCGTTCACTCGGCGAGGCGATCCCACCGCTCGAGCTCCGCCGGGGGCGCCTCCGCCAGCGCCTCGCGCAGCAGCCCGAGCGCGCGCCGGAGCCGGCTGCGCACCGTGCCCTCCTTCAGCCCGAGCGCGTCGGCCAGCTCCGGCCCGCTCAGCCCCTCGTCGAAGCGCAGCTCGATCAGGAGCTGCAGCTCGAGAGGGAGCCGCTCGAGCGCCTCGGCGAGCCGTCGCTCCCGCGCCGCGCGGTGCACGATCGACGAGGGGCTGGGCGCGAGGTCGAAGAGCGAGGAGACCCCGAAGTCGACCTCGGGGGCCCGGCGCCGGGTCCGGTAGTGGCGGTAGAGCACGTTCCGGGCGACGCCGTAGAAGTAGGCGCGCACCGTGCTCTCGCCGCGGAACCGGCCCGCGCCCTCCACGCACCCGACGAAGACCTTCTGCACGAGGTCGGCGACCTCGGCGGCGTCCGCCTTGGCGCTGAAGAACGCGTAGAGGCGGTCGAAGTAGCGCGCGAAGAGCTCTTCGCCGCTGGCCCGATCCCCCTCACGCCACGCGATCAGGAGCGACTCGTCGTCTCGCTCCATGCCGGAGACGAGGATACCACGCGAGCCTCAACACCAGTCCTCGAAGCAGGTCATGCCACACGAGAAGTAGTCATCGCAGGTGGGCTCCTCGATGCACCGGCAGTTACACCGGGTGTAGCCGTCGAGGTCGCCGCAGGTGGTGGTCGACTCGTCGTAGAACCCCTCGCACGCCTCCTGGGTGATGTCGGTGCCGCACTCGTCGATTGTGCGGGCGCAGAGCTCCGCCCCGCCGCAGGTCGGCGGGGTCATGCAGCGCGCGGGCTCGGCCTCGCAGTCGACGCACTCGCCCTCGACGCACATCGCGCCGGGGTCGTCGCACACCGGCGTGCGCCCCGTGAAGCAGCCGCAGCCGTTGGCGCCGAGCTGGCAGAACATGCCCTCCCCCGCGTCCTCGACGCCGCCGTCCTCGCGGCCGCCGTCCGGGCCGTCGGGCGTGCCTCCGTCTCCGCAGCCGACCATCGAGAGCACCATCACCAGCCAGACGAGCCTCATCCGCTTCACCTCCGACGCTGGAGTGCCCGGGGCGGAGAATTCGATCACCGGCGATCGAATTCGCCGCCGCGGGCACTCCGGGGTCATGACGCCGATCTCGAGACCCTGGCCCGCGCTCCTCCTCTGCGCGGCCACCGCCTGCGCGCCCGAGAGCGTCGGGCCCTGGCAGCCCGCGTCCCAGCCCGCCAGCCCCGAGTGCGACGACCGCTGCGTCGAGCTCGCGACCCTGTCCGGCGGACATGGCGGCGACGTGACCCTCCTCGCCGATCCGCGCCGCGACGGCCCTCGGCGGCAGTGGCAGCTGTGCTTCGCGACGTTCTACGCGTGCTGGGACGGAGGCGGCGAGGTCCCGGCGTGCGTCGACGCGGCCACGTGCCCGGCGGAGTGTCGCGACGACTTCGCCGCGCGGGCCGAGGGCGCCGCGGATCTGGAGTCGCAGCTGGCCGCCTACCGCGCCGTCTTCGTCGACACCGGCGCGCCCTGCGGCGATCCGGGCCCGCCGGAGGGGCTGCCGCTGTGATGGAGGTGACTGTGACCAGGTTCTCGCGCCGCGCGGCGCTCGCCGCGACGTTGCTCTCACTCCTGACCGGCTGGGACACCCGGACGGTCCCCAACGGCGCCGACAACGACTGGTACTCGATCCACGCCGCGCCCGCCGACGCCGCCGCCTACGCCGCCTTCCGCACCTCGTCGTTCGACAGCCTCCCGGGCAACGAGCACACCGAGATCTCCCACTACGCCTTCACCCAGCTCGGCTGGGAGTCCCTCTACACCACGCCCGTCGCCGACGCGGTCGATCTGAACGCCGCCATCTGGCACCCGGAGGTCGCGCAGGTCGGCGTGCCGGCGGGGCAAGACGAGGGCGACGACGCGGAGACCCCGCTGCTCGAGCGGCGCATCCCGCACCCCGCGCGGTTCACCGGGATGCCGGACTACAGCTACACGATCTCGGACTGGATCAACCGAAACCGCTTCTGCCCCTCGCTCCCCTCGGCCGCGCCCCACCAGAGTCGGTGCCACGCGTTCGCGGGCTGGCTCGGGGCGGTGCTCAACAGCAGCCACTTCGGCGACCAGGCCACCGCGTTCTACCGGCACTTCCACGCCGTCGCCCTCGCCCGCGCCGAGGCGGCCAACCAGATCGGCGCGGCGATCGAGGCGGCGCGCGCCGGCGGCACCGCGTTCGAGGAGGCCGAGGCCGCGCGCTACCAGCGAGAGGCCGAGGTGATGGCGCTCGCCTACGAGGCCTACGCGCAGCACTTCCTGCAGGACCGCTGGTCGAGCGGGCACACCTGGAACCGCTGGAACGCCGGCTCCTACGAAGGCCTCCCGCGGCCGAACGACTACGTCGTGAACATGGCGCTGGGCGGCATCACCGGCGTCGTGCACGGGGCGGAGGCCGTCCTGAGCTCCATCCTCCCGCCGGGCTCGAGCCCCGACCCGCTCTGCTCGCCGGAGGTGACCGACGGCGCGGTGACCCCGATCGGCGTGCACGGCCCGAGCACGTCGGTCCCGCTCCCGGTGGTCGGCGACTACCGCTTCGCCGACGGCCTGCGCGGGCGCTTCCTCGGCGCGCCGATGGACGTCTCGGGGCAGCTCGACGACATGATGCGCTGCGCGAAGGCGGGCTACGCCGACGTGGCCCGACGCTTCCACCCCAACCCCGACGGCTCGCGCGGAGCGTTCTCCCTCGCCATCGGAGGCGCACCGACCTTCGACCGAGAGGTGTCGATCGCGTCGGACGCCGGCGGTGAGACCTACTGCTTCGATCACTGGGCGACCAACGAGGCGCTCGACACCGGGCTCAACACGCTGGGCCAGGGCCGGCTGGGTCAGTTCCTCGCGGCCGGCCTGCAGGTCGGCGCGCTGGTGCTCGTGGTGGGCGTGGAGAGCGAGGGCGCGGTCGACCTGCTGACCCAGGACTTCGCGCGCATGGCGCTGAAGGTGCACGAGCGCGCCCTGCGAGCGCCCGAGCGCACCGACCTCGCGCGCGGCGAGACGCTGCCCGCGCTCTACGGCGTCCAGCCCGGACAGGCTTACGTGAGCGCGGCGGCGCCGGCGTACGCCGAGCCGGTGTCGCTGTCGGCGCTGCCGCTGCTGGCGCGCGAGGGCGAGCCGGACCCCGCCGGCATGGAGCGCCCAGGTCGGGATCAGCGCACCTTGATGGGCTTCTTCAACCGCGCCCTCGCGCCGGAGCTCTGCGAGCGCGCGCCCGTCGACCTCCGGTTCGATCCCGAGCTCCCCGCCGACTCGCCGCGGCAGGGGCTGCGTTGGCCGGCGCCGATCCCGGAAGGCGCGCTCGCGGAGGATCTCGAGCGGCGCCGGCACGCGTGCGTGCTCCTCGCCGACCGCCTCTTCGAGGAGACCTACGCCTGGTATCGGCCGACCCCGGCGCCCTACGAGGGCCGGCAGCGGGAGCAGCGGCGGGAGTCGCTCTTCGGCGGCAGCGGAGACTCGGCCGCCCCGGCCGCGGCGCCGATGTGCCAGGTGCTCGGCGCCACGCCGGAGGAGGCCCGATCGAGCGCGGCGAGCTACTGGGACGACAACCCGGTCGAGCTCCACCCCGGCTACGTCAGCGCGGAGAGCGGCCCCTACGCGCGGGTCCCGATCTCGGGCGGCCCGCGGTACGAGAGCCTCGACGCGTGGTGCCGCGCGGTGCCGGTCGTGCACGTGGACGACGAGGACTTCGTGGTCGACGCGAGCGGCGCCCGGCAGGTGATCACCCCCGGCTTCGACGAGATGGGCCGCGTGTCGTTCGAGGAGCTGACGCCGTGGGTGACGCTCCACGGCCGGAACTTCGGCGTGGCGGCGGGCCGCATCAAGCTGGTCGGCGAGACCGGCTGCAACGATCCGGACCGGACGAGCCAGCTCGCCGAGGTCGCGTCCTGGACGCCGGAGGAGATCGCGTTCGAGCTGGACGCCGCGCGCTTCCCGCCAGACATCTACCGCGTCGAGATCATCCGGGACGACCGCGGCCCCGACGAGAGCCGCGTGCGCAGCGTCGGGCGCTTCCGGCTCGACGTCCGCCGCGCGGTCTACACCGGCCTCGAGACCCTTCGACCGCCCTTCTCGGGCTCGGAGACCGGGCAGGACTTCCGGGCCATCCACCCGTTCTGCGAGGGGGGGACGGTGATCCGGCACACGATCGACGACTGCACCGACGTCTTCGACGGGGCCGAGGATCTCTGCGGCGCGGACGGCCCCCTGGCGGTGGGCACCCGGCTCTGGACCGGCCCCACGCCGTCGGGCTTCACGCCCGGCCCCTACCCGAGCCACCAGTACGCGGTGACCGCGGCCGGCCGGTGCAGCGCGCTGCCCTTCGGCGAGCCGTGCCCCGACGGGCTCCCGATCGAGTACGGCCTCGTCTGGCGCATGGAGCTCACCGGCATGCCCCCCGGCCCGCGCCCGCCCCGCCGCTGGCGCTACACCCTCGCCTGGGAGCGCGCGGGCGCCCCGTGAAGAAGACGCCGAGTAGATCGGCGCGCGGCGGGCGTAAGATGCCGGCATGTTCGACGAGACCGAGCACGAGCGGCTCTGTGAAGAGACCTTCCGGGCCCGAGACGCGGCGTGGAGTGAAGGTGCGGCAAATATTGCCGCACCTTCCACGCGCGTGAGCGCGTGAGATGGGGTGGGAGCCCGAGCCGGCTTTGCCGGTCGGGCGGGAGGGGGCGCATGCCCCCTCCGGAGACCGAGTGCGGGGAGGTGGATCCGTACCTGCTGGCTCCGCTCATCAACCCGGCCTTCACGGGCGCCCCGGCCTGGCCCAACCTGCGCCAGGCTTACAAGACGGTGCGGGGGCCGGCGGGGATCATCCTCGCCACGGATGGGCTCTCCGATCCGTTCGACGACTCGTGGCGCGATCCGCCGAAGCAGAACGGCTTCGCGGTGGAGGTGTTCGGCGTCACCGAGGTCGAGCAGCCGCTGAAAGAGAGCTGGATCTTCCAGGTCGTCGCCGGCTTCGCGGCCCAGGTGGCAGGCCACGGACAGATCCATGCGCTGCTCGACGAGCTGGGCTGCATCTCGACCGAGCTCTACGACATCCCGATCCCCGAGGCCGCGCGCCCGCGCTTCGTCAACGGCGAAGGTCGGGTCGGCGTCCTGGTGGGTCTGGAGGCGCCGCCGGTGCCCAGTTCGGTGCAAGGGCCACTGTCGCCGATTCGTCTCGCCAGCCTGAAGCTCCTGACCCTGCCCGAGTTGAAACACATCGTGGAGGGCGGCGAGCGGGCGCGCGACGAGCTCTCCGAGCGCCTCGCGAAGACCGCTGCCCCCCTGGTGTCGAGCTTGGACCGAGACTCCGTCTTCTGACTATCTATCGGGAGCGAATCACGCGGAGATCGCCCGCGGAGCGCAGCCGGCCACGACGAGCGCCGCCGCGATCGCCCACGCGCAGCCGCTCGCCCCGACCGACCTGCACCTCATCGCCCTCAATCGCTGTTCTCCCAGAGCAGGAAGAGCGAAGGCGGCGACGCGACCCGCAGCGCGGCGCGACACGCGCGCTCCAGCGTCTCGAGGTCGTGCGGCTCCAGCGGCGAGCCGTCGGCCCACTGCGACGAGCCTCCGGGCCACTCCTCGCCGATGCCCGCGACGCCCCGCGCCGGCACCACGCGGCGCCACCCGAGCACGCAGGTCGGTGCGTCGTCGAGGCGCACGAACGCCTCCAGCCCGCCGAGACAGCGCGGCAGGTCGAAGTAGCGGGTCAGGGCGTCCGAGAGCCCGTCCAGGGTGGAGGGAGGGAGAGGCTCTCCCCGGGTGTCGCAGGCGGCGAGCAGCCTCGGCTCGAGCCGCGCGACCTCACCCGGCCGGGGGTCCTCGGCCATCGCGTGAAAGGCCGCGATGAGCGGCGCCGGGTCACGGAGCGCGAGGTCGGCGTTCGCCTCGAGTCGTAGGAGGACGCCGTGGGCCGAGGGGTACGACATCACGCCGCCCCCCGCCTGCTGCTCCACGTGCACCAGCCATCGCGGCGGCTCGGTCTCCCCCCACGGCGGGTTCCGATGGGTCTCGTAGCCGAGCAAGAGCGCCGGCATGAGCCGCCCCGCACCGAGAGGAACGACCGGGATCGGGCGGCTGGTCACCGGGCGAGAGTGGGAGCTGAGGGCGGGGCGCGCAATTCACAGAGGGTCGGCGCCCGCAGACGCGGTCGCTTCTATCGGCGCTGATAGGCCCAGGCGTCGCGGAGCTGGTCGGCGGGGCGCTCCTCGATCGGGTCGGCGTGCGCGACGAGGAGGCGGTCCATCGGGAGCGCGGCGAGGCGCTCGATCGATCGGGCGGCGGCCTCGCTCCGCGGGGTCTTCCAGCGCACGTCGGGCGGCGGGCGCACGCGGTTCCAGCAGCCCGTGATCCGCCCGGCCGCGCGCCAGGTCCAGTGATCGGCGGCGCACGCGGTCATGACCACGTCGGTGCCGATGAGCGTGCGCGTCGGGTGATGGAAGAAGAGCGTCTCGTCCAGCAGCGGCACGCCGTCGAGCGGGTGCGGCTCGAGCTCCTTCACCACCCTCTCGGCCGCGCTCACCGCCGGCTGCACGGCGGGGTTCTTCGCGCGGATCGCGTCCGGGCCGATCAGGGTCGCCTCCGGGTACGCCGCGGCGAACGCGGGCGCGGCCACGTGGTGGAAGAGGTTCGGCACGACCGCCCAGCGCACCGGCCCGAGCGCGTCGAGCGCGGCGCGGATGGGCTCGGTCGGCGGCGGCGGCCCGTGCACCCAGAGCCCGCCGTCGTCGAGCTTCACCACCGTCGCGTGCGTGCGGAGCTTCACCCCGCTGAACCACACCAGGCGCGCGACCCGCCAGACGCGACCGGGCACCACGCTGTCGAGCTCCGTCACGACGGGGTGATGAGGGCGCGCCGAGCCGGCGTCAACGCTCGGCGACCAAGATGCGCTCGCGGCCGAGATCCCAGGTCACCGCGAACTCCGAGAGCAGCGCGGTGCCGATGAGCCCGTCGTAGATGATCTCCTGGAACATCACCTCCGCCCCCGTGCGCCGGAGCTCGGGCGCGCCCTCGAAGGCCACCGGGCCGTCGAGCGTGACGTAAGCGCGCTCGTAGGGGTTGCCGGTCTCGTCCTCGCCCTCGCGACGTCGAGCGTCCTCCAGGTCGACGCCGAGCAGCTCGACGTACCGAGGGTGCAGGATCAGGGTCCGGCTCCCGGTGTCCATGAGGACCTCGGCAGACGCCTGGCCGTCGCCCAAAGAGAGGCGCACGAAGGTGTCGAGCGCAGGCCCCTGCTGGTGCAGCCGGATCGGGAGCGAGCGCCCCTCCCGCGCGCGAGCCGCCAGGCTGGCCTCGGACTCGAGGACCAGGGCGCTCCCGGGGCCGTCGATGGTGAACGGCTGGTCGCGGAAGAAGGGCAGGCCGACGAACGCCTCGATGTGGGGCTCCGGGAAGAAGCCCTCGATCTCGATCACCGCCGCGGTCACGTCACGCTGGACGACGCCGCCGACCTCGAGGCTCGCGAGGCGCGTCAGGGGCACGCGCACCTCCTGGCCCGACATGCGCTGGCCGACGAACTCGCCGTCGATCTCGCAGCCGACGCGA
Source organism: Myxococcota bacterium (assembly GCA_036149055.1). Classification (GTDB taxonomy): domain Bacteria; phylum Myxococcota_A; class Polyangia; order Polyangiales; family Sandaracinaceae; genus JAVJQK01. The sequence goes on along the minus strand of JAYZQJ010000209.1, from coordinate 40,950 downwards.
GCGCAGAGCGCGCCCGAGACCAGCGCGAGGCCGATGCCGGTGTCGAGGATGGCGGTGGTCTGCTCGCCGCTCACCGTCACCGGCAGGGTGTGGAACTGTCCGCTCGCCTGACGCAGGGGCACGGTGGCGACCGGCTCGGCCGACGGGGCGCTGGAGGGGGCTGGGGCGCTCGCGCCGCAGGCGAGCACGAGGAGCGCGGCGGCGGCGCTGAGGGGTCGACGCATGCGAGGCCGTACCACACCCGTGGCCGGACCTCACGCCGTCGAGGACCTGCGCCTCGAGAGGAGCGGGATCACGAGCGCGAGCAACCCGAGGAGCGGGGCGCGGCCTCCCCCGGCGGCGCGACAGCCGCAGCCCCCGGAGAGCGTGTCGGGGTCGTCGCCGGCGTCCGTCCCGCGGCCCGCGTCGCGGCGGGGCGGGATCGGGCCGCCGTCGCGAGGCTCGCTCCCGCCCCCGTCGGAGGTGAGGCCGCCGCCGTCGACCGCGGGGGCGCCGCCGTCCGCCGCGCACGACACCTCGTCGACGACGCCGTCGCAGTCGTCGTCGATCCCGTTGCAGCTCTCGGCGTGGTCGTCCTCGTCGACCGCGCCGTCGCAGTCCTCGTCGGTCCCGTCGCAGGTCTCGGGGCGCGCGTTCTCGTCGACCGCGCCGTCGCAGTCGTCGTCTCCGCCGCCGCACACCTCGGCGCTCGCGTTCTCGTCGACCGCGCCGTCGCAGTCGTCGTCGAGGGCGTTGCAGACCTCGGCGCTCGCCCGACACACGCACGCCGAGGTGGGCGGCACCGACTCGAGCGCGCGCTTGAGGAACGCGGCGAGCTGCCCGCGGGTGACCGAGTCGTCGGGGCAGAAGCGATCGTTGGTCGGCGGGTTGCAGCCCAGGGTGATGCCGGCCGCCGCGAGCCGGTTGATCGCGGGCTCGAAGATCGAGCCGTCGTCGTCGGTGAAGTAGTCGCGTCCGGTGGACGGCAGGTCGAAGGCGCGGTCGAAGAACGCCGCCATCTGCCCGCGCGTGACCGGCGAGTCGGGGCAGAAGCGGTCGTTGGTCGGCGGGTTGCAGCCGCGCGAGATGCCGCACTCGGCGATCGCCTCGATGTCGTCCTCGAAGGGGCTGGTGTCGTCGTCCCGGAAGCGGTCGCCGCCGGGCGGGCTGAGGTCGAGCGCGCGCGCGAAGAAGGCGGCGACCTCTCCGCGCTGCAGGGCGTCGTCCGGACAGAACCAGGTGTTCCAGGGCGGGTTGCAGGGCACCAGGTCGCCGCGCCGCTCGAGCCAGCGGATGGCGTCGACGAAGATGGAGTCGCCGATGTCGACGTAGGCGCTGCCCGCGACCGGCGCCGCCTCGATCTCCCGGATGGTGAGATCGCGGTACTGCACGCGGGTCGTCTCGTTGCGCACGATGACGTAGGGGCCGGGCTCGGAGATCACGCGGTCGGTCGGCATGCCGCACAGGCTCGACGTGCCGGGGATGCCCCAGCGCCCGGGCTCGTCGACGTAGCGGATCAGCAGCTCCCAGGTGCCGCCGCCCGCGCCGCCGGACAGGTCTCGGTAGAGCTCGAGCACCGCCTGCCCCGGCCGGTCGTAGACCACGAGCTTGAAGCCGATCCAGGTGTTCCGGGGCACGCCGGAGGGCCACACGTTGCGCCGCACGTCGCCCCCCGCGGAGTCGGCGGCCGAGCTCGGCGCGTAGTTCGGGTGCTGCAGCTCCTTGGCGAACGAGGCGTGCCCGTAGAAGCGGAACGAGCCGCCGTAGGCGCGCCCCTCGCAGCGACGCGAGGCGGAGGCGCCGCTCGAGTGTCCGTCCCCGGTGCGCACCTCTGCGGTGATGCCCGCGTTGGACGGACCGGCGAGCAGCTCGTCCCGGGTCAGGTCGTCGAGCCGGCGCGCGTAGTAGGTGAGCTCGAGGCTGCCCCACTGGCGCCGCTCCGACCGGTCGCCGATGTAGTGGCGCTGGGTGCTGCCGCTCGCGATGGCCGTCCCGTCGCCCACGATGCGCAGGGTGCCGTTGCCGCGGTTCCAGAGGTCGCCGACCGAGTCGCCGGGGCCCAGGGTGCGCGCCCGCGTGAAGTCCGCCGTCCAGGTGTCTCCCGACGTGGGGTAGATCTGCCGGATACCGAAGCTGTCCCGCGCGGAGCGCAGCGGCTCGGTGTGAGCGCCCGGTGTCGGCTCGGGGGCGGTGCAGGCCGAGAGGACGAGGACGAGCGCCGGTACAGCACGGAGCATCCGGACAGCGTATCACCGCTTCATTGACAGTAGCGATCGCGCCGGACGCCCGCCTCGTCCTCGCAGCGCCCCTCGTACTCGGCGCAGTCGCGGTCGCGCGGCGCGCTGGTCGGCGGGTCGTCCCCGCATCGACACGCGCACGCGTCGTCGAGGGCGTGCAGCCCCGGGAAGCTCACGTCGTGCTCGCTGAGCGGGTCCGAGGTCGACGATCCGCACGGGCACCCGGGCGCGAGGCATCCCGGGAGCAGCAGCAGCGCGAGGGCGAGCAGGCGGCGCACCCGCGAAGGGTAGCGCGTCAGCGCGGCAGGCGCGCCGGCTCGGCGTCGAAGCGGACCTCCTCGAAGGTGCCCGCGTCGCCGAGCCGTCGCACGGTGCCCCAGCACCAGATCGCGTCGCCGGCGACGGCGCACGCCCGGGAGAGCCCCACCGCGACGTCCTGGACGGGCGGGAGCCCGGAGACCGCCGCCGGCGCCGCCCGGACGGCGAGGTCGAGGCGGATGCCGTCGCCGAGCTGCCCGAAGGTGGTGGAGCCCCAGCAGAAGACCTCTCCGCCCTGCACCGCGCAGACCGCGTCGTGCAGGTCGAGCGCCTCGGTCTCCCCGGCCAGCGCGAGCAGGGGCCGCCCGCTGTCGTTGCGGCTCGAGCCCTCGGAGCGCGGCACCGACGGGCCGAGCACCGACCACTCGTTGTCGCCCCAGCAGTACACGCCGCGCGACGACACGGTGGACGAGGCGGCGCAGCAGGCGCCCTCGCCGCAGCGGATCGCGGTGACGTCGTCGAGCGGCGTCCCCTCGCTCGGCGCCAGCCGCGGCCCCGGCTCGAGGAAGTCGCCCTGACTCTCGCCGCCCGCCGCGAAGCGGACGTTGTCGCCCCAGCAGCGGACCGTGCGATCGGTGAGCAGCGCGCAGCTGTGGCTCCCGCCGGCGGCGATCTGCGAGGCCTCGAGCCCGGCCACGGTCACCGGCGCGTCCGAGCCCTCGCGATCCCCGCGACCGAGCTGCCCCTCGCCGTTGTCGCCGCGGCACGAGACGCTCCCGTCGGTGTGGAGCGCGCAGACGTGGGCGCCGCCGATCGTCAGCGCCCTCACGTCGAAGAGCCCGATGTCGGTCGGCGTCGGGAGGATGTCTCCGCCGACGACGAGCCCGACTCCGGCGCCCCAGCACCAGACGCGGCGGTCGCTCAGCACCGCGCAGCTGCGGTCTCCGTCGGCCGCGAGCGCGATGGCCAGGCCCCCGAGCGAGACCGGGACCGGCGCGTCGAAGAAGAGCGCCTCGGACGGGCTCACCTGCGCGCGGCGGTTGTCGCCCCAGCACGCGACCTCGCCGGCCGAGAGCACGCAGAAGTGCTCGTCGCCGGCCACGATGGCGTCGTACGCCAGCCCCCCGCCTCCGTCCGCCTCGGCGTCGACGGGTGCGCCGCCGTCGCCTTCGACCTCGACCTCGAACGAGCGGAAGTCGGCGACACACGAGCAGCCGGTGGCGATCAGCGCGAGCGCGGCGGCGCCGGCGAGCTTCTGTACGACCCTCTCCATGAAGCAGCGAGCGACGCTACCGCACCGGCGGCCTCGCGTCAGCGACGACGGTGCTATGGTGAACCGTTCGGATGCCGTCCCCCGAGCCGAGCCCGCCGCCGCGCTGCCCGCACTGCGGCGCCGACCCCGCCGACGACGGCCACCGCGGAGACCCCGAGCTCTGCCCGAACACCTTCCAGCCGATGGACGCGCCGGGGCTGCTCGGGACGACGGTCGACCGCTATCGCCTCGTCCGCTGGCTCGGGGGCGGCGGCTTCGGGGCCGTCTACGAGGCCGAGCACCAGGTCGTCGGCCGCCGGGTGGCGCTCAAGATCCTGCACCGCGATCGGCGACACACGCGCACCTCCATCGAGCGTTTCTTCGGCGAGGCGCGCGCCGCCGCCGCCATCGGGAGCCCGCACATCGTCGAGGTCTACGACGGCGGCACCGAGGGCGACGTGTGCTTCCTGGCCATCGAGCTGATCGACGGCTGCTCGCTCCACGACCTGCTCCAGGCGCGCCGCCGCCTCCCGGTGCGCCGGGCAGCGCGCATCATCGACCAGGTGCTCGAGGCGCTCGAGGCGGCGCACGCGGCCGGCATCGTCCATCGCGACATCAAGCCCGCCAACATCATGCTCGAGGGCACCTCCGCCGACGGCTCGCGGTCCCGCGACTTCGTGCGGCTGGTCGACTTCGGCATCAGCAAGATCCCCCGCGGTGAGCAGGCCCCGCTCACGCGCACCGGCGCCGGCATGGGCACCCCTGGCTACGGCTCGCCCGAGCAGTTCCTCTCGGCCGGCACCGCCGACGAGCGCGCCGACGTCTACGCGGCCTCGGCCGTCCTCTTCCACATGCTCACCGGCGAGCTGCCCCACGAGGACGCCTGCTCCTACGAAGAGTTCGTGGTGCGCGTCTGCACCCGCCCGGCCCGGCCGCTGACGACGCTGCGGCCCGACCTGACCGACGCGCTCGGCGCGGCGCTCGCCGAGGGGCTGGCGATCGATCCGGCGGCGCGGATCGAGAGCGCGGCCGCGATGCGACAGGGGCTCGCGGTCGTGCTCGACGGCTTCGAGGAGGATCCCGAGGCGCTCCCGGTCGCCCCGACTCCCCCCCGCGTCGCCACGCCGAGCTTCGTCGACGCGCCCACCCGCGCGGCCTCCGAGCCTCCCATCGTGACGCCCCCCGAGGTCGGGCGGCGTTCTCGCGCCGGGATCGCGCTGGGGCTCGGGCTCGCGGCGGCGGTGTCCCTCGGGGCCGGAGGGTGGCTCGCGCTGGAGTGGAAGCGCGACGCGGCCGCTCCCACCGCTCCGTCGCCGCCGCCCGCGGCGTCGCCGAGCGCGCCCGGCCCCGAGCCTTCGCCGGAGGCGCCTGCAGCCGTCGCCGCCGACGTGGCCGCGGACGAGACCGTGGACGACACCGTCGACGCGGTGGACGAAGCCGACGCGCCGACCGAGGCTCCCCCGAGGCGCCGCCGCGCCGCGCGGCGTCCCCGACCGCGCTCCGGTGCGAGCGCGCCCGCGCCGACCGGGGAGGAAGAGGACTGGCGCCCGGCCCGCGAGCCGGAGGTGCTGGTGCCCTTCGATCCTTGATCGCGAGCGGCGGCGCGGAGACGATGCGGCCGATGAAGCCCCGCCGCGCCGGACTCGGACTCCTGGTGGCCACGCTCCTGCTCGCGCCTACCGTCGGCCACGCCCAGGACGCGCGCGCCCATCACGACGCCGGCGTCGAGCTGTTCGAGCTCGGCCGCTACGAGGAGGCCGCGGCCGAGTTCCAGCGCGCGCACGCGCTCTCCGGCCGCGCGCACCTCCTGCTCAACGTGGCCCGCGCCCAGGAGCTCGCCGGACAGCTCGCCGCGGCCGCCGACAGCCTCGAGGCCTATCTCCAGGCCGAGCCCGACGCGCCCGACGCCGCCACGCTGAGGGTGCGGGTCCGCAACCTGCGCGAGCGCGTCGCCGCGAGCGAGGCCGACCCGGAGTCGGTCGCGGAGCCGCCCCCGCCCGCAGCGCCGGAGCCCGCCCCGTCGGAGCCCGCCCCGCCGGAGCCGATACTGCCGGAGCCCGTCAGGTCGGCGCCCACGCCGGTCGGCCCGGCCATCCTCCTCGGGGTCGCCGGGGCCTCGCTCGTCGCCGCCATCGTCACCGGCGTCGTCGCCCTCGACCTGCACGGCTCGGTGTCCCAGCGCTGCGACGCGAGCGGCCGCTGCCCTCCCGACGCCCGCGCCGACATCGACACCGGCGTCGCCCTGACCCTGACCTCCGACCTCCTCTTCGGCGCCTCGGCCCTCTTCGCCGCCGCCGGCGCGCTCTGGTGGCTGCTCACCCCCGGGGGCGACGACGCTCCGACCGTCGGCGCCGCCTGCACCCCCACCCTCTGCGGCGCGAGCCTCCGCGGCGCCTTCTGATCCCCCGCCCGACATACGCGCCGACGCTCGCGCGTAGGGCCGGGCATGGAGACGATGCGCGCGCTGGTGTTCGATCGCTATGGCCCTCCAGACGTGCTGCGGGAGGCGGCGGTCCCGAAGCCCGAGCCCGCCGCGCGCGAGGTCCGGATCCGGGTGCACGCGACCACCGTCACCGCCGAGGATCCGCGGCAGCGGAGCTTCTCCTGGCCGTGGCTCATGCGCCCGGCGCTGGCCGTGCTCATGGGCTGGCCGCGGCCGCGAAAGCGGATCCTCGGCTTCGAGGTCGCCGGCGTGATCGACGCGGTGGGCGCGGCGGTGACGCGCTTCGCGGTGGGGGACGCGGTGTTCGGCTACACGGGGCTCCGGTTCGGCGCCTGCGCGGAGCACTGCTGCGTCCCGCAAGACGGCGTGCTCGCGCGAAAGCCCGACGCCCTGCCCTTCGACGAGGCCGCGGCGACCCCGAACGGCGCGCTCACCGCCTACGCCTACCTCACCAAGCTCGCGCGGCTGCGCGTCGGCGAGCGAGTGCTCGTGGTCGGCGCGTCGGGCTCGGTCGGGACCGCCGCCGTCCAGCTCGCCCGGCACCTCGGCGCCCACGTCACCGGCGTCTGCAGCGCCAAGAACGCCGGCCTCGTGCGCGCGCTCGGCGCCGACGCGGTCATCGACTATCGGGCCGAGGACTTCACCGCGCGCGGCGAGCGCTGGGACGTGGTCTTCGACACCGTCGGGGCCACCGCGCTGGGCGCCACCCGCCGGGTCATCGCCCCGGGCGGCCGCTACCTGCTCACCGACTTCGGCCCCGCGGCCATGCTCGCGATGCTCTGGAGCCGCTGGCTCGGCGACGTGCGCGTGCTCGGCGCGGCGTCGAACTTCCTCTGGACCTCCGAGGACCTCGCCCGCGTCGGCGCGCTGCTCGAGTCCGGCGTCCTCCGCACGGTGATCGACCGCCGCTACCCGCTCGAGCAGGCAGCCGAAGCCCACCGCTACGTCGAGACGGGCCGGAAGGTCGGCAACGTGGTGCTCACCGTCCAGGCGCCGGCACGGTGAAGATCCGCGCGGCGCCGTCCGCGCCGATGGCGACGCCCGAGAGGGTCGGCGTCGCGTGGAGCTGAGGGAACCACACCTCGTCTCCCACGACCTCCGGGGGGCCGAGCGGCGGCCGATGGTCCAGGCGCTCTCCCAGCGAGGAGAAGTCGAAGAGGACCTCGCGCACACCCGGCGTGAGCCGGAGGATCTGCGAGCTGGCGGGCGGGCCGGGCACGGCCTCCTCGCACGCGACGATCAGGCCGCGCGGATCCGTCGGCGAGGCGACCACGCCGGTCGCCTCCTGCCCCGGCGTGGCTGGCGCGAAGGGCGTCCACTCCGCTGTCCCGTGGGCGCGGATCATCGCCTCGCAGCCGCCTCGGCGCACCACCACGAGGTCGCGACCGAGCCAGGCGAAGCCGGCGACGTCGGGCGGGACGTCGGGGACCCGCTCGAAGGCGGACGCGCCGAACGCGAGCTCGACGAGGTGTATCCGCCGGCCGTCGGACGCCGCCTGCCAGATCCCCCCCGGCGAGGGCGTCGCTCGGACGTACGGCGGGGACCACGGCATCACGAAGGTGCCTCGCTCCAGGCTCCACAGCGTCCGGAGACCGCCCGCGCTCAGCTCGAGGACCTCGGCGGCCCGGACGATCCACAGGCTCGCGTCGCCCGCGCTGACGAGGTGAGCCTCGCGCAGCCCGTGGTAGATGGCCTCCCCTCCAGGCACGGCGACGCGGAAGGTGCCGACCTCGGGCGACAGCTCCGCGACCGGCTCGAAGCGCGCGCCCCGGTCCTCGCTCCGGAGCACCGCCCCGCCGACCGTCGCGTACCAGGCGCCGCCGTGCGCGATCACGTCTCCGAGCTGACCCTCCACGCCGGGGTCGAACGGCGCCCAGGTCCGCCCTCCGTCCCGGGTGAGCAGTGGCGGGCCGAGCGAGCCGCGATGCGCCACCGCGACGCCGGCGTCGAGCCCCAGGATCTCGAGCGGAAACCACTCCTGCTCTTCGTGGAGCAGGCTGAAGGCGCGCTCCGCGGTGCGCCGGTAGACGAGCCGGCTCGGCCCCGCTGCCCCTCCGTCGGGGACGAAGTGCACGATCAGGCGGTCGCCCTCCTGCCGGGCGCGCACCGTCCAGCCTCGCTCTCCCGCGTGGCCGCGGACGAGCGTCTCCCCCTCCACGGTGCGGCTGTCGCCGAGGCACATCGCCACCCGGCCGCCTCCCTCGAGGCGCCGCGGCGTCATCCGCAGCACGCCGAATCGACGCGCGACGGCGGCGCGCTGGACCTCCCGGAGGAGCGGGGTCGGCGCCTCCGGCAAGCGGCTCTCGCCGAGCTGCAGCGCGAACTCTCCCTCCAGCGTACTGGAGCCCTCCGGGCACTCGCCGGGCTCGCGCTCGAGCGGATGGCTCGGCAGCAAGGCGTCGAGCTCCGGCAGCGCCCCCGGGCGGAAGTCCAACCCCGGGAGCGGCGCGTCGATCCGCGTCGACCGCGTCGTCTCTCGCAGCGCCTCGCGGTCGTCGCCGATCGCGAGCACCAGGGTGTCGCCTTCGCGCCGGAGGTAGACGTAGGTCACGTGCGCCTCGTCGTCCTCGAGCGTGTGGCTCACCGCGCGCGCGAGCAGCTCGTCGTCGTCCCTTCCGAGGACCTCGGCCGGACAGATCTCGTGGCGCCCGTAGGGCGGGGCGCCGTCCCGGTAGGACGCGCCGACGCCGAAGCGCACGCGGTTGCCCTCCACCTGCAGCGCCGCCAGCCCCGGATCGGGCGACCGGTACAGCCCCTCGAAGCCCGACAGGTCGACCTCGCCGCAGCGCTGGAGGTCCGCGACGAGCTGACCCAGCTGTCGCTCCAGCGGCGCCACCGGGACGTCGTCGAACGCGGGCGCGACGCGCGCGGGCCGGGGGCGCTCCGCCGCCGGCGTGGCGCCGCAGGCGACGAGCATCAGAGCCAGGAGGAGCGCAGGCGTCGCGCGAGGGGAGGCCACTGCCCCCGTCGTATCGCGACGCGCCCGCTACGCCAAGGCCGGGGCCGCCAGAGGGCTTGCGTTCAATCGGCGCGGCTTCGAAAGGCGGCGAGGAGCGCGGTGACGGCGCGGGTGGCGTCCGCGACCGCGTCGGGGCGCTCGAGCGCGCCGTCGATCCAGCCGCCGAGGGCCGCGCGGCCGGCCGCGACGATGATCCAGAGGTGGTTCGCGGCGCGCTTGGCGTCGGTGCCGGTGAACGCGCGCAGCTGCTCCTGCCAGGGCCCGAGCAGGCCGCTGAACGCCTCGCGCCCCACCCGGGCGACCTCGGGGTCACTGCCGCGCGCGTCGAGGAGCAGCCACGGGCCGGCGCCCTCGTCCTCGATGACGTCGCAGCAGGCGTCGATGAACGCCGTCGTGACGCTCTCGAGGGTCGCGTCGGGCAGGGCGCGCAGGAGCGCCTGGTGAAAGCGGGCGTCGATCGCGGCGGTGAAGTGCTCGAGCACGGCGCGGATCAGCGCGTGCCGCGTCGGGAACTGCCGGTACACGAGCGGGCGCGAGACCCCGGCCCGCTCGGCCAGGGCGCTGATCTGCAGCCGCTCGAGCCCCTCCTCGGTGAGGATGCGCGACGCCTCCCCGATCAGCTGGCGGCGGCGCTCCGCGGCCGGGACCCGGGCCCTCCTCTGCCGGCGCGCCATGCGTCGAGGCTACCGCATCCCCCTTCCCACCGAAGAATCGATGTGTCATGCACTCCGTTACACGGTGTAACGATCGCAAGGGGGGAGACATGAAAGCGACTCGTCTGATCGAGCGCGCGGTCCTGGCCGCGCTCCTGGCCTCCGGCCTCGCGAGCCCGGCCGGCCCGGCGCTCTTCTACGCGGCGCTGGCCGTCGGCTTCGTCGGGATCGTGAGCGTCGTGCTGTCGGGCGCCGCGCTCGTCACCTGGCTGGCCGAGCGGCGCGAGGAGCGGCTGCAGGGCCCGCGGCGTCTCCCTCGCTTCGCCTGGCGCGGCGCGCGGGACACCATGGGCGCGGCGTTCGTGGCGGCGTGCTTCCTCGCGTGGCCGCTGTCGTCGCTCTGGGCCGGCCGGGCGACGGGGCTGGTGTGGACGCTCGAGGAGGCGGGAGGGCTCGGGCCGCTGCTCCTGGGCAACCTGCTCGGCATCGTCGCGCTCGACGCCTGGCTGTACTGGAAGCACCGGCTGCTCCACACCCGCTGGCTCTTCCGCTTCCACCGGGCGCACCACGGCTACAAGGACCCGACGTCGTTCTCCTCGTTCGCGGTCGGCGCGGTCGAGTCGGTGCTCACATTCTGGCCGATCGTGCTGCTCTCGTTCCCCTGGGCGCCGCACTACGCGCCGGTCTACTTCGGGCTCGTCGGCGGGTTCGTGACCTTGAACCTCTACCTCCACTGCGGCGTCGCCTCGAGGCTCGTCGAGGCCACCCTCCCCCGGCTCGGGCTCAACACCTCCGCCTTCCACAACCGCCACCACGCCGACGCGTCGATCAACTTCGGCGAGGCGCTCGTGGTCTGGGATCACCTCATGGGCACCGGCGAGCCCGCCGGTCAGCGCGAGACGATCGGCCGGACGATGCGGTAGGTGCGGGAGACGTCGTAGGTGCGGTTGCGGCCCGCGGTCGCCGAGCCGCCGCCCGGGTGCTCGATGACGTTCGCGTAGCCGCGGGACCGGTCGCTCCACGAGACGAAGAGCACGCTGTGGGTGCCGACCGGGGTGCGGTCCGGGTGATTGACGATGTAGAGCCAGTCGCCGGGGCGGATCAGGCCCAGGTTCGCGTAGGGGCCGTCGCGGTCGCCCTGGTAGACGACGCTCCGCGTGCGCCAGCTCGAGTGACCGGCGCGAGTGAACACCTCGGCGAGGTAGCGATAGCAAGAGCCGCGGACGGCCTCGCCGCGCTGCATCATGCGACGCGCGGTCAGGATCACGTGCATGCCCGGATCGGGGTGGAGCCGCGGGACGGGGGGCGCGGGGGGCGTCCGCCGGCGAGGGCGAGGCCGGGCGGCGGGCTCCGGCTCGGGCTCCTCGGCCCGGGGCACGAACGACAGCGCGCCGAGGCGGACGCCGGTCTCCGGGTCCACGACCTCCGCGTGCGCGTCGAGCAGCTCCGCCATCTCGTCCGAGACCTCGTGGCCCTCGGGGACGGGCGCGTCGGGCAGGGGCGCGGACGCCGGGGGCTCGGGCGGGCGCACCGACACGATCGACACCCTCGCCACCGGCTCCGAGCCGAGGTCGTGCGCGCCGGCGTAGAGCGCGCCGACGAGGCCCGCTCCGAAGAAGCCCGCGAGACCGAGGATGCGCACGAAGTCCACGACCACGGTTGGCGCAGGAACCATGCCGAGCCCTCTGGCCAGGCCCAAACGCCCCGTCCCCCAACCCGCGTTCACAGATCGGGCGGGGGCGCGTTCACGATCTCGTCGTTTCCGTCAGTCCGGGTGAGGCGTCCGCGTCCGTGGCGCCATGACCCACCTGCACGACCCGAACACCGCCGATCCCTACATGCGCGTGTTCCTCCGCATCCTCGGCGTGGGGGAGACGCGCCGCGAGCTCCTCTGGCTGCGCGCCAAGAGCAAGGAGGACGAGCACGAGGCTCGCAGCCTGCTGGAGACCGACCCCGGGATCCGCGAGCGCCTGGCCGCGCTGCACGACCTCGAGGCCCCCGAGGCCCTCTTCGGCCGGGCCCGCCGGGAGGCCTTCGCGGCGCTCTGGGACGCCCACTACGTCTGCCTCGAGCGTCGCTTCGCGGAGGCCTGAGCTGCTAGGCTGCTCGCCATGACCGACGAGCTCGACGCCCGCTTCGCCGACGCCGATCGCTGGCGGGACGAGGCCCTGCGGCTCCGCGCCATCCTCCGGAGCGAGGGGCTCGAGGAGGCGCTCAAGTGGCGCAAGCCCTGCTACACGCACGACGGCGAGAACATCGCCATCCTCCAGCGCATGAAGCGCTTCCTCGCCCTGATGTTCTTCAAGGGCGCGCTGCTCGACGATCCGGAGGGCGCGCTCGAGTCGCAGGGCGAGAACAGCCGCTCGGCGCGCCGCCTCTGCTTCACCAGCGTCGCGCAGGTGGAGGAGCGAGAGGCCGTCGTGCGCGCCCTCGTCCGCTCGGCGATCCAGGTCGAGGCGGAGGGCCTGCAGCTCCCCGAGCGCCCGGCCGCGGTCCTCGCGCCCGAGCTGCAGGAGCGCCTCGACGCCGACCCCGCCCTGAAGGCAGCGTTCGAGGCGCTCACCCCGGGCCGGCAGCGCGCCTACAACCTGCACGTCGCCGGGGCCAAGCAGTCCAGCACCCGCGCCCGCCGCGTCGCCCAGCACGTCCCGAAGATCCTCGCCGGCAAGGGCCTTCGCGACCGCTGACCGCCTCGACGACTACCTCGCCCCGGGCGGAGGACCCCCGCGGACGGCGCGGATCACCGCGTCCACGCCGCTCCCGGCGGCGGCGCGGGGGCGCTCTTCGGCGACGGGCAGCTCCCAGCCCTCCCCGAGCGCGGCGGCGGCCGCCTCGACCGAGATCTGGTTCTGGCCGGCGGCTGGGGTCGGCGCGCCGGTCGCCGGGTCGATGGGTCGGTGCCCGACGAGCAGCAGGGTTCCGCCCGGCGCGACGCCGCTCGCGAGCCGCCGGACCATGCCCTCCACCGCGCCCGCGACGTGCACGTAGAGGCAGACGACCAGGTCGTAGCGGGCCGCGGGCGGCGTCCAGATCCCGAGGTCGCCCGGCGTCCACTCGATGCGGGCGGCGAGCTCCGGGCCGACGGCCTCCGCCCGGCGCCGCGCGTGGGCGAGCGCGGTCTCGGAGAAGTCCACCGCGGTCACCTGCCAGCCGCGCGCCGCGAGCCAGAGCGACTCGGTGCCGTGGCCGCAGCCCGCGTCGAGCGCGCGCCCGGGAGCGAGCCCGCCGACCTCCGTCAGCAGGTGCGCGTTCGGCGGCCGCCGCGCCAGCACGTCGGCGTGCTCGCGCAGCGTCCGCGCCCAGAGGCTCTCCCAGAAGTCCTCGTCGTAGTCGCTCATGCTCGCCTCCGCGTCGCGCGCGCCCACGTGACGTGCCAACCTTCGGCATGCCGCCTCGACCGACCGTGCGTGACGACGCCTTCCTCGACGCGGGCGCCCTCGTGGCCGCGCGGCGCCTCACCGGCGGAGCGAGCGCGCCGCACGGGCCGGTGACCCACGGCTACGCCGCCCTCTCCTTCCAGCTCCGCGGCGAGACCCGGGTCGAGCAAGGAGGCCTGTGGACGGTGCGCGAGGGCGACGTGCACCTCGTCCCGGCCGGCGCGCCGCACCGACGATTCGACGCCGGGGCCGCCGAGTCCGGGGCGGCAGAGTCCGGGGCGACGGAATCCTGGTGCCTGGGCGTCTGCGTGCCTTGCATGGCCGCGGAGGGCGTCCACGAGCTGCTCGAGCCCTTCGAGCGGGTGCGCGACGGCGGCTCGGCGGTGCTGACCATCCCCGAGGCGCGGCGCCCCTACCTCCAGAGCCTCTTCGCCGAGCTCGAGCGCACGTCCCGGCACGCGGGGCACCTCGCGCCGGTCGAGCGCCGCAGCCTGCTGACGCTCATCCTCGCCGAGGTGGGCCGCGCGACCGCCTCCGAGGCGCGCCCCGGGCCGGGCGGGGGCGTGGTCGTCGAGGCCATCCGGCACATCGAGCGCCACTGCCTCGGCCCGCTGACGCTCCGGGAGGTGGCCGACGCGGTCGGTCGCAGCCCCGCGTACGTCACCGGAGCGATCAGCCGCGCCACCGGGCGGAGCGCCGTGAAGTGGATCATCGCCGGCCGGATGGCCGAGGCGCGCCGGCTGCTGCTGCGCTCCGACGAGCGCGTCGACGTGATCGCCGAGCGCGTGGGCTACGCGGACCCGACGCACTTCATCCGCCTCTTCCGCCGCGAGCACGGTCAGACCCCCGCCGCCTGGCGAGCCGCCCACCGCGTCGGCCCCCGCCCCGTCATCGCGGATCCATCGCCAGGTCGACGTTGATCACCGCCGCGGCCTGGGTGCCCTGCGCGGCCCCGAGCAACGCGCCCTGCACCGGCGTGGTCAGGTCGCCGGCCGCGAAGATGCCCGGCGTCGAGGTCTCGCGCCGCATCCCGTCCACCTTCACGTAGCCGGCCTCGTCGAGCTCGAGGCCCAGCGCGGCCACCAGGGGAACGTGGCGCTGGGGCGGGTGCGCGAAGAGCGCCTCGCACTCGATCGACGCGCCGTCCTCGAGCTCGACCCGCCGCAGCGCTCCCTCGGGGCCGGTCAGCCGGCGGACCGGGGACGCCTCGACCCGGACGCCGCGCGCGCGGAGCCGCTCCGCGTCCTCGTCGGCGAGCGGGATGCCCTGCGTGAAGACCGTCAGCGTGTCGGTCCACTGCGTGAGGAGCAGCCCGAACATGAGCGCATGCCCCGCGGAGTGCGGCGTCATCAGGAACCCCCAGGGGCGCTCCCGCACCTCCCAGCCGTGGCAGTAGGGGCACTGATAGATCGCGTGGCCCCAGCGCTCGGCGAAGCCCTCGATGGCGATCTCCTCGTCGATCATGCCGGTGCCGAGGAGCAGCCGCTTGGCCGTCACGTCTCCGCCCTCCAGGCTCACCCGGAACGCGCCGCGCTCCCCGGTGATGGCGTGGACCGCCTCGTCGCGCAGCGTCACCGACGGATAGCGCCCGAGCTGCTCGCGCCCGATCCGCCGCATCTCGTCGGGCGGCGTGCCGTCGCGGGTGAGGAAGTTGTTCACGTGCGTGGCGGCCGCGTTGCGCCGCGGCCCGGCGTCGACGAGCAGCACGCGGCGACGCGCGCGGCCGAGCGCGAGCGCGGCGGAGAGGTTGGCGGGGCCGCCGCCCACGAGGACGGCGTCGAAGAGCTCCTGTGTCATGCGCTCATCGTGCGGCCCGCCTACGGCCCCGAGAAGAGCGGCGGTTTCGACCCGATCGGCGAGATTTTCGGTCAGCCGGTCGGCTGGTAGATCTGGATGAGGTTGCCGCAGGTGTCAGCGAACACGGCGAGGGTCACCGGGCCCTGCGGCGTCGGATCCATCGTGAACTCGACGCCCGCGTCGACGAGCCGACGGTGCTCGGCCGAGACGTCGTCCACCTCGAAGGCGGTCGCCGGGATGCCCTGCGCGAGCAGCGCCGACTGATACGCCTTCGCAGCGGGGTTGTCGTTCGGCTCGAGCACGAGCTCGACGTCATCGTGCCCGGTGGGCGAGACGAGGGTGATCCACCGCAGGCCCTCACCGACCGGGATGTCGTGCTTGGTCTGGAAGCCGAGCACCTCGGTGTAGAAGCGGTGCGCCTTCGCCTGGTCGTCCACGTGGATGCTGGAGAGCTTGATCCGCATGCCCGACGCTACACCATGGACGCGACGCCGGAAGCGGAACCCCGGTAGAGTGGCTTCGACGTGCACCTCGACCTCGAGCGGTACCAGCGGATCGTCGTGCTGACGGGCGCGGGGATCTCCGTCGCCTCGGGCCTGAAGCCCTACCGGGGCCCCGGCGGGCTCTGGACCGAGGGCGGCGACGCGACGCTCGCCACGCTCGACGGCTTCCACGCGGATCCCGACGCGAGCTGGGCCCTCTTCGGGCCGCTCCGTCGGGCGGCGCGCGACGCGTCTCCGAACCCCGCCCACGAGGCCCTCGCCGCGCTCGAGCGCCGCTGCGAAGGCCGCGTGACCGTCGTCACCCAGAACGTCGACGGTCTGCACCAGCGCGCCGGGAGCTCCGACGTCATCGAGATCCACGGGAGCGTCTTCCGCTCCCGGTGCGCCGACGCCGCCTGCACGCAGCCCGTCGTGGACGACGACGCCTACGAGGGCGTGGTGCCCCGGTGTCCTCGCTGCGGCGGCGCGCTGCGCCCCGACGTCGTCTTCTTCGGGGAGGCTCTCCCGGTCGACGAGGAGTGGGCCGTCAAACGCGCGCTGAGAGAGGTCGACCTGTTCCTCGCGGTGGGGACCAGCGGGACGGTGAGCCCCGCCTCGAGCTACGCGCGCAGCGCCGCCTACAACGAGGCCCGCACGATCTACGTGAACCTCGAGCCGATGGACCCGCCGAACCCCTACTTCCAGGAGACCCACCTCGGCCCAGCCGAGGACATCCTCCCGGCCCTGCTCGACGGGTAGTCCGTTGCGACGCTACATCATCTTGTCGAAGGACGGGTCCGGGGCGCCGCGCAAGCAGCGGAGGATCCAGGGGAAAGTGGCGGTGACGTAGTACCCGTACTGACCGTCGACGGTCATGCCGTTGCACTCGTCGAGGTCGCCCGCGCCGGTGAACTCCCAGTCGTCGACGTAGGTGCCGTCGTACGCGCCACCCGGCCCGTCGGGGCGCGTGCCCTCGCGCAGCGTGAAGCCCGAGCGCGCCGCGCGGACCTCGACGCCGTCGTCGAAGTACGGGCCGTAGATCGGGAAGCCATCGGCCGCGAAGCCGGTCACCGGCGAAGGCCCTCGCTCCGGCTCGCCGTACATCGCGAGCGGATCGCCGTGATAGTGGTAGCGACCGTCGGGCTGGGTGTGGGCGTTGTGCGAGTCGGTCCCGAAGCCAGCGCCGGGCGCCATCGGGTCGTAGCGCCACGGCGTGGAGCGGTCGAAGCAGCCGATGCGCCCGTCGCCGACGCCGAAGCAACCGGCCGCGAGCAGGTCCAGCACCACGCCGTTGAGGAAGACGCCGTCGTAGCTCCGGAGCTCGAGCTCGGTCGGGGCGCTGGCCATCGTCGGACGGCGAGGGATCACGAAGGTCGTCTCGCGCTCGGCGACGCTCGTGACGAAGGCGCCGGCCGCGTCGTCGAAGTCGTGGTTCGGGATCGCGTTGGAGGTGAGCATGCACGCGGCCTCGCCCGCGACGAGATCGACCCGGGCCTCGAAGTCGCGCATCTCGTTCACGTCGGTGACGAACGCCTCGGCGCTGCGCGTGTGGTCGGCGCAGTCCCCGCTGCGGCCCTCGAACACCGCGTCGGTGATGTCGGCGCGCCCGTCGCCCGCGTCCGGGCCAATCGGAGGTCCGCCGTCCTCGTCCGCCGCGGGCGTGCCGCAGCCGGCCAGTATCATCACGAGGGGGAGAGCGCAGCGCAGGGTCATGCCCCTCATTAGCCAATCGAGCCTCGCCGTTCACGCGCCGTGAACACACCGGCCACCCTCCGCGGCGTTCTCCGCGCCGCTCGGCGACCGCAGAGTGCCGGACATGGAGACCGCGGTGTCGCGGCCCGAACGAGGAGAACGAAGAGATGACCGCCTACTGCTTCTGGAACGTCCGCGCGGTGCACGACCCCGTCGCCATGGCCGACTACGTGACCCGGGTGACCTCGACCGTCGCCGAGCACGGCGGCGAGTACGTCGTCGTCGGTGGCCCGCTCGACCTCGTCGAGGGCGACGGGGCCCCCGGCTACCCGGTGCTGATCCGCTTCCCGTCCATGGCCTCGGCGCGCGCCTGGTACGATTCGGCGGAGTACGCGCCTCTGAAGGCGCAGCGCAGGCGGGCGACGTCGGGCGAGGCGTTCTTCATGGACTCGTCCGGCGTCGCCGCCCACCTCGAGCGAGCGCGCGCGGCCTGAGCTCTCACGCTCGATATGATCGAGCTCCTCGGGAGGCAGCTGCCCGCCGGAGCAGTTCATCGGCCGAGCGTCGACGCGAAGGCCAGCCGCGCTGACCCTTCAGGGCAGCGGGACGGCTCGCCAGCCGGCGGTCGCGCGCACGCGGGTCCGGAGCGCGGCGTCGGCAGCGTCGAGCGAGTACGCGTAGGGTGGCGCCCCGCCGCTGAACTCGTCGAAGACCGTGTCGGGCGCGCTCGTCTCGCAGACCGCAAGCCGGGCGCCCTCGTCCAGGAGGTTACCGCTCGCGCGCAGCGCCCCGCCCACGCCGCCGTGGTGATCGCAGTCGGAGCCGAGGCACACGGTGCGACACGCCCGGGTGTTCGAGCCCGCGTCGAACACGCTGTTCTCGACCAGGACCTCGGCGAGCGTGCTGGCGCCGACCGCGTATCCCTCCCAGTCCTCGGCGACGACGTTGAACGAGTGGACCTTCGCGAACCGCACGCGCGGGGTCCGCTCCTGCACACCCGAGTAGAAGTTGTGGTGCAGGGTCACGTAGAGGTTCTCGTCGGCGTAGCCGGCGGCGGGATCCGAGGTGGCGCTGATCAGCATGGCCTTGGAGCCTCCGATGAAGCGGGACCACGACACGGTCACGCGCGTCCTCACTCCGTCCACGCCGTTGGTGACGTCCACCCCTCCGTCGCCCCAGCGCAGGAACGAGCAGTGGTCGACCCACACGTCGGTGGCCCCGTTGCGGATCTGGACGGCGTCGTCCTCGGCGACCTCGAACACGAGCCCGTGGATCACGATGTTGGTGGCGTCGGTGCCGACGACGCGGAGGCCCGCGCCCAGGGTGATCTCGGCGCCTCGTCCGTCGATCGTCGTGTCGGCGGGAACGGACCAAGGCCGCGACGGCGTGATCGTGCCGGTCAGCCCGGCCTCGAAGGAGATCCACTTGGGCCCGGCGATGGCGAGCGCCTCCGTCAGGCTGCCGGGGCCGTCGGCGGCGGTGGTGGTCACGAAGACGCGCGAGCCGTCGCGACCGCCGGTCGGGCGGGCGAACCCGACGGCCTCGTCGAGCAGGTCGCGATAGTCCGACGCGGGGCACGCGCCGCAGTCGTCGGCGCAGCCGCCGCAGGTCTCGCCCGGGTCGCACGCGCCATCGCCGCAGCGCGCCGGCTCGCCGCACACGCAGTAGTCGGAGATGTGCCCGGTGCCCTCGCAGGAGAGGGCCGGCAGATCGGTGTTCGGCGCGCACGCGCCGTCGACGTCCTCGTACGCCGCCGCGCAGCCCAGGCCGACCGCGGCGCACACCGCCGCGCACCCGCTCGAGTCGGTGAACACGATCTCGCATCGGCTCGCGGTGCTCTGACACAGCTCCCAGCCCTCGCGCTCGCTGGCCGCCGAGCAGTCGGCCGGGCCCGCGTCCGCCGTGTCCCCCGCGTCGACGCCGTCGGACGCGTCGGCTCCGAGGGCCGCGTCTCCGGGCGCGGCGTCCATCCTGGCGCCTCCGTCGACCCCTCCGTCGTCCCCTCCACAAGCCGCGAGGAGGAGCACCGCGATCGCGATTCGAGCGTGCATCGCCCCAGGGTGCCGCTCGCGCCGGCGCGGAGCCATCCCTCGAATCGGTCACCGTACCGCGAGCGGCTCCGGCCACGTGTACGACATCAGCAACATCGCAGACACGACGTGCGCCGCGTCGTAGGCCGCCACGGGGGCTGGCGGTCGACGACGTCCGGAGCGCGGCTCACCGGGCGGAGCGAGGCGGCGTCCACAGGGGGGCGATGCAGAAGAGCAGACCGCCTTCGTCGAAGACGAGGTCGAACACGGCGTAGCCTCGGCCGATCGCGTCGGTCGCGGTGACGCCGAGGTCATCGAGATCGCGCGAGGCCTCGAACGCCGCCGCCTCCTGGCCGGACGCCCTGGCGCGCTGGACCGCCTCCAGCCCGGGGGCGAGGCGCTCGAATCCGGGGCCGGCCTCGAAGGTACCGACCACGTGGCTCGTCTCCAGCGGAAGGCACTTCGGGTCCACGACGACGCGCGCGATCAGCGCTCCGTCCGGCCAGACGACCCGTAGCGGACCGGTGCGGGGAGACCCAACCACCGCCTCGCAGAGCCGCACGAAGAGCGGGTCGCTCGGAGCAGGCGAGCCCATGCCTTCGGCCTCCCAGACGCGGCGCGCGAAGGCCTCCACGCCCGGAGGCGGCGCGAGCGCGATGGCCCGCCGCGCCTCCGGCGGGAGACAGAACCCGAGCTCGACGCAGAGCTGGTCGAGCAGCGCCTCGACGACGCTCATTCGGCGCCGGAGCGGGCGACGTCGGCGACCGTGGTCCTCGGCGACCAGCGGGGCCCGACGAGCGCCGCGCGATCGGACGAGAGGCGGGCCGCGGCGGCGCTGGCGGCTTCGGCGTCCAGCGCGCGGAGGACGTGGAGGCCGAGGACACGAACGAACCACCGTCGATCCTCGATCATGGCGCTCGTGGCCTCGTCTCCCGGGGGCGGCTGCAGCGCCGCGATCGCCTCGGCGAAGCCAGCGAGCTGCTCGGGCGCGTACTCGCCGTCCCGCAGCGCGGCGAGGAAGCGCGGGAGCTCGCTCGCGTCCATCGAGCCGAGGACGATCGCGCCGACGCGCCAGTGGAGGCGCCACCCGAGGGGCTCGCCCTCGAGCGCGGCCCAGAGGCGCTCGCTCACCACCGGGCCGCCGAGCTCCGCGGCCCGGTCGAGGGCGTGGTCGCGGACGCCGAGCGGCTCCGCGTCGTCGAGCGCCAGCCCCACCACCGTCTCGGCGTGCCGCGGCTCGACACAGCCCTCGAGCGCCCGCAGCGCGTAGGCCCGGCGGTCGGCCGCGTCGGTGATCGAGGTCCCGGCCGGCGCGGCGCGCGCGAGCTCGACGAGCCGGTCCGCGACCGACGGGACCGCGCAGAGGTGGTGCATCGACACGAGCAAGCCCTCGCGCACGATCGTCTCCCGGTTCAGCCGGGCCGCGGTCTGGATCCGGGCCTCGTCGACCTCTCCCCGCGCGCGCAGCGACTCGCGAACGCGGCCCTCCAGCCAGGTGAGGAACGCCGGCGACCGAAGCTCGTCTTCGGCGGCGCGCAGGCGCTCCGCGGCGCGGACGGCGAGGCCCTCGTCCTCGCGAGCGGCCAGCGCTTCGGCGGCGAGCGTCATCGCCGGAGCGCCCCGTCGCGGAGCCAGCAGATCCAGCAGCGCGCCCTCCGCGGGCGCTCCCAGGATCTCGACCGCCTCGCCGAACGAGGTCCCGCCCGCGCGCTGACGGGCCGCGAGATCCTCCGCGTACCACCCCATCACCGCCTCGCTCAGGCGCGCACGCGCGTCGGCGTCGACCCGCGGGTGGAGGCGCAGCGCGAGCTCCTTCGCCCGCACCCGCAAGCCGCCGCTCGTGTCCCCGTCCACCGCCAGGCGCTCCACCACCGGCTCGACCAGGGTGGCCGAGAGGGCGCCGTCCGCGTCCGGCTCGAGCGCGTCGGCGAGCAGCTCCAGCGGCGACACGTCTCCGCGCTCCAGGTCCAGCAGCGCGATCGCGGCGGCCCGCCGGAGCTCGAGCGGGTGGCGCTCGTCGCCCAGGGTCTCCGCCAGCCGCGCCGGCCCGTCGACGGTGCCCGGCCAGACCCGGACGTGCTCGAGGGTCGGCAGACACCGCGAGGCCTCGGCCTGCCCGCAGCCGACCAGCAGCCACAACACCAGACAGCCCGTCCTCACATCACACCTGCGCTCAGCTGGAGGCTCTCGAAGATCTCGCCCGCCGCGACCGCGGCGCGGAGGACGTGCTCGAAGGGGACGTCGGGGTCGGCCGAGAGGATCACGGTGGCCGGGTTCGCGCCGTCCTCCACCGCCCGCCGGAGGCAACGCTGCAGCGCCTCACGCTCGACGGCCGGAGAGCCGGCGGCGAAGGTGAGCTGGCGCGGCTCGCTCCGCGGCCCCTCGCATCCGGGCGCGAGCGCGCCGTCCGGCCCCGACACGACCGCGCCCCGTCCCAGCAGCGTCACCGCGAGCGGCGGACGCAGCTCGGCGCCTCCCGCGGCGAGCGCGCGCTCCAGGGAAGGCAGCGCGAAGCGGCGCACGTGGAGCGCGTCGTCGCTCCGGACCATGAAGTCGAGGTCCATCGCCCCGGCCTGACCGAGCGTGTAGACGACCGCGGCGACCGTGCGGAACGGCGTGCGCGGCGCGATGGCCAGGGTCACCGCCTCGCCGCCGTCGAGGGCGGGCTCCGCTTGCAGGGCCGACAGCAGGCCCGGGAGCAGGAAGCCGCCCGCGGGCGCCTCGTCCTCCGGCACGCTGCCGCCCTCGCCGAGCGGGACGATCACCTCCGGGTCCGGCCGCGACAGCAGCGCGCCGAGCTGCATCGGGTCGGTCTCGGCGAGGCGTCGCTCGAGCTCCTCGTCCGACCAGGACGCGACGCCCCCCTGCGCGCCGACGCCGATCCCCGCGCGGGTCACGCGGACCCCGAGCCCGCCCTCGGGCCGAGGCAGCCCCGCCGCCGCCTCGTCGCGCGTCACGTCCGGCCCACGCTCCCGGAGCTCGGCGGCCCGCGCTCGAAACGCCGCGCGCTCCTGCTCCGCGGTCGGCATCGGGCAAGGCGCGGGCTCGCTCGCGCCGCAGCCCCAGACGGCCAGCGCGCCGAGCAGCACGCAAAGTCCTCTTCCCATGCCGCTCAGATACCACGGAGCGCACGCTCCCCTTCCCTCGCGCCGTCCCCGAAGGGACGGTATGTGATGGAGGCGGGCGCGGCTGGATGGACCTCTCACCAACCCCGTTCCACCGAGGAGTCGACCCATGCACGTACTCATCACCGGAGCTACCGGCTTCGTCGGCACGGGCGTCCTGGCGGAGTCGCTGCGCTCTCCCGAGGTGCACGCCGTGACCGTGCTCGGCCGCGCCCCCACCGGCGCGCAGCACCCCAAGCTGACCGAGCTCGTCGTGGAGGACATGGGCGACCTCTCGTCGGTCGCCGATCGGCTCACCGGCATCGACGCGTGCTTCTGGTGCGTCGGGGTCTCGTCCACCGGGATGGACGAGGCCACCTACACCCGGATCACGCACGCCTACACCCTGCACGCGGCGACCTTGCTCGCGGAGCGGAGCCCGGGCGTGCGCTTCTGCTTCGTCTCGGGCTCGGGCGCCGACGGGAGCGCGATGTGGGCCCGGGTGAAGAAGCGCACCGAGGACGACCTCCGCGCGCTCGGGCTCGGCGGCGTCACCGTGTTCCGCCCCGCCTACATCCGCGACCGCCACGGCGCCAAGGTGCGAGGCGCGCTCTACCGCACGGCCTACGTAGTCGGCACCGCGCTCTCCCCGGCCCTGCGCGTCCTCGGGGGCGCGACCTCCAACGCCGAGATCGGCCAGGCGATGATCGTGGCCGCGCGCGAGGGTCTGGATGGCGACATTCTCGACTCGAAGCAGATCAACCAGGTCGCCGCGCGAATGCACGCATGAACCCCGCCCCGCCGCCCCTCATCTCCTCGATGACCGCCGCGTTCGGGGACGACGTCTTCGAGCCGGCGCTCTTCCACCGTCGCCGCTTCGCGCTCCGCTTCGAACTCGGCGGCGCCCTCGGCGTCGAGGGCTTCGTTCGTTCGTTCGACCGGGGGCGAGAGATCCTGACCTCTCTCTTCGCCGGTCGAGACGAGGTCGTGCTCGTCGTCTCGACCTACCGCGACCTGGCTCCCCTGCGCGGCGAGCTCGCCGACTGCGGCGTACGCCTCGGCGACGCCGCCGAGACGTGGAGCCGCAGTGAGCCAGACGACCAGCGCCAGAGGTTCGTCGCCGACCGAATCCCCGTCGCCGCGATCCCGATGGCGCTCTGGGCCGCCATCGCCGCCGAGATCGGCGTCCGCCCCCGCAGCTCCGGCAAAGTGTTCCTCGCCGCGCCAGAGCACGGGGTGCTGGCCCACCCCTACGACGACCGCGGCATGGACGTGCTCGCGCCAAGAGACCACCTCGCGCAGCTCTACCGCGACCTGAGCCACCTGCTCCTCGACCACGATCGCGCCCGAATGGACGCGGCCTTCGCCGGCTGAGCTCAGGACGATCGCGCTCGTCGCCACTCGGAGGAACGGAACGCCGCCGGGATGTCCTGCTCCAGCGGCCGTTCGAACCCGAGTCTCTCCAGCTCCTCCCAGGTCCCACTCGGAAGCGGGTACGCGGTGAGCTCGAGATACAGCGCTCGGTACTCTCGACAGTCCATGTCCGATGCCCGCGGGCGGGAGCTCAGCGAGCGCCGCGCTTCGGCCGCGGCTCACGGCCACGCGAGCGCGCAGCGGCGTCTCGCGTGCGTTGGAGCTTCCGTTCCCGCCTCGAGGGCACGTGCTCGCGGGCGCGGAGCACGGCGCGGGTGGCGTCATAGAGCTCCGCCCAGCGGGGATCGGCCTTGAAGCGGATGCGCGCGGGGTCGATCTCGTCGAAGTGCGCGTCGGAGCAGTCGAAGCTGTCCTCGCACCGGAGCAGCGCGTCGCGGAGCGCGAGCAGACGCTTGGTGGGCCAGCCGGTCAGGTCGGCGATGGGCACGGGCGTGACGATCGAAGGCATGGGCGGCTCTCCGGTAACGTATACCTCTCGTGATGGCTCCGGTCGACGCCGTGCGCAGCTAAGCATGCACACGTTCGCACCACGACGGAGTATGCTCGGCGCATGAGAGCTCAGCTCGCCGCGTGGATCGCGCTCACGGTCGGTTGCGGAGCGTCGTCTCCATCGCCACCGACGACGCCCCGACCGCCGGCGCCCGAGCCGACGGTCGAAGCCGCCAACGAGGAAGTGGACGCCGCGCCGTACGTGGCGGCGGTGCTCGATGAGCTCGGGGAGCAGCTGCTCGTCCGTCCCTCGGTCCGCGGCGCGCGGGCGGCGACGTACGGCTCCGAGGTGCGCGTGGTGATGGTCATCGCGCACGACCGGGCCGACGTCGCTCGCGCCGGCGAGGAGGCGGCCGGTACGCTGGAGGAGACCGAGGCCCTCGCCGCGGAGGAAGAGGAGGGGTGTTTCACCGCGGCCGACGCCCGGAACGCCGAGGCGTATGCGCTCTACGAAGAGGCGTCGGCGGCATACGAGGCCGACCCCTCGGAGCGAAACGAGCGGCGCGTCATGGAGGCCACGATGGACGTGGAGAGCGCCGAAGCCGAGACGGCCGACTGCGGCTCGTTTACGGGGTTTCCGGAGGGGACTGACTCGAGGTTGGTGATCGCGGGCGGCGCGCGGGTCGACCCCACGACGATGGAGATCCTGGAAGAGCGCGAGCTGGAAGGCGCGCCTCTCCCGATCGAGGACGTGGAGGTCGCCCTCCGCGATCTCAACCAGGACGGCGTCCTGGAGTTCTCGGTGCTGTACCGAGCGACGCTCGAGTCACAGGAGACGAGCGGGGGATACCGCGAGGTCGAGTCGGCGGTCGCCAGGTTCCTGGTCTTCGACCAGGACGGCGAGCCGATGCTCGACGAGAACCCCTGGGAGGGCAGCGGCCAGGACCCGCCGACGCTGTATCGCGCCTTCTTCGAGGATGTCGACGGCGACGGACACGACGACCTGGTGCTCACCCACTGGATGCTCATCGACCGGGGCTGCACCGCGCACGAGGCGTCCCTGCCCGCGCGGTTCCAACGCGCGCTCGCCGAGACGCCGAGCGAGCGGCTCGTCTACCAGGCCTGGTCTCCCGGGCCGGACAACGCGGTCGGGCACGAGTGCGAGGAGGTCCTGGACGATCGCGCGGTGCGGCGGTTCGATCCGTCCGAGCGGCGGTACGTCTCGCACCACGAAGAGTGACGCGGACGGTTGGCCCCTCGCAGAGAGGACGACAGTGGACACGCAGCCCCCCTGGAGACTGGCGAAGGTCGATCTCGACGACCCCGACCAGCGGCGCCTCGTCCGGCTCGGCCGGGACGCCCTGCAGGCGCGTGGCGTCGGGCACTCCGACTTCGACGACGCGGACGTACGGATCGGCGGCGACCTGGTCTATCTCCCGTGTGGCTACATCGGCAGCGTCGGAGCTCTCTTCGTCCCGTCGCGCTCCGAGCTCATCGAGCTCGGCTCCCACGTCGGCCTCGAAGACTTCCTCTGGGCGCACCATCGCGGCGTCGACCTGGCGGGAGCGACGAAGTGGGACCGCTCGAACACCCTCACCGTGTCTGCCGTCAGAGACGCCGACGTGGCCGTGGATCACTTGAAGGCGATCCTTCGCCGGCCCACGCCCGCGGAGCTGAGCGAGAGGCTCGCGAGCCTCCCCGCCGTCTTCGAAGGGCTGGACCTCTACTTCGCGATCCGGGCGCTGCGGTCGCTCGAGGAGTCCGGCGCCTGTGACTTCGAGATCGGCGGCGCGGGCGAGCGGGTGGGACCGGACGTGGTCCGCTTCTACTCGGCGACCGGCGAGTACGGTGAGCTGTCGAACTTCGCGCGCTACCCGATCGTGATCCGGGGGCAGCGATGGAAGACCGTGGAGCACTACTTCCAGGCCCAGAAGTTCGAGGACCCGAAGGACCGCGAGGCGGTGCGCGCCGCAAAGAAGGCGATGCTCGCCGCGCGATTGGGCCGCGACCGGCGACGGAAGCTGCGGCGAGACTGGGAGTCCGCGAAGGTCGCCGTGATGCGCGAGGCGGTCGCCGCGAAGTTCCGGCAGCACGAGGCCCTGGGGGCCATGTTGCTCGCGACCGGCACGGCCAAGCTCGTCGAGCACACGGAGAACGACTCCTACTGGGGCGACGGCGGCGACGGCACCGGGAAGAACATGCTCGGGCAGATCCTGATGGACCTGCGCGCCGAGCTGGCGAGGGAGTAGCCGCGCGGAGGAAATCCTCCGCAGGTGACTTGCGGAGGATTTCCTCCGCCCCTAGTTCGTGTCGGAGGGCACCATCACCCAGCCGAACCCCGAGGCCCTCGACGCCTCGATCCGCCAGCGCCTGATGTCGGTCACCGAGTCCGCCCTCGCGCCGTGGACGGCCCCGCTTCACGCGCAGGCCGCCGAGGTCGTCTCCTGATGGCCTTCGTCGAGCACAGCGTCGCCTGGGCGCGGGGCGAGCTCCTCGACGGCGTCGTCATGGGCGCGGTCGGTGCGGCGCTGGTCGTCGGCGGCCTGCTCTGCTGGAAGCTCGGGGACATGCAGCTCACCCGGGCGCTCCCGGTGCCCCTCGTCCTGGCGGGGCTGGTCTTCCTCGCCGGCGGCGTGTCCGCCTACTTGAGCAACACGGCGCGCGTCGAGCAGTTCCAGGCCGACCACCGCGCGGACCCCGACGCCTTCGTGCGGGCCGAGAAGGCGCGCGTCGAGGGCTTCGCGTCCCTCTACGTGGGAACGCAGATCGCCGCGCCCATCCTCTTCGCGATCGCGTCGATCCTCTTCTGGTCGACGACCGCTCCCCTGCCCCGCGCCGTCGCCATCGTCCTCTGCCTGGTCGGGATCGGCACCTTCGTCATCGACGGCTACTCGAAGGAGCGAGCCGACATCTACTACGAGAGGATCACGGCAGAGATGGGCGCCGGCGCCCCGAGCGAGGAACACGCACCATGAGCGAACCGACCATCGAGGAGCGCATCCACGCCGCCGCGCTCGAGCTCTTCAACGAGCGCGGCTACGGCGCGGCCACGGTGGACGAGATCGCCCGCAAGGCCGGCGTCGGGGTGGGCACGCTCTACCGGCGCTGGCCCGACAAGCCGGCCCTCGCGAACGACCTCTACACGCTCGTGCTCGACCGGGCGACGGAGTACCGCGAGCGGAGCCGCCCCGGCCGGAGCCGCAAGTCACGCTTCGAGGCCCTGGTGCGCTCGTTCATCGACTTCGCGAACGACGAGCCGCAGATGCTCCTCTTCCTCGTCGGCCAACCCCACCACGCGTACCTCGACGCGACCAACCGCCGTCGACAGGACGCCAAGGACGGCGAGGTCCTCGAGCTCGTCGCCGACCTCGAGCTCACCGCCACCCCCGAGCTCGCCTCCTGCATGACGCTCGGCACCATCGCTCACTGTGTTCGCGCCGGCGTCCCCATCGACGGCGCCGACCTCTGCCGGCGTCTCTGGCGAGCCCTGGCACGCTAGCGATGCTCACGCGGCACGGGCCGCGAAGAGCTGCTGCCGCTCCGGCCGTGTGAGCTCGGGCGCCCCGCGTGACCCGGTGGGGGCCGCGCTCAGCGACGAGGCCGAGCGCTTCGTCTCTCGGAACACCGGGTGGGCTCGTGCGAGCCCCGGGCGCCGACGTGGAAGGTGTAGGCCGTCCAGCGGCTCTCCCAGTCGACCTCGTCGCAGTTCTGCTCGCAGCGGCGCATGTTGACCGACCGCAGGAGCCACTCCCCCTCGTTGTCCAAGCGAAGTCGGGCGCGGCCGCGAGCGTCGGTCCGCATGTGCGTGGAGCGCGGCCGGCCCTCGACGAGCGTCATCGCCTCCAGGGGATGATCTCCGAGCGCGCGGCCATCGCGCCGGAGCTCGACCTCCATCACCTGTCCCTCGGCGAGGCGCGCCGGGTCGATGAGCGGGACCACCTCGAGCGGCTGACCCATCGCGCGGCATCCCGCGGAGTCGAAGCGGTCGCCCACCTGTACGAACGTCTTGATGTGCCGCGTGTACCGTTCGCGACCTGGACGCTGCGACTCGTCTCGACGCGCGCGTTCGCGCACCACCCCGGCGAGCCTTTCGTGCTCGAGGTAGTGCTCGAAGCGGTCCGCTGGCAGCTCGATGCTCACAGCCGGCCGGTCGAGGACGAGGGTGTGCCCCCCCGGATGATCGAGCGCGACGGTTGCGAAGGGGGGATCTGCATCGACCCGCCCCGCGAGTAGGTCGTGGGCGCCCGAAGCGTCGACTCGGTCGAAGCGGTCCGCGCGCTCGACCTGGAAGCCACGCTGCTCTTCGAAGGCGAGATGATCCCCGACCCAGAGCTCGAGCCGGACCTCTCCCGGCGCCGGCAGATGTCCCGGCCGTGGCCAGAGGATGAAGTCGTGCGCGAGAGCCGCGCTGCAGGGCGCGAGGACCGACACGACGGCGAGGAGGAGGCGCGGCGAGGTCATCATGGAAGTATGCGCGCGATGAGTTCGCCGTCACGACGAACCTCTCGGAGCCTCGATGGAGCACGACCCCATCGTCAGCCCCAGGCGCCGTCGAAGTCGACCCAGACCAGCTGGTGCTCCTCGAGTCGTCCGGCCGCCGAGTGTCGACCTACCCGACCGGGGAGGACGCTCACGCGTTGATCTCCCGGGAGCTCCGGCGAGCCTTCGATGAGCTTCCGAGCGCCTCGGCCCTGCTCGGCGACCGCGTGGGGGCCGGGCTGTTCCCCCACGTCGGCGGGTGGCCACACTGGCTGGACGACGGGGGCTTCGTGGGCGAGTTCGTCATGCAGCTCGACGGAGAGCTGCTCGGGCTGAACCTCGGCACCGACGGGCAGCTCTACTTCGGAGTGCACCGCGGGGAGTGGGAGATGCTGTGGGCGGTCGGGTGAGTGGCGCTCGCCGGCCCGAGAGTCGTGATCGCAAGAAATAAAAGCCACTACCCGCGGCTACGAGCCTGCGCGCGCTCGAGCGCGGCCTCCACGCGAGGATCGCTCAGGTGTCGAAGCGACTCGCGGAGGTCATGCACGCCCGCCTCGTGATCTCCGGCGCGCAGCCGATGCACGCCGCGGGCATGGAGCGTTCGCGCGGCGTCTCGGGCATCGACTCGCTCGCGGAGGTTCCCACCGTCCAGGAACGGGTCCTCGTGCGCCTCGAGGATCGCGGCGACGGCCCGGTCGTGCAGGCCGGCAGCGACGTCGCCCTCCTCGAAGAGCGCGGCGGTCGTCAGGTAGCGAGGATAGGGATCGATCGCGCAGGCGCGCGAGACGTCGGAGCGCGCTGCGTCCTTTCGTCCCTCGGCCCACGCCACACAAGCCCTGTGGTGGTACGCGGCGGCCAGCACGAAGTCCGCCGGCGGCGGCTCGTAGTCGATGGCCGGCTCACTGCTCCCGACACGGGCGAACAGCGCCTCACCCAGCTCGATCACGCGATCGAGGTCCGGGCGAGGCGGATCGAATCGGTGCCACTCCGCGAGGGCGCGCGCCCGGGCTTCGCCGAGGGCGCGGTTCGAGCACTCGGCGGCGAACCGCGCCGCGAGCTCTCCGACCCGGGAGCCGTCCCATTCACGGGGAAGCTCGACGCGGGGCTCCATCGCGGCCCGGCGGCGACGGTACCACTCCCAGACCCCCGCCATGAACAGCTCGGGACCTGCGCCCTCGACCGCCCAGCGGCGCCAGTAGAGCGCGGGCGCAGGCGCGGGGAGGCGGACTCCGCTCGACCCGAGCCAGGCGCGGCGTGGATCGACCTCCACCCGTGCCGCCAGCGCGAGGCCGACGACTTCGAGCAGGTCGAGCGCGGCGTCGGCGAGCTCGGCGGTGCCGCTCGCGGGCGTCGGGTCGTCGGCTTCGTACGGGATGCACACCGGGTGAGTGGTGAGCGCGAGCACCAGCCGCGCGTCCCCGAGCGCGTGGGCGCGCGTGAGCATCTCCTCGAGAGCGACACGGTCGAGCAGCCCGACGTCGCTCTGGACGACCTCGACGAGCCCCCCCTCCTCGCGATCCTCCGCGAGGACCGGAGATCCCAACCCGGCGCGGACCACCAAGAAGCGGCCCGAGACGAGCACGTCGCCCTTACTCGGCAAGGGCACGACGCCGACGATGGATCGCGACGGTCCCCAGACCGACCAGCCCCAAACCCGCCAGGACCAGCAGCATGGAGCGGGCCGGCGGCGGATCCTCCGGCATGGGCAGCGGCGTATCCTCCCAGGACGGGCGAGCCGGCCCAGGGGGAAGGATGTCAGCCTCTGCCACCTGAGCGGTCAGCAGCAGGGTGAGCCCGACGATCATGCCGAGAAGAGCGCGCAGCATGATGATGGTGGTAGCACGGATGGCTCAGACGAAGATGGAGGTCGCGGCGTAGCCTTCGGGCTCTCCTTCCGGTACAGCCGGTTCGATGAGCAAGTGGCCCCGAGATCGAAAGACCGACTTCGTGCAGCTCTTCGAGCGCCTGTACGAACGGCGGCCCGTGGGTGTGGCGGAGACCGCGGCGGCCGACGCCGAGCGTCGGCTCGGGGTCGCGATTCCAGCCCCCCTTCGAGCGTTCTATCTCGCCTGCGGCGCAGAGCCGTGCGTCATGGCCGCGCACAACCGGTTCTACGGTCCGGCCGGGCTCAGGTACTCGGAGGGACGCATCCTCTTCTGCGAGGAGAACCAGGGCGCATGCGTCTGGGGTTGTCGCCCGGAGGAAGGCGCGGATGCCGAGGTGGGCAACGTACTCGGCGAGGACACCCTCGAGTGGCACTCGGAGGAGGTCCGGCTCAGCCAGTTCCTCGAGATTCTGCTCTACCTCCAGACCGCGTGGGGCGGCTTCGAACACGCCGGTGACCTACAGGACCCCGAGCCCGTGATGCCGCGGATCGAAGCCAGCTGGGAGCGAGTCGTCGATCACCAGGATCTCACGATCTACCGGCGCGGTGACGCGCTCATCAGCGCGCTCGACGGTCAGCCGTTCCTGACGGCCGCCGCCAGGACGAGGGAAGCTTTCGTCCGGCACCTGGGGGAGCTCGGCTTCAACGAGATGTAGGGGAGGCCCGGAGCGAGCCTTCGGGATCAAACGCAAGCGCCCCTGGCGGTGCCAGAGGCGCTCGAGCTCAGAACGAGTAGCGTCCCCAGCGGGATTCGAACCCGCGTCGCCGGCGTGAAAGGCCGGTATCCTGGGCCTCTAGATGATGGGGACAGGAGAAGGTTATCAGGGGGCCAGTGGGCCGTGCAGGGCTCGAACCTGCGACCGATGGGTTAAAAGCCCACTGCTCTGCCAACTGAGCTAACGGCCCCTCTCGAAAAGAGATTCGGCCGTTTAGCAATCGGCCCCCGACCCGTCAAGATGCTCTCGGAGCACACCGCGCTCCATCCGCTCGCACGGTGGCGCAGCGTGACCACGGGACCGTAACCGTCGGTACACACCCGGGCACCGAAGTCGTGGTGGCCAGTGCATCAGCCACTCCGTCCGCAGCGGTGTGCCACCGCCGTCACGTCACCTGATGGTGACAGGCTCCCGGAACGCCCCGTAGGTTCTACGACTGTGGGCAGAACTTCTTTAGACGCGGCGCGTCATTAACCCCACGAATCAGGGGTGCTGCGTGCCACGGCTTCGCGGGGCAATCCCGCAGCCCGTGGCATTCGCCCCCAGGCTCGGTGCAACGGATCGGGACGTCAGAGCCACCAGCGAGTGTGGCACTTCGATTGCAAAGCGGAAACGCCGTGGAGGCCGTGATGGGCAGCACCAAGAAGACGGCAGTGTTGGTCGCCGAGCGAGGCGGCGAGTGGAGCGAGTGGGTCGAGCCGCTCCGTGACGAAGTGGACGACATCGCGATCGTCCTGCAGCGCGCGGGCGAGACGCCGTCCGAGCTGGCCACCCGGGTGCGCGAGCGCGTGGGTGAGCTCCAGCTCGAGGGCGAGCTCGTGGCGGCCGCGCTGGTCGGTGGCGATCGTTGGGATCCTGACACGCTCAGCGCGCGGTCTCTGATGATCCGCGCCATCGTGTCCCAGATGGTGCCCTCCAGCCGGGGACGCCTCTTCCTGGACGGCGGGGAGCGCGTCGGCCGGGGTCGTCACGCGATGCAGGCGCTCGCGGCCGTGGTCGAGGACCAGGTCGGCGGCGGCGTCTCGGTGATGACGCGTCGGCCGGCGGTGCAGCCGGCGATGGCTCCCGCCGCGCGCGCAGCCTGATCTCCATCCACCTCCACACGGACGAGGGCGGACGCTTCGGCGCCGCCCTCTTCTCGTTCCGTCACCTCGGTCTTTTTCGCGGCCAAACCCCTGCTATCCTGGGACCGTGTCCTCCCCGACGCTCATGGGTGAGCTCGTGACGCTGGCGCTCGCATACGACGAGCCCTGGAGCGTGCCCGTGCCCGTGAGGTACGCCGAGGGCGTGAGCTACCTGCACGCGCAGTCGGCGTGGATGGACGGGCTCGAGGCGGAGCGCCGCCGGGTGCTGAAGGCGCTGTGGACGCCGCGCGAGGACGGCGATCTCTCGCCGAAGCATCTCTACGGGCTGCTGCACGAGACGCTGGAGCGCGCCGGCCAGCTCGAGGCCGAGGTAGAGCAGGCGACGGATCCGCTCGAGCGGCTGAACCGACTCGGCCGGCTCGAGGTCACCTCGCGGTTCACCCGCCACCTCACCCACGTCGCCGCGCACACCCGCGCGGAGGCGCCGCCGCGACCGTCGGCGACACTCTGATCGGCAGGGGGTTGCCAGGCTGCGCGCGGTACCCACAACTGGGTCGCCGTGAGCGAGCGCCCTCCCCTGCACCTCTACACCGCGTCGACGATGAACGGGTGGAAGCCTCTCCTCTTCCTCGAGGAGGCGGGGCTCGACTACGAGCTGACCCACATCGACTTCGGCGCGCGCGAGCAGAAGGCCGACTGGTACCTGCGCCTCAACCCGAACGGGCGCATCCCCACCCTCGTCGATCGCGAGGCCGGCGACTTCGTGGTGTTCGAGTCGGGCGCGATCCTCTGGTACCTCGCCGAGAAGACCGGGCGCTTCCTGCCCGAGGGGCCGCTCGCCCGCTCCGAGGCGCTGCAGTGGCTGATGTTCCAGATGAGCGGCGTGGGCCCGATGATGGGGCAGGCGATGTACTTCCAGCGCATCGCCGCGCCGAACGGGCACGTCGACGAGTTCGCGATCCGTCGGTACGTCGACGAGTCGCGGCGGCTGCTCGAGGTGGTCGACCGGCGGCTCCAGGGCCGCGAGTGGCTGGTCGGCGACGCCTACTCCATCGTCGACATGGCCATGTATCCCTACGCGCGCTCTCACCCGTGGGCGAAGGTGGACGTCGACGGGCTCGACGCGCTGAAGACGTGGCTCGACCGCCTCGACGCCCGCCCCGCGGTGCAGCGAGCGGTGAAGAAGCCGAGACCCGTGCCCGCGTTCTTCGGGCTCGCGGACGAAGAGACCGAGCTCGACGGCAACGCCGGGCGGTTCCGCCACGACGTGAAGGAGCAGAGATGAAGACGATCACGCTGAACGATGGCAACGCGCTGCCGGCCTTCGGGCTCGGGACCTGGAAGTCGAAGCCGGGCGAGGTGAAGGCCGCGGTGATCGAGGCGGTGAAGGCCGGCTACCGGCACGTGGACTGCGCCTGGATCTACGGCAACGAGAGCGAGGTGGGCGACGCGCTGAGCGAGCTCTTCGAGGGCGGCGTGGTGACGCGCGACGAGCTCTGGATCACCTCGAAGCTCTGGAACGACCGGCACCGGGCCGAGCACGTCGAGAGCGGCATCCGCGAGACGCTCGCCAACCTGAAGCTCGACCGACTCGACCTCTACCTGATCCACTGGCCGGTCGCGCTGAAGCACGGCGTGGTGTTCCCGGAGAGCGCGAGCGACCTGGTGAGCCTCGACGACGTGCCCATCGCCGAGACCTGGGGCGCGATGGAGAAGCTCGTGGACGCGGGGCTCACCCGCTCGATCGGCGTGTCGAACTTCAGCGTGAACCGGCTGCGCCGGGTCAGCGAGGGCGCGCGCATCCAGCCGGCCGTCAACCAGATCGAGCTGCACCCCTATCTCCAGCAGCGCGAGATGCTCGACTGGTGCCGCGAGGCCGGCGTGGCGCTCACGGCCTACTCGCCGCTCGGCTCGCGCGACCGCGCGTCGGCGCTCAAGGCCGAGGACGAGCCGGTGCTGCTCGAGGACGAGGCCATCGGCGCCATCGCGAAGAAGCACGACGCCAGCCCGGCTCAGGTGCTGATCGCGTGGGCCCTCGAGCGCGGCACCTCGGTGATCCCGAAGTCGGTGAGCCCGACCCGCATCCGCGAGAACCTCGCGGCCACCGAGCTGTCGCTCGACGCCGAGGACATGGAGCGGATCGGCGCCCTCGATCGCCACCGCCGCTACGTCGACGGCCGCTTCTGGGCGAAGGAGGGCGGCCCCTACACGCTCGAGAGCCTCTGGGACGAGTGAGCACGACGCGGTTGCGTCACCGGGTCGTTCTCCGCTACACGCGCTGCATGAAGACGCGCTGTGTCGCCCTCGTGGGCGTCTGTCTGCTGAGCCTCCTCGCCGCCTGCGGCGTCGACCCCGCCGGGGACTGCAACAGCCGGTGCGAGACGCGGCGCACGAGCCGCTGCCTCGGCTTCCGGGGCGAGGAGGACTGCGGCGAGGTCTGCGCGGGCGTGGAGACCGAGTACGCGGTGAACCGCGACGCGGCGCTCGACATCGGCTGCGAGGCGGAGTTCGACGCGCTCTACGCGTGCAGCGCCGCCATCCCCGCGTGCGACTCGAGCGCCGGGGAGTGCGCCGCCGAGCAGGGCGCGTACGGCGCGTGTCAGCGCACGGTGTGCGAGCGCATGCCGACGCGCGAGGAGTGCATCGTCGAGGAGTGACCGGCGGCTCCCCCTCCGCGCGTGAGGGTGCGACGAGGGCGCGGGCGGCGCCATTTCACCGGATTGCAAGAGCCTGAAATGGTCAGCCGCCGGCGGCTCCCGCACGCTCACCCGGTGCCCCCCTCAGACCAGCTCGATGTCGAGCAGCCCGGTGCCGATGCGGATCTGATGGGCGTCGAGCCGCCGCTCGACCAGCTCCGCCGGGTCCTCGACGCCGACGCAGGCGATCTGCTTGCGCGCCCGGAAGACGTGCAGGTTCACGTGCTCGGGCTCGGCGCGGAGCCGCCGCGCGATCTCCTCGACGTGGATCCACCCGCAGCCCTCGGGCGGCAGGCCACGCTCGAGATCGGCGATGCGCTCCCGGGCCAGGGTGAGGAGCAGGTAGTGATGCGCGCGCGAGCGCAGGTCGTGGGTCTCGCCGCGCAGGGCGGCGACGAGCTGCACGTGCTCCTCGTCGCGCGAGACGCGGAAGCGGAGCGCGACCTCGACGAGGCGGGGGCCGGCGCGCTGATGATCGGCGGTCGCCGTCGGCGAGACCCACTGGGGCACCCGGAGGGAGAAGGCGCGGCCCCCGGCCTGCACCACGAGCCCGTCGCGCACGCCCCTGCGCTCACCGCCGCGCTCGAGCACGAAGCCCTCGCGCGGATCGAGGAAGAGCGTGACCTCGGGCGCGTCGGCGTGCGGGAGCGCGAGCAGGCCTTCGGCCATCGGCAGCGGCGCGCCGCCGTCCTCGGGCACGGCGAGCAGCGTGGGCGGGTCGACGTCGCCCACCCGCCACTCCGCCTCTCGCTGCCCGAAGGCGACGCGGTCTCCGCGCGAGAGCCGGCGGGGCGACCCGGCCGACAGCTGCTCCCCGTTCACGAACGTGCCGTTGCGGCTCGCGAGGTCCTTGATCCACCAGGCCTCGCCGTCCCAGTAGAGCCGCGCGTGCTGCCCCGAGACCCAGCTCTCGTCGAGCACGAGCGCGCAGCGGCTCGACCGACCGACCAGGAGGCTCGCGTCGACCACCTCCCGCTGACTCTGTCCGCGGCGAAGGATCATGCTCAGAACTCGTCTTCGCGGACCGTGCCGACCCGGGGCCGCGTGACCTCGACCACCGACGGCTCGGCCGGCTGCGTGGGAGCTGGTGCGGCGGACGCAGGCGCCGCGGACGCAGGCGGATGGGCGGGCTGCGGATCGGGCGCGCGCCGGGCGACGCCTCGACGGGTCGCGCGCGGGGCGCTCGGGCTCGGCGACGCCGGGAGAGCGAGCACCACCGGCTCGGCGCCCTCCGCGCTCACCTCGGCCGTCTCCCGGACGAGCACCCGATCGCCGCGCCGGGCCTCGAGCACGTGGCGGCCGGCCGGGAGGCGCAGCGATCGCGGCGCGCCCTCCTCCAGGGTGCCGTGCGCGGCGCCGTCCACCCAGAGCTCCGCCTCGCCGCCTTCGGCGCGCACCTCGAGCGGGGGCGGCTCCGCGGCCGGCTCGGCTTCGGGCTCCGGCGCCTCGTCGGCCACGACCGCGGGAGGCGGCGCGGCGGCCTCGGGCGCGGGATCGGCGGCGGCCTCCCGGGGCCCGTCGAGCAGGCCCGCGCTCAGCGCGAGGCCGCCGAGGAGGAGGAGCCCGGCGGCGGCGAGCCCGCCCCGGAGGAGCCACGAGCTCCGCTTCGGCGCCTCCATCGGCGGCGCGCTCGTCGCCTCGGTCGCCGCCTCGCCCAGCCGCACCGCGTCGGAGGTCGACGGCGCGTCGGGGTCGAGGGTCGGGGCCGCCGAGACGTCCGCGAAGGCCCGCAGCGCGTCGGCGACCTCGGCGCAGGTCTGCGGCCTCGCCTCGGGCTCCTTCGACATCATTCGATGCACGAGATCCGAGAGCGCGGGCGGCACGTCCTTCCGGAACCGAGCGACCTTCGGGGCCGGGTCGATGCAGATCTTCATGCAGAGCGGCGGGAAGGCGGGCGCCTCGAAGGGGCGCGTGCACGTGAGCGCCTCGAAGAGCATGACCCCGAGGCTGTAGATGTCGGTGCGGTGATCGAGCTCGCGCACGCCGCGGACCTGCTCCGGCGACATGTAGTGCGGGGTCCCGAGCACCGCGCCGGTCTGGGTGAGCGGATCGCCGCCGAGCGTGAGATCCCCCGCCTTGCTGATGCCGAAGTCGAGGATCTTCACCCAAGACGGATCCTCACCGTCGGGCGCGATGGTGAGAAAGATGTTGCTCGGCTTGAGGTCGCGATGGACGATCCCCTTGTCGTGGACCGCGGAGAGGCCGTCGCAGACCTGGAGGAAGACGTGCACCGCGTCCCGGACCACCATCGGTCCGCCTCGCTCGAGCCGCTCCTCGAGGTCGTGCCCCTCGAGCAGCTCGAGGATCATGCAGTAGTCCCCGTCGTCGGTGCGGAGCAGGTCCTTCACGTCGACGATGTGGGGGTGGCCGATCGAGCTCGCCGCGCGGGCCTCACGCTGGAATCGGCGCACCGCCTCCTTCGAGGAGGTGTACTCGTTGCGCAGCAGCTTGATGGCGACGCGGTGGCCCAGCAGCGTGTGGGTCGCCGCGTAGACTGCGCCGAATCCGCCGCGGCCCAGGAGTCGATCCACGCGGTACACGGACGCGATCTGCGTTCCCACCCGCGGGTCGTCCGGCCCTCCTCCCGGATCCGTCACGGGGGGCACTCTAGCAACCTTCCGCCGTGGAGGGCACCGTTGAGACGGCTTTCGTGCGCGATCCTGTGGTTCATCTCGTTGTCACCGGCGGTCACGCCGTCGCTCGCTTCCGGGCAAACCAGCGGAGACGACGCGCCGGCCGAGGAGGCGACGAGCGAATACGACGAGGCGGTCCGGAGCGCGCTCGCCGAGCTGTCGGCCGGCCACCTCGCCGAGGCCCGCGCCCACTTCCAGCGCGCCCACGCGTTGTCGCCGAGCGCCCGCACCCTGCGCGGCCTGGGGCTGGTGGAGTACGAGCTCGGCCACTACGTGCGCGCGGTCGCGCTCTTCGAGGAGGCGCTGACCTCCGAGGTGCGCCCGCTGACCCCGCGGCTGCGGGAGCAGGTCCGCGAGCTCGTCGAGAACGCCCGCGGCTTCATCGGCGCCTACCGCATCCGCCTCGTCCCGCGCGACGCCCAGCTCCGGATCGACGGGGAGGCGCGGCCGCTCCTGCCGGGCGAGGTGGTCGAGCTCGACGCGGGCGATCACACGCTGATGATCGAGCGCGAGGGCTACGTGACCCAGCGGCGCCGCATCGACGTCAACGGCGGAGAGCGCGCCGAGCTCTCCCTCGCGCTCGCGCCGGTGCCGATGAGCCCGTCGGTGGTCGCGGCCGGCGAGCCGGTCGAGGAGAACCCGTGGCTCTGGACCGGCATCGGCGTCGGCGTGGCCACCATCGTCGGCGTCGTGCTCGGCGTCGCGCTCTACGATCCCGGGACGCAGGGGCCGTTCGACGACGTGACGGATCTCCGAGGCACGTCGATGACCCTCCTCGGAGGTGCGCGATGAGCCGCCGCGCGATCGTGGCCCTCGCGCTGCTCGCCGGCTGCGCGTCCCCCGGGCCGTACCAGGGCGGCCGCGTGCTGCTGCAGGTCGAGGCGTCCGGCGCGGTGCTCGAGACCCTGGGCTGCGTGGAGCTGCGGGTGCACGCGACCACCGGCGCCGACGCCTTCTCCGATCTGCGCGAGCTCCGGGACGAGGACGCGATCGTGGAGCGCTTCGACACCGACGCGAGCCAGATGCCGCTCCTCTACGGGCTGCTCCCGGAGATCGACGAGGCGGACCGCTCGTTCCTGGTCGAGGCCCTCGCGTTCGAGGGCGCCTGCGACGCCGACGGCGCGCCGCTGGGCATGGCGCGACTGCTGACGTCGTACGTGCCCGGCGAGCGCCGCATCGCGCGCCTCCGCATCGAGCGGGGCTGCGCGTGCCCGCTGCGCTTCGAGACCTGCGATCGGACCGGCGAGTGCGTCGCCGCCGATCTCTCGGCCGAGAGCCTCTGGGTCGGCGAGGTGGTCGCGCGCGACCCGTGCGTCACCGACGCCGACTGCGACGACCACCGCGTGTGCAACGGCGTCGAGCGCTGCGGCGGAGACGGCGCGTGCGTGCCGGGCGCCGACGCGATCACCTGCACGGAGCTGTTCACCACGTGCAGCAACCGCGCGGCCGAGTGCGTCTGCAGCCTCCGCGATCCGCTGACCGGCGGCTGCGGCGGGCGGATCGCCTGTGAGCCCGGCGAGACCCCGAGCCCCGACTACGAGCGCTGCGTGGCGTGCGGCGGCGACGCGATCGATCGGCTGGGGCCGGATCACTACTGGGACTTCGACGCCGATCGCCGGAGCGGCGAGCCGGTGGTCCCGGCCGGGAGCGGCATCGCCGGGCGCGGGCTGCTCGAGCTGGGGGAGGCGCACGGGCTGCGCTTCGGCCCGGGCGCGGGCCCGGTCGTCTCCGGGGACGTCCCGCTCCCCGAGGGGCGCATCGACGCGTTCACGCTCGGCTTCTGGATGCTCGACCAGCGGGGGCAGCCGTGCGGCGCGGTCCCGCTCGCCATCGACGTCGTCGACCACTCGCTGCCGGGGCAGGACCCGCGCTTCTCGCTGCTCGAGCTGGCCTACGGCCCCGAGGGCTGCGGCGACGACGTGCCGCCGGAGGGCGGCTATGAGCTGCGGCTCCTCTCCGGCTACAGCTCGACCCCGCCGCCCATCACCACCGGCATCCACCCGACCGAGCGCTGGCGCTTCGTGGTCATCGTGGTCGACGGGCGCCGCGGGCGCATCGGGCGCTCGTTCGACGGCGGCCCGGTGGAGTACGCGAGCGAGTCCCTCGTGACCGTCGGGCTCGGCCTGAGCGAGCAGATCCACGCGGTCCAGCTCGCCCTCGGCAACCGCGCCGCCGGCGACGCGCCGATGTACCTGGGCGAGCTCGACGAGCTGACGTTCTTCTATCGCGCGCTCGAGGACCAGGAGATCCGCACGCTCTTCGAGGCGCCGGTGTGCCGGCCTCCGGAGGCCTGCGCCGCGCCGGACGGAAGCGCCGAGGCCGCCCCGTGCCGGCCGCCGGTCTCGTGCGAGGCGCATCGGATGGTGCCGGGCGAGGCGCTCTCGAGCGGCGCCTACTGGGTGGATCCCGACGGGCATCACCCGGAGCGGGGCGACGACGCGTCGCCCTTCCGCGTCCGCTGCGACATGGACGCGGCCGCGGGCGGCTGGACGCTCGGCCTCGTGCAGAGCGACGACAACGAGCCCACCTGGACCTGCAACGGGTGGGCGTGCCGCTACGGCGACGGCTGCGAGGGCGACTTCGTGGAGGGCGACGCCTTCGCGCTCGACCGGGACTTCGGCTCCGAGGCGCTCGCGCGGGTGCCCTTCCGCGACCTGATGCTCGTGCACCGGAACCTCTCGACCGGGGAGCGCGTCCACCGGCTCGTCTACGAGGGCGTCTCGGACGGGACGAAGACCTTCGCGGAGTGGCTCGCCGGCCTCGACGACGACGCGGCCTGCGACGGCCCCGACGGGGTGTGCGCGGTCGCGTCGCTCACCCGCTCCGAGGGCGCGTTCGCCGCCGAATGCGACGGCACCCACGCCTCGTGCCTCTGCTCCTACGCGCTGCACGCGGTCCGCGACGCTGGCTGCGGGGTCTTCCTCGCGCACCAGCGGCCGAGCCCCGAGACCCGCCTCTGCGAGCCGGAGGGCGCCCGCGGGCTCGACTCCTGGATCGCCGTCGGCGTGCACTCGCAGACGGTCGGCGGAGGGAGCCGCGAGAGCGCGGCCGGGTTCGGCGACGTGCTCGGCTACAACCACACCGAGGCGCCCGGCACCGGAGAGATCCGGCTCGAGCTCTGGCTCCGGTGAGCGCCAAACGAAGCGGGGGGGGCCCCCGCCCGGCGCGCGCGGGCGCGCGCCGCCAGGGGGGGCCGGCCCCCCCCGCGCGCGGCCGCGCGGCGCGCCCCCGGCGGACGGGGCCGGGGGGCCCGCGCTTCGTTTGGCGCTCACCGGAGCCAGAGCTCGAGCCGGATCTCTCCGGTGCCGGGCGCCTCGGTGTGGTTGTAGC
>JAYZQJ010000208.1:0-36390 GCA_036149055.1 Myxococcota bacterium | reverse complement strand
GCCGCGGGATCGAACACAGGTAGGTGGTGGTGGTCCGTGCGGAAACCTCGCTGCGCTCGTCGCCTGCCGTCGTCTCGCGTCAGTCGTCGCGGTAGCGGGCTTGGGCTTCCCCCGCGCCATCGTTTGCCACCTCTCGAGCTCGCCGGGCAGGCGCGGGTCCGCCACCGGACGAGACCGGCCCCCTCCGCCGAGCGGAGGGGGCCGGTCTGCTTCGGCGCGGTGAGGGGTGGCCTCAGCGATAGCGTCGCTCCCACTCCTCGATCGGCACGTCGTTGGCGCTCATGTCGCGGCGAGACATGAGGCCCTCGTCGTCGAACTCCCAGTGCTCGTTCCCGTGCGTCCGGTACCACTGGCCGGTCTCGTGGTTGCGCCACTCGTACTCGAACCGGACCGAGATCCGGTTGTCCGTGAACGCCCAGAGCTCCTTCATCAGCCGGTACTCGGTCTCCTTCTCCCACTTGCGACGCAGGAACGCCTCGATCGCCGGGCGCCCCACGAAGAACTCCTCCCGGTTCCGCCAGACCGAGTCCTTCGAATACGCGCGCGCGACCCGAACCGGGTCCATGGAGTTCCAGGCGTCCTGCGCCGCCTTCACCTTGGCGAGCGCCGTCTCTCGGGTGAACGGAGGCACCAGCTTCTGGGTCGGTGTTTGAGTCATCGATCGTCCTTTCGGTTTCCCTCCCCGATCACGGACCGCACGGCCCATGCCAACTTGGTTTGCCCCCAGAGGAGCGTCCCACCAGGGCTCCCCCACGACATCTCGTGGAACCACGAGATGTCGTGGAGGAGGCCGGGAGGACGGGCGACGGCCCATCGGCCGCCGCCTCGGGTCCCCGTCAGGCCGCGAGCTCGTCGACCGCCGGGAAGTCGATCGCCGTCCGGAGCACGACGTTCACGTAGTTCGTGAGCGTGTTGAGCGCGGTGTGCGCGATGATCTCGACCAGCTCGGCGTCGGTGAACCCCGCCTGCCGGGCCCGCTCGATGGCGCTGATGTCCACGTGGCCGCGACGCTGGACGATCTGGACCGCGAGGCGCACCGCCGCGTCGGCCTTCGCGTCGGTCGACGCGCCACGACGGTTGGTCTCGATCTCCTCCGAGGACAGCTTGGCGAAGCGCTCCCCGAGGTAGGTGTGGGCCGCGAGGCAGTAGCCGCACTCGTTGACCTCCGCGACCGCGAGCGCGATCCGCTCGCGGGTGGCGGCGGGGAGCGCCCCCTTGGAGAGCGCCCCGTTCAGCCCGAGGTAGCCCTCGAGCGCGGCCGGGCTGTTGGACACGATCCGGAACATGTTGGGGACACTGCCCAGCTGCTGCTGGACCCCCTTCAACAGCTCTCGCGAGCCGTCGGGCGCGTCATCGATGGAGCTCGGGGTCGGGATGCGAGACATGGGTCTTCCTTTCGTGGTGCCGCGGCGACGATGCCGTCGGACACCCACTCTCTCGGGCCCTCACGGAGAACGAGAACCGTCGAACGCCGAACGACTCTCTTTCGACGACTGCAATGCTAACTGCGGCGCGTTGGGCGCCAGACGCGAGCGCGCGCGCCACGAGGCTGGCTCGTGGCTCGCGCTTGGGGTCGCGTCTGCGACTTCGGCTCACTCGGGAGGCAGCGGG
This sequence comes from Myxococcota bacterium, assembly GCA_036149055.1. GTDB lineage: Bacteria > Myxococcota_A > Polyangia > Polyangiales > Sandaracinaceae > JAVJQK01. The sequence goes on along the minus strand of JAYZQJ010000208.1, from coordinate 34,779 downwards.
AGCGGGAAGCTCGCGCTCGCCGGTCCGTGCGGGCCGCGCGTCTCGAGCCGACCCTCCGCGCTCAGCAGATACCGTCGGCCTCGCCACTCCACGCTCCTCGCCAGCTGCGCTCGCAGAAACGCGACCGGGGCCAACGCGAGGGTCAGCGGAAGCGCCCACGCCAGCCGCCAGGGCACGGGGGCGGCGCCCTGAGCGCGACGGATGAGCCCGACCGCCGCCGAGACCGCGAGAGCCGCTGCTGCGAAGAAGGCCGCCGCCGCGTGGGCTCCGGTCAGCAGCGCGACGAGCCCCGCCCCCGCGCCGAGGTGGAACGCGCCTACGTAGGCGATGGTCGGGGCGTTGAAGGGCCACATCGGCACACCGGTACGCCCGTAGATCATCCAGCGGAGGGCGAGGGAGCGGAAGGCCCGCCAGCTCACCCCCTCGCTCCAGATCGGGAGCCGGGTCGGGATCAACACGTTGCGATAGCCCGCCTCGGCGATCCCCGCGCCGATGTGCATGTCGTCCACGAGCTGCCCCGTCGAGGCGCTCAGGCCGCCAGCGGCGTCGAGCGCCTCGCGCCTCAAGACCATCGTCTGGCCCATGATGAACGGGAGCGAGCCCTCCTGCGCCATGGTGATCGCGGCCTGCGGACCGTAGAGGCCGTCGAGCATCATCCCGTAGCCGACGTCACCCGCGGTCCGAGCCGGCGCGACGCTCACCGCGGGGGCGAACGCCGAGCCGACGTCGGGCTCGCGAACGACCGCGTCCGCGAGCTGCGCGAGCAGGGTCGGCGGCGGTCGCGTGTCCGAGTCGGCGAACGCCACCAGGGGCGCGTCGAGACGCGCCGCGCGCAGCCCCTCGATCATCGCGTGGAGCTTCCCCGTACGGCGCGCGGGCCTGGGCCCGGCCACGACGACGCGAGCGGGAGCTGCGCCCGAGCGCCGCTGCCGGTGCGTCTCCACCGCGCGACTGACGACGGGGTAGGCAGGATCGTGCACGTCGTCGAGCACGAAGAGGGTCTCCATCTCGCCCGGATAGTGCTGCTCGAGCGCCGCCCAGAGGTTGCCTGACAGGCCCGGGTCCAGGCCTCGGATCGGGCGCACCACCACGAGGGGAGGGAGAGCCCGCGGCTCCGGGTCGCCTGAGTCGTCGCGCGCGCGCACCGCGCGCCAGCTCGCGACGAAGGCCGCCACGGCGAGTGAGAGTCCAGCGGACACGGAGAGGGCGAGAAGCTCGATCATCAGCGGCTCCCGAGCACGCAACCATGATTGCGCGCGAGTTGAGGTGGACGTCGTCGGAGGCTCGTGCGCGACGCCGCCTGGCGCCGAGCGCCTCCGCGCCGTCTCTCCGCATGGCGCGTGCCAGCCCATCTCCGCCCGCGAGGTCAGCCACGCCGCGCGTCAGCGCCACGAGATGTCGTCGAGTCACGAAATCTCGGGGCGGCACGCGGCTCCCCGGAAGCGCTCCGCTCGCCCGTCGCGTCAGCGCCGGATTCCGAGCTTCTTCATGCGTGAGCGCAGCGTGTTGGGGTGGAGCGCGAGGATCTTCGCGGCCCCCTTGTCCCCCTCGATGCGCCAGCTCGTCCGTTCGAGCACGCCCTCGATGTGCCTGCGCTCGACCTCTTCGAGGGTGAGCGACTCCGTCTCGGTCGCCCGGCCGCGGTCCGCGGGCCGCGCTTCGAGGGCCTCCCCGACCGGGAGGGTTCCGTCGACGGCCAGGATGGCCGCGCGCTCGATCACGTTCTCGAGCTCGCGGATGTTCCCGGGCCACGGGTAGTCCAGGAGCGCGTCCATGCAGGGCGGCGACACGTCCCCGAGCGTCTTCCCGAGCTTCGTGGAGAGTCGCTGCACGAAGTGCCCGGCGAGCGCGGGGATGTCGTCCTTGCGCTCGCGCAGGGGCGGCACGTCGATGGGGAAGACGTTCAGCCGATAGTAGAGGTCGTCGCGGAACTCCCCCGCGCGGACCATGGCCGCGAGATCGCGGTTCGTCGCAGCGACCACGCGCACGTCGACCGAGATGGTCTCGGCGCCGCCGAGCCTCTCGAGCTCGCCCTCCTGCAAGACACGCAGCAGCTTCGCCTGCAGCTCGAGGGGCAGCTCCCCCACCTCATCGAGAAAGATCGTGCCGCCGTCCGCCAGCTCGAACCGGCCCTTGCGACGCGTAGTCGCGCCCGTGAACGAGCCCTTCTCGTGCCCGAACAGCTCGCTCTCGATCAGGGTCGAGGGGAGCGCGGCGCAGTTGAGCTTGATGAGGGCGTGCTCGCTCCGCCCGCTCAGGTCGTGAATGGCGCGCGCGAACAGCTCCTTGCCCACGCCGGTCTCGCCGAGGATCAGGACGGTCGCGTCGGTCGGCGCGACCTGCTCGACGCGACGCTTCGCGCGGGCGAGGGATGCGCTCTCTCCGATCATCTGGGCGAGCGCATGCCCGGAGATCTCGTCGCGAAGATACTCGTTCTCCGCCTCGAGCTTCTCCTTGAGGCGCTCGACCTCCGCCAGGGCCTCTCTCAACGCCGCCTCGCGCTCGTGGCGCTCGGTGACGTCGCGGAACGTGATCACCGCGCCGATCAGCTCGTCGTCCTCCCCACGGATCGGAGTGCTGACATACTCGACCGGGAACGAGGTCCCGTCCTTCCGCCAGAAGACCTCGTCACGAACGGTGTGGACCGCCCCGTCCTTGAAGGCGGCGTAGATCGGGCAGCGAGTGTGCTCGTAGTGAGCGCCGTCGGCGTGGGAGTGGTGAATCAGCTCGTGCGAGAGCTTCCCCATCAGCTCCTCCGGTCGGTAGCCGACCATCGCCGCGCCCGCGGGGTTGACGAAGGTGGTGACCCCCTCGCTGTCCACCCCGTAGATACCCTCGCCCGCACAGCGAAGGATCAGCTCGTCCCGTCGCCCCAGCGCGCCGGCGCCCCCATCACGTTCTGGATCCACGATGCGACGCGTTAAACCCCAACCCCGCAGCTCGCGCAACGACGATCCTGGCGGCGCCGGCACCACGAAATCTCGGGGCTCCCACGAGGTCTCGCGGGCCTCCCGCCCTCGAGGCCGCGTTTCGGGCGCGGGGAGGTGCGGCACACCGCTTGCCAACTGGTCCATCCGACGTCCGACACCCGGACGCGGAGACCGGAACGATGGCACGCATCATTGCTCTCACGTTCGTCGTGATCTCGCTCGCAGGCGCCGCGCGAGCGAGCGCGCAGGCCGAGTCAGGGCCCGCGCGCCCCGCCCCGCGAGCGGTCCCCGACTACGACGGCCGCGGAGCACCCCCGGAGGACCCCGCAGAGCCGTGGATGTGGATCCCTCGTATCGCGACCGGCCCGCTCTACCTCGTCAGCGAGTACCTGGTGCGAGCTCCCATCGGCTGGCTGCTCACCGAGCTCGAGGCCTCGGGCGCGATCGCCGCCGTCGAGCGCTACCTGCAGCAGGACTTCGTGGTCCTCCCCGTCGCCTATCTCGACCTGGGGATGAGGCCGAGCGTGAGGGTCTTCGCCACCTGGAGGCACGCGCTTCACGACGCGAACCAGCTCGACGTGAGCGCGGGGTTCGGCGGCACGGACACGCTCGACGCGCGGCTCGTCGACACCGTCACCGTGGGCGACGTGAGCGTCAGCGGGCGCCTCCGAGCGATCCGCCGGGACGACTACGTCTACGGCGGGATCGGGCCCGGCGCCGACAACACGGTCGCGAACCGGGCGCGCTACTCCGAGTCTCTCGTGGAGACGGAGGCGAGGCTGGACTGGCGCTTCTGGCGGCGCTCGCGGCTGCGACTCACCGCCGGCTACGACAGCCGCGGCTTCGGAGACGGCCGAGAGCTGGGCGACCCGGCGCTGACCGCCCGCCAGCAGCAGCTCGAGGGCGGCGTGCTGCCGGAGGGCTTCGAGGAGGGCTACTCGGCCTTCCGCTCCCGCCTGGAGCTGGTGGTGGACACACGGCCCGCATCACGGCCGCTCGCGGGCGGCGTCCGGGTCGGCATGTACGCGGCGCCCGGCTTCGACGTCGATCATCCGTCGCAGCGGCGATGGATGGCGTGGGGCGGACACCTGATGCTCGCCACCGACGCGCTGGGGGCCGAGCGGGTGCTCGCGCTCGAGGGCGACACCCACCTCGTCGAAGACCTCGACTCCGACGGTGTGCCGTTCACGGAGCTGGTCGACCCCGGACGGGACGGCGTCCTGCCCGCCTACCTCCCCGGCCAGCTCCGCGGCCGGAGCGCGGCGGCTCTCACGGTTCGCTACCGCTGGCCCATCTGGGTGTTCCTGGACGGGAGCCTCTTCTTCTCGATGGGCTCCGTCTTCGACGCGCGGTTCGACGGCTTCGTGGTCGATGACCTCCGCTACTCGTTCGGGCTCGGTGTCGACGCTCGCGACGCAGGGGACCACCCGTTCGTCCTGCAGGTCGCGCTCGGGTCCGAGACGTTCGCGAACGGGGGCGAGATCACGTCGGTTCGCGTGCTCGTGGGTGCCCGCAACTCGCTTTGAAGGAGTCTGCCATGTCTCGCACAACCTCGTCGCTCGCCCTCGCCCTCGCGGTCCTCGCCGTCGCCTCCGGGTGCGGCGCCGCGATGACCCGCCGCTTCCCTCTACGGGAGGTGATGTGGAGGGACCACGATCAGCAGCCGTTCGGCCCGCGCCCGCGGACCGCGTTCAACCCATACCTCTGGGACGCCGTCGACAACACGCTCTTCCGTCGGAGCTCCGAGCTGTTCACCTACGAGCTCGACCGCGAAGCGCTCAACGTCAACGCGGCCGACGAGGTGCCTGACTCGAGCTGGTTCACCAACCGCATCGGCCGACGCCCCATGAGTCGCGAGGAGCTCGCGCTCGGCCCGTGTCGCAGCCTGGAGCAGCCCCCGTTCCCCTGGCGAGTGCTTCGCGGGAAGCACGATGGATCGAGCCCGGGGGCGGTGATCGAGGCGGCGGACGGACGCCGGTACGTGTTCAAGGTCGACTTTCGTCAGCCGGAGCGCGCGACCGCTGCGGACGTGATCGCGACGCGCATCCTCCACGCGATCGGCTACTACGTCCCCTGCAATCAGGTCGTGTTCTTCGAGCCCGGCGACGTCGAGGTCACCCCCGACGCGACCATGGGCGGAGCGCCCTACGGCGCGGAGCAGCTCGAGGCGTTGGTGGCCGCGAGCGGACGGGCCCCCGACGGGCGGCGACGGGCCAGCCTCAGCCTCTTCGTCGAGGGCGCTCCGCTGGGCGGCTGGCGCTTCGAGGGCCGGCGCGCCGACGACCCCAACGACGTCATCGACCACCAGCACCGGCGCGAGACGCGCGGGATGTACGTCGCGTCCTCGTGGCTCAACCACGTCGACGCGCGCGCCGAAAACAACATGAGCACGTGGATGGAGACCGGCGACGGTCTCGGGTACGTACGGCATTACGTCCTCGACGCCGGCGACTCGTTCGGGATCGGATGGCACGAAGACGCGCTGGTCCGGCGCCTCGGTCACTCCCACTACGTCGACCTGCAGCACGCGCTCGAGGACTTCCTCACCCTCGGCCTCGCGAACCGGCCGTGGACCGAGCCCGCGCGCGGGGAGGCGTTCGAGGTGTTCGCCTACTACCCGAACGTCGAAGACTACGTGCCCGATCAGTGGCGCAACGGCTATCCGAACCCTGCCTTCGAGCGCCGCACGGAGCGAGACATGGCGTGGATGGCCCGCATCGTCTCCCGCTTCGAGCGCGATGACCTGGAGGCCATCGTCGCCCTCGGCCGCTGGTCCGAGCCGCGGCACGGGGCGATCCTCGTCGGGACGCTCTGGGGGCGTCGGACCCGCCTGCTCGAGCGGTGGCTGACGCGCCTGTCGCCGCTCGCAGATGTGGAGCTCCAGGGCGATCGACTCTGCGCGACCGACCTCGCCGTCCGGTCCGGGATCCGCGGCGCGCACGCCCGCCGCTACCGCGCGAGGGCGCACGGTGCAGAGGGGCGGCTCTCGATCGGCGCGGGCTGGCGCGTCACGGGATCGGAGGTCTGTGTGCCGCTCCCGCGGCGGTCTCCTCGGACGTCCGCGTACCTGGTGATCGACGTCGAGGCCTCCACCGAAGGGCGCGACCACCCCGCGCCTCTGCGCGCCCACCTCTACGAGCACCCGCCGGGCTCGACGCCCGCGTTCAGCCTGGTCGGGGTCGAGCGACCGAGCACCGCAGCTCCGCCGCGGCTCTGAGGGCCGCTCGCGCTCGCACGAATGATGGGCGGCAGGTCGTCGCTCGAAAGGAGAGAACGATGAAGATCGATTTCGCGAAGGCAGCGCTCGCTGCTGTGGTCGGGACCCTGGCCCTCGACGCGCTCGGGTTCGTGCTGACGGGGACGTTCTGGGACATCCCCACCCTCCTCGCCGACAAGCTTCAATCCCCGTTCGTCGTGGGGCTGGCGCTCCACTACGGCCTCGGGTTCACCCTGACCGTCATCTACGCGGCCCTGGCGCCCTCGCTACCCGGCAACCGGTGGACGCGCCCCCTGGTCTTCGTGACGGCGGAGACGATCCTGGGCGTCTACCTGTTCATGTTCCCGCTCCTCGGCGCGGGCTTCGCCGGCCTCGGTTTGGGGCTCGCGGTGCCCTTCGTCTCGATGGCGCGGCACATCGTGTTCGGCCTCGCGCTGGGCTGGCTCTACCCCGTCGGACAGCGCGCGATGCGACGTCGGACCCAGCCCGCGACGTGAGGTGGTCCTCCGCGACGCCGCGGGCGATGTGTCCGCGGCGTCGCGCCGTTCGTTTCTGGAGAGGAGAGCGAGAATGAAGACTCATGATCTGATCGTCCTCGGTGCCGGCAACGCCGGTCTGGCCGCGGCCTCCGTCGCACGCGAGGCCGGTTGGTCCGTGCTCGTGGTGGAGTCGCTGGACGTGGGAGGCACGTGCCCCTTGCGCGGCTGTGTGCCCAAGAAGGTGCTCGTGGCCGCCGCCGAGGCGCTGGACGTCATCCGACGCGCGTCGGCGCACTGCATCACGGTGAGCGAGCCGAAGCTGGACTGGGCCGCCCTCGTCCAGCGCGAGCGCACCTTCGTCGACGGGGTGCCCGCCCAGATCGCCGAGAGCCTCACGCGGCGCGGCATCGAGCTCGTCGAGGGCCGCGCCCGCTTCGTGTCGGAGGACGCCGTCGAGGTCGAGGGTCGTCGCTTCACCGCCGACAAGATCCTGGTGGCCACGGGCTCGGCGCCGCGCGCCCTCGCCATCCCCGGCTTCGAGCACGCGCTCAGCAGCGCCGACCTGCTCTCCCGCGAGGTGCTGCCCCGATCGATCGCCTTCATCGGCGCCGGGGTCATCGGCTTCGAGCTGGCCCACGTGCTCGCGCGCGCCGGGAGTCGGGTGACCCTGCTGGAGACGGCCGAGCGGCCGCTCGCGCGTCACGACCCGGACCAGGTGGCGGAGCTGGTGCGGATCAGCGAAGCGATCGGCATCGAGGTTCGCACCGGGGTGCGTGTCGAGGCGATCGCGCGGGAGGCTCACGGCGCGCTCGCCGTCCACCTCGCCGGCGACGCCGCCCCCGTGAGCGTCGAGGTGGTGGCCAACACCGCCGGACGCGCGCCGGCCCTCTCGGGGCTCGGGCTCGAGGCGGCCGGGATCGACTGGGACGGCGTCGGCGTCGCGCTGACCGGCGAGTTCCAGAGCGCGGAGAATGCCCGCGTGTTCTTCGCCGGAGACGCGCTCCCGGGGCGCCCCCAGCTCTCCCCGCTGGCGACCGCCGAGGGCCGGGCAGCAGGTCGACGCATCGTGCGAGGGTCCGACGCAGAGCTCGACTACGACTCGGTCCCTTCCGCCATCTACACCGTGCCGGCCCTGGCGTCGGTGGGACTGACCGAGGCGACGGCGGCCGAGCGAGGCCTCGAGATCGACGCGAAGGTGTCGGACATGCGCTCCTGGCGATCCGCGCGCACCTACGCGGAGGAGGCCGCCTGGGCGAAGGTCCTCATCGAGCGCAGCACCGACCGCATCGTCGGGGCGCACCTCGTGGGGCACGGCGCGACCGAGACCGTGCACGCCTTCGCCAGCGCCATCGAGCACGGCTGGACGGCGTCCGACGTGAGGGGCCGGACCTACGCGTATCCGACCTTCCATGCGGACCTGAAGTACCTGGTGTGAGGCACGTTGGTGCGGACCCGCAAGCCAGCTCGACGGCCCGGAGACCGCGGCGTTTTGCCACGACCGTGTCCCCCGTTTTGGGTATTCTCACAGGGATGAGCACGTTCGCTGTCGAGCTCGACGTTCACCGCCGCAGGATCCACACGACCCTCTCCGGTCTCTTCGACGAAGCCTCCATCGAGGCGTGGGCGAAGGAGTACGAGGCGGCGACCGACCGGTTCCGGGGCCGCATGCACGTGGTGCTCGCGGACATGCGGGGCCTCAAGACGATGCGCAAGGAGGTGGCCGACCGCTTCGGCGCGGCCATCGGCTACGCGCGCGCCCACGGCGTCGTGCTCTGCGCCCACATCTCGGACGAGACCGTACAGCGCTTGCAGGCGAGCCGGGTCGCGCGTCAGAACTCGGAGGGCGACGACGTGACCGTCGACGTGGCCAGCCTCGACGAGGCGAAGCTCGTCTGCGCCGAGGCCCTCGAGCGCATCGATGACGCCCGCCCCGTCTCCACCGTCCGCATCCCCGCCTGAGCCCCCCGGCTGGCTCGCGCGAGCCCTGGCCGCGCTCTTGCTCCTCGGCTGGCTCGCCGCGGACGCGCTCGCGCTCACCAAGCTCCCTCACGGATTCGCGCTCAACTCGCTCCGGTTCCTCCTCCACGACGCGCTCCCGTGGGCGATCGCCGGCGTCGGCGTCATGGCGCTGGTGGGTCTGGTGCGCCCGCCCCTCACCCGCGCTGCGCTGGAGGGACTCGGCGCCCTCGCCGTCAGCGCCGCCGCCGGGATGGCGCTCGCGTTCCCGCGCAGCATGCCCGTCTTCCCCTGGGCGCTCGGCGCGTTGGGGGTGGTCACCCTCGCCTCGTCCCTCGCGCTCCGCCGCGCCGAGGTCCGCCTCGCCGGGCGAATCGCCGCCCTCGCCCTGGGCGGACTCGCCGGCGCCGTCGTCCCCGCGGCGCTGCGGGCGCCGGATCCGTCGACGCGCCCCGCGGGGCCCGACGTGCTCCCGGCGGCGCCCGCGGCGATCGAGCCGGCGGACCGCGCCGCCCTGGGTCTGCTCCACCTCGCCGCGCCCGCGTGGTCGCTCGAGCTCGACCCGTTCTTCACCGTCGAGTCGCGATCGCCCGACCGCTTCTGGACCGCGCTGGCGCCCGACGACACCCGCCACTCGACCACCTGGCAGCTCCTCGCGCGCGAGGCCTCGGCGGACGCGACCCGGACCTGGTGGGGCTCGGACGACGGCGCGGCGGCGGTCGCCTGGCGCCATGGCGACGCTCCGACCCTCGACGCGAGCTTCCGGCTCGACGGCCCCGTGTACGCCCACCTCGCCACCTGGGCCCGCGCGCGCTTCGCGGCCCGCGAGGCGCGGGTGCGGTTCTCCCCCTGCGGCGACGCGGAGATCGAGGTGCGTCCTTCCGACTACCCGGAAGGCCGACCGGCGCGCTTCGCCTACCTCACGGCCGACGACCGCTTCGTCGTCGCCGAGGCGACCAGCGGCGAGAAGGGCCCGTTCCGCGAGCTCTGCGCCGGCCCGCTCTCGCGAGGCGCGCCGCTCACGCTCTTCTTCGTGCATCGCGAAGGCGAGGTCGCGGTGACCTTCCTCGACTTCTCCGCCCAGGCCTCCACCGAGCCCTCTCCCACCGCGGGTTGGGGCGTGCCGCAGAACGCGATCCAGCTGATGCGCGAGGCCAACGCGGAGGACGGCGCGGTGATCGTGCACTTCGCGCTCGCCGCGACCGGGGTCGGCCGCGGCTGGGACACCGTCGGCCTGGCGGCGGGGACCTATCGAAACCGCGTGCGGGTGGCGACGGGAGGCGCGGCGCGACAACCATGATAGATTCCCCGCACCGTGGGGGAGCTCGGCGGAGAGCACCCGGCTGTAACCCGGGAGGGCGCGGGTTCGAATCCCGCCTCCACGTTCCGATGAACGACACGCACCACGCGAACCCGGGCTACGCGCTCGGGCGCCTGCGCGCCGCGATGGACACGCTCGAGCGTCACCCGGACGCCGAGACGCGGGCGCGCGCGGCCGGGAAGGTCGCGCGCTGGCGGGACGTGCTCGCCGGCATGCAGAGCGGCGCCCTGCGCGTGGGCGCTCGCGCGCCGGTGGAGGGCACGCCGGCCTGGGTCACCCTCGACGTGGCCCACGGCGGCTTCGCGACGGGCCGGCTCCTCGCCGAGGGTGCGCTGCGAGATCACGAGCGGGCGCAGCTCGCCGCGCTCCCGGCCGAGGCGCCCGGCGAGACGCCGCGGGAGCGGCTGAACCTCTGGCTCCTGAGCGACGCGGGGCTCGGCCAGCTCGACGAGCTGCTGCGCAGCGGGGGGTACCGGGTGGACGTGCCCGAAGAGGGCGCGCTGCTCGTGGTCGCGTGGCTGCTCGGGCGGGGAGAGTCGGCGGCGGCGCTCGAGCTCGTCGAGCTCCTCCGCCCGTGGATGGCGCGCCTGCGCTTCTACCCTCGCCCCGCGCCGCCGCGCGCGTCTTCGGCGAGCGTGCACGTGGCGACGGCGGGAGAGGTGGCGACCCGGCTGAGCGCGGCCCGGCCCCAGGCCCAGGTCGCGGCGATGAACGCCACGCTCCGCATCTGGAACCCGCTCGCCGACCGGCTCGTCGCGCTCTGGCTCGAGACCGTCGAGGGCGAGCCTCCCCGCCTCGAGGGCGGGGCGGTCGAGGGCGGCTGGCCGTGCCGACGCTGGCCCGACGACTGGGGCGCGCGGCGAAAGGCGTGGCTGCGAGACTTCGCGGCGGCGGAGCACCGGCACGGGCTCACCGGGAAGCACGCTCACCCGAAGAGCAACTTCCAGCGCCTGCTGCACGCGCTCGAGCGGTGCGCAGACGGGTCGAAGGCGCTCCGGGCGCGTGACGTCGGCGCGCTCCGGCGCGCGCTCGCCAACGTCGGGCATCGTCACGGGCTCCCCGGCGCCCCCGGCCACGACGCGCTCCGCGCCGAGCAAGCGCGGATCGGCGCGCGCCCGCTCCACGCCCACGTCGCGCACGCGCTCGCGGAGCGGCTGCGCGCGCTGCCGGCCGACGAGGGGATCGGCGACCTCGCGTCGATCGTCCGCCCCATCGAGGCCGAGGAGAGCGCGAAGATCCCCGAGGGATCGACCGTGCCGGAGGCGCACGTCGCGCGGATCGCCCGGGCCCTGGAGGCGCCCGCGGCCGAGCTCGTCGAGCGCGGCGTGATCGGATCGTCCGAGGTCCTGGCGGGGGTGCTGCCGCAGATCGGCGCCCGGGTCGCGGCGGCCCAGATCACCGACCCCGCGGCCCGCGCCCTCCACGAGGCGCTGTACGCGGCCTTCCGGCGACGTCGCTCGGTGCTGCTGCTCCACCTCGAGCGCCAGGTCCGGTTCGAGGAGCTGCCCTGGGTGAGCGCGCTCGACGTGGCCCGCTCAGCGTCGGCGGACGCCACCGAGACCGCGCGCGCGACCCTGGGCGACGTGGCGCAGCTCGCGCTCACCGCGTTCCCGCACACGATCCTCCCCAACCCGCTGGTGCGGGAGCTCGGCGCGCTGGCCGAGCGGACGGACGTGGATCTGCCGCTGGTCGAGGAGGTCGCCGCCGACATCTTCATGGGCGACTTCACGTCCAAGTGGGGGCGCGCGGCCGGCGTGGCGTGCGAGCTGCTGCGGGGGAGCCTCTACGCGCGGTACTACGACCTGCCCGCGTCGTGGGTGACCGGAGGCGACGCGGAGCGCTGGGGCCGGCGGGTGGACGCGGCCTTCGGGCACCTGTGCGCCGGGCGCGCCCAGGAGGCGGGCAGCGACGGCTCCTTCGTCGCGAAGAACGGCGCCACGCTCGAGCAAGCCCAGATCCTCACGACGCACGGCCTCGCGAGCCTAGTCGCGCGCCTCGAGCTCGAAGAGACGATGCGCGAGCGAGGCTTCGAGCTGGCCGAGCGCAGCCTCCGCTGGGCGATCGAGCACCAGGCGCGCCCCGCCCCGCACGTCCACGCGCGCCTGCGCGCGACCAAGAACGCCGCCTACGCGTGGCGGCAGGCGCTGTTCTTCCTCTCCTTCGTGCCCGAGGCCCGCCAGCGGGACGCGCTCGGCGTGATCGAAGAGAGCCTCGCGGGTCTGGAGGCGCGCGCGAAGCTCGAGCCCGCCCTCCTCGGCCTGCGCGACGTGCTCGACGGTCACCGCTTCGATTCGGCGGGACGCTCACCGAGCGGCGGCCGGCGCCTGCTCGGCTGGGCCGTCGGCTCCCACTGGGCGCTCTGAGTCTTCTGGAGGGTTTGGTGCAAACCCTCCCCCCATTGGGCAAAGCGCCAATGGGGCCCCCCTCCCGACTCCGTCGGCGGCTCGCGCTTCGCGCTCGCGCCGCGACCCCAGCGCGGGGCGCTGGGTCCCCTGCGGCTCGCGCTCGAGCTCCGCGCGAGCTGGCCGCCCGTTGCCGCGGGATCGAACGGCTCGAGTGGCGCGTGCGGCGACCTCGCTGCGCTCGTCGCCTGCCGTCCTCTCGGGTCAGTCGCCGCGGTGGCGGGCTCGGGCTGGCGCCGCGCCATCGTTTGCCACCTCTCGAGCTTCCAGGAATGACGCCGCCGGTAGGACGTTGAGCCGAGGTGGAGGCTCCGCTGGTAGAGTCGGAGGGGATGGTCGAGACCTGCGACGAGTGCGGCGGCGCCACCGCGGCGGGGGCGAGCCTGCCTCCCTGCCTCTGTGATCTGACGCCGCTCGATTCCGCGACCGTGCCGGCGAAGAAGGGGACGGTCGGCGAGGCGAAGGCGCTGAAGTGCCCGAGCTGCGGCGGCTTCCTCGACGCCGGCATCCGGCGCTGCACCTACTGCGCGGTGGAGCTCGCGAGCGTCCGCTGCTGGCGCTGCTTCGACCTCTCGTTCGCCGGGACTCAGGCGTGCGGCCAGTGCGGCGCGACGCTGGGGCTCGAGGGCGACCTGGGGCCCACCGAGCACCGCTGCCCGAGCTGCGACGAAGACGTGCTCCACCTCATCGACGTCGGCGATCACCGCATCGAGGAGTGCGGGGCGTGCGGCGGCGTGTTCGTCGACCAGACGACGCTCTCCCGCCTCGTGCGCGAGCGGAACGTCGAGAGCGAGGCGGAGACCGCGTCGGCGGTGAAGACGCAGCGCGGGCGGGTCGCGGAGGCGGTGAAGTACCGGCCCTGCCCGATCTGCCAGAAGGTGATGTCCCGGAAGAACTTCGGGCGCAGCTCCGGGGTCATCGTCGACATCTGCCATCACCACGGCACGTGGTTCGACCCCGACGAGCTCACCCACGTGCTCGAGTTCGTCGCCAGCGGGGGCCTGCGTCACCGGCCGGGCCAGGAGAAGCGCGAGCGGGAGCTCGCCGCGCGCCGCCAGCGGGCGCTGGCCTCCTCGTCCTCGCAGGTCATCACGCCCCACGCGGCGTCGACCGAGACCCTCGGCGAGGCGGTCGTTCACGGCACCGCCGCCCTGGTGACGGCCCTGATAGACTTCCTCGACGCCTGATGAGCACCATCCGCATCGACGAGTCGCGTCGACCATTGATCCACGTGTCCTTCGAAGGCGCGGCGACCGATCAGGAGTTCGCCGCCTACCTCGCACGCATGAGCGAGATGCTCGAGAAGCGGCAGAAGACCGTGGTCGTGATGGACGGCCGGATGGCCGGGCGCACCCCCGCGAGCCAGCGCAAGCTGCAGTCGCGCTGGCTGGAGGAGCACGCGGAGACGCTCCGCCGCTACTCGCTCGGCACCGCGTTCGTGATCGACAGCGGGCTCGTGCGCGGCGTGCTCACCGCGATCTTCTGGGTCTCTCCGCTCGACACGCCGCACACGGTGGTGGCGACGTACGAGGAGGCGGAGGCGTGGGCGTTCGCGCAGCTACGCGCCGCGGGGATCGAGCCCCCGGCGGCGCGAGACGAGCGCGCGTCCTGATCAGACGCGACGGCGACCGCGGAAGGCGCTCATCGCCAGCGTCAGCACCGCGGTGAGGACCAGGGAGAGGGCCAGCGAGGTCCAGAGGGCGAAGTGAACGCCCACGAGACCCAGAACGAACCAGGCCGCGGCCACCGCGAGGGCCACGATGGCGAGGTTCTTCACGAGGCTGGTCATGGTGCTCGTCGTCTTCGTAATACGCATGACGAGCTGAAGTGCACGCGCCGGGCCAGCCACGCTCAGCGGCGCCGAGCCCCGCGCAGCCGCCGGGCCGCGGTGGCGCCGCACGCCTCGGCGTGGCGCTCGATCGCGGCGTCGAAGGCGTCCTCGTCGAAGTCGGCGCCCTCCTCGCGCCACAGGCGGTGGACCACGAGGGTGTTCTTCTGCACCTTCGCTTCGACGCGCCCCACCAGATCGCCACGGTGGAGCAGCGGGCACACATACCAGCCCCATCGCCGATCGGAGGCGGGCTTGTAGACCTCCCACACGTAGTCGAAGCCGAAGATCTGCCGGACCAGCTTGCGGTCCCAGATCAGCGGGTCGAGCGGCCCGAGGATGCGCATGCGCCCGTCGTCGCGGTGGCGGCGCGGCACGGTGAAGCCGGCGGGCGCGAGGTAGGGGCGGGACGAGCCCTCGACGCGCACCTCCTCCACCTCACCTTCGTCGAGCATGCGCTCGGTCAGCGCCACCCGCTCGTCCCGCAGCATCGACCAGCTCGGGCTCACCGCCCGCGCGAGCAGCCCCGCGGACGCGACTCGCTCCTTCAGCGCCCACGGCCCGAAGGGCGCCGCCGGTCGATCGTGATGCGCGGGCAGCGCGCGGCGAGGCAGGTCGAAGCGCTTGGCGCCGTCCGGGGCGCGCCCGGCGACCACCACCCGGCAGCGCGTCCAGAGGATCTCGAGCGCCATGGTGGTCATGCGCGACGTCCCCTTCCAGCCGCTCCAGTCCAGCGCCTCGACCGCGCCGTGATCCGTCAGCTCCGCGGCGCTCTTCGGGCCCCGGGCGGCGACCTCCTCGAACACCGCCTCGAGCACGCCCTCCCGCACGCGACGGCTGCGCTCGGTGAGCCGCCACCAGGGCGTCTCGATCGCGCGCTCTCGATACTGCGGGAAGGCGCGCGCCGGCAGCAGGCAGCGCTCCTTGGCGAAGTGCTCGAACGCGTGCCCGGGGAGGAGCGCGCGGACCACGTCGCCGCGCCTCACGCCCTCCACCCGGGCCAGCGTCACGAGATCCGCGTTGGTGCCGATCGCGTCGAGCGGGTCGAGCTGGATGCAGCCCAGTCGTTCGAGGGTGTCGCGGATCCCACGCGTGCCTCGTCTCCAGCGGTCGAGGCCGAGATGGCGCAACAGAAAGCGTCGCGCCTCTGCCGTTCGGAGCGTGCGCACCTGGGGAGCATGAGCTAAGGGTCAGCGCGATGGCGAGCCCCCGGAAGAAGAAGGCCGAGAATCGTCGCGGAAGCAAGGAAGCGGTCGCCAAGCGCCGCGTCGCCCGCGCCCTCAACCAGCTGTTCGAGCGCAAGGCCCACGGCGTGACCGACGGGCGCACCGAGAAGCGCCGCCGTCGCCTGCTGAAGGAGCTCAAGCAGGGCAAGCGCGGGCAGCCGCTCCAGCCGAGCGACATCGTCAGCCACGGCTCGGAGCTGCTCGCGCTCGGCGAGACGCTCACCTCCATCCGCAAGAACGGGGTGCTCGCGCCGCCGGTCTCGAAGACGCCGGACGCGATCGAGGTCGCGCGCGAGGTCCAGTCGCTCAACGGCTACGATCCGCGCGCCTGGAAGCTCCTCGGGATCGACCTGACCAAGAAGAAGTGATCAGGCGCCCTGGTCGCGGCGAGCCTGCATGAAGCGGGCGACCGCCGGGCTGAACGCGAGCGCGGCCGCGCAGCCGGCGTAGACGACGGCGAGCGCGATGGCGACCGGCGGCAGCTCTCCGGCCGAGGCCAGCTGACCGAGGGTGCCGGCGGCCGCCAGCCCGGTGAAGGCGACGAGCACCCAGCGCGCCCAGGCACGCCCGCGGAAGATCTGGAACAGCAGGAGCCCGGTCACGGCCAGCTGGATCGGCACCGCGTTGAGCTCGGACATGCCGAGCGCCGCGAGGAGCACGATCGAGCCGATGAGGCTCACGGAGATCGCCACCACCAGGCGGCGGCCCTTCTCCAGCTGCGGATCGACGTCCTCGGTCACGCCCGAACCGTGACCTCCGGAGGCCCGCGCGTCCAGCGTTGACGCCGCCCGCGCGCGTCTGCGATCCCCAGCCCATGGACGCGGTGACGGAGATCGAGGCCGACCTCAGGTCGAGGGCGAAGGCGGGACGGGCCGAGAAGGAGAAGGCCTACCTGAAGAGCGCGCTGGCGCACCTCGGGGTGCCGGTGCCGGAGATCCGAAAGGTCGCCCGCGCCCACGGCGAGGAGCGCTCGCTCGAGCAGGCCCGCGCGCTCGCCGACGCGCTCTGGGCGCGGCCGGTGCACGAGCTGCGCGCGACCGCGGTGGAGCTGCTCGATCGGCGCGCGCTCACCCTCGAAGATCTGCCGCGCCTGGAGGGGTGGCTGCGGGAGGCGAAGACCTGGGCCCTGGTCGACCCGATCGCGATCGCGCTGGTCGGCGGGGTGGTGGAGCGACACGGGGCCGGCGACGCGCTCGATCGCTGGGCCGAGGACGACGACTTCTGGATCCGACGAGCGGCGATGCTCGCGCTCCTGCGCCCGCTGCGGCGCGGCGACGGCGACTTCGAGCGCTTCGGGAGGTACGCGGACGCGATGCTCGAGGAGAAGGAGTTCTTCATCCGCAAGGCGATCGGGTGGGTGCTCCGCGAGACCGGCAAGAAGCGACCCGAGCGGGTGGAGGCGTGGCTCGAGCCCCGCGCGCACCGCGCCTCCGGCGTCACGATGCGGGAGGCGGTGAAGCCGCTCGGCGAGGACGCGCGGGAGGCGCTGATGCGCCGCTACCGCGACGCCAGGGCTTCGTGAGCCATCGCGAGGAGCGCGATCGCCGCGGTGTCGAGGCGGAGGATCCGCGGGCCGAGGCCGACGCCGACGAAGCCGTGACGCAGGAACAGGTCGCGCTCGTACGGCGTCCAGCCGCCCTCGGGCCCGAGCGCGAGGATCACGCGGCGCCCCGGCGCGGTGCCGGCGAGGGTCTCGTAGGCGCCACGGTCGAGCTCGGGGTCGGCGAGGATCCGGCGCGCGTCGGCCGCCTCGAGGTGATCCTCGACGAGGATCTTGAGGGACTTGTGGACCTCGACCACGGGAAGGCGGGTGTCCTTCGCCTGGGCGAGCCCCTCGACGAGCCGCGGGCGCCAGGTGTCCGGCTGCACGGCGTGCGAGTCGAAGTAGAAGCGCTCCACCTTCTCCGCGTTGGTGAGCCAGATCCGGCCCACGCCGAGCGACGCGAGCGGAGCCCAGAGCCGCTTGAGCACCTTGGGCCGCGGCACGGCGAGCACGAGATCGATCGGCGGCCGCGGCGGCACGTCGCCGAGGCGGAGGGCGAGGCGCACGCGCCCCGACTCGACCGAGCGGACGTCGGCGTGCCCGATGGCGCCGTCGACCACCCCGGCCCGGACGGACTGCCCCTCGCGGACGCGCAGCACGCTCACGAGGTGCGCCGCGCGCGGGCCACGCACGATCACCTCGCCGTGGGCGTCGACCTCCTCGGGCTCGACCAGGAGGAGGTTCACCCGGCGCGTCGCACCGTGAGCTCGACCTCGCCGCAGCCGTAGCGGCGCTCGCCGCGCGTGTACTCGAAGGCGTCGACGACGACGTAGTACACGCCGGGCTCGAAGCGATCGCGGATGCGCGAGAGGCCGAGCGCGACGCCGTCGGTGCAGGCGCCCGGGAACGGGATCCCGGAGCAGGGCTCGTCGTCGTCGCACGCGAGCTGCGAGCCGGGGCGATCACAGATCGAGCGCACGTAGACGATGGTGTCGATCGCCGCGCGGGCGTCGTCGTCCTGGAGCTGGATGACGAGGTTCTGCGTCGACTCCACCCGGAGCGCGAAGACGCGGTCGCCGGTGCGCGCGGGGGTGTCGGAGCTGCAGTTCGGGCCCATGGGCTGGAAGGTCTCGTCGTCGGACTCGGCGCAGAGATCGACGGTGACCGTGTCGCCCACCTCGAGCTCGGGCAGGCCCTCGCAGCTCGAGGGCGCGTCGCTGCATCGATCGGTGTCCGGGTCGCAGGCGCCGCCGGTGCACGGGGTGACCGCGGTCATGCGGCCGCGGGCGTCACAGATCTCGACGCCGGTCAGGTCGTCGGTGCAGGCGCGGCTCCCGGGCTCGCAGACCCAGTCCACGCACGCGCCGGAGTCGCAGTAGGCGTCGCGCGCCCGGCAGTCCTGCCGGACCTCCATGCCGCCGATGCACGAGACGAGGTTGTCGCCCTCGCAGCGCGGCGTGTCCCCGCACTCGACCGGCGGGCCGGAGTCGACGCCGCTGTCGGGCGGGTCCACGTCGGCGTCCCGCTCCACGGTCCCGGCGTCGCGGAGCCCCGAGTCCAGGCTGGACTCACCGCCGAGGCGGCCGTCGTCGGGGTTGATGATCGTCGAGCACCCCAGCGCGAGCAGCGCCGCGAGAGCCACCGGAGAGACACGCCAAGCCATGAGAAAAAGGTAGGCCTCCCGCCGGTCGCCGGTCAACGCAGCGTCGCGAGCAGCATCTTGAGCGGCGGGCGCCCGTCGGGGCTCGGGAAGTCGTCGTCGGGCGGGATCACCTCGATCGACGCGACCTCGCGCTCGTTCTTCTCGAAGGTGCGCTGGACCACCTGGCGGAAGTCCTCGAGCGTCACCGCGGGCACGTGGTTCGTCGCCAGCACGAAGCCCCCCTCGCGCACGCAGCGCACCGCGGGCTTGAGCAGCGAGGGGTAGTCGCGCACGACGTCGACCGCGCCGAACGGGGTCTTGGCCCAGCGCGGAGGGTCGAGCACGACCCCGTCGAAGCGGCGGGGCGCGAGCTTCAGGTAGGCGCGCGCCCGCGCCCGGCGGCCCTTGACCGGGAGGCCGGCGAGCTGGCGGGCGACCGGGAAGAAGTCCTCGTGCACGAAGCGGTGCCAGGGCCCGGTGAGGCCGTTCCGCGCCGCGTTCTGCGCGCCGACGGTGAGCGCGCTCCGCGCGAAGTCGACGTTGTCCACCCGCCGCGCCCCGCCCGCCGCCGCCGCCAGCCCCACCCCGCAGGTGTAGGCGAAGAGGTTGAGCACCTCGGCTCCGGCCGCGCGGGCCCGGACGGCGCGTCGGCCGGCGCGCAGGTCGAGGAAGAGCAGCGGATCGAGCCCGCCGTGCCGGGGATCGACCGCGATCTCGAGGCCTCCCTCCCGGGCGCGCCGCGGGCCGAGGTCCACCGCGTGGAGCGCGTCGAAGCCCTCCCTCCGGAACGCCGGGCGGTGATTCCAGACCGGATCCAGCGACCACCCGGTCTCGCGGCGCACGACCTCGGCGAGCGCCTCCGGGGCGACCTCGAGCCGCTCGCGCCCGGTCTGGATCAGGAGCACCGAGCCGTAGCGATCCACGGTGAGGCCGGGCGCGCCCTCGGTCGCCCCGTGCAGGAGCCGCACGCAGTCGGTCCCCTCCGCGGCGAGCGCGTCGAAGAGCGCCGCGCGCCGGGCGATCGCGGCCGCGAGGATGCGTTGGAGCTCACTCATCCCAGGGATTGAAGAACGGGCGCTCCCGATCGGGCCGGTTCTTCGTCGCGGGCGGCGAGGGCGGCGTCTCCGGCTCGGGCCGATCCGCGCGCTGGACGCGGGGGGCCGGCTCGAGGGCGACGCGCAGGGTGTCTCCGGTCTGCGCGGCCAGCACGGCGTCGAGGTCGCGGTAGCCGTCCGCCCGCAGCACCAGCGGCACGCGCTCCCCTTCGCTCGGGTGCAGGATGCGCAGGGGGGTCTCTCCGATCAGCGCGCCCTCCCGGTAGACCCGCGCGCCGGGCGGGTCCGACTCCAGGGTGAGGATGCGGGGCGCCTCGACCCCGACGGTGCCCGTCTCCGGCTCCGGCTCCGGCTCCGGCTCCGACTCCGTCTCAGTCTGCGGCTCGGGCTCTGGCGCGGGCGGCGGCGCGGCCAGCTCCGGGTCGAGCGCGGCGACCTCCTCCGGCTCGGGCGCCTTCAGCATCCAGAGGCCGAAGCCCACCCCGCCGACCATCGCGAGCGCCGCGAACAGCCCGGCGAGCGCGTAGAGCGCCCGGCGCGGCGGCGGCGCGTCCACCTGCCGCGGCGTCTGGAGCGGCGCGTGAGCCCCGGGCTCCGCCGCCTCCAGGAGCGCCTCGTCGTTCTCCAGATCGTCGAGCGCGTCGACGACCGCCTTCATCGTCTGGAAGCGCTCCGACTTGTCCTTGGCGAGGCAGCGGTGCACCAGCCAGTCGAGGCGCGCCGGCAGGTCGGCGTCGGGCGCCATCGACGACACGTCCGGCGGGCGATCCCGCATCTGCTTGCGCAGCAGGGACATGATGTCCTTGTCGCGGAAGGGCAGCCGCCCGCTCACCATCTCGAAGATCAGGACGCCGAGCGCGTAGACGTCCGCGCGGTGATCGACCGCGT
This sequence comes from Myxococcota bacterium, assembly GCA_036149055.1. Classification (GTDB taxonomy): domain Bacteria; phylum Myxococcota_A; class Polyangia; order Polyangiales; family Sandaracinaceae; genus JAVJQK01. Next base: position 14,352 of record JAYZQJ010000208.1, on the reverse strand, counting down.
GCCCCGCGCACTGCTCCGGCGCCATGTACTCGGGCGTGCCCATCACGCGACCGGCCTGCGTGATCTTCTCGGTGCCCGCGATCTTGGCGATCCCGAAGTCGACGATCTTCACGAAGTCGGGCTGCCCGTTCTGGGTGGTGAGCAGGATGTTCTCGGGCTTCAGGTCGCGGTGCACCACGCCCTGCTCGTGGGCGGCCCCGAGCCCGACCGCGATCTGACGCGCGACGTGCTTCGCGCGGGGCCAGTCGAAGCGGCCCCTCCGGATGGCGTGGTAGAGGTCGCCGCCGTCGATCATCTCCATCACGACGTACGGCGAGCCGTCGGGCAACCGGCCGAAGTCGCGCACGTCGACGATGTGCTGGCTGCCGATCGCCGACGCGCTCATCGCCTCCCGCTTCAGCCGCTCGAGCGCCTCGGCGTCCTTCGCCGCGTCGCTCCGGAGCACCTTCATCGCCAGCCGCGTGCCGAGCACCTCGTGGCGCGCCTCGTACACGAGGCCCATGCCCCCCTCGCCCAGCCGCTCCACGATGCGATAGCGGCCATCGACGAGCTTCCCCCGGAGGGGGTCGTCGATGGCCTGCATCGTGTTCGCGGATCCTCCGTCGGTCACCGACCGGAGTGTTTCTCACCGGCCCCGCCGCCACAAGATCGCGGTCGTCACTCCGGCGGCATGAGCACGGCGTCGATGACGTGGATCACGCCGTTGGACGCCGCGACGTCGGCCTGGACGACCGTCGCGCTGCCGACCCGGACGCTGCCGCTCGAGGCGTCGATCGGGAGCGTGGCGCCCTGCACGGTGGTGGCCTCGGACATGCTCATCACGTCGGCCGCGCGGACGTCACCGCTGACCACGTGGTAGGTGAGGATGGCCACGAGCTGGTCGCGGTTCTCCGGCTGGAGGAGCGACTCCACCGTGCCCTCGGGGAGCGCGGCGAACGCCTCGTCGGTGGGCGCGAAGACGGTGTACGGGCCGGGGCCCTTCAGCGTCTCGACGAGCCCGGCGGCCTGCACGGCGGCCACCAGCGTCTCGAACTGTCCGGCCGCGACCGCCGTGTCGACGATGTCGGCCGAGGCCGTCTCTTCGGTGTCCTCCTCCATCATCTCGTCGCCGGCCGTGGACTCGGTGTCCGCGGACATGTCGCCCGAGTCGTCGGAGCCGCCGCACGCGGCGAGGGGAAGGCACAGGGCCATCGCGATCGCGAGGCGCTTCAGGTTGTCGAGCATGGTCATGAAATCCTCCAAGGGCCGACGCGCGCACCACCACGGTGCGCGCTACACGACGGCCCCGCTGCCGCGCTCCCCACCCGAACGCCGCGGCGCCCCCGTCCTGGGTTCGGCGTCGGTGGGAGGCAAGGGCGGCTGGCCGACGTCCCGCGGGAGCGCTACACGACGCGGCCATGCCCGCATCGCCCCCCGCCCTCGCCGGCGTCCAGAAGCGTCACCTCCGCGCGCTCGCCCACCCGCTCCAGCCCGTCGTCCAGGTCGGCAAGGAGGGCATCTCGCCCGGCGTCGTCTCCGCGACCGACCAGGCGCTCACCGATCACGAGCTGATCAAGGTGCGCCTGCCGCAGGTCGAGAAGGACGAGCGCGACGCGATGGCGGAGAAGCTGGGCGAGGCCACCAAGGCCCAGCTCGCCGGGATCACCGGGCGGATCGCGCTCCTGTACCGAAGGCACCCGGAGAAGCCGAAGATCCGTCTCCCTCGGGCGTGACCGGCGCGGGCGGCGACCACGAGACGAAGAGGTTGACCGCCAGCACGTGCGCGTACGTGTCCGCGGTCCCGCGGTCGAGGTAGACGAAGAGGTAGCCGGCCTCGAGCCGCGCCCAGGGCGCCATCTTCAGGAAGGGCCCCAGGAACGCGCGGTTCTGGTCCATGCCGGCGACCGGGCCCCAGTCGGTGTCGGTGAGGCCGACGAAGAGCTCGTCCCAGAAGGCGATCCCGAGCGGCACGTCGGGGCTCGGCTGCCAGTTGGCGCGCACGAACTGCCGGAACCGCAGCTGCACGTCGCCGCCCTGGTCGCTGAAGCGCTGCTCGAAGCGGGTCCGGGACTGCAGCGAGAGGCCGAAGTCGAAGCCGTGCGACAGCACGACCTGCTCCCAGATCCGGTGCTCGTTCGTGCTGGCGCCGGTGGAGTCGGTGTGGACCGGGATCCACGCGTAGCCGCCGTGCACCGAGAGCCAGGGGGTGATGTCCACGCCGAGCCCGGGCCGCACGAGCACGGTGGTGCCGCCGTCCCCGCGCCGGGCGTGCACGTCCCACCAGAACACGAACGAGGGCGCCTCGCGCGAGAGCGAGGCCGTCCCGAGGTTCGCGGCCCAGATCTGGAACTCCTCGCGGTCCTGCGCCTGCGCCGGCGTCGCGCTCCAGGCCAGGAGCACGAGCGCGAGCGTCGCCATGCTTCTCGAGGACATCGTTCTGGGCATGAGACGCCGCTTAGCGCGCGGGCCCCGCAGGGACCAGACGCTCACACCGTCACGTCTCGCTCCTCCTCACTCGCGCGCTCCGAGCGGGGGGCGCGCGGGGTCCAGAACAGCCGGGGGAACCGGGCCGCGCAGTAGCCGACGCCGACCAGCGTGGCCCCGAGCGCGAACAGCACCAGGTCACCGTTGATGCTCCGCTCGAGGCACACGACGCCGCCGAGGCAGGCGCAGGCGCCGAACACGCGGACTCGAAGCTCTTCGGGCTCGTGGCTCTCACTCATCGTCGTCCCTCTCATCCACGGGCGAGCTCGCGCGCTCGCGCGCTCGCGTCGGTCTCGGTCGCTGGCTCGACGCCTCCCCGGGGGCTCACCTGGCGGGCGACCGCGGGGCGCGCGTTCACGACCTCGACCTCCACCCCGCGCTCGGAGAGCTGGGCGAAGGCGCGCCGCACGCCGTCGACGGCGGTGACGTCCACCGAGCAGACCCCCGCCAGATCGAGCTCGAGCCGTGGGTGCTCGATGCCCAGGAGCGTCTCCTCGAGCCCCGCGACGGTGGCGAACACCAGCGGGCCGTCGACGCGCACGACGGCCACCCGAGCGTCCGCGCGCGAGCGATCGACCGCGACCCGCAGCCGCGCCTGGCCCAGCGCGAAGCGACCGAGCGAGACGGCCACCCCGACCGCGACCCCGGCCACGAAGTCGATCGCGAGGATCGAGACGGTCGTCACGAGCGCGATGACCGCGTCGACGCGCGAGCGCCGGAAGAGCGCCAGCAGGCGATCCGGCTGCACGAGCTTCGCGCCGACGACGCAGAGGATGCCCGCGAGCACGGTGAGCGGGATGGCGTCGAGGTGATGCCCCATCGCCAGCAGCAGCGTCCCGAGGACGAGGGACTGCACGAGCGGCGCGGCCCGGTTGTCGCCCCCCGCGTCCGCCGCCGCCGCCGAGCGCACGATGGCGCCCGCCACCGGCATGCCGCCGCAGAGCCCCGCGAGCGCGTTGGCCACGCCCTGCGCCACGAGCTCCTGGTCGCTCCGGTGCCGCGTGCCCATGCGCGCGTCGAGGCTCACCGCGCTCAGCAGCGAGTCCAGCGACGCCAGGAGCGCGAGGCCGAGCGCGCTCGGCAGGAGCGCGACGAGCTCCCCGGTCGAGAGCGCGCGCAGCCCGAACGCGGGGTGCACGCTGTCGACGTCGGGCACGTGAGGCACGCGCAGCGCGAGCGCCCACACCAGGAACATCACGACGGCGACCGCGACGAGCGGCGCGGGGATGCGCGGGTGCAGCCGCGGCAGGCCGACCACGAGCGCGCAGCCCGCGAGCCCGAGCAGGGTGGGCGTGGGATCGAGGGTCGCGCGGCCGAGCGTGATCGCGTCGAACAGGCTGCGCGTCTCGTCGGGCATGCCCAGCAGCCGGGGGAGCTGACCGTCGAGGACCATCAGGCCCACCGCGATCATGAACCCCAGGATCACCGGGGCGGGGATGGCGCGCACGTAGCGCCCGAGCCGGGCCGCGCCGAAGACGACTTGCAGCAGGCCCGCGAGGAGCGTGCACCAGAGCAGACCGTCGAGCCCGTGCTCGCTGACGATCGCGTACGACATCGGGGCGAGCGCCACCTCCGGCCCGGTGATCTGGAGGCGCGCGCCGCCGAGCACCGCGCCGACGATCCCCGCGAGCGCCCCGGTCCAGAGGCCCACGCTGGCGGGCAGATCGCAGGCGAGCGCGAGGGCGATGTTGAGCGGCAGCGCGACGAGCGCGGTCGAGATCCCGGCGGCGACGTTGCGGGCCAGGCCACGCCGGGCGAACGAGTCCCGCAGCTCGCGTGTCGTCTCGGAGGCGGCCCAGACCCAGTGCTCGGCGTGGCGGTTCATGCGAGGGCGACATGGCAGTCCTCGTGCCAAGCGAGCCGGCGCCCTCCCCGCGCGATCCTGGCGCACCGTCGGTCAGGACCGACGCCCCCGAACACCGACAGTGTCGGTGAGGACCGACGCCCTCCTCGGCGGCCGCCACGTCGCCCGCTGTCACGGAACGTGCTCTGGTCCGCGGCACCGATGCGTCTGTTTCCCCGGCTGTTGCTCTCGGTCTCGATCCCCCTCGCCATCGTCGCGGTGGCGATGACCCTCGTGCTCGTCTCGATGAACCGGATGACGTCGGCGCTGGCCCAGCTCCGCCTCCGCGAGCTGTCGTCGCTCGACAGCGAGGCCGAGCTGCACAGCGCCGGCTGGCGCCTGGACGTCGCCCTCCGCCACGCCGCCGAGCGGTGCGCGCGCGACCCCTCGTGGTCACCGCGGGTCAGGAGCGACGTGTTGACCGCGGCCGACGAGCTGCGCCAGATGCTGGACCGCACCCCGAACGCGCACCCGAACCTCACGCAGGTCAGCGAGCGCTACGTGACGCTCGCGCTCCAGATGGACACGCTCGAGGCCTGCGGTCGGGTGACGTCGGGCGCCTTCCAGGCGCGGCGCTCGGCCCTCGACGAGGAGCTGACGAACGTGTGGGTGGACCGCATGGCCGGCCTCCACGACGCGATCATCGCGCGAGAGGAGGAGATGCGCAGCCTCGGGAACGCGGGCGTGTGGGGCGGCCTGATCCTGTTCGGCGTCGCGTTCGCGGTCGGCTCGCTCGTGTCGCTCGCCCTCGCCCGCAGCGTCACCGCGCCCCTCGTCGCCCTCACCCGCACCGCGCGCAAGCTCGGCGAAGGAGAGCTCGGGACGCCGGTGCGCGACGTCGGCGGGCCCGCCGAGCTGGTCGAGTTCGGAGGAGAGCTCGAGAGCATGCGGCGCCGCCTCGCCGAGCTCGACGCGCTCAAGCAGGGGTTCATCGCATCCTGCTCGCACGAGCTGCGGACGCCGCTCTCCAAGATGCGCGAGGCGCTCGCGCTCCTGGCCGACGGAGCGGTGGGCGCGCTCGACGCCCGGCAGCTCCGGGTGGTGGCGATCGCGCGGACCGCCTGCGAGCGCCAGATCCGCACCGTCACCTCCATCCTCGACCTGTCCCGCCTCCGGGCCGGCTCTCCCCTGCGGGTCCGGCACGGCACCCCGATCGACGGAGTCATCGACGCCGCGCTCGAGCAGGAGGGGCGCGACGCGAAGACCTCGGGGGTCGAGCTCGCGGTCGAGCGCGAGGGCCCTCCGGCGCTCTGCGACCTGGACGACGCGCTGGTGGAGCACGCGCTCGCCAACCTCGTACGCAACGCGGTGGCGGTGTCGCCGCGAGGGAGCGTGGTCACGGTGGCGCGACAGGTGACCGCCGACCGCCGGTGGGTGAGCGTCGACGTGCGTGACACCGGCCCCGGGGTCCCCGCCGACCTCGCCGAGACCATCTTCGAGCCGTTCGTCACCCGCTCGGTCCCGAGGTCGCCCAAGAGCGTCGGCGTGGGCCTCGGGCTCTCGCTGGCGCGGGAGGTGGCGGAGGCGCACGGCGGCACGCTGACCCTCGAGAGCTCGGACGAAGGCAGCGTCTTCCGGCTCACCGTGCCTTGCGCGTCTGGACGCGGCGGCCTCCGGGCCCCAGAGCCGGGAGCCTTGGCATGAGCGCCCCCACCCACGTGCTCGTCGTCGACGACGAAGAGGATCTCTGCGTGCTCATCGGCATGCGGCTGGAGCACCACGGCTACGCGGTCACGACCGAAGGCACCGCGCGCGGGGCGCTGGAGCTGTTGACCCGCGAGCTCTTCGACGTGGTCATCCTCGACCTGCGCCTCGAGGACGCCGACGGCATGCAGGTCCTGCAGCGCATCCGGGAGCTCGACTCCGATCTCCCGGTGGTGATCCTGACGGCCCACGGCAGCATCGAGGCGGCGGTGGAGGCGACCCAGCTCGGCGCGTACGGCTTCCTCACGAAGCCCTTTCACGATCACGAGCTGCTCCAGACGCTCGAGCACGCTCAGGAGGGCCTCCAGCTCCGGCGACAGCTCGCGCGCTTCCGGCGCATGGTCGGGGAGACGGCGGAGGGCGACTGCCTCACCGGCACCAGCGACGCGATCCAGCAGGTGCGCTCGCTCATCGCGCGGATCGCGCCGTCCGAGGTCAGCGTGCTGGTCACCGGCGAGTCGGGCACCGGCAAGGAGCTCGCCGCCCGGAGCGTGCACGCGCTGAGCCCGAGACGCGGCCGGCGCTTCGTCGCCCTCAACTGCGCGGCCCTGCCGCCGGAGCTGCTCGAGAGCGAGCTGTTCGGCCACGTCCGCGGCGCCTTCACGAGCGCGCACCGCGACAAGAAGGGGCTCCTCGAGGTCGCCGAGGGCGGCACCCTCTTCCTCGACGAGGTGGCCGACGCTCCCCTGTCCGTGCAGGCCAAGCTCCTGCGCGTCCTGCAGGAGCGGCGCTACACCCCGCTCGGCGCCACCAGCGAGCGCGACTGCGACGTGCGCATCGTCGCGGCGACCAACCGAGACCTCGAGGAGGCGGTCACGGCCGGTCGCTTCCGGGAGGATCTGTACTTCCGGCTGCACGTGGTGCCGGTGCGCATGCCCGCGCTCCGCGAGCGACGCGAGGACATCCCGCCGCTCGCCGATCTCTTCCTCAACCGCGCCGCCCAGCGAGACGGCGTGGGGCGGGCGCGCCTCGACGCCGACGCGGTCCGCCTCCTCTGCCGTCACCCCTGGCCCGGCAACGTGCGCGAGCTGGCGAACGTGATGACCGGCGCGGCGCTCCTCGCGCACGACGGGCGGGTGGGGCCCAAGGAGATCGCCGCCGTGCTCCCGGAGCTGCGCGCGGACGCCGCGGTCGAGCCGCCGCCCGCGCCGGACGCCCCGCCGACGGACGATGTGGTGCGCGACGCGTCCCGGGCGATGACCGGGTCGAGCGCGCTCCCGAGCATGCGGGACGCGCGCGAGGCGTTCGACCGCGCCTACCTCGAGGAGTGCCTGAGGCGCTGCCGCGGCAACGTCACCGCCGCGGCCCGCCTCTCCGGCCGCAACCGCACCGACTTCCACGACCTCCTCCGCCGCCACGACATCGACGCGAACGCCTACCGGGAGTGAGCGATCGCCCTGCCGCTCGGCCCACCGCTCAGCGCAGGATGCGGAGGCGGCGCTTGCCCTCGGCCTCGTCGATGAGGCCGGGGCTGTCGACGCCGAGCGTCATGACCCGCTCGAGCGGCACCCCGAGGATGGTCGCCTCGGTCGCGGTCGGCAGCGGCTCGAGGAGGGTCTCGAAGCGGCCGTGGTCGAAGGGATCGCCGGGCGCGGCCTCGACGCGGACGAGGCGCTCCCGGACGCCCTGCTTCTCGTGCTCGAGGGCGCGGTGGATGCAGTAGGGGTTGTTCCCGGGGCGGCCCATCAGGACGGTGGAGGTCCAGGTGCACCCGGCCTTGCACACGTCGGCGTAGTAGCAGGTGCCGCAGAAGCCCCAGAGGTCGTCGCGGGTGCGGGCGCCGAGGTGGGTCAGCTCGTCGGTCTGCTCGACGATCTCGCGGACCGAGCGCTCGCGGGTCAGGCCGCCGGTCCACTCGTTCGAGGGGAGGCTCGGGCAGCCCTTCACCTTGCCGTCGGCCTCGACCCCGAGGCAGCTCGTCCCCGCGCCGCAGCCCGCCCAGTGCGTGCCGCCCGCGCCGCCGTAGCGGAGCAGCTCCTCGAAGTGCGAGAAGTAGCCGATGTTGTTGCCGGGGAAGGCGCGGATCCCGTTGGGCTGCAGCTTGTTCTGCTTGATCCAGACGAGCAGCGGGAAGAGCTCGAGCAGATCGTGAGGCTGCAGCAGGAGCTCCGGCCGATCCGCGGCGCGGCCCATCGGCACCGTGATCTGGAGCTGCCAGGCCTCGGAGCCGAGCGCGATCAGGAGATCGGCCATCGCCACGAGCTCGGGCATGGAGAGCCGGTTGATCTGGGTGTTGGTCGCGAGCCGCATCGAGCTGGCCGAGACCCGCTCCGCCGCCTCCACCGCCGCGCGGAAGGAGCCCCGCGCCCCGCGCTGGAGATCGTGGGTGCGCTCCAGGCCGTCGATCGAGACGCTGATGGTCGAGATGCCCGCCGCCTCCGCCCGGGCCACGCGCTCCGCGTCCAGGTTGCGGCCGCCGGTGGTGATCCCGCAGCGCATCCCCGCGTCGACGATCGCGCGGGCGATGACGTCCCAGTCCTCCCGGAGGTAGGCCTCGCCGCCGATGAGGGTCACCTCCCGCACGCCGAGGTCCTGGAGCTGGCGCACGACGTCGAGGCACTCCTCGGTGCTCAGCTCGTCCGAGCGCGCCTTGCCCGCGCGCGAGCCGCAGTGCCGGCAGCCGAGATCGCAGGCGAGCGTGATCTCCCAGACCACGTAGCTGATCGCCGCCTCGTCACCGGTGGCCGCGCCGCGGATCAGATCCCGCGGTCGCTCCTCGGGGGTGGCGCCGACCGGCGGCCTCGGGCGCGCCTGGCTCACGTCCGCCTCGCTCACGGCGCGATGCCGTACATGGGCTCGTCCGGCGGATCATCGGGCGGCGGGCGCCAGCCGTCGTCGTCTTCGGTGTCCGGCTCGGGCGGGAGCTCGTCCTCCGGCAGGGGCGCGGCCCCGTAGGCCTCGACCTCGATGTTCTCGTCGGACGGCTCGAAGACGTCCACCGGCTCGTCCGGCCTCGGCTCCGGCTCGGCGCTGGGGGCGTCCGGGCCCGCGCAGGCGAAGGCGAGCAGGGCCCCCGCGAGCACGCCGCTCCGCCCGACGGCGCCGACGCGGGGCGCCTCGCAGAACGGGCAGACGGTGGTCGACGGCCTCTCCCCGGCCTGGACGTGCGCGCGGCAGCGCGGGCAGACGGTGAGCCCGGGCCGGGAGCGCGTCGCCATCAGCGCGGTCCCGGCGCGAGGCCGTAGCGCGGCGACGGGCGCGGGCTGTCGGACGGCTCGTCCTCGTACTCGTCCTCCGGCATCGCCATGCCGTACTCGGCCACCGCGGCGTTGTCGTCGGCGGGATCGTCGGCGTACTGGTCGTCGGCCGGCGGCGGATCCTCGCTGGTGACCGGCGCGTCGTCGTCCGCGACCTGCTGAGTGGGCTCGTCGGCCTCGGGGCTCGAGCCGCCGCAGGCGGTCACCGAGAACGCGAGGAGGGCGCCGGCGACCAGGCCGCTCCGCCCGGTCGGGGCCGTGATCCTCCGCCTCCCGGTCACGAGGTTGGCCCCGCAGAAGGGGCAGCTCGTCCCGCTCGGGCGCTCGGCGGCGCGGATGTGCGAGCGGCACGCGGTGCAGCGGGTCAGACCATGGCGGGACTTGATCGGCTTCAAGGCGAGACCTCCGGTTCGGCTGAAGATACCCCGTTCGACGTGCGACTGTCGCGTCGGGTCTACTCGAACGGATCGAGGACCGAGGGCTCGCTGGCTGCACTCGGCTCGGGCTCGAACGGGTTGACGATCGACCGCTGGGGGCGCGGACTCGGGGCGAGCCCGTAGCGCGGAGCCGACGGCGGGCGATCCGCTGGCTCCGCCTCGAACTGGTCCGTCGGCTCGTGGGTCGCCTCGATCTCGGACGCGGGGTCGGAGAGCGCCGGGTCGGAGGGCGCGGTCTGCCCGAGCTGCGCGGAGGGAGGCGCCGGGCTCGGCTCCGGCGGCGGCTCCTCACTGCACGCCGTGAACGCGAGCAGCGCCCCGGCGAGCAGCCCGCTGCGCCCGGTGTTCACCCATCGCCCACGATCGCGGTGAAGGTTGGCGCCGCAGAAAGGACAGTCGGTGAGGCTGGGGCGGGCTGCGGCGCGAATGTGCACGCGGCACGAGAGGCACCGCGTGAGGTGATCGGCCGAGCGGACGGGGAGGGCCATGGGGACGAGCCTACCTCACCGACGGCAGCCGACGGCGCCGCCTCGCCCGGCGCCGCCGTCCACGTAGGTGAGGCGGCCCTCGAGGTAGGCGCGGGCGTAGGCGGAGGGGCGGTTCTCGAGCGCGAGGATCTCGGCGATGCGCAGCAGGTCCGCGCCCGGCGGGAGCTCGAGAGAGGCCAGGGCGTCGTCGACCACTCCGAGGTAGTCGCCGCCCGCCTGCATGAGGTTCAGGCCCGGCAGGTCCGCGTGCCACGGGTCGGTGCGCTCGTCGCCGACGAAGAGCGGCTCGGGGGTGTCGCCGAAGAAGCCCGCCGGCGGCGCGCCGTTCGGCATCAAGCCCATCGCGTGGCCCATCTCGTGCGCGGTCACCGAGGAGACGACGAGCGCGAGGTAGCGGGCCAGCGTGCGCAGCGTCTCGTAGCGGGCGAGCGCGTCGGGCTCGACGTCGCCCCAGGGATCGAAGCCCGGGTCGAGCACCGCGGCGTCGGCGGGGTGCGCGCCGATCGGCTGACCGCGCGCGGGATCGATCGGCGCGAGCGCGGAGGAGACCACCGGCGTGGTGAGCAAGATGGAGAACAAGCTCGCGGTGGCCACGCCGCGGTCGGCGGTGGAGTCGTCCATGCGCTCGGCGTGGTGCGGCGAGATGCCGCTGAAGCCCACGAAGCCGTCGAAGACGCCGCCGAAGCGCATCATCGAGAACGCGCCGTCGGGTCGGAACGCGGCCGGGTCCGGCGCGCCCGGGTCGCCCTGCCAGACCACGTCGAGGGGGATCTCGCCCTCGTAGACCCGCAGGGTCTGCCCGCGGATGGCGTCGAGGATCCAGCGCAGGAAGGCCGCGTCGAGCGCCGCGTCCCCGCCCTGCGCGCCGAGGAGGCGCAGCTCCTCGAGGAGGTCGGGCTCGCCGTTCGGCGTCGGCGCGCTCTCGAGGCCTCCGCCTGCCGCCCGCCGGGTGGTGAAGAAGTCGGTGTCGAGCCGGAAGAGCCAGGTCAGCGGGGCGTCGAAGGGGTCGAGCTCCGGGCCGAAGGCGACCGCCTCGACGGTGAGCCGGGCCTCGTGCCGGGCGCCGCCCTCGCTGGTCACCTCGGCGACGAAGGTCACCAGGCCCTCCGGCGCGTCCGCGTCCACCTCCCAGACGCCGCGCACGCCGTCCGCGTCGAAGGCGAGCGTCGGCGCGCCGAACGGCGGCTCGCTCCGGAGCGTGACCGCCGATGGATCGATCGCGTCGCCGGGCGCGGGCAGCAGGGTCACGTCCACCGTGAAGCCCGACCGCGGCACCCGCAGGTGGAAGGGCACCGGCGCGCCGACCTCGCGTGGGTACGGCGCGCTCCCGTTCAGCGCCTCGGGGATCGCGTTCACCGTCAGGCGCAGCGGGCGATGCTCGTCGAGCGATCCGAGCGCGGCCAGCTTGCGCGCCGACAGGACGCGGCCGTCGGTCAGGCGCACCTCGAGCTCGACCGGATAGACGCCCGGGGCCGCGTACGCGTGACGGAGCCGCTCGCCCCACCCCGCCGTCCCGTCCCCGAAGTCGAAGCGGAGCGCCTCGAGGTGCCGCCGCGGGAAGCCCCCCGGGAGCACCTCGACGCTCGCTCGCAGCCCGGAGACGTCGAGCGTGAAGTCCGCGAAGAGCGTCGCCTCCGTCCACGGCACGCAGGCGGCCGCCTCGCAGACCTCGTCGCCGCGGCAGGCCTCGCGCCGGCAGCCCTCCTCGCAGACCACCCGGGTCTCGAGGTCCGCGCACCCCGGCTCGGTCGGGCCCACGTCCGCCTCCGGGCTCGCGTCCGGCGCGTCGAGCGAGCCGTCGCAGCCGAGCAGGAGGAGGAGCAGGAGCGCCGGGCGCATGGATCTCACTTTATCGCGCAACCGGCGCGCGCGCGGGGCGATGAGCCGGCCCGACTCTCGAACTGGAGGAACCGACATGACCCGCATCACGCTCGCTCTCACCTCGATCCTGGCGCCACCAACCGCCGCGTCGAGTTCAGCGTCCTCGTGTGTCGGTGACCCTCGACCCCGAGTCGGGGCGCGCTACCCTGCGGTCGTGACGTTCCGCGGTTGGGTCTCGCTGTCTTGCATCCTGCTGCTCGGGGGCTGCGGCGCCCGTCAGGTCCAGGTGGTGCAGCAGCATCACGGGAGCGAGTTCCGGTGCGACTGGCGCAACGTACGGGTCGATCACGACCGCGGCGAGCGCTGGGAGAGCACCGGCTGCGGCTTCCGGGCCGACTGGGAATGTCGCGGTTCGGAGTGCGCGTTGATCGACGCTCGCTCCCACGGGATGAGCGCGCCCTGACGAGGGCGACACGGGGGACCCATGAGACTTGCTTCGTTCTGCCTCGCGCTGGCCCTCTTCGGCGGCGCCACCGTTCACGCGACCACCGCCCACGCGATGCAGTGCGGCAACCGGCTCGTGCGTCAGGGCGACGCGTCGCCGCGGGTGCGCGAGGTCTGCGGTGAGCCGACCGAGATCCGGGTGCGCGTGGTCGAGCGCAGCCGCACCATCCACCGCCAGCTCCCCGACGGCTCGGTGATCAGCGACACGATCACCGTCGCGGTCGAGCTCGAGGACTGGGTCTACGACTTCGGCCCTCAGCGCTTCGTGCGCGTCGTGACCTTCGAGTCCGGCCAGGTCGTCGACATCCGGACCCTGGGCTACGGCACCCCCAACGGCCGACCGGCGCCCGGAGAGTGAAGATGACGCTGGACGAGTTCCGGGACGCGCTCGCGACCGCCGTGGCGGATGAGCTGGCCGCCGCTCATCCTCGCCTGGCAGACGAGGAGATGCGCGGCTTCGACCTCGGCTGCATGCCCTGGCACGGATACCTGGAGCTCAGCTTCCTGACGGCCGACGAAGACCCCATCGTCGACGAGGACCCAACGTCCGAGATCGCGGCGTGGCGGCTCTACAACTTCGCCAAGGGCGACACCGGCCAGTGGCCTCGCGGGGCCGAGCTCGAGCAGTGGCTCCTCGAAGCGGACAGGAAGATCGCCAAGGAGCAGATCTTCGCGGCCTGCGCGGAGGCGCTCCGCTCGCCGGAGGTCATCGCGGCGCTGGAGGCCTATCGCCGTAGGCCCGGCTTCATCTGCACGGTCATGGACCCGGACGCACCCGACCTGGGCGACTACGTCGGCGGCGGACAGCCCGAATGGCCCTGATTCTGTCGGATTCGTGTAGTCTGAGTGGATGCTCGCACGGACGTCGTGTGTCCTCCTCTTGCTGACCGCCGGCTGCTCGCTCGACAAGGGAGGGCTGATCGAGCCCGGGGGCGAGGACGCGGCCGCGCCCGACGCGGGGGCGAGGGGACGGGACGCGGGGCTGATGACGCGCGACGGCGGGGTCGTGCCGCCGGACGGCACCGTCGCGGACACCGGCGTCCCGGACTCCGGCTTCGACGCGGGGCCGCCGCCGCCGATCCGGCGCGACTGCCTCGAGATCCTGGAGATGGGCGAGTCGACCGGCGACGGCGCCTACACCATCGACCCCGACGGCGAGGGCGCGGGGGAGCCGGCGCTCGACGTGTGGTGCGACATGACCACCGACGGCGGCGGCTGGACGCTGGTCTACAGCTACACCTTCACGAACTACGGCAGCTTCAGCCGGGGCGAGAACGCGGTCACGCCAATCCCGAGCTGGACGCTCAACCCCGCCGTCCCCACCACGCCGGTCTCGACCTCGGCGCCGACCGACCCGAGCGACTTCGGCGCGCTCGAGTTCGGTCGCTGGGCGGAGCTCGGCGGCTCGCTGCTGGTCACCTCGACCATCAACGACTGGGTCGCCTGCGACGAGGACGGCGGCAGCCTGGTGGACTGGCGCGCGGGCGACATGAGCTGCCGCCTGGTGCGCGACATCACCGGCCGCTGCCTCGACGTGCTGCCCTACCAGCTCGCCCTCAACCAGCGCGGCCCGGCCCTGATGCACGACCGGCTCTACTACTACTGGGACGGCACCACCGACATGAACTGGCCCACGCACGACCCATGCGGGGAGAACGCGCAGAACCACCTCACGGGCGTCGCCGACCCCCGCGGCGCGATCTACCTGCGCCGCTGAAGCTCGACGAGCCTCGCGCTCGAGAGGCGGCAAACACCGACCCGAGACGACGGCAGGCGACGAGCGCAGCGAGGTCGCCGAACGCACTACCACCTGTGTTCGATCCCGCGGCAGCGGGCGGCCAGCTCGCGCGCAGCGCGAGCGCGAGCCGCAGGGGACCCAGCGCCCCGCGCTGGGG
>JAYZQJ010000207.1:0-9569 GCA_036149055.1 Myxococcota bacterium | reverse complement strand
GGACGCTCTGACGGGGAGGAGGAGGCGCTGGCGCGGGAGAGGCCGGCCGCCGACCCGACCGCTGCCACCCCGCCCCCTCTGCGTCTCTGCGACTCTGCGAGAGATAAATTGCCCCCGAAGCCCACCTGACGCTCAGACGGGGAGGAAGAGGAGCTGGCGCGGTAGGGGCCGGCCGGCCTCCATCCCGCTGCCACCCCGCCCCTTTGCGTCTTTGCGTCTTTGCGTCTTTGCGAGAGATAATTTGCCCCCGAAGCCCACCTGACGCTCAGACGGGGAGGAAGAGAAGCTGGCGCGGTAGGGGCCGGTCGGCCTCCATCCCGCTGCCACCTCGACCCCTCTGCGTCTCTGCGACTCTGCGAGAGATAAATTGCCCCGAAGCCCGCCTTACGGCGCGGGCACGGGCAGGGGCACGGGCAGGGGCACGGGGGTTGGGGGGGTTCTTAGAACGGGATGTCTTCGTCATCCGGGAAAGCGTCGGCTTCGTCGACGAAGTCGGCGAACTCGTCCGCCTCCGGCATCGGCGCGTCCGGCGGCGGCGGGGCGCCGGGATCGGACGGGGCCGCGTCGGGGGAGGACGCCGCCTCCTGCTTGGCGGGGGCGCTGATCACCTCGACCTGGGCCTCGTCGGCCCACCACGTCTCGCCGTCCTGCGCCTTGATGCCGTAGCGCTTGCCCGCGCCGTAGCGCGAGTCGCCGACCCAGAACACCTCGCCCTGCTGACCGACGCCCTCGCGGCCGCTCGTGATCTCGACGATGGTGCCCTTCTCGAGGACCGGGCGGACCTCGCGCTCCGGCTCGGGCGGCGCCTCCTCGGGCGGGCCGAGGTTGTCCTCCGACGCCCAGATGGTCTCGCCCATCGAGTCGCGGAGGCCGTAGCGCCAGCCGGGGCCGTACTTGTTCTCGCCGACCCAGAAGACCTCACCGCGCACGCCGAGGTTCTTGCGCCCGGCCACCACGGCCACCTGATCACCCTTGGCCCAGCGGGGCCCGCTCGGTTTCTCGTCGCTCACGGCAGGGGGATAACCGATCTACCGCTGGTTGCGCCACCAGGCTCCGCCCCGACGCGTCGGGGGCCGCTCGGGCTCCGGTTCCGGCTCGGGCTCCGGCTCGGGCTCCGGTTCCGGCTCGGGCTCCGGCTCGGGCTCCGGCTCGGGCTCCGGTTCCGGCTCGGGCTCGGGCTCGGGCTCGGGGACCGCTACGGGCTCCGGCTCGGGCAGCGGCACCGGCTCGGCCTCCGGCTCGAGCAGCACGAACACGTAGAGCGCCCACCCTCCCCCGCAGAGGATGGTGAGCACGAAGCCGAGCGTGAGCAGGATGAGCCCGACCGGCTTCTTCCGCTTCGTGGGAGCGCTCACCGCGCCGAGGCTACCTGAAGAAGGCGGCCGCGTCGCCGCGGGCGTGCTCCACCCGGGCGGCGCAGAGCTCCACGCTCTCCACGGCGGCCTCGAGGTTGCGGGGGCCGCCCTGGGTCGCCGCCACGCGCGGCTCGAAGAACGCGCGCAGCTGCTGCGCCTTGCCCGCTTCGCAGAAGGCGGTCCCGGCGTAGGGCAGATAGCCCGCGTAGCCCGGGCCCATCCGGCCGAGCAGCGCGTCGTAGTTCTCCTGCAGCCAGGTCCAGGTGCGCTCGCGGCTCTCGCGCTCGCCCATCTGCCCCATCAGCGGCCGGAAGATCTCGTTGACGCGCACGCCCTCGTCCAGCGTGAGGCCGAGCACCGCGGATCCGAGCGCCTCCGTGCGCGCGCCGCTCAGGCCGCGGAGCAGGTTGCCGCGCACCATCGGGTCACTCGCGGCCCGGAACCGGGCGAGCGCGTGCTCGAAGACGGGCTCGCCGCCCTCCTGGATCGCCACCGTGACCGCCATCGCCGCGAGGTCGGGCGCGACCGCGTCGGGCTGGATCTCGCCGCCCGCGCCGAGGCCGAGGTAGGCGCGCCCGCGGCGGGCCGCGTCGCGACGCACGATCGGGTCGTCGGCCACCCGCGCGAGGAAGCCCAGGACCTCGGCCCGCAGCAGCGCGGTCTCCGGATCCTCGCCGCGCCGCGCGTCCCAGCCGAGCCGACGGCGCTGCGGACGGTAGAGCCGCTGGGCCCAGACCTGCGCGCGCTCCCGGTCGTCGCCGTCGAGCAGCCGGTCGACGGCGAGCTCGGTCAGCTCCATCGGCGCGGTGGCCAGGGCCCGCTCCTCGCGCCGGACCAGCGGGGTCAGCGCGTTCATCGCGTCGGCGTAGGAGATGCGCCCCGCGAGGAAGCCCGCCTCGATGCTGTCGGCGAAGCTCATCGTCTCGCGCACGTCGAGCTCGCGGAGGCCGCGGCTGCGCAGGCCCTCGAGCGCCTCGCTCGGCAGCGTCCAGCGGTAGTAGCCGACGCCGCCGGCGTTCGGCATCACCCAGTCGGCGCAGCCGCCCTCCAGGCTCACCGTGGCATCGGCCTCGGTCACCAGCTCACAGACCTGCCGCACCTCGCCGCCCGCGTGGTAGCGCGCGCAGAACGGGACCTGCCAGGTGCGCGACGCGCTCGCCTGACTGCCGAGCGGCAGGTAGCGACTCTGGCGGAGCGCGAGCGAGCCGGTCTCGCCCTCGCAGACCGGGGTGACCTCGACGAGCGGCACCCCCGGCTGGTTCAGGAAGCTCTCGAACGGCCCGCGCAGGTCACGCTCCGCGGCGGCGCCGAGGGCGTCGAGCAGGTCGTCGGCCGTGGCGTTCCCCTCGGCGTGCTCGCGGAGGTAGGCCTGCACCCCGCGCCGGAACACCTCGGGCGTCAGCCACCGCTCGAACATCGCGAGCATCGCGTTGCCCTTGCTGTAGGTGATGCTGTCGAAGGCGTTGTGGATGTCGTGGTCGCTCTCGATGGGCTGCCGGATCTGCCGCGCGCTCCGCAGGCTGTCGGCCTCCATCGCCCCGAGGGCCACGTTCATCTCGGTGATCTGCGGCGCGAACTGCGGGAACGTCTCCTGGATGATCTGGGTCTCCATCCAGGTCGCGAAGGCCTCGTTGAGCCAGAGGTCGTCCCACCACGCGGTGGTGACCAGGTTGCCGAACCACTGGTGGGCCAGCTCGTGAGCCATCACGTAGGCGAAGCCGCGCTGCTGACGGATCGGCGCGTCCTCGCCGAGGAGGAGCAGCGAGTCGCGGAAGGTCACCGCGCCGGGGTTCTCCATCGCGCCGGCCGCGAAGTCGGGCACCGCGATGACGTCGAGCTTGTCGTACGGGTACGGGATGCCGAAGTAGGTCTCGAGCGCGGTGAGGATCGCGCCGGTGTGCTCGAGCGCGTGAGCGAGCTGCTCCCCCTGCCCCGCCGGCGCGACGCCGCGGAGCGGCACCGGGCGGCTGCGCACGTCGCTGGTGGCCACCGCCTCCCCCTCGACCACGTCGAAGGGACCGACCGCGAACGCGACGAGATAGGTCGGCAGCGGCTCGGTGGTGGCGAAGCGCACCCGGCGCATGCCGCCGGTCGTCTCCTCCGCGTTCAGCTCGCGCGCGTTGGCGATGGCCGTCATCTCCGCGGGCACCACCAGCGTCACGTCGTACGGCGTCTTGAACGACGGCTCGTCGAAGCTCGGGAACGCCTTGCGGGCGCCGAGCGGCTCCATCTGGGTGAACGCGTAGGCGTGCTCGCCCTGCTCCACCCGGTAGAGGCCCTCGAGGGTGCGGTCGAAGTCGGCGCCGTAGGTGATGCGGAGGCGCACGTTGCCCGGGCCCACCGGCCGCGCGGGCACGATCGCCGCGAGCTGCCGCTCCTCGCTGACCACCTCCCACTGCGCCTCGATCGCATCGCGCCCCGCCGGCACCACCGCCGCGTCGCGCACGTCGAGCCCCTCGCCGTGCAGGAAGACGCGATCCATGCGCCGGGGCAGTCGCACCGTGATCTCGGCCACGCCGGTGAAGCGCTCTCGGCGCGGGTCGATCGCGAGCGAGAGGGAGTAGCGCGTGGGCACGACGTCGCTCGGGAGCCTCCCCTCGGGCACCGCGGCGCGCTCGGCGCCGGCGGTCTCGGGCGGAGGCGCCGGGGACGTCGAGGTCTCGGAGGACGTCTCTTCGGGAGAACCGCACGCGAAGAGGGCGAGGGCCACGAGGGCCGACAGGCGCTTCATGCCGCTGCCATAGCAGCTGGGCGCGGCGGATTCACCCGTAGTCTTCGTCCCGCACGGCGTAGCCGAGCCGCTTCGCCTCCGCCCGGACGGCCTCGACCATGCCGGGGTGACCGCACGCGTAGATCATCGTGCGGTCCGGCCCGAGGCCGCGCCGGGCGAGGTAGGCGGGGAGCAGCGCGTTCACCCGACCGGTCTCGCCGGTCCAGCCGGCGTTGCGGGGCTCGGTCGGTCGGCTGACCACGGGCACGTAGGTCGCCTTCGCGGAGAGCTCGTCGCGGTAGCCCAGCTCGTCGGCGTAGCTCGCGCCGTGCAGCACGTGGAACTCCGCGTCGTCGCCGCGATGGCGCGCGTCCCGGATCATGCTCACGAACGGGGCGACGCCGGTCACGGTGGCGACCATCACGTGGACCCGGTGCCGATCGGAGCGCGCGAAGGAGCCGCTGGCCCTCCGCACGCCGACCTGCGCGCCCACCGGCAGCGCCATGAGCTTCGGCGTGAACGTCCCGCCCGGCTGCCGCTCGACGAAGAGCTCGAGCCACGGCTCGTGGGGCGCGGAGCAGATGGTGTACTTCCGGCTCTGCCCACCGACCTCGAGCTTCAGGTGCTGGCCGGGCGTGAGCTCGAAGCCCGCGGGCCGATCGAGCTTCAGCATCAGGAGCGACTCGGTGAGCAGCCTCCGCTCCCGGATGCGGGTCGCGCCGCGCGCCGCCGGGGTCTTCTTCAGGGGCTGCATGACCCGCGCGAGCTCCGCGTCGCGCACGTCGACGGCCCGCCGCCGCATGCGATCGGCGCGGGCCAGCCTCTTGGTCAGCAGCGAGAGCGGGGAGACCACTCCGCGAGGGTAGGTGCCGCCCTGCTTGCTCACAACCGCGGCTCGCTCACAACCGCGGCTCGCTCACAGCTGCGGCTCGCTCACAGCTGCAGGGCGCTCACCCGCAGCTCGAGCACCAGCGACCGGGCGCTGTCGAGCACGAGGAGGGTGCCCCGCTCGCGATCGATCGCGAGGCCACCGATCTGCTCGACGTGGTGCTCGCGGAGCGAGACCTCGGGCCCCAGCTCGCCGCGCTCCGCGTCGAAGCGCTGCAACACGTCGCCGTGCCCGAGGAGCAAGGTCGCGTGCGCAGTCTCGCTCCCGGGCTCGAGCACCGCCATGCCGGTCGCCGCGTAGCTCGGGTCGAGGCCCCACCAGGTGAGATCCTCTCCGCCCTCCTCGGCGTAGGCGGCGACGAAGCTCTCGGTGATGGCGCCGAAGCCGCCGTTCTCGATGGTGCGGGGCTGCGCGTAGAGGCGACCGCTCTCGGGGTCGTGGGCCACCGCGAGCGAGAGCTGCACGGGGTCCTCCATCTCCGCCGGGTCCCACCAGCCGGGCTCGTAGCAGAAGTGCGGGCTGGGGGTGCCGGCGTCGAGGTGCATGACGAAGCCGTCGCTGCGCGAGGTCAGCGCGACCCAGCCCTCTCCGAGGGCGCTCACGTCGGTGAAGCCGAACCGCGGATCGGGCGAGGCGCCCTGCCAGACGGACGCGAGCGTGTCGAGGTCGTGGAGCGCCCCGTGCTCCAGCAGCACGAGGCGCCGGCCGGAGTCGGGCTCGACGGTGACGCCGCTCGGCATGCCCTCGAGACCGTGCAGGGGGTGAGCCGCGACGAACGCCTCCAGGTCGGCGGGCGGAAGCTCCCCTCGGACCTCGGTGACCGGCCGGATGTCCGGCGCGGGCACCTCCGCCGTGCAGCCAGCGAGCGCCAGCGCGAGCGCGATGATGGGCCTCATGTCGATCTCCCCCTTCGATGTGCCGGGTTGGGTCACCGCGACCCTCCCCCGCGAAGAGCAGCAAGATCGACGCCACGGCGGGCGAACGGTCAGTCACGACCAGAGCAAGAACGCGGCGACCAGCGTGACCGCGATCACCGAGACGATCAGCGCCGTCCACACGCCGCTCCCTCGCGCCCCGCGGGTCACCGTCGGATGCAGCGCGGAGGGCTCCCGCTCGGTGGCGGCCACCCGGACCGGCGGGAGCGCGCCGCGGCGCTCGCGCTTCGACGGACGCGCCGCCTCGACGCTCGGCGGCTCCTTCGGATCGTCCTCGAGGCTCACCGTCTCGGTGTCGGTGAGCGAGAGGAACCGATCGGTCGCGAGCGGAGGCAGGTCCTTCTGGGCGATCACCGGCGGCTTCACGACCTCCGCCTCCGCGGTGACGCGCTCCGACCGCGGCACGCTCCCCATCCTCTGCGTCCCCGGGGACGCGCTCTGGGGCGCGCTCGGAGGCGCGCTCGGAGGGGGAGTCGCCGGCTCTCGCCGCACCGGGTCGACCGTGCCGAGGGGCATCGTCGGTTGCCGCGACGCCATCTTCTTGCCCGGTCCCGTCTGGTCGCCTTCACCCACCTGGGGGCTCTCCTCGTGAGCACCCACATCCGTCCACGTCCGGATCATAGCCCCCGATCGGCCGCCGTGGACAGCCTTCGTCCGATCCAGTCGCGGATCGCGGACGCGGTCGCGTCGGGCGCCTCGACCATCGGGAAGTGGCGCGCGCCGGGGACGCGGAAGAGCTCGGCGCGGTCGACCTGAGCGGCGAAGGCGTCGATCTGGGCCGGCGCTCCGGCCCCGCCCACGAGGTGCAGCGTCGGGATCGCCGGGGGCTCGAAGTCCAGCTCGACCAGCGCCGCGAGCAGCTCGGCCACCACCCGCGGCTCCGAGAGCCCCGCCTCGCGGGCCACCCGCTCGAACGCCCGCTCCGACACGAACATCGGGCTCATCGAGGCCACCAGCAGCGCGAGGAAGGCGTCGCCGTCCTCGGCCGACGCGATCATGTCCGCGGCCCGCTGACGCTGCAGCGCCAGGGAGTCGGTGCGGTAGACGAGCGGACCGAGCCGGGGCCCGGACTCGATCAGCACCACGCCGGGGACCGCCGCGTCCCGGGCCGCGTCGAGCGCGAGCGCGCCGCCGAGCGAGTGCCCGACGAGGATCGCCGGCGGCCCGCCCGAGAGGTGCGCGAGGAGCGACGCGCGCAGCGCGGACCAGCTCGTCTCGGGCGCGGGCGGCTCGGCCCCGAAGCCGGCGACCACGCCGATCTCCAGCGCGTAGCCCGCCGGCGCGAGCGCCTCCGCGAGCGGCTCCCAGACGTCGGGCCCGCACGCGGCGCCGGGCAGCAGCACGAGGCGGAGGCCGCCTCCTCCACGAGACTCGAAGCGGAGCATCGACCGGGTCGTAGCAGCTAAAGGTTCGTCCGAAAGGGTCGTAGAGGATCCCCGATGGGCATCGAACGTCGGCGCAGCCCGCGCGTCCGCGCCTCGCTCGAGGTGCAGGTCGGCGGCGCGGAGAACCGCGCGGTCCTCCGGCACGGCGATCTGAGCCTGACCGGGCTCTTCATCGATGCGAGCCTGGTCGTCGACCCCGGCGCGGTGCACGCGCTCCGGATCCGCACCCGCGACAAGGAGCTCAAGCTCGAGGTCCCCGGCCGCGTGGTGCGAGTGCTCAAGAGCGACGATCTGCTCGAGGGCACGGTCGTCAGCGGCATCGCCTTCGAGTTCCTGTTCTACGAGGCCGGCAAGCGCGCCGAGGTCGAGGCGCTGCTCCTCCACGTCACCCGGAGCGAGCTCGGGGCTGGCGAGGTGGAGACGGGACACGCGGTCACCGCCCGCCTCTCGAAGGAGGACGGCTCGAGCGGGGACGCGCGGGTCGACGCGGTCAGCCTCGGGGGCCTCTCGATCGAGACCGACTGGCAGCTTCGCAAGGGCGAGACCATCCGGGTCGAGCTGCCCACCCCCGAGGGCGGCAGCGTGAAGGTGGAGGGCCAGGCCGTCCGCTCCCGGCGGAGCAAGAGCGGGACGTTCCGCACCCGCATCGAGCTGTCGCAGTCGGCGCTCCCCGAGGGCGTCGACCGCTCGGTCACCGGAGTGCGCGACGCGCTCACCGAGGTGGCCCTCGCGGCGGTCGCGCCGAAGACCGAGCTCGAGCCGACGCGCAAGGAGCACCTGAGCGGCGATCTCGGGATGCTCGGCGTGCCCAGCCTGCTCTCCCTCGCCGGCATCGAGCAGATGACCGGCGTGCTGCGCGTCGACGGCGGCGAGGCCGAGGTCTTCCTGCGGGCCGGACAGGTGGTGGACGCGACCGACGGGACGGGAGCGGCGCCGCGGGCCGTGCTCGCCGCCCTCCTCCGCCGCACGCGCGGCGCGTTCGCGCTCACCCTCGAGCCGGTGGAGCGCCCCGATCGCCTCGGCACCTCGACGACCGCGCTCCTGCTCGACCTCGCACGAGAAGAGGACGAGGGCGCGCGAGTGGTCGCCTGAGCCGCCAGCTGATACTCCATTCGGATGGAATCCTATCGGGAGGGGGCGTCGCGCTGTCCGCGCTGCGCGGAGGCGATGGATCCGGAGCGCGCCGGCTACGACGCGTCGGGCGAGCTGGTGTGCGCGCGCTGCCTGGCGATCGGGCAGGTCGGCCAGGCCGACGCGCTCATCCAGGACAAGGACCCGACCACCAACCGCAACCTCTACGGCGCCGCCGCCGCGGCGAGCCTGCTCGGCTTGTCCACGTGCTGCACGAGCGGGCTCGGCGTCTTCTTCTTCGTGCTCTGCCCCGTCCCGATGTTCATCGGCGGCGCGACGATCTACCGCGTGCTCGCCGACGGGGCCGCCAAGGAGCGGCTGGGCAACGGCTTCTACGCGGTGCTCGCGCTGAGCGCCCTCGGGATCGCGTTCGGCGGGCTCGGGACCCTGCTCGGCCTCCTCGGCATGGTGGGCATGGGGCTGCGCTGAAGACGCGCGGGCTGAAGACGCGCGGGCTGGCGCCGGGCGCGCGATGACCCTAGCGCGGCCGCATGAAGCTGATCGGGC
Source organism: Myxococcota bacterium (assembly GCA_036149055.1). Taxonomy (GTDB): domain Bacteria; phylum Myxococcota_A; class Polyangia; order Polyangiales; family Sandaracinaceae; genus JAVJQK01. The sequence goes on along the minus strand of JAYZQJ010000207.1, from coordinate 657 downwards.
TGTACAAGACGAAGGAGGCGGCGCGGAAGGCGAAGGCGATGATGCGCGAGCAGGGCATCCCGGACGACCACACGTCCTTGCTCGCCCCCGACGACACCCGCGGGCCGCACCTCGCCGCCTACGCCGCGCACTCCGCCTCCACGTACGCGTGGATCGGCGCCGCGCTCGCCGCCGCCTTCGGCGCGCTGATCGTCGGCGTGGCCAGCAGCGGCGAGGTCACCTGGGTGAACGACGCGCCGCTGGCCGCCGGCCACGGGGTCTCCGCCCTGCTCGGCGCCGCGTGCGCGCTCCCGCTCGGCGCGCTCGTCGGCGCGCTCGTGGGCTGGCGCAAGACGACCCTGCGCGCCGACTTCTTCGAGGCCGACGCGCGGCGCGGCGGCACCGCCCTCGGGGTGGTGGCGCGCAGCGAAGCGGAGGCCGAGTCGGCCCGCTACGCCTTCCGCGCCACCGGCGCGCTCCAGGTGCGCAGCGCCTCGAGGCGCGCCCCGAAGCCCGCCCCCGCCTGACGCCTCGAGCGGTGGCAAACAACGGCGCCGGGGCCCCCCCGCCCGCTTCCACGGCACTGACCCGAGACGACGGCAGGCGACGAGCGCAGCGAGGTCGCCGCTCGCACTACGAACCGTGTTCGATCCCGCGGCAGCGGGCGGCCAGCGAGCG
>JAYZQJ010000206.1:0-38760 GCA_036149055.1 Myxococcota bacterium | reverse complement strand
GCCGCGGGATGCGGCGGGGGGGGGGGTGCGGGGGGGGTCGGGGGGGCGGCGGCGCCGCCGGGCCGGGCGGCGGGCTCGCGCGCGCGCGGCGAGCCCGGCGGCGCCGACCCCGCCAGCCGCGCCGGCTGCAACGGCCCCGCCCGCGAGCGGGCCGCCCGCCGGCGTCCAGGAGTCGGTCGCCTACATGGGGCGCCGCGACTACGCGGGCTGCATCCGGGAGACGCGGCGGCACCCGATCTCGGAGCCGCTGCTCGCCACGCGGATGAGCTGCGCCCAGTTCGGCGGCGACCGCGCGGAGCTGGAGCGGACCTGCGCCGAGTTTCGACGGCGTTACCCGCAGAGCGCCTACAACCGGACCTGCAGCTCGTTGACCTCGGTGCCTCCTTGAGGGGGCCTCGGTGCCTCCTCGAGGAGGCTTCGGTGTCGGGCAGGGGCACGGGCACGGGCAGGGGCACGGGTTTTGCGCGGCTTGCCGCGCAAAAGGCGAAGCCCGGAGCGGGGGCGACCGCTCCGGGCTTCAGGGGGATCCGGCGTGCGGGGCGACGCCCGCCGGAACGGCAGCCCGCGTCAGGGAGGAGACGCGGATTGCAAGACACGTTCAGAAGTCGAAGTTCAACTCCTGCGGGCCGTCCTCCTCCTCTTCGGAGTGGCGCTTGTGGATGTTCGCCTCGTTGTAGAGGTCGTCGAGCGACCAACCGAGCTTGATGTGGGAGCGAATCTCCTCGCGCTCGAACTCTTCCAACGACCGATACGACTTGGGTCCACGCATGAGCTGACCTTCCTCTCCTAGCGATTCTGAGCAGACGGACGCGCATCCCGACGTGGGCGAAACGTCAGGACGCGTGGCTCGCGCCCGGCATCACGATCGACACCCCAGTACACCCGCTCGAGCACCCGGCGCGCGCCGCGGGGGAGGTCCGCGTCGTGCTCGAGCGCCGTCGTCAGAGCGGCTCGTGTGTTGTTGAGTGTCATCCGCAACCACCTTGTCCTACATCTGAGCACCTTCTACCACTGAGGTTTCGAGGGACGAAAAAAAGCGCGCGAAGAGCGTCAGTCGTGGCCGCCACGCTCCGTCTGCGTTGCCGTCGGGGCCGCGTGCTGGTAGACGATGCACCTCCCGAGAGGCGGGCCAATCGCATGGGCAAAGTCGTCGCGATCGCGAATCAGAAGGGCGGCGTGGGAAAGACCACGACGGCCGTGAACCTGTCGGCGAGCCTGGCCATCGCCGACCAGCGCGTGCTGCTCGTGGACATGGACTCGCAGGGCAACGCCACCAGCGGGCTCGGCGTGTCCCACCGGCAGGTCCAGCGCGGCACCTACGAGATGCTCGTCGGCGAGCAGCGGCTCGAGGACATCGTGCTGCAGACCGAGCTGGAGAAGCTCTTCCTGGCACCCTCCTCGCCCAACCTGGCCGCCGCCGGGCTCGAGCTGGTGGACCTCGGGGATCGGTTCTACCGGCTCCGTGAGGCGCTCGAGGGGGCGCGCAGCGCCTACGACTACGTGCTCATCGACTGCCCGCCGTCGCTCGGCATGCTCACCATCAACGCCCTCGTGGCCGCGGACATGGTCATCGTGCCCATGCAGTGCGAGTACTACGCGCTCGAGGGGCTCGGCGACCTGACCAACACCATCGAGCGCATCCGGATGGGCCTCAACGAGGACCTCGAGCTCGACGGCGTGCTGCTGACGATGTGGGACCCGCGGAGCAACCTCTCCAAGGAGGTCGCGCAGGAGGTCCGGAAGCACTTCCGCGTGTACCAGACCACCATCCCGCGCAACATCCGCCTGGCCGAGGCGCCGTCGCACGGCAAGCCCGTCTATCTCTACGACGCGAGCTCCCGCGGCAGCCACACCTACCTGAACCTCGCGCGCGAGCTGCTCGAGGAAGCGGACGAGGCGGCCTGACGTGGCGAAGCGACGACTCGGTCGAGGGCTCGACGGAATGCTCCCCGCCGCGCCGCCCCCGAAGGCGAGCGGAGACGCGGCGCCCGCGCCCACCAAGAAGGCGCAGGGCTTCGAGGCGAACATCGAGGAAGTGCACCCGAACCGGGAGCAGCCGCGGACCCGCTTCGACGACGCCAAGCTCGACGAGCTCGCCGCCTCCATCAAGGAGCTCGGCGTGCTCGAGCCCATCCTGGTGCGGGAGCGCGCCGGGCAGCCGGGCTACGAGATCATCGCCGGCGAGCGTCGTTGGCGCGCGGCCCAGCGGGCGGGGCTCAAGCGGGTCCCGGTGTTCGTGCGCGAGCTCGGCACCGACGAGGCCTTCGAGGCCGCGCTGGTCGAGAACCTCCAGCGCGAGGACCTGAACCCCATCGAGACCGCGAAGGCCTTCCAGCGCCTGGTCGACGAGCACGGCCACACCCAGGAGTCGGTCGCCCAGCGCGTCGGCAAGGACCGCTCGACCATCGCCAACGCGCTGCGCCTCCTCAAGCTGCCGCCGCAGGTGCTCGACCTGCTCGAGGACGGGCAGCTCAGCGAGGGCCACGGCCGCGCGCTCCTCGGCGCCCCCGACGTCGCGGCCATGAAGCGGCTCGCGGCCGCGGCGATCAAGAAGGGCTGGAGCGTGCGCGAGACGGAGCGCCGGGTCCGGGCCGAGGCGCGCGGCGAGAAGCCGGCCGAAGAGAAGGCCGCGGCCAGCAAGAGCGCCAACGTCAAGGACCTCGAGCAGCGCCTGAGCCGCAGCCTCGGCGCCCGGGTCGCGGTCGAGGACAAGAAGGGCAAGGGCAAGCTCGTCGTCAACTACTCGAGCTACGACGAGCTCGACCGCATCCTCGCCCAGATCCTCGACTGATCAGCGCAGCACGAAGGGCCAGCGCACCTGCACCGGCCCCTCGCACATCCGCGCGGGCGAGGGCACGCGCGACAGCCGCCCTCCCCCGCTCCGCGCCGACGCTCCCTCGCCTGCGCTCGCCGGATACGCGGGGAGCGTGAACGCCATCTCCACGCAGCTCTCCGCCGCCGCCCCGATCGAGCCCGGGCTCTCTCGAACCGCCACCTCGGTCGCCTTGCCCGACGGATCGATCGCGACCCCCACGACGTAGCGCCCCGGCGGCAGCCCGAACCGAGCGCCGCACGCGGCGACCGCACGATGCGCGCTCCGTAGCGCCCGGCGATGCCCGTCGAGCGAGAGCGAACAGGCCCGCGCCGGGAGCGACCACCAGCCGGCCAGCGCGAGCGTCAGCAGCGTGAGGAAGAGCGCTCTTCGACCCCGGAGCACTCAGCTCCGACACCACCGCCCCGCCGCCGGTTCCCGTCGGATCCGAGGCCGACTCCGAGGCCGGGACCGAGTCCGAGACCGAATCCGAGACCGAATCCGAGGCCGAATCCGAGGCCGAATCCGAGACCGAGACCGACGCAGCGACCGACGCAGAGACCGACGCAGAGACCGACGCAGAGACCGAGTCCCAGGCCGAGCCATCCCGTGAGCCGTCCACCGACCCGCCCCCTCTGCGCCTCTGCGCCTCTGCGAGAATAATTGCGCCCCCGAAACCACACGAAGAGGCTACGAGGACAAGGCGTCAGCCGGGCACCCAGCCGGCCAGCCCCCCATCCCGCCGCCCCCCAGCCCCTTTGCGTCTTTGCGTGACTAACTGGAAGCCCAAGAAGCCCTCGCAAAGGCCAGGCTCAGCAGCCCAAGACCAGCCGGCCAGCCCCCATCTCGCCGCCCCAAGCCCCCTTTGCGGCTTCGCGGCTTTGCGAGAGTAATTCGAAGCCGAAGACCCCTCACCGAGGCGAGGCGAGGCGTGCCCAGGCGGCGTCGACGGTGTTCTGGAGGAGCATGGCGATGGTCATCGGCCCGACCCCGCCGGGGACCGGGGTGATCCAGCTCGCGCGCGACAGGGCCGCGTCGTAGTCCACGTCGCCGCAGAGGGAGCCGTCGTCCAGACGGTTGATCCCGACGTCGATGACGACGGCGCCCTCCTTCAGCCAGCTGCCCTCGACCATCTTGGGCCGACCCACCGCGGCGATGACGATGTCGCTCTCCCGGACTCGCTCGGCGAGATCCTGGGTGCGCGAGTGGGCCATGGTGACGGTGCAGTTCTCGGCGAGCAGCATCTGGGCGATGGGCTTGCCCACCAGGTTGCTGCGGCCGAGCACGATGGCCCGCTTGCCGCTCAGCGAGACGCCGGTCTCGGCGAGCAGGCGCATGCAGCCACGGGGCGTGCAGGGCCGGAGCCCCTCGCGCCCGACCATCAGGAGCCCCGCGTTCACCGCGTGCAGGCCGTCGACGTCCTTCGCCGGGTCGATGCGATCGGTCGTGCGCAGCTCGTCGAGCTGCGACGGGAGCGGGAGCTGCACCAGGATGCCGTCGACCGCGTCGTCCGCGTTCAGCTTCGCGAGCAGCGAGAAGAGCGTGTCCTCGCTCGCGCTCGCCGGCAGGCGGTGCACCTCGCCGCGGATCCCCGCCTTGCCGGCCGCCCGCTCCTTGTTGCGCACGTAGACCTGAGAGGCGGCGTCCTCGCCGACCAGCACCACCTCGAGGCCGGGCTGGCGACCGTGGGCCTCGGCGAAGCGGGCCGCGCTCTCGGCGACCTCGGCCCGGACCTGCTTGGCGATCGCCTTGCCGTCGAGCTTCTGCGCAGTCATCGGATCTCCTCAGATGGGGTGGATGTGGAGCGTCAGCGGGTGGCCCTCGATCTCGGCGTCCACGCGCTCGCCGGGCCCCTCGCCGCTCCGGTCGAAGGTCGTCGCGAGCACCTGGTCGCGCACGTACGCCGCGTGCTCGGCGATCGCCTGGGCGAGCTCGTCGTCGCCCGTCTCGTAGCGGAGCTCGATCCGCCCCTCGAAGGGCAGGTCCATCTCCTTGCGGGCTCGCTGGATGCGGTTGACCACCTCGCGGGCGAGGCCGGCGCGCTTGAGCGCGTCGGTCACCCGGGTGTCGAGCACGACCACCTGCCCCTTGAAGCTGGCGGCGGCGAAGTCCTCCTTCGCCTCGAGGCGGATCTCGATCTCGTCGGGCCCGAGCTCGATCGGCCCGTCCGAGAGCTCGAGCTGGATCTTGCCGTCGCGCTCCATCTGCTCGTGCAGCGCGCCCCCGTCTGCGCCCTGGAGCGCCTTCTTGATGAGCGGCACGCGCTTGCCGTGCTTGGGCCCGCAGACCCGGAAGTTCGGCAGCAGCGAGAACTCGACGTACTTGCGCGGCTCGTCGGTGAAGCTGAGCTCCTGGATGTTGAGCTCGTCGGTGATCGCGTCGGCGAAGCGCTCGATGGTGTCGCGCTCGTCGTCGTCGGCGACCACCACGATGGCCTCGGCGAGCGGCTGGCGGACCTTCAGCTTGTGCGCCGCGCGGACCCGCTGGCCGAGGGTCACGACGTTGCGCGCCGCCTCCATCTGGGCCCGGAGCGCGTCGTCCGTCCGCGCCTCGTCGGGCTCGGGGAAGGCGTCGAGGTGCACCGACTCGGGGCAGCCGTCGAGGCCCTTGCGCGCGAGGTTCTGGTAGAGGGCCTCGGCGAGGTACGGCGTGAACGGCGCGAGCACCCGGGACAGGTCGACCAGGACCTCGAAGAGGGTCGCGAAGGCCGCGTCCTTGTCCTGCGACTCGCCCTTGGCCCAGAACCGCGAGCGGCTGCGGCGCACGTACCAGTTGCTCAGGCTGTCGACGAACTCCCCGAGCCGACGCGCCGACGGGTGCGTGCGGTAGGCGTCCATCTCGGCCCGGACCTCGCGCACGGTCGCGTCGAGCTCGGCCAGGATCCAGCGGTCCATGTCCGTCCGCGCGGCGAGCGGCGGCCGCGGCGAGCGGGGGTTCCACTCGTCGATGTTCGCGTAGGTGACGAAGAACGCGTAGCAGTTCCAGATCTTGAGCAGGAAGTCCTTGATGGCGTCGTTGGCGCCGCCGTCGAACCACTTCGCGCTCTGGCCCGGGAGCGACTGCGCGTAGAGCGACCAGCGCACCGCGTCGGCCCCGAACTTCTGGAACATCTCGTCGGGCGGCGAGTAGTTCTTGAGCTGCTTGCTGAGCTTGAGGCCGTCCTGCGCCGTCAACAGCCCGAGCACCGTGCAGTTGCGGTAGGGGTGCGGGTGCGCCTCGTCCTCGAAGAGCAGCGTGCTGATCATGATCAGCGAGTAGAACCACCCGCGCGTCTGATCGAGCGCCTCGGTGATGAAGTCGGCCGGGAACTCCTGCTCGAAGAGCTCGCGGTTCTGGTGCGGGTAGCCGTGCTGCGCGAAGGGCATGCAGCCGGAGTCGAACCAGGCGTCGATGACCTCGCCGACCCGGCGGTAGACGCCGGGCTCGCCGTCCTTCTGGAACGTGACCTCGTCGATCCACGGCTTGTGGACCCGGAGGTCCTCGCGCAGCGAGGGGTCCTTCTCCTTCGCCGCGTCGAAGTGGGCGAAGGCGTCCGGGTTGCGCTGGAGCAGCTCGTCCACCGAGCCGATGGCCTCCATCTTCCCGGTCTCGTCGTTGATCCAGATGGGCAGCGGCGTGCCCCAGAAGCGCTCGCGGGAGAGCGCCCAGTCCACGTTCGTGCGCAGGAACTCGCCGAAGCGGCCGTCCTTGATGTGCGCGGGCTCCCAGTGGACCTGCTGGTTGTTCTCGATGACCCGGTCGATCTCGGCGGTGGTCTTGATGAACCACGAGCGCCGCGCGTACTGGATGAGCGGGTCGCTCATCTTGCGCCAGCAGAACGGGTAGTCGTGCTTGTAGACCTCCTCGTGGAAGAGGTCGCCGCGCTTGTTCAGCAGCCGGATGATGTCGCGGTCCGCCTCCTTGCAGAAGCGGCCGGCGAAGTCGGTGACCGCGTCGGAGAAGGTCCCGTCGGGCTCGACGAGCTGCAGGAAGCCGAGCCCCTTCGCCTTGGCGACCTGGAAGTCGTCTTCACCGAAGGCGGGCGCGATGTGCACGAGGCCCGAGCCGCTGTCGAGGGTGACGAAGTCCGCGGCGACCACCTCGTAGGCCTTGCCGCCCTCCGGAGTCGCGTAGGCGAAGACCGGCTCGTAGCGGGCGCCGACCAGCTCCGCGCCCGGGCGGGTCTCGACGATCTCGTGCGCGCGGTCGCCGATGACCTTCGGCACCAGCGCCTCGGCGAGGATCAGCTCCTCTCCGTCCTCGAGCCGCACCGTCGCGTAGCTCTGGTCGGCGGCCACCGCGAGGGCGACGTTCGACGGCAGGGTCCAGGGCGTGGTGGTCCAGGCGAGGAAGCTCTTCTTCTCCTCGCCGGCCAGCCGGAAGCGGACGATGACCGAAGGGTCGTCGACCTCCTTGTAGCCCTGGCCGACCTCGCCGCTCGAGAGCGCCGTGCCGCCCTGCGGCCACCACCAGACCACCTTGTAGTCCTGGTAGAGCAGGCCCTTGTCGAAGAGGGTCTTCAGCGCCCACCACACGCTCTGCACGTAGCGGGAGTGGAAGGTCACGTAGGCGTCGTCGAAGTCGACCCAGAACGCGATGCGCCGGGTCATGACGCGCCACTCCTCGATGTACTTGAAGACGCTCTCGATGCACTGCTTGCTGAAGGCCTCGACGCCGTACGCCTCGATGCCGTCGTGGCCGTGGATGCCGAGGTCCTTCTCGACCTCCACCTCGACCGGCAGGCCGTGCGTGTCCCAGCCGGCGCGCCGCGGCACGTGGTAGCCGGTCATCGTCCGGTACCGGAGCACGACGTCCTTCATCACCCGGGTGAGCACGTGGCCGGGGTGCGGGAGGCCGTTCGCGGTCGGCGGGCCCTCGTAGAAGACGAAGCGGGGCCGGTCCTTCGCCGCCTCCACCGACTTCTCGAAGATGCGCTCCTTCTCCCAGAAGGCGAGGAGCTCCTCTTCGAGGTCGGGGAACCGGATGCGCTGCGAGACGGGGTCGAACATGGCCGGCGCGTTCTACCACGCGCGCTGGCCTCAGGCAGCGTCCGGCAGCGGCGCCGAGAGCCTCGCCTTCGCCCGCTCGCGGAGCTTCGCGTAGGCGACCCCGAGGCCCGCGAGCGCGAGCAGCCCGATCCACTGCGAGGTGGAGACGCCGAGCACCCCGCCGCGGTCGTCGGCCCGGATGATCTCCAGGAAGAAGCGCAGCACGGCGTAGAGCGCCATCGAGACCACGAAGACCTGCCCGTCGAAGCGCTTGCGCGGGTGCAGCCACATCATGCAGAAGGCCGCGATCACCAGGCAGCCCACCGCCTCGAAGAGCTGGGCCGGCAGCACCGCGAGCGACTCCACGCCGGGGTGGTCCAGCAGGTGCTCCCGGTACTGCTTCTCGCTGGCCGGCGACCAGGCGGGGAAGCGGACGGCGAGCCACGAGTCGGACTGCACGCCGAAGCAGCAGCCCCCGAACCAGCACCCGAGCCGCCCGAAGAAGACGCCGAGCGGGATCGCGTAGCCGGCCACGTCGACCACCTTGAGGACCGGCAGGCCGACCCGCTTCAGGAACCAGATGCCGGCGAACGACGCGCCGATGAGCCCGCCGTACCAGACGAGGCCGCCGTTCCAGAACTTCATCCAGGCGAAGCAGTCGCCCTCGGCCGGCCGGCACACCCCCGCGGCCGCGTCCCACGTGCCGCCGATCTCGGCCGTGCACTGCCCTCGCGGCAGCGGCCACTCCACCAGGGTGTGGTCGGTGCAGAGGTGCACGTAGTCCATGAAGTAGCCGTCCACGAACACGTGGAGGATGCGGGCCCCGGCCACCCCGGTGATGAGGCACACGAGGCCGAGATCGATGATCTCCTCGTGGTCGATGCCGGTCCGGACCGCCCAGACCACCGCCACCGAGAACGCCACGATGAAGCCCATCATGAGCATCGCGAAGTAGGCGGGGAGCGGCTCGTCGAGGAGCGGCGCCGCGACGGGGGTGGCGAGCACGACGCCGAGCACGACCGCGCCCTGGAGCCAGAGCCGCGGCACCTTGCCCGCGCGCTGGGCGGCGTAGACGCCCGCGACGAGCGCGCCGATCAGCGTCAGCACCACGATGGCGACGTTCGGGGCGAGCTCGAGCGCGAAGTCGGGCTTCATGACGTGACGGAGGGTGACGCCGCTTCAGGCGGAGCGCTTGCGCTTGGGCTTCGCCGCGGCCTCGTCCTCGCCCTCCCCGTCGTCCGCGTCCCCGGTCGGCTCCTCCTTGCGGAAGCCGTCCAGCAGGAGCAGCACCACCCCGATCGTGATGGTGATGTCGGCGACGTTGAAGGTTGGATACGTCCAGCTGTCTTGCCAGTGGAAGTCGATGAAGTCGACGACGTAGCCGAACCGCACCCGATCGACGAGGTTGCCGATCGCGCCGCTGACGATGAGGGGCACGCTGTAGGGGAAGAGCGGGCCGCCCTTCCCTTGCGCGAACATCCAGAACAGCGCGATGGCGGCGGCGAGCGCCGCGATGCCGAAGACCGAGCGGCGCAGCCAGTTGGGCGCGTCGCGCAAGAGGCCGAAGGCGGCGCCGCAGTTCTCGGCGTAGCTGAAGGCGAGGTAGCCGTCGACGAGCGTGACCTCCTCGGCCGGGAGGCGCTGCATGCGGATGCGGCCGCTCTCCGTCGGCTGGCAGACCGGCGGCGGGTCGCCCATCGGCTCGACCGAGAGCGTCTCGGACGCCCACGCCTTGGTGCCGAGGTCGGCGGCGACGAAGGCCACGGTGGCGGCCGCCGCGATCGCGAGGGCCTTGGGGCTGCGTCGGGTCACGTGCTTCCTTCGGTGGTCGGCCCGGGGCTCGCCTCGCCGTTCCCCTCTCGCGAGCGGAAGAGATCGACGACGAGCAGCCCGAGCCCGAACACGATGAGGGCGTCGGCGACGTTGAACGTCGCCCAGTCGAAGACGCCACGCCAGTACATGTGGACGAAGTCGATGACCTCGCCCCAGAGGACGCGGTCGACGAGGTTGCCGAGCGCGCCGGCGAGCAGCAGCATCAGCGCCCAGCGCAGGGCGACCTGAGACCGCTCGGCCCGCGCGTAGAGGCGACCGATCAGCACGGTCGCGGCGAGGCTCGCGACCACGAAGACGACCCGGCGAATGCTCGGGTCGAGCTCGGCGCCGAGGCTGAAGAACGCGCCGGGGTTACGCGCGTAGCGAAACTCGAAGAAGCCGTCGATCACCCGCACGAGGCCGCGGCCCCGGAGGTGGATCTCCGCGAGATACTTGGTGATCTGGTCGGCGGCGACGCCCACCACGACCACCGCGGCGAGGAGGCCCCACCGCCGCTTCGGCTCGATCGATTCGCTCACGCGTTCCCTACTCCTCCGCCGCCGTCGGGCGCTCGTCTCCACCACGGGTGAAGACGGGGCAGCCGCTGAGGGCGCACGCGAGGGCGAACAGCACGAGGGCGACGATGATTCTGCGCATGAAAAGCTCCCGTGAATCGGCGGGCGACCATACCGGGAAACCCCGGCCGGCGCACGCCGTTCAGAACGACGCGAGCCAGAGGCGAGCCCGGAGGCCCCAGGAGGTCGAGTAGCCCACCTCCGTGTGCCGGATCCGGCCGTCGCCGTCGACGACGAAGGTGGTCGGGTAGGCGTGCACCCCCCAGCGGTGCGCGAGGGTCGACCGCGGGTCGTTCACCACCGGGAAGTCGAGATCGCGCTCGGCGAGGTAGGCGGCCACCTGGGACGACGGGCCGGACTGGGCGGCGACGGTGATGACGCGGTGATCCTCGGCGAGCCCCTCGATCGTCCCGTTCTCGGCCTCGCAGACCCCGCACCACGTGGCCCAGAAGTGCACGAGGACCGGCTCGCCCGGCGCGGCCTCCAGCGCGAGCTCCGTCCCCTCGAGGTCCAGCCCCCGCAGCTCGGGCGCCGGGCCGGTGGGGGCGTCGCGCGTCTGCCAGGCGCGGATCCCGAAGAAGAGGGCGATCACCACCGCGATCTCGACCGCGAGGCGCTTCCAGGAGCGCTTCCTCTTCTCGGCGGGCGGGGCGTCGCTCACGCGTCAGACGTAGCACGCTCCAGATCGCCTGCCTCGCCCTGCTCGTCCCCGCCTTGCAGCACGCGTCGCGCCGCCTCGAGGGCCGCCTCGGTCCCGGTCATCGCGAGGAGATCCCCCTCCTCCAGGCGCTGATCGCCGGCCGGCAGCGTCGCGCTCTCGGTCCCGCGCCGCACCGCGATCACGGTGGCTCCGGTCCGGGCCCGGACGTTGAGCTCGGCGAGCGTCTTGCCGGCGGCGGGACACTCGGCGGTGATCACGACGGTGACCACGTCGTCGAGGCCGCTGATGAGCGCCGGGTTCGAGAGGTGGGCGCTGGGCGGCCCGCCGAAGGGCTGGGTGGAGAGCGCCTCGCCGATCTGCACCACCGCCGCCTCGAGCTCGGTGTCGACCCGGCCCGCCGTCCGCCAGATGTAGACGGACACCCCGGCCACGCCGATGAGGAAGGCGCCGGCCGCGTAGGGCACGCCGACGACGAAGCCGAGCGCGGCGGTGAAGGGAACGCCAAGCGCGGCGGTGATGACCGCGAGGATCACCGCGCGGAGCGCCCTCGAGCCCACCTCCATCGCCGGCGTCGACGCGTCGGGCGCGCCGAGCAGCCGGGCCGCGCGCAGGGTCGCGTAGCGGACGGCGTTGCGGGCCGCGCCCACGAGGAAGGGCACCGCGATCACGAGCGCCACCACCGCCACCCCGATCCGCGCCAGCTCCGGGGTCACGTCGAGCGCGCGGGCGAGCCACCGCGGCGCGTTCGGCAGCACCACCGCGGCGATCACGAGGAGGAGCAGGAGCGCCACCGCGTCGATGATCAGGTTCCGGAGCGCCTTGCGGGCCGGCGCCGTGGCCCCCGCGCCCCGGGCGCGGACGCGCTCGAGCCACTCCTCGTAGAGCGTGATGAGGCTGCGCAGGCGTCGGGGCAGCGCGGCGTCGACCGCGCGGACCCAGCGCGGCGCCGAGCCGACCGCGAGCGGGGTCGTGAACGCGGTCAGGACCGCCACCGAGACCAGGATGGGCTGGAGGCTGTCGGGCACGACGTCGGCCCCGGTCCCGATGGCGGCGAGGATGAAGGCGAACTCGCCGATCTGTCCGAGCGAGAAGCCGGCGGTGAGCGAGCGGCGCAGGCCGTTGCCCGAGAGCAGCCCGCTGACGCCCACCGACAGGAGCTGGGCGACCACGACCACCGCGAAGACGAGGAGCGCGGTCGGCAGGTTGGTCCACGCCTCGATCGGATCGACCGTCATGCCGATCGAGACGAAGAAGATGGCGGCGAACATGTCGCGCACCGGCTGGATGGCGTGCTCCATGCGCTCGCCCAGCCCGGACTCGGCCACGAGGATGCCGCCGATGAAGGCGCCGAGCGCGACCGAGTAGCCGAGGCTCTCGGCGAGCAGCGCGAGCCCGAAGCAGAGGCCGATGGAGACGACCGCGTCGAGCTCCATGCTCTCGAAGCCCGCGACCCACTTCATCACCCGCGGCACGAGCACGAGCCCGCCGGCGAGCATCGCGATCAGCACCCCGGCGAGCCGCGCGAGGGTGAGCGCGAGCTCGGTCGGCGCCAGCCCGCCGCCCGCCGCGACGCCGGTCATGGCCGCGATCAGCACGATGGCGATCACGTCCTGGATGACGAGCACGCCGAGCACGAGCTCCCGGACGTCCGGCGCGACCTCGCGCTGCTCGAAGACCTTGCTCACCACCATCGTGCTCGAGATGCACACGCAGGCGCCGAGGAAGATCGACGCGGTGGGATCCCAGCCGAGGCCCCGCCCGATGGCGAAGCCGCAGAAGATCAGGAAGCTGACTTGCATCAGCCCCGTGAGCCCGGCGGTGGGTAGGACCCGCAGCAGCTTCGCGATGCGGAACTCGAGCCCGACGACGAACATGACGAGCACGACGCCGAACTCCGCCAGCGCCGTGACCCGCTCGACGTCTGCGAAGACGGGGACCGGCAGGTAGGGCCCGACGATGAGCCCCGCGAAGAGGTAGCCCAGGATGGTCGGCTGGCCGAGCCGCCGCGCGAGCACGGCGATGATCGCGCCCACTCCGAGCACGATGGCGATGTCGGCGACGAAGTGGGCGTGGTGCATGCGGGCGGCTTCCGGTGAGCGTTGCTGTAGCGGTCAGCCGCGATCCGTCAAGGCCGTCGGCGCGCTCGCGCGATCCTGGCTTGCGCCGCGCGCCGGGCGATGCACGCTCTCTCCGGTGAGCGCGCGGACCGCGGTGTGGGCCAGCCTGGTGGCCTCTCTGTTCGCGCTCGCGCCGGGCCCGTCGCCGGCGCGGGCGACGGTGGGGCAGAGCGCCGACACCCACGATCACCTGGGCTCGTCCTGCGCCCCGGCGGCGGACGCGGCCCCGGACGCCCTCCGCGCGCCTCCGCACCGCTACGTGCCGCGGCAGCGCGCCGTCCACCCGGCGCCCCACGCCGCCCGCGCCCCGGCCCGGACCTCCGAGGCGAGCCGCGCCTCACGGCGCGAGGCGATCCCTCGCTACGCGCCCGCGCTCGACGACCCATGAGCGGCTCCGCGCGCGCCCGATGGTCGAGCGCGCGCGTCCGAGCCCACATCCTGCTCCCTGCCTCGCGCAGGGAAGGAGACCTGCGTGCAGACTTCCGAGTCCGAGACGCGCGGGAGAGGTACGCCCTCCGCCTCCGCGGAGGACGTCGCAACCGAGCGCGCGCCCGAGGCCCAGCCCGGAGAGACGCAGCCCGGAGAGGTGCCGGACGGCTTCACGGCCGGTCCGCCCGCCATCCTCTTCGTGCTGGTCCTGCTGGTGCCGCTGCTCGCGTGCATCCTGTTCGGATACCTCGACCGTTGACCCAGAGGGGCTCCTCCTGGAGGGAGGAGCCCCGCTTCATCCCACGCGCGGCCTACTCGCGGCTGTCGGCCTGATCCGCGTCGGGGTCGTCGCCCTGGCCTCCGTGCGGCCCCTCGGGGCGATCGTAGCCGGGGTAGAAGCCGTGGCTGATCTGCGGGCCCGCCGGGCGCGCGAGGGCTCCCGCCGGCCCGAAGCCGAGCACGGCGGCCCCGAGCGCCTCGTCGTCGAGCCGCTTGGGCGCGGGGATCTCGGTCTCCTTCGCCCGGGTCGTGAGGTGCAGGGTCCGGGTCGGGAAGGCGAAGCTCACGCCGAGCTCGTCGGCGAGGCGCAGCACCTCGAGGAAGATGAGGTGGCGCTGGCGGAGCTCCTCGGCCCAGGTGTCCACCACGAAGAAGAAGTAGAGCATGATCTCCAGCGCCGAGTCGCCGAAGCCCGTGAAGTAGACGTGGTAGCCGTCCTTCTTCACCGCGGGGTTGTTGGCCAGGATCGCGCGCACGCCATCGCAGAACGCCTCGATCTGCTCGGGGGTCGTGTCGTACTGCAGGCCGAGCTTGAGGAAGGTGCGCCGCGACTCGCGCGCGCCGTAGTTGTCGATGACGCCGTCGGCGACCTTGGAGTTCGGGATGCTGACCAGCGAGCGGTAGAAGGTGCGCACCCGGGTCGAGCGCATGCCGACCTCCTCGACCACGCCCTCGACGCCCTGCATCACCACCCAGTCGCCCACCTGGAACGGCTGGTCGGCGAAGATGCTCACCGAGCCGAAGAGGTTGGCGACCGTGTCGCGCGCCGCCAGGGTGAAGGCGAGGCCGCCGAGGGAGACGCCCGCGATCAGCGAGGCGACGTCGACCTCCATGTTCTGAAGGACGAAGATCACCCCGAGCACGACGGTGACGACCTTCAGCGACTTCCGGACCAGCGGGACGAGCTGGTCGTCGAGCTTGGTGTCGGTGGCGTCGGCGCGCTTGGCCATCACGTCCGCGAAGACGTCGACCAGGCGGTAGACGATGACCACCGCGCTCACCGCCGCCGCCACGCTGAGCCCGAAGATGATCACGCGGTTCACCTCGACGCTGAAGCGGAGCGTCGGGAACGCGTAGATGAGGATCAGCACCATCACGACGGTGCCGATCGGCTTCGCCGCCCGGTCGAGCAGGCGCCGGTCGAGCGTCTTGACCAGCGTGGTCAGCAGGCGCGAGCCCTGCGCGACCGCGATCCATGTCACGAGGTAGCGGACGAAGAACGCGAGCGCGAGCAGCAGCATCAGCGCGAGGAGCTGCCACCAGGCGACGCCGAAGACGTGCTCGGTCAGCCAGCTCGGCGCGTTCTCGAGGTAGGTGTCGACGTCGAAGGCGAAGGTCTCGTCGTACCAGTCCGGTACGTGCCGGATGGTCTCGGCGCTGATCACCCACTGGCTGCCCTTCCGGACCAGATAGAACTGCGCGAGGGTGTTCGGGAACGGCACGACGCTCTGGACGTCGGCGGGATCCTCCTCGTCGGGGATGTCGTCCATCTGGACGTAGAGCCCGCGGGCGTCGAGCACGTGCTTGAAGCGCTGCGCGACGTGGTGCTGCCGCTGATGATCGCTGATCCGCACGGCGCCCCAGTCGAAGCAGCGCGTGGCCTGCTCGGGGTGCTCGTCCCCCTCCTGCAGGTTGGCGAGGAAGGTGAGCAGCGCGCGGCGCGGGGTGGAGCAGTCGGCTTCCCCCGGCTCGACGACGTGCTGAGCGGCGGCGGGCGCGGCCACCTGCAGGGCGACCGCGAGGGCGAGGAGTCCGGAGCGCTTCATGGGCGCGGAGGGTACACGACTGACCGGCGGGTGTAGGCTCGCGCCATGACGATCCGGGTGGAGACGAAAGGCGCGATCACGACGGTGATCCTCGATCGGCCGGCGCGGCGCAACGCGGTCGACCGCCTCACCGCCGAGGCGTTGGCCGAGGCGTTCCGCGCCTTCGACGCCGACGAGGGCCAGCGGGTCGCGGTGCTGCACGGCGACCACGGCAGCTTCTGCGCGGGCGCCGATCTGAAGGCGATCTCGGAGGGGACGCCCAACCGGCTCGAGCCCGACGGTGACGGACCGATGGGGCCGTCGCGCATGCTGCTGAGCAAGCCGGTGGTCGCCTCCGTCACCGGCCACGCGGTCGCCGGCGGCCTCGAGCTGGCGCTCTGGTGCGACCTGCGGGTGGCGGAGGAGAGCGCGGTCCTCGGGGTGTTCTGCCGGCGCTGGGGCGTGCCCCTCATCGACGGAGGCACGGTGCGGCTGCCCCGCCTCATCGGGCTGAGCCGCGCGCTCGACCTGATCCTGACCGGGCGCCCGGTCGACGCCCGCGAGGCCCTGGCGATCGGCCTGGTGAACCGCGTGGTGCCCGACGGCCAGGGGCTCGAGGCGGCGCGGGCGCTGGCGGAGCAGCTGGCCGCGTTCCCGCAGGCCTGCCTGCGGAGCGACCGGAGGTCGGCGTACGAGAGCTTCGGCCGGTCCCTCGAGGACGCGCTCGCCCACGAATTCGCGCTCGGGCTCGAGACGGTCCGGGACCCCGAGATGGTCGCGGGCGCGACCCGGTTCGCCGAGGGCGCGGGCCGGCACGGCCACTTCGAACAGGTAGGCAGCGAAGAGCCTCAGTGAGGCATGCCGCGGGCGCGGCGGTAGACCTTCACGCCCCAGATGGTCACCGGGTAGAAGATCAGCCCGAGCACCACGCCGACCAGGAGGCCGCCCAGCCAGAGCTCCGCGCCGAGCTCCCACATCGTGCGGCCGACCTCCTCCCAGAACGCCCACTCGATCAGCCGGCCCCAGCTCCACTCGGTCTCGGTGCCGACCAGGCGGCCGATGATCTCGGCGCCCCGCTCGGGGTCGTCGTCGGTGCCGAGGAAGAACGCGCCGATGCGCCAGCACGCGTAGTAGATGGGCACCACCGTGAAGGGGTTGGTGAGCCAGACGATCGGGAGCCCGCTGACCTTGTTCGCCCGCAGCAACGTCGCCACCGCGACGAAGAGCATCATCTGCAGCCCCACGGTGGGCGTGAACGCCACCACGAAGCCGAGCAGGACGCCCCAGGCGATACGGTGCGGCGTATCGTTGAGGCCCAGGATGCGGTTGATCACCACATTCCGGAGGCGGGACCACCAGCGCATCAGGTGGACTCTCCGTAACCCCCGCCGCCGGGAGTCTCCAGTCGAATGCGATCCCCCGGCGCCAGCTCGACCACCGCGCGGCCCGCGAGCTCCCGGTCCCCGGCCAGGTTCCGTCCTCGCGCGCCGTCCCCGCCCCCCGCGAGCCCGAAGGGCGCTCGGGCCCGCCGCTCGCTGAGGATCGAGAACGAGAGCGGGGCCAGGGCCTCGAGCTCCCGGATCACCCCGTCGCCACCTCGCCAGCGGCCCCCGCCCCCGGAGCCGCGGCGCCGCGCGAAGCGGACCAGCCGCACCGGGAAGCGATCTTCGAGGACCTCGGGGTCGGTGATGCGCGAGTTCGTCATGTGGGTGTGCACGCAGCTCGCGCCGTGGAAGCCGGGGCCCGCGCCCGCGCCGCCCGCGACGGTCTCGTAGTAGCCGAAGGTGGCGTCGCCGAAGGTGACGTTGTTCATGGTGCCCTGGCTGGCCGCCGCGAGGCCTAGCGCACCGAGCAGCACGTCGACCACCCGCTGGCTGGTCTCCACGTTGCCGCCCGCCACCGCCCGCTCCGGCGAGGGATCGAGCACGCTGCCCGAAGGGATCGTGAGCGACACCGGGCGGAGGCAGCCACCGTTGAGGGGGATCGGCGCGCCCACCATGCTGCGCAGCACGTAGAGCAGGGCCGCGACGGTGACCGCCCGGGGCGCGTTGAGGTTCGCCTCGGTCAGCTCGGGCGCGCTCCCGGTGAAGTCGACCTCCATGCGGCGGCCCGCCACCTTCACCCGCACCGCGATCGGCGCGCCGTCGTCGAGCGCGTCCTCGAAGGCGTGCTCGCCGTCGGGCAGCGCCTCGATGGCGTCGGCGACCTTGCCCGCCGCGTCGGCCTGCACGTGCTCCATGTAGGCGGCGACGACGTCCGCGCCGTACCGACGGGCGAGCGCCACGAGGAGCTGCGCGCCCTTCTGGTTGGCCGCGAGCATCGCCTCGAGGTCGGCGAGGTTCTCCTCCGGGCGGCGCGCGGGGTGCGGCCCGCCGCGGAGGATCTCGAGCACCCGGGCCCGGTCGAGCTCGCCGCCGTGCACCACCCGCTCGGCGCGGAAGACCACCCCCTCCTCCTCGAGGGTGCGGGAGAACGGCGGCATCGAGCCGGGCGTGACGCCGCCCACGTCGGCCTGGTGCCCGCGGGAGGCGACGAAGAAGCGGCGGCGGCCTTCGAAGAACACCGGGCTGACCACCGTGACGTCGGGCAGATGGGAGCCGCCCGCCGCCGGGTCGTTGCTGACGAAGACGTCGCCCTCGGCCGGGTCGGGGTGGGCGGCGACGACCGCGCGCACCGTCTCCCCCATCGCCCCGAGGTGCACCGGGATGTGGGGCGCGTTCGCCACGAGCGAGCCGGCCTCGTCGAACACCGCGCACGAGAAGTCGAGCCGCTCGCGGATGTTGGTGGAGACGGCGGTGCGCTGGAGCACGGCGCCCATCTGCTCGGCGATCGACATGAAGGCGTTGGCGAAGATCTCGAGCTCGATCGGGTCGAGGGCGGTCGTGGCGGTGGCCCGCGGCGGCCCCTCCCGGTCGTGGAGCCGCAGCGTTCCGTCGGCCTCCCGGGCGAGCGACCAGCCGGGCTCCACCACCAGCGCGCCGGTGTCCTCGAGCACGATCGCGGGGCCCTCGAGCGCCTCGCCGACCGCCTCGCGGGCGATGACCGGGACCTCGTCCACGAACCGGCCGGCCATCCAGGCGCGCACCCGCCGCAGGGGCGCGCCGTCCCCGGGAGGCGCCGACGGGAGCGCGGGCGCGGCGCTCGCCCGGACCACCTCGACCCGGAGCGCGGTGGCGATCACGGGGTGCGCGGCGCGGGCGTAGCCGAACTCCGCCCGGTGGCGCGCGGAGAACGCCTCGCGCAGGCCCTCGTCGTCGAGCTCGCCCACCTCGAGGGCGACGCCGCGCTCGGTGCCGGCGTAGCGGAGATCGAGGCGGCGCACGGCGCGGCACTTCCCGGCGAGGGCCGCCCTCCCCTGGGCCTCGAGCGCCTCGAAGTCGGCCTCGAGCGAGGCGAGCGCGCCGGCCTCGATCACCCGCCCTCGCGCGTCCCGCTCGCCGTGCCAGCCCTCGTCCGCGACCCCCATGCCGAACGCGCTCAGCACGCCGGCGAGCGGGTGCGAGATCACCTCGCGGATGCCGAGCCGCCGCGCGACCGCGCACGCGTGCTGTCCGCCCGCGCCGCCGAAGACCACGAGCGCGTGGTCTCTCGCGTCGTGCCCGCGGGCCACCGTCACCCGGCGCACCGCCTCGGCCATGTTCTCCACGCCGATCCGGAAGAAGCCAGCCGCGACCTCGTCCCAGGGGCGCCCCACGGCGCCCGCGAGGGCCTCGAGCGCCCGGCGCGGGCGGTCGGCGTCGAGCGGGAACGGGAAGCGGTCCGCCGGCAGACGGCCGAGCGCGACGTTGACGTCGGTGAGGGTCGGCGCGTCGGCGTCCTCGCGGCCGTAGCAGAGCGGCCCCGGCGAGGCCCCCGCGCTCTCCGGGCCGACCGACATCCGGCGCCCGTCGAAGCGGCAGATCGAGCCGCCCCCCGCCGCCACCGTGTGGATCGCCATCATCGGGGCGCGGAGGCGCACGCCCGCGACCCGCGCCTCGTAGGTCTTGTCGAGCTGACCATCCCAGCGGCAGACGTCGGTCGAGGTGCCGCCCATGTCGAAGCCGATCGCCCGCTCGACCCCGTGGCGCGCCGCGATCCAGCCGAGCGCCACCACCCCGCCCGCCGGGCCGCTGAGCACCGCGTTGCGCCCCCGGAAGCCGCGCGCGTCGGTGAGCGCCCCGCTCGACTGCATGATCGAGAGCGCGCTCCCCGGCAGCGCCGCCTCGAGTCGGCCGACGTAGTCGGTCAGCAGCGGCGTGAGGTAGGCGTCGGCCACCGTGGTGTCGGCCCGGGCGAGCAGGCCCTGCTCGGCGTCGACCTCGTGCGAGAGCGAGACGTGGCGGGCGCCGGCCGCGGTCGCGAGGGCGCCGAGCTCCCGCTCCAGCGCCGGAGCGCGCGGCCCGTGCAGCACCACCACCGCGACGCTCTGGACGCCATCGAGCGTCAGCGCGCCGCCGCGCGCCAGGATCTCTCCCTCCGGGGTGGCCCGGGCCGGGACCCCGACCGTGCGCGCGGCGAGCGGCGCGGGCTTCTCGACGTTCAGCGCGAACAGGTGCGGGCGGGTCTGATCGCCGATCTCCGGAAGGTCCTCGAAGCCCTCGGTGATGATCAGGGCGCAGGGCACCCCGCGCCGCTCGAGCAGCGCGTTGGTCGCCAGCGTGGTCCCCATGCGGACGTCGCAGGGCGGGATGGGGGCGTCGTCCGGCAGCCCGAGCAGGCGCCGGATCCCGATCAGGGGCGCGTCGTCGCCCGAGAGCACCTTCACGACGCGGAGCGCGCCCTCCGGGGAGAGGCCGATGCAGTCGGTGAAGGTCCCGCCGCGATCGATCCAGAAGCGCCACCGCACGGCGGGGTTGTGCCCACGGCCGGCCCCGGTTTCAAGCGCCTCCCTACGGATCGCTGCGGAACAGGATCAGCGTCACGTCCTCGCCCACCGAGGGCAGCGGGATCACTCCGAAGCCGTACCAGCGGCCGTACTGCTGGACCTCGCCGGTGAAGCCGCCGGCGCTGCGCTCGAGCCCGGCGCGTCGGGTGGCGGGATCGGGGATGAGCTCCCGGAGGTCGGGCGGGAAGCCGGCGTGGTAGTGCTGGGTGTCGCCGTCGAGCAGGAGCGCCCACACGATCTCGCCCTGGCGGGTCTCCTCGGCGTTCTCGAGCTGGAGCTGACGGCTGAGCTGCTGGGTGATGCGCCAGAGCGGGAGCCCGCCGGCGACCGCGCCGACCACCCGCCCCTCGTGCCGCACCGGGGCCGCGAAGATCACGGTCACCGACGGCGGGTCGTTCTCCAGCAGGCTGGGCAGGCTGCTCAGCGCGTAGCCGGCCGAGCCGTCGAGCGCCCGGCGCACCACCGGCGCGGCGCCGGCGAGGTCGAAGCCGCGCATGCGGTCCTCGTTGGCGTCTCGTGCGATCACCGTGCCGTCGGGATCGACCGCGGCGAGGAAGGTGATCGGCAGCGTCATCAGCTCCGGCACGCGCTGCCGGGTCGGGCGCTGCACCAGGCGCAGGCCGGCCCGGAGGTCGCCCTCGCGCCGCGCGGGATCCTCGACCGCGAAGCCCGGCGCCAGGCGCTCGGCGGCGGCCCGCACCCCGGCGAGCCCGTCGTCGAGATCCTGCCGGATCACCGCCAGCGCGCGCGGCGCGTCCTCCTGCAGGATCTGCCGTTGCTCGTTGTGACCCCGCTCCTCGTCGCAGGCTGCGAGCGCGAGGGCGAGGACGATCCAGGCGAGGCGTCGGGTCATGGGCGCGAGCGTACTCCCTTCGGTCGCTCCGGGGACACCGGGCGCGCCGGGGAGTTCCGTCAGCGCGCGCAGAACTGGTCGTAGTCGATGTACTCGGTGATGGACGGGGCGTCGCCGCAGACCGGGCAGCTCGGGTCCTTGCGGAGCTTGAGCGTGCGGAACTGCATCTTCAGCGACTCGTAGGTCAGCAGCCGGCCGACAAGCGGCTCACCCTGACCGAGGATGATCTTGATCGCCTCGGTCGCCTGGATGGTCCCGATGACGCCCGGGAGGATGCCGAGCACGCCCGCCTCCGCGCAGCTCGGCGCGAGGTGCGCGGGCGGCGGCTCCGGGTAGAGGCAGCGGTAGCAGGGGCCCTGCTTCGGCCAGAACGTCGTCACCTGTCCGTCGAAGCGGAAGATGCTGCCGTGCACGACCGGGATGTCCTTCCACACGCTCGCGTCGTTCACGAGGTAGCGGGTGGGGAAGTTGTCGAGCCCGTCGACGATGACGTCCCAGCCCTGATCGAAGATGCGGTCGACGTTCTCGCTCGTGAGCCGCTCCTCGAAGGGGATCACGTTCACGTCGGGGTTGAGGTCCTTCAGCCGCTCGGCGCCGCTCTCGACCTTGGGCACGCCGACGGTGCTGGTGCCGTGCAGGACCTGGCGCTGGAGGTTGCTCGCGTCGACGACGTCGTTGTCGATCACGCCGAGGGTGCCCACCCCGGCCGCGGCCAGGTAGAGGGCGGCCGGAGAGCCGAGCCCGCCCGCCCCGAGCAGCAGCACGCGCGCGCTCAGCAGCCGCTCCTGCCCCTTCTCGCCGACCTCGGGCAGCAGCAGGTGGCGGGAGTAGCGGTCGAGCTGCGCCGGGGTGAGCTCCGGCGGCTTCTCCACCGGGTAGCCGGAGTCCTTCCAGCGCACGAAGCCGGGGTTGGCGCTCTCGACGTGGGCGTAGCCGAGGTCCTGCAGGCTCTTGGCCGCGAAGGCCGAGCGGATCCCGCCCGCGCAGTAGACGACCAGCTTCGCGCCCTTGTCGGGCAGCTTCGACTCCGCCTGCATCTCCAGGAAGCCGCGCGGCACGTGCACGGCGCCGGGGATGAAGCCCTGCCGGTACTCGTCCTTCTCGCGGACGTCGACGAGGACGAGGTCCTCGCGCTTCTCGAGGCGCGCCTTCAGGTCGTCGAGGGAGACCTGCTTCACCTCGCCCTTCACCTCCTGGAGGAGGTCGGAGTACGTCTTGCTCATGGGTCCTCTCCCGCCCGATCGGGCGCTGGAAGTATGGGGATCGCGGGCCCTGATCGTCAATGCATCCGGGCGGTTGGGCGACATTCCCCACATATCCGAGCGGAATCACACGGAATCGCCCCGACCGAGCACGCGCGGGCGCGGCGCGATATGCTCGCGCGGTGCGCTTCCTTCGCCTCCTCCTCGGCGCCTCCGCGCTGATCGCGCTCCTCGTCCTGCCCGCCTGCGACGGCGCCCTCGACGCCGACGCCGGACCGCCTCCCGAGGACGCCGCGCGCGACGCGGGGCCGCCGCCGGACGCGGGCCCGATCACCTGCGAGCCCGACACGTCGGGGCCGGTGGAGGCGGTCTTCACCCTGCCCCGCGGCGGCGACGACGAGGCCTTCTTCGACCTCCCCTGGCCGACCGATCTGCGCCGGACCGAGGCGGGCACGGTGGACATGAGCGCGTTCCCCGCGCGGCGGAACATGTTCGTGCAGCGCTACCTGGACGCGATGACCGCGCGCCTCGACGGCTTCGGCACCAACGGCGCCGTCTACTTCCGTTTCTCGCGCCCGATCGACGAGAGCGCGCTCCCGACCCGGCCCGACCAGAGCCTCGAGGCGAGCGCGCGGGTGTTCCTCGTCGACGTCGACCCGGACAGCCCCGAGCGGGGCGCGCGCCACCCGATCGTGGCCCATTACCAGGACTGCCCGACCCGCTACTGGTCGGCGCACACGCTGGCCATCCGGCCCGTCTACGGTCTGCCGCTCGCGAGCGCGCGCACCTACGCCGCGGTGGTCACCACCGACCTGCGGGCCGCGGACGGCGAGGCGTTCGCCCGGAGCGCGGACCTCGAGGCGCTGCTCGCGGGCTCGGGGGACGCCGCGGTGGTCGAGGCGGCCGCGGTGCACGAGCCGGCGCTCACCGCGCTCGAGGAAGCCGGGATCGCGCGCGACACCATCCTGTCGCTGGCGGTCTTCACCACCCAGGACGCGATCGGCGAGACGATCGCGGTGCGCGACTGGATGCACGCCGAGTACCCCGCGCCGACGGTGCGCACCGCCGAGGCCGAGAGCCTCGCGCCCCGCTACCTGCTCGTGAGCGGCACCTACGGGCCGGTGCCGGTCTTCCAGGCCGGCGAGATCCCCTACTCCGCCGTCGAGGACGGCGGCGACATCACGCTCGACGCGTCGGGCGCGCCCACCGTGCACGGCGAGTACGACGCGCGCTTCACGCTGACCATCCCGACGAGCCCGATGCCCGAGACGGGCTACCCGATCGTGCTCTACGCCCACGGGACCGGCGGCGACTC
Organism: Myxococcota bacterium; assembly: GCA_036149055.1. Lineage (GTDB taxonomy): Bacteria > Myxococcota_A > Polyangia > Polyangiales > Sandaracinaceae > JAVJQK01. Next base: position 15,129 of record JAYZQJ010000206.1, on the reverse strand, counting down.
GCGCACCGTGGTCCGGAACGACACCGCGGCCGCGCTCGCCCGCCACGGGATCGCGGCGATGGGCGTCGACCAGATCCACCACGGGGACCGCAACCCGACCGAGGTCGATCCTTCGATCCTCTTCTTCAACATCCCGAACCCGCTCGCCGCCCGCGACAACAACCGCCAGAGCGCGCTCGACGTCGTGCAGCAGGCCCGGCTGGTCGAGGGCCTGACCTTCGACGTGGAGCTGGTGGAGCGCGACGGGATGCCGGTCCGCTTCGATCCGGCGCGGACCTGGTTCATGGGCCACTCCCAGGGCGGCCTGAACGGGCCGATCTTCATGGCCATCGACGACGGCGCGAGCGCGGGCGTGCTCAGCGCGGCGTCGGCGGTGATCACCCCGTCGCTCATCGAGAAGGTGCAGCCCCTGGTGATCCCCGAGATCGTCGTCGCGCTGCTCAACCTGCCGGGGCGGGACTACCGCGAGGCGTTCCACTTCGAGGGCTTCACGGTCGAGCACCCGATCGCGACCCTGCTCCAGACCTGGCTCGAGCCGAGCGACGCGAGCAACTACGCCCACCTCGTCTTCCAGGCGCCGCGCGAGGGCTTCGCGCCGAAGAGCGTGCTGATGACCGAGGGGCTGCGCGACGCCTTCAGCCCGCCGACGTCCATCGAGGCGCTCGCGGGGGCGATGCGCGTCCCGCAGATCCGGCCGGTCGAGAGCGCGCTCGTCTCCCTGCGCCTCGCCGGGATCGAGCCCCTCGACGCCCCGGCGACCGGCAACGTGGCCGGCGGCGCGGCCACCGCGGGCCTGCTCCAGTTCCCCGACGACGGCCACTTCGCCATCTTCGAGAACGCCGACGCGGAGGCGCAGTACCTCGGCTTCTTCGAGAGCCTCGTCACCGGAGGCCCGGGGACCATCCCTGCCCCCTAGCGGGCCGCAGGCCGGCGCCGTGCCCGTGCCCCTGCCCGAAAACGCCCCCCTCAAATCAAGCAAGCATCAGCGCCTCGATCCGCGCCGGATCCACGTTCCCCCCGCTGACCACCGCCACCAGCGGCGTCTCGAGCGAGGCCTGAGCCCGGATCCAGGCGAGGGTCACCGCCGCGCTGCCCTCGAGCGAGAGCCCGAGCTCCCGCTTGGCGAAGCGCATCGCGTCGGCGATGTCCGCCTCCGGGACCGCCTCCATGCGATGCAGCGCGTCCCGGGCGATGGCGTAGGTCGCGGCGGAGACGCCCCCCTCGAGCCCCTCGGCGAGGGTCTCGGCGCCCTCGTAGGCCAGGAGCGGCTCGCCGCGATCGAGGCTCTCGACCATCGCCGGGCAGGCCTCGCTCTGGACCCCGATCAGGCGGAACGTGGCGCCGCGCTGGGCCCGGGCCGCGGCGAGCCCGGCGACGAGGCCGCCGCCGCCCACCGGGGCCACGACGGTGCGCGCCTCGGGCAGCGCGTCGAGGATCTCGAGGCCGAGCGTGCCCCCGTTGCCGGCGGCGACCCAGGGATCGTCGAAGGGGCTGACGAAGCGCTTGCCGGCCTCCTCCGCCGCCGCCTTGGCGCGCGCCTCGACCGCGTCGTAGCTGCGCCCGTCGACCAGCACGAGGGTGGCGCCGTAGCGCGCGATGCCGTCGCGCTTCACCGCCGGGGTGGCGCTGGCGCAGAAGACGGTGACCGGCACGCCGAGCAGCTTGCCGGCCCGGGCGATCCCGTAGCCGTGGTTGCCGGCCGACGCGGTGACTACCCCGCGGGCGCGCGTCTCCGGGTCGAGGGCGTCGAGCGCGGCGAGCGCCCCCCGCAGCTTGAACGAGCCGGTGTCCTGCTCGCTCTCGAGCTTGAGGTGCACGCCCTCCCCGAGGGACGGCGCCGCGACCAGCGGGGTCCGGCGCGCGTGTCGGGCCACCACCTCCGCCGCCCGGGTGAGCTGCCAGCTCTCGATCTCCCAAACCGTCATGGTCTCGTAGGATAGTGCCGAGCGGTCGGGAGCGGGGCGAGCGATGGTATCGTGCGCGCGATGCTTCGCTCTCTGCCTGCCCTGGGCCTCGCGTTCTGCCTGGGGGCCTGCGCCCAGGGGGGCTTCGCCGACGCGGGGGCCACCCGGGACGCGGGCCCGCCGATCGACGCGTCGCGCCCGGACTCGGGCGTGATCCGGGACTCGGGCGTGATCCGCGACGCCGGGCGCCTCGACGCCGGGATCACCCGCGACGCCGGACGCGACGCCGGGCGTGACGCCGGACGCGACGCGGGCCCGCCCGACTCGGGCGTCGTGCGGGACAGCGGCACGTTCATGTTCTGCCCGCCGTCTCCGACCAACATGGCGATCGTCGAGGTGATGGTCGCGTCGCAGAGCGGGAGCGGCGACCGCGGCGAGTGGTTCGAGGTCCACAACCTCGGCGCGTGCCCGATCGACATGACGGGGCTCGTCGTCGAGAGCCCGACCGGCGGCGGCACCCCGGTCACCCACGAGGTGACGCGCGGCATCCTCACCGCGGGCGGCTACTTCGTCTTCGCGCAGTCCGACGACCCGATGGATCACCACGGGCTCCCGGTGGACTACGCGTACGGCAGCGGGACGAGCGGGGTCGTGCTCAACAACAGCAGCGACTCGCTGATCCTCCGCTACATGGGCGCCGAGATCGACCGGGTCGCGTGGGGCTCGACCGACCACCGCACCGGCGCCTCCCGGCAGCGCTCGCGCGGCGCGGAGTCCGGTGACAACTCCGCGCTCGGCGGCGCCGGCTGGTGCGACTCGACCGACGTGTACTCGAGCGCGGGCGGCACGTTCCTCGGCACGCCCGGCGCCCGCAATCGGCCTTGCCCCTGATCGTCACGCGGCCTGCGCGGTGACGTAGCCCTCGGCGACGGCGTAGTCGCAGAGCTCGCGCTTCATCTGGCGGCGCGCGCGGTGGAGCCGGCTCATCACCGTGCCGATCGGGCAGCCGATCTGGGCCGCGGCCTCCTTGTAGGACTGACCGCCGAGGTCGACGATGATCAGGACCTCGCGGAACTCGTGCGGCAGCGTGGCCAGGGCCGCGGTGACCTCGTCGCCCAGCGCCTCCCCCGGCACCGCGCGGGGCGCCGAGACGACCGGCTCGCGGCGCTCGAGCTTGATCTCGCTGAGGATCTCGCGCTCCCGGCGCCGGCGGCGGTAGCCGTTGATGAACGTGTTGACGAGGATGCGGTGCATCCAGGCGCGGCCGTTCGTGCCGGGCTGGAACCGATGCCAGAAGGTCCACGCGCGGAGGACGGCCTCCTGCACGAGATCCTCGGCCTCGGCGCGGCTCCCCGTCATGCGCAGCGCGGAGCCGAAGAGCTCCCCCCGGTGCTTCAGGACTTCCTGATCGAACTCGGCGCGGTCGTGCTGGCTCATGGCACCTCCAGTCGTCGGGAGGCTGTGCAACGCACGGGCCATGGCGCTCGCACCCCCGAAAACCGCGGGGTTCGGGGCGGATCGCGTCTGGATGTACACGCGGCGTCTGCCAGGTTGTCGTCAGGGCGACGCGGTGTCGTGTCAGGCTGTCAGCAGCGGCGGCGCGCCTCTTCGAGCGCGTCGGGCAGCGCGTCGGCCACCTCGCGGGCCAAGAGCCCCCGGTCCGAACGGCTCGCCCGCTCCCCCGCCCGGGCGTGGAGCAGGACCATCGCGCGCGCCGCGTCGAACGGCTCCAGGCCCCCGGCCAGCGCGGCCCCGATCGCGCCGGCGAGCACGTCTCCGGTCCCGGCCACCCCGAGGGCCGGCGTGCCGAGCGGGCAGACCGCCAGCTCCCCCGGCCGCGCGATCACGGTGCCCGCGCCCTTGAGCACCACGGTCTGCCCGGTGAGCTCCACCAGCTTCTTGGCCGCCGCGAACCGATCCGCCTGCACCTCGGCGCTCGTCACGCCGAGGAGCCGGCCCGCCTCCCCGGGGTGCGGGGTGAGCACGCGCGGGGGCGCGTCGTGCAGCCGCTCCGGGCCCGCCTCGGCCAGCGCGGTCAGCGCGTCGGCGTCGAGCACCGCCGGCACCGCGAGGCCCTCGGCCAGCGCCACCGCCAGCGCCTTGCCCTCGTCGTCGAGGCCGAGCCCGGGGCCGATCACCGCCGCGTCCTTGCCCTCGGCGAGCTCGAGCGGCGCGTCCGGGATCGCCATCGTCATCAGCTCGTGCACGCGCAGCTCGAGGGCCTCTCGGGCCTCGCCGCGGGGGGCCAGCGTGACCAGCCCGGCGCCGGCCCGCATCGCGCCGTGCCCGGAGAGCAGCGCCGCGCCGCTCTTGCCCGGGGAGCCGGCGACCACGACCACGTGCCCCGCGGTGCCCTTGTGCGCGGCCAGCGCCCGGCGGGACAGGAGCCGCGCCGCGTCGCCGAGCTCGAGCAGCCCGTCGCGCCCGGTCGGGCCCGGCACGCCGATGTCGACGCAGACCGTCTCCCCGGCGTGGCCGCGCCCCGGCGTCTGCCAGAGCCCCCGCTTGTGCGCGGCGAAGGTCGCCGTCAGCTCGGCGTGCAGGGCCACCCCGAGCACCGCCCCGGTGTCGGCGTCGATCCCGCTCGGCAGGTCGAGCGCGAAGAGGGGGGCCGCCGCTCCGTCGAGGCGCTCCACCAGCGCCCGCCGCCAGCCCTCGATCGGTCGGTCGAGGCCGGTCCCGAAGAGCCCCTCGACGATGGCGGTGGCGTGGGCCAGCGCTCCGTCGAGCGGCGCGAGATCCCCCTCGCCGAGCTCGGTCACGTCGAGGTCGAGCGCGTCGAGCGCCTCGAGGTTCACCTTCGCGTCGCCCGAGACCTTCTCCCGGGCGCCGGCGAGGAACACCTTCGGCCGCACCCCGTGGGTCAGCAGCCGCCGCGCGACCACCCACGCGTCGCCCCCGTTCTGGCCGGTCCCGCCCACGACCACCACGTGGTCGAGCCGGCCCGCGAACCGGCGCAGGAAGAGGTCGGCCGCGCCGCGGCCCGCGTTCTCCATCAGCACGAGGCCCGGCACGCCGGCGTCGATGATCCGCCGGTCGAAGCGCCGCGCGGCCTCGCGCGTCAGGAGCGGCTTCAACGCTCGGCCTCGCCGAGCTCGATCGCCTCCTGGTACGCCTCGACCGCGCCCTTCAGGCTCAGGAAGACCGCGTCCGCGATGAGCGCGTGCCCGATGTTGAGCTCCTCGAGCTGCGGCACGCTCGCCACCAGCTCCACGAGGTTCCGGCTCGTGAGCCCGTGCCCGGCCGCCACCGTGAGATCCGGCGAGAGCTGCTCGGCCAGCGCGGCGGCGGCCATGAGGCGCTGCAGCTCGAGGTCGAGCGCGTCCTCGCCCTCCGCCTCGCAGTAGTCCCCGGTGTGCAGCTCGATCGAGTCGACGCCGAGCTCCACCGCCGCGCGGATCTGGGCCTCGTCCGGATCGATGAAGAGGCTCAGGGGGATCGACGCCTCGTCGAAGCGCGCCTTCACCTCCGCGAGCCGCTCCCGCTGGCCGGCCACGTCGAGCCCGCCCTCGGTGGTGCGCTCCTCGCGCTTCTCCGGCACGAGGGTCACCAGGTCGGGCTTCACGTCGAGCGCGAAGCCGATCATCGCGTCGGTGGCCGCCATCTCGAGGTTGAGCGTCGTCTTGACGAGCTGCCGGAGCAGGTGGACGTCGCGGTCCTGGATGTGTCGCCGATCCTCGCGCAGGTGCACGGTGATCCCGTCGGCGCCCGCGTGCTCGCAGAACACCGCGGCCTCGACCGGGTCCGGGTAAGCGGTGCCGCGCGCCTGGCGCAGGGTCGCGACGTGGTCGACGTTGACGTGGAGACGTACCGGCATGCTTCTCAGCTATCACACCTGAAGCACGTCGCCATCTTCCGCCAGGTGCAGCGCGCCCCGGTAGCCGGCCGCGCGGACCTCGGCCTCCACGTCGACGTCGTCGCACTCGGGATAGAAGTGGGTGAGCACGAGCCGGGACACGCCGGCCCGGACGGCGACCTCGGCCGCCGTCTTGGTGGTGAGGTGCCGGGCCACGTCCCGGGCCGCCGGGTAGCTGCACTCGAGCAGCGCCAGGTCGGCCCCGCGGCAGAGCTCCACCAGCGCGTCGCACGGGCCGCTGTCCCCGCTGAAGGCGAGCGACCGGCCGCCCGCCGTGACCCGGACCCCGAGCGCGCCCGGCGAGTGCAGCATGACCCGCGCGTCGACCCGGAACGGGCCGGCCTCGTAGGCGTCGCCGTCGCGCATCGAGACCACCTCGCGCGCGCCCCCGCGGTCGGCGACCCAGCGCCCGTACATCGCCTCGATGGCGGCCACGTGGGCGCCGTGGCTCTCCGGGCCGAGCAGCGCGAGCGGGGTCCGCACCGGCGGCTCCGGCACGTTCCGCCCGAAGAGCACCGCCGGCAGGTCGCAGCAGTGATCCACGTGGTGGTGGGTGACGACGATGAGACGGGCGCTCGCGAAGTCGATCCCGGCCGCCGGCCAGCGCCGCGTGGAGCCGGGCCCGCACTCGATCAGACAGGCCACGCCGTCCTCCACCAGCGCGTAGCCGCTCGCCCCGCGCGCCGGATGGGGGATGGCGGTGCCGGAGCCGAGGACGTGCAGCTTCACACGAAGTCGGCCCCGACCTTCACCATCGTGTGGTGCTCGTGGCTCCGGCCGAGCACGACGTCCACGGTGTCGGTCGGACACTTCGCGTGCCAGACGAGCAGGCGCGCCACGAGCCGCAGCAGGTCGCCGTCCTCGAGGCCCGGCGCGCGGTCGTGCACCCGCACGCCCCACTGCTCGGAGCCCTCGTAGATCTCGGCCCGCGCGAAGACGTGGCCGCTGCGGTCGAGGAAGTCCCAGTGCTGCTGGGCGCGCTTGGCCACCGCGTCGACCTTGGGCGGCACCACCCGCCGGATCTCGACGCTGTCCGGGTCGAACATCATCGCGCGTACCGCCGCCGGAGGAGCTCGCCCACCGCATCGCGCACCGAGGGCTCCGCGTAGCCGTGGTCGGCGTAGAGCCGCGCGAGGGTGTCCCTCGCCGCCTTCTCGCGCTCGGCGCCCATCTGCCGGATGGCGCGCTCGTCCTCGGCGAGGATCACGAGCAGGTCCTCGGCGATCGCGGCGAGCTGCTTCTTGCGCTTGCCGTAGGTGGCCTCGCGCAGCTTGGCGAGGAAGCGCGGGAACACCTTGGTGTAGCTGACGCTCACCCCGGGGTTGTCGATGGCGTGGCCGGCGACGGTGCTGATCAGGTCCTTGCGGAACGAGTCCGCCTTGGCCGGGTCGACGTCCAGCATGCGCTCGACGTTCTTCATCAGCCCCTCGTCCGGCTCCTCGTAGTCGCCGGTCATCGGGTTCTGCACCCGCTCCCCCTTCGTCCAGAAGGAGACGTGGGTGACGTAGCGCTCGAAGAGATCGACGTACTGCGTCTCCTCGACCAGCCCGGTCGAGGTGCGGAACTCCTCGTCGACGAAGTCGAGCCAGCGCTCGCGCACCACCTCCACGAACCCGCGGTGGTCGTGGTAGCCGCTCTCGGGCTTCTCCTTGAGAAAGTCGTAGTCGTCCGAGTCGCAGAAGGCGGCGATGTGCTCGAGCACGGCCAGCGGCGAGAGGCAGCCGTAGCGAGGGTCCTGCGCGGCGTCGAGGAGCAGGTTCCGGATCTCGCGCGGCGACGCGCCGCTGAGCCCCTCGTACTTGGGCCAGGTGTCCGACTCGTGCCGCACCTCGTCGAGGCCGGCGCGCAGCTCCTTGGCCTCCTCGCTCGCGAAGCGCTCGGGGATCCGGCCCGACGCGTAGAGCTCCGCCTTCTCGAGCGGCGAGAGGCTCGAGGCGAGGCGGCCCAGCGTCGCGTCGTCGTACTCGTCGCCCTGCGGGCGCATCAGCCGGGTGAGCACCGCCCAGAGCGCGGCCACGTAGGTCGCGTGCGGCGCCACGTGGGTGCGCACCTGCGGCACGATCTGCGCGTCGTAGATGCCCTGCTCGCGCCGGTGGTCGAGCAGGTAGGGGACCCGCACCATCTGTAGCCGCCCGCGGAACGAGCGGTACTCGTGGTGCTCCTTGAACGCGTTGAGGTGAAGCTCGTTGCTCGTCGCGACGAGCACGCTGTTGAGCGGCAGCATCGAGAAGTTGAGGGAGACCTCGCCGGTCTCGATCGCGAGCAGGAGATAGCGCCACGCGTCGAGCGGCCGCTTGAGCAGGTCGCTGTACTCGAGCAGCCCGCCCGAGGCGTCGACCAGCTCGCCCACCGTCTCGAAGAGCGAGAGCGCGCTCAGCGAGGCCGGCAGCGCGCCGAGGGATCGGTCGACGCTGATCTGCCGCTCTTGCGCGTCCACCGCCATCTCGGGCCCGATGGTCACCACGCCCAGCCGGTAGCGGCGCGAGTGATAGAAGCGCTCGACCCGCACGTGGGCGAGGACCTTCGAGAGGTCCCCGCGGTAGGCGGTGAGCAGCGCGTCGAAGATCTGGCGGTTCTTCGCGCCGAGCTGGCCGTTGGCCACCGCGTGCGGCGCCCCCTCCTTCACGCCGCCGGCGTCGTAGGCCTCGTCGATCAGGCGCCGCCGCTCCGCGCGCGGGAGCAGCAGGAGCGGGTTCTCGCGCAGCTCGCTCGTGAGCTTGACGTCGATCCGGCTGTCCGGGAGGTGCGCGAAGCTCTCGCCCGGCTCGAACGAGTCGTCGCGCGAGCCGAAGCCCACCGTCTTGCCGTCCTTGCCGCGCGGGAAGATCCAGCTGAAGCGGTAGAGCGCGCCCTCGTCCTGGTAGGAGTAGTGCTCGAGAGCCCGCATCAGGCAGCCGACGAAGGTGCTCTTCGCCGAGCCGTTGGGGCCGTGCAGGAGCACGAGCCGGTTGATGCGGCCCTCGCGCACGAAGTTGCTGACGATGCGATAGAACTCGCCCTGGAGGCGCTCCTGGCCGACCAGGAAGTCGTGCCCGTCCCCCGACTCGTCGGCGCTCTGCTCGTCGCTCCGCTCGAACTCGAGGTCGAAGAGGCGCCAGCGCTTGGCGTTCGCGCCGGGGCGCTCGACCTCGTAGGTGCCGAAGTAGTCGAGGCAGTCGCGCAGATAGCGCGCCGCGTCCCGGCTGTGCCGCCAGGGGTGCTTCGCGAACAGATCGAGGTACTCGTCGAAGGAGAGGACGCGCTTCTGGGAGTCGAAGCGGTCCCGGACGACGGCGCCGATCTGGCTGAGCCGGGAGCGGGGGTCGAACATGGGCCTACTGTACCGGCAGGACGAGGGCGAGCGTGCGCCGATCCGGCATGCACGCCTCGGGGGTGCAGACGGCGAAGTCGACGACCGCGGTCACGCGGTGCTCGCCGGCGCCGCTGGCGGTGAAGGGGACGTCGAAGCGGGCGACCTCCTCGGTGAACTCCTCGGCGTCGGCGTTGCCGAGCGGGGCCGCGGGCGCCTGCACGCCGTCGGGGGCGGTGACCTCGACGGTCATCGGGTAGTCCTGGTTGACGTGGTACTCGCCGCGGGGGGTCAGCCGGACCTCGAAGGTGCCCTCCTGGCCGTTCTGGTAGGGGCCCCCGGCCGAGGCCCGCAGCTCGAACGTCGGGTCGTCGACCACCGGGCCCGCCTCCTCGTCGTCCGCGCCCTCCGCCGGGCGCTCGGCCGCGGTCGGCGGCGCCTCCGCGGTCTCACCTTCGGGCGACGTCGCCGCCTCGTCTTCGCCGCAGCCCAGCGCGAGCGCGGCGACCAGCAGGGTTCCGATCCACGTCTTCGTCATTCGATCGATCTCCATGTCGCGTGCAGTATGGTCCACGCGTGCGGGTTTCGACACCCATCGTTCGTGCCGCGCTCGCGCTCGCGCTGCTCGCCTGTGGCGGCCCGCCCCCCTGCGCGCGCTCCAGCGAGTGCGCGGGCGGCCGGGTGTGCGGGCTCGACGGTCGCTGCGTGCGGCTGGGCTCCCCCGAGGGCGCCCGCTTCGCCGGCTCGCGCTGGCTGACCCCGATCGACTGGGGGGTCGCCGGCCGTCGCCGGGCGCTCGGCGACGCGATGCCGATCGGCGGCCGCGCGGCCACCGAGGGCCTGGTCGCCTTCGGGCCGCTCCCGCCGGGCAGCGAGATCCTGCGCGCGCTGCTCGTGGTGCAGCCCCTCGACCCCGACGCCCGCACCGACGCCCGCGGCGAGGTGATCGTCGAGCACGTCGAGCCGTTCCGCGGGGGCCCGCTCCCGGCCCGCCCCGGCGCCCTGCCCCTCCGCTTCGCCGCCGGCCGACACGCCCTGGCCGAGGGGGCGGTGTTCCCGCTCCGGGTCGACGTCACCGAGGCCGCCCGGGCCGCCGCCGGGCGCGCGGACCGTCGCCTCCACCTGCTGCTGCGCCTCGAGAGCCGCGGCGAGCGCCCCCTGATCCTCGCCTCCCCCTGGGCGGTGGACCCCGACCGGCGGCCCCGGATCGAGCTGATGCTGCATTAGTCGATTGCCGCATTGCGTCACGGCGCGAGTTGCCCTACCTCGCAGGCCTGACTCGGAGGGTCGCCGTGAGCAAAGGTCGCATTCTGCTTCTCGAGAACATCCACCCTGGCGCGATGGAGAACCTGGAGTCCGCCGGCTACGAGGTGGACCTGCTGTCCAAGGCGCTCGGCGAGGAGGACCTCGCGAAGGAGCTGGCCGACTGCGTCGCGGTCGGCATCCGCTCGAAGACGCACGTGACCCCGGCGGTGCTCGAGGCGGCCGAGGGGCTCCGGGCCATCGGCGCCTTCTGCATCGGCACCAACCAGATCGCGCTCGACGAGGCCAACAAGCGCGGCGTGCCCGCCTTCAACGCGCCCTTCTCGAACACGCGCAGCGTGGCCGAGATGGTGATGGCCGAGATCGTCTTCCTCGCCCGCCGGCTCGGGGACCGGAACACCCAGATGCACCGCGGGGTGTGGAGGAAGTCGGCCGCCGGCAGCCACGAGGTGCGGGGCAAGGTCCTCGGCATCATCGGCTACGGCCACATCGGCCGACAGGTCGGCGTGCTCGCCGAGGCGTTCGGCATGCAGGTGCTCTTCCACGACATCGCCAGCCAGCTCCCGATGGGCAACAACCGCCCGTCGGTCGGCCTCGAGGACCTGCTCGAGGCGGCGGACTTCGTCTCGCTCCACGTGCCCGCCACCCCGGTCACCGAGAACCTCATCGGCGAGGCGGAGCTGCGCCGCATGAAGAAGGGCGCGTGCCTGCTCAACCTCAGCCGCGGGAACGTCGTCGTCATCGACGCGCTCGTCGCCGCCCTGAAGGACGAGCACCTCGCCGGGGCCGCGGTCGACGTCTACCCGAAGGAGCCCAAGACGAACGACGAGCCCTTCGAGAGCCCGCTCCAGGGGCTGAAGAACGTCATCCTGAGCCCGCACATCGGCGGCTCCACCCAGGAGGCGCAGGTCTCGATCGGCCAGGAGGTCTCGACCGCGCTCATCCGCTACCTCGACCTCGGCATCACCGCCGGCGCGGTCAACGTGCCCACCGCCGACATGCCGCCGAGCCCGGACACCCACCGCATCCAGCACTTCCACCGCAACGTGCCCGGCGTGCTCGGGGACGTGCACCGCATCGTCGCCAACCACGGGGCGAACGTGGTCGGCCAGGTCCTCGCGACCGACCCCGGCGTCGGCTACCTGCTGATGGACGTGGCCGGCGGCGAGGGCGCGGCGATCGTCCAGGACGTGGCCGCGCTGAAGACGACGATCCGCGCCCGCCTCATGTATTGAGCTCCTGCCCGGGGGAGGAAGGCTCGACGGCGCGCCGCGTAGGTGTGGTAGCGTCGTCGAGTCGCGAGCTCTGGAGGTAGGTGGGGGACATGCAGTGGTACCTGAACCGGTCGGGCACCGCGGAGGGGCCGCTCGACGAGGGCGCCGTGCTCGGCATGATCAGCGCGGGCGAGGTGCCGGGGGACGCGCAGATCTGCCCGGTCGGCGGCAACGAGTGGAAGTCGCTCACCAGCCACCCTCCCTTCGCGCAGGCGGCGAGCGCCGCGGCGCGGGTCAAGAGCAGCCCCGGCCGCGTCGGCGCCCCACCGGCGGCGCAGGCCACCCCCGCGCCGACCAGCAGCCCCGGCCCGGCGAGCCCCAGCCAGGGCGGCGTCGCGCCGACGATGGCGCTCGACAGCAACGCCATCCAGCAGATGGCGCAGTCCCGCGGGGGCTTCCCGCCCCCCGGCGGCTTCGGCGGCCAGCCTGGCAGCGCGCCCGGCTTCGGGGGCCACCCTGCCAGCCAGCCCGGCAGTCACCCGGGCGCGATGGCGGCCCACGCGCCCGGCCCGGCGATGGGCGCGATGGGCGCGGCGACGCCGCCGAAGAAGAGCAAGCTCCCCCTCCTGGTGGGCGGCGGCTGCGGCCTGCTCCTCCTGCTGACGATCTGCGTCGGCGGCGGCATCTTCGCGGCGACGTCGCTCGGCGGCGGCGGCGAGTTCGCCGACGAGGTGAACGCGGCGAGCGAGGACGTGCTCGCGGCGGCGCAGGTCCGGCCGGCCGACGTGCGAGGGGTGTGGAACGGCTCGGGCGGCGGCGGCGAGACGCTGGCCAACACCACCGCGAGCGTCGCCCAGGAGCTCGGCCAGCTCGGCTCGAGCCCCGAGATCAAGCTCTCCGCCGTCGCCTTCCGCGCCATCGCCGGCCAGCGCCAGATCCGGGCCATCGCCGTCGTCTTCCCCGACGGGCGGGTCCGCTACACCAACCTGGTCGCGGGCGACTGGACGCTCGGCGACATCCTCACCCCCACCGCGTTCCCCCGGGCCAACGACTCCCAGAAGGCGCTGATCTCCGGCCTCGACGACCTGCTCGACGCGGCGGCGGACGACTGCGACGACATCGAGCTGGCCCGGGCGAGCGAGCTCGACGGCCTCCCCGGCCGCCTCGTCGGCGACATCCTCGAGCACGCCTCCGAGAGCGACCGCCGTCAGATCTGCAACGAGGTGAACACCCACGGCCGCGACGCCTTCACCATGCAGTCGGTGCTCGCGATGACGGTCGTGGTCCAGGGCAGCGGAGGCCGGGCCGCCGGCCTCAACACCAGCTTCGAGATCGCCCCCGGCAACCCGAACATCGCCTTCATGGGCCCGGTTCGCGTCCGCCTGTTCGACGAGTGATCAGTCGAAGACCTTGCCGGGGTTGAGGATGCCGGCGGGGTCGAAGACCGCCTTGAGCTGGCGCATGAGCGCGATCTCGGCGTCGCTCCGGGTGTAGCCGAGGTAGGGCTTCTTCAGCAGCCCCACGCCGTGCTCGGCGCTGATCGAGCCGCGGTGGGCGCGCACCAGCTCGAAGAGCGCCGCGTCGAGCTCGGCCACCCGGGAGAGGAACGCGGCCTTGTCCATCTCGTCGGGCTTCATCACGTTGACGTGCAGGTTGCCGTCGCCGATGTGGCCGAAGAGGCAGACCTCGAAGTCCGGGTAGCGCTCCTCGAACGCGCGCTCGAGCTCGGCGCAGAACGTGGGCAGCGCGTCGATGGGCAGCGCGATGTCGTTCTTGTGCGGCAGCCCGGTCGCGCTGAGGGACTCGCTGATCCCCTCGCGCAGCTCCCAGAGCTTGCGCGCCTGCTCCAAGCCGGCGGCGAGCGCGCCGTCGAGCACCAGCTCCCGCTCGATCACCGACTCCAGCCAGCCGTCGAGCGCCTCGCGATCGTGGGCCTCGACCTCGAGCAGCACGTAGTGGCTCGCCTCGGTCTCGAGCGGTGAGCTGAGCCCGCGGTGTCGATGCAGCCGCGCGAGGCAGCGATCGGTGAGCATCTCGAACGCGCTGACCTCGAAGGGCCCCTTGCGGGCCGCCTCGAACACGCGCAGCACCGCCGCGAGGTCCTCGACCGCGAAGAAGAAGACGTCGAGGTGGCCGGGCTCGCGGGCGAGCTTGAGCGTGGCCTCGGTGATGATCCCCAGGGTGCCCTCGCTGCCGATGAAGAGCTGCCGCAGGTCGACCCCGGTGTTGTTCTTCTCGAGCGCCCCGCCGAGCTCGAGCACCTCGCCGGTCCCGGTGACCACGGTGAGGCCGAGCACCCACTGCCGGGTCAGCCCGTAGCGGATCACCTTCACGCCGCCGGCGTTGGTCGCGATGTTGCCGCCCACCTGCGAGCTGCCCTTGCTGGCGAAGTCGACCGGCCAGGTGAGCCCGTGCTCGGCCGCCTTCTGGTGCACCGCCTCGGTGATCGCGCCCGCCTCGACGTGGAGCGTGAGCGCGACTGGGCTCGGCTCGCCGATCGCGCGCATGCGCTCGAGCGAGAGCACAAGCTCGCCGTCCTTGGCCACCGCCCCCGCCGCCAGCCCGGTGCGCCCGCCCGACGGAACCACCGCGACCCCGTGCGCGTGACAGATCCGGATCACCTCCGAGACCTGCGCCGTGCTCCGCGGGAACGCGATCGCGGAGGGCGCCGGCTCGTGGACCCGCGTCCAGTCGCGGCCGTACTCCGCGAGATCGTCCGGCTCGACGCTGAGCCCGTCCTCGCCCAGCGCCGCGCCGAGCTCTCGAGAGACCGTGGCAGACAGAGACATCGCCCCGTTCATAGTCCCGATCCCCCTCCTTCGACCACCTCCCTCGATTGGCGCTCCCCCTTCACGCCCGCACTCGCAGGAAGCGAGGAAGGTCGGAAGCGAGGAGCGGAGCGGGTGGGGGCACGCCGCGGCGGCTCGCCGGGGCTCGGCCGGCACGCCGCCCCCCTCGCCACACCGGTCGGCGGCGCCGAATTCAGGGGAGATGGGAGGGGGGAGGCGAGGAGAGATCAGCTGGCCACGGCGCGACGCCAGCCGCTACCCGCCGGACTGCCCTCTGCCCACCGCACTCGCGGGCCCCACTCGCGGGAAGCGAGGAAGGTAGGAAGCGAGGAGCGAGCAGATGGGGGCACGCCGCGGCGGCTCGCCCGGGCTCGGCCGGCGCGCCGCCCCTCGCCACACCGGCCGGCGGCGCCGAATTCAGGGAGATGGGAGGTCGGAGGTCGGAGGTCGGAGGCGAGGAGAGATCAGCTGGCCGAGCCGCGACGCCACCCGGCGACCCGCCGGCCCACCCACCGTCCCGCTGCCCAGTCCAGCCCGTGTCGCGCAGCGACACTTCCTCCCGTCTCCCACCTCCCCCTCTCCCCCTTTTTTCCCGTCACCTTTTTCCCGCTCTCTCCTTCCTCGTTCCGACCTTCCTCCCTTCCTGCGAGTGAGGAGCGGCCGAGCCGCGGTCGGGCGGGGCCGGGGGGATGCAGGGAGATGGGAGGTGGGAGGCGAGGAGAGAGCAGCTGGCCGAGCCGCGACGCCACCCGGGGACCCGCCGGCCAGCCCACCGTCCCGCCGCCCAGTCCAGCCCGTGTCGCGCAGCGACACT
>JAYZQJ010000205.1:0-26802 GCA_036149055.1 Myxococcota bacterium | reverse complement strand
CATCGACTGACTCGAACCCGCCGAGCACGAGGGCCATCGCGAGCCGGCGCACCCACGCCGGGCTACGCGGTGGCCCTCGTCTCCGTCCGTCCCGCGTCGAGCATCATGGCCATCACCCCTGGCCCAGCATCGCCGCCGCTGCGATGCCCATCACGTAGCCCGCGCGAAGCTCCCTCGAATACCCTGCGCGGCAACACCACCCGCCATCCCGCCGCCACCCACCCCCTTTGCGTCTTTGCGTCTTTTCGTGAAATTAGTTGTCTCTCGATCCCCCTGAGAACAGAGGACGGCGATCAGCCGAGGCCCGGCCATCCGCCATCCCGCCGCCACCCAACCCCTCTGCGTCTCTGCGACTCTGCGAGAAATTAACTGTCACTCGATCCCCCCATGATCGAGGGCGGTCAGCCAAGGCCCGGCCATCCGCCATCCCGCCGCCACCCACCCCCTTTGCGTCTTTGCGTCTTTGCGTGAAATCAGTTTTCTCTCGATCCCCCTGAGAACAGAGGACGGCGATCAGCCGAGGCCCGGCCATCCGCCATCCCGCCGCCAACCATCCCCTTGGCGGCTTGGCGCCTTGGCGAGAGCCAACAAGCCGAAGCGTCCGCCAAGAGGTCGGCCGAGGCCCGGCCATCCGCCATCCCGTCGCCACCCAACCCCTCTGCGTCTCTGCGACTCTGCGAGAAATTAACTGTCACTCGATCCCCCATGATCGGAGGGCAGTCTGCCGAGGCCCGGCCATCCGCCATCCCGCCGCCACCCATCCCCTTGGCGGCTTGGCGCCTTTGCGAGAGCCAAAAGGCCGAAGCGCCCCCGAAGAAGGGTTCAGGCGGGAGGAGGGATGGTCTCGACGCGGTCGCGGCCGCCGCGTTTGGCGGCGTAGAGGGCGCCGTCGGCGCGGTCGAGCAGGGCGCGGGCGCCCTCGCCGGGGAGGCGGGTCGCGACGCCGATGCTCACCGAGAGGTGGCCGAGGGGCTGGCCGTCGGCGCCGGTCACGTCGAGGGCCGCGACGCGGCGGCGGAGCTTCTCGGCGACCTCGGACGCGCCCGCCTCGTCGGTCTCGGGGAGCAACACCCAGAGCTCCTCGCCGCCGACGCGAGCCGCCGTGTCGACCTCGCGGATCTCATCCGTCAGCACCTCCGCGATCGCCTTCAGCGCCTCGTCGCCGGCCGAGTGACCGCAGCGATCGTTGAGGCTCTTGAAGTGATCGACGTCGAGCGCGAGCACGCTGAGCGGGTGGGCGTAGCGGTCGGCGCGCGCGAGAGCCCGGCTCACCCGGCGCCAGAACAGGCGGCGGTTGGGCAGGCCGGTCAGCTCGTCGTGGGTGCTCAGCGCCTCGAGCCGGGCGATGAGCTGGGCGTTGTGGATCGCCAGCGCCGCCTGGTCGGCGACCGCCTCGAGGTAGCGCGCCTCCACCTCGCCGAGCGGGTCGTCGGCCGGCCGGGTCAGGACGAGCAGGCCGATCTCGGCGCCGCCGTGCGCGATCGGGATGGCCGCGAACGAGCCGCGCGCGGGGAGCGCGTCCCAGAAGCTCAGGGCGTTGGGGGCCCGGGACACGTCCGGGACCAGCATCATGCCGCGGTCGATCGCGAGCGGGCCCGCGCCGGGGCGGTCGATGCGCTCGCCGATCGGCGACGGGTCGAAGCCGTGGGCCGCGCGCACCTCGTAGCGGCCGTCGTCGTCGCGGAGGAGCACCGCGAGGCGAGACGCGCGCAGGGCCGGGCCGATGCGGGCCACCAGGAGGTTGAGCACCCGGTCGAGGTCGTGGCTCGACGCGCTCTCGCGCAGCACCTCGAAGAGCAGCGCCCGCTCGCGCAGCCGCTGCTCGAGCTCGCGCTGCTTGTGGGCCAGCGCCTCGGCCAGCTCCAGCGCCTGCTGGGTCGCCTCGAGCTCGCGGCTGCGGTCGATGACGTCGCCCTGGAGGGTGGTGATGCGGGCCAGGAGCGCGTTGAGCGAGCGCGCGATGCGGCCGACCTCGTCGTCGCCGAGGTCCGGGACCCGGTCGAGGAAGCCGGAGCGCTCCACCCGCCGGTCGAGGGTCTCCGCCAGGAGGCTGAGCCGCCGGCCGAAGGCGCGCCGGACCGCCTGGGCCGCCGCGAGCGCGCCGGCGAGCGCCGCCGCCACCAGCGACGCCCACCACCACGGGTCGAGGGCCAGGGTCCCGGCCAGGCACAGCGCCGCCAGGGACAGGATGGACCCCGCCGCCGCCGCTCCGCCGAGGGCGGCCAGCGCCACACGCAACGGCGCTCTCCGGATGGCGGTTGTCATGGGGCCCCTAGCAACGCGCGGCGAACATGACTGCGCGCGCCTCGCCGCCGGGACGCCGCGCCCAGCACGCCAGTCGCTCCTCCGAAATGCTGAAGCATTTCGTCGTCGGCCCGCCGCGCTGGACGCGACGTCGCGCTCGTCGATCCATCACGCGCATGTTCGCCGCACGCTGCCAGAAAGAGAAGGCCCGGAGCTGGGATGCTCCGGGCCATGCCTAGTGCCGATGAGTGGAGTCGAACCACTGACCTAGCGCGTATGAAACGCCCGCTCTAGCCACCTGAGCTACATCGGCGCGAGGACGGCGGAGTATATGCATCGGCGGCAGGGTGTCAACGCGCTGATTTCGGTCAGGGATCGTCGTGCCCCACCCGGGTCCCCCGGAGCGCCTCCGGGACCTCGAAGGAGCCGGAGAGGCCCTTCCAGCTGGGCTCCTTCTCCTCCTCAGTGACCGAGATCACCCGCAGCCGAAGGACCACCCGGCTCACCTCGCTGGTGGTGACGTACTCGGCGTCCTTGCCCTCGCCGACCTCGAAGACCGCGGCCACCCCGGGGGACGGCACCGGGTAGACCAGCTCCAGGTTGCGCCCGTCCCGCTTCTGCCCGCCGGTGAGCTTGGCGTTCAGGAGCCGGTGCCCGGGGATGGCCTCGTCGGTCGCCCGGTCGGTCACCCGGAAGCAGCGCATGCCCCAGTCGACGTCGTAGACGCTCTTCTGCGTCCACACCTGGAGCGCGCACCACCCGCGCCCGGTCAGCCCGGCCCGGCCGGCTTCGTAGACGAGCTCCACCTCCACGAACGGCGGCGGCGCGATGAGGGTCTGATCGAGAGAGTCGTTCACCTCCCCGAAGCTACACGAACGCCCCGCCCACGCCTCGTGCCCGTGCCCCTGCCCGTGCCCCTGCCCGCGAACGATCATTCATGACGACACCAGAACAACCTCGATCGACTTGAATAGCAGCGAATGATCATTCACAACGAAGAAGTGACGCCCATCCGCGCCCAGATCCTCGACGCCGCCCTCGGCCTCTTCTCCGAGCGCGGCTTCCACGGGACGAGCATGCCGGCCCTCGCCGAGCGCGCGGGCATCGGCGCGGGCACGCCGTACCGTCACTTCGAGAGCAAGGAGCAGCTGGTCAACGCGCTCTATCGCGAGTGCAAGGACGCGCTGATGGCGGCGCTGCTGACCGACTTCCCCTTCGACGCCACCGCGCGCGAGCAGCACCGGGCCTTCTTCCACCGCCTGGTCGCCTTCTTCCGCGCGCGGCCCGAGGTCTTCGACTTCCTGGAGCTGCACCACCACCAGCCGTACCTCGACGCCGAGAACCTCGAGCGCGAGCGGCAGGCGCTGAGCCCGGTGCTCGCCTTCTTCGAGCACGCGCGGCGCGAGCGGATCGTGCGCGCGATGCCGCCGGAGGCGCTGGCCGCGGTGGTCTGGGGGGTGTTCTCGGGCCTGATGAAGGCGGCGCGGCTGGGCCACGTGGAAGCGAGCGACGCGCTCTGGGCGCAGGCCGAGAGCTGCGCCTGGAGCGCCGTGCGCCGGGGGGATCCGGCGAACGAGACCCGAGAGGAGCCGGAGCCATGACGACCACCACCCCGATCACCGCCGACCCGCAGCCGCGCCCGCCCCACGTCGACGAGCTCGCCGTGATGACGGTGGACGCGCTCGACGCGCTCTACCGCCGCGCGTCCGTGCCCGACCGCCTCGACCCGCTCGACGGCGCCCCGCGCGGCCGGATGCTCACCCTGGTGCCGCCCCTCGAGCAGTATCGCGAGTCGATCGCCGAGCTGGCCCGGGCCGACTGGTTCCCCTGGCGCGGCAAGAGCTTCCGCTCCTTCGACGGCCAGACCGGCGACGGCATCAACCGGGTGATCGGCCTCGGCAGCCAGTTCCCGTTCCACCTCCGCTTCGGCGCCTCGGAGATCGACGGCGCGCCGGCCATCCTGCTGGACTACGACCGCCCCGAGAACCCGTGGCTCATCCGCCAGATCCACGACGAGCTCCGCCAGGTCGGCCCCTCGCTCTTCCTCGGGCCGGCGATGTGGAAGGCGCGCCCGCGCCCGAAGCTCGTGCTCTGGTTCGCCATCGACTGCGGCTGATCGCTGGCGCCCCGCGCGCATGCCCGCTACGTGCCCCGGCGATGGCGACGCGCACGTGGCTGAAGGTGGGCGCCCCCATCGCGGTGGCAGCGCTGGCCGCGGGCGCGATCGCGGGGGCCGGGCGGTTCGTGGGCGACGCCCGCACCGAGGACGCGCCCCCGAGCGAGGCCGAGGCGGCGCCCGCGGACGCGGGGGCCCCGGCGCCCGAGGACGCGGGGCGCGTGGACGCCTCCTGGCGCTACGACGACCGCGGCAACCTCCGCCGGCCGCCCGCCGAGGAGGACTACGTCTGCCGCCAGCCGCAGCTCGAGATCGAGCAGACCGAGGGCTGCGCCGCCGGGCGGCCCTACCCGGCGTGCAAGTGGCGGCTGCCGGACCCTCCGGACGGGCTCTACGAGATCTGGCGCAACACCACCGACGACCACCGCTGGGCCCGGCCCGGGCTGGTCTCGCTCGTGCTGACCGCGGCCGCCGAGTACCAGCGGCGCTGGCCCGGCGAGCACGTGACGGTCGGCGACCTCGACGCGCCGGGCCCCCGCCACCAGACCCACGACCGCGGCGTCGACGTCGACCTCTACCTCACCGAGGCGATGATCGCGCGCAACGAGGGCGGCCGCCGCTACCCGGACAACTACGAGCACCGGAGCCGGCGGGAGGTGGCCTCGCTGCGCGCCCGGGTGATGGACCTCGCGAAGATCCTCGCCGTCTGCGCCGACGGCCGGATCCGCATCTACTACAACGACCCGGACCTGATTCACCCGTTCAGGGCCTGGTACGAGGAGCGCGGGCTCGAGACCCCGTTCTCCCACGCGATGCGAATGCACAACCCGCTGCATCGCTTCCACTTCCACCTGTCCGTGCCCGACGACCTCGCCCCGCTGCCCGCGCGGTGAGGCCCGTTTTCGTGATAAACCCGCGAACCGATCCGCGACCTCCCGCGTAGGGGGAGCGGGCAAGGACCGCGGCGTCGCCGCACGGGGAGGATCATGAATCAGGTGGAAGCAGTCTTCCTCGCCGACGCGAGCGAAGGGATCCCCTGGACGGTCGAGGGCGCGACCGTCCGCTCGGCGACGCACGAGCCCTACGTGGCCGTCGTCGACATCAAGACGCGCATCCCGGGCGTCGATCCGCTGGAGCTGCTCGGCAGCCCGGCGTCGCTGATCCTCCGGCGCGATCTCACCGAGAACGTCTACGCCGGGATCGTCAGCTCGGTCCGGGTGCGCCACGACCACGACCGGGACGCCGGAGCGCGCGTCGTCATCGAGCCGGCCCTCGCGGTGCTGCGGCACGGGCGCGACTCCCGCATCTTCCAGGAGAAGAGCGTCCCGACCATCCTCGCGGAGGTCCTGACCGAGGCCCTGGCCCCCTACGGCCGCGAGGTCCAGGTGGAGGTGCAGCGGACCTACCCGCTGCGCGAGTACACCGTGCAGTACCAGGAGAGCCACTTCGACTTCGTGCACCGGCTGATGGAGGAGGAGGGCATCCTCTACCGCTTCGAGGCCACCGGCGACGCCGAGCGCATGGTGCTCTTCGACGACCCGTCGCAGCACCCCGCGATGGACGAGGCGCTCCTCGAGTACAGCGACACGGTGGGCGGCGGCGGGCTGATCGAGCAGGAGTACGTGCGCTCGTTCGAGCCGGTCACCGAGCTCGGCCGCACCGAGGTGAAGACGCGCCACTTCGACTGGACGCATCCGTCGGTGCTCATCGAGGGCGAGGCGGCGGGCGAGCGCCCCGGCGAGGGGCCGGACGGCGGCTCCTTCGGCCCGACCCGCGAGTCCTACGAGCACGACGAGGCCTTCACCCTGAACGAGTACCAGCTCGCCTACCGGGCCCACGACGTGACCGATCAGCAGCGGCTGCGGCGCGAGGCCCAGTGGCGCGACGCCCGGCGCTTCACCGGCAAGAGCACCGTGCTCGGCGTGCGCTGCGGGCTGAAGTTCGCGCTCAACGGCCACCCCTCGCTCCCGCTCAACGCCGAGTACACGATCGTCCGGGCCACCCACCGCCTGGGCACGCACGCGCGCGGCGACCTCGGCCTGCACTACGACAACGAGATGACCGTGGTGCTCGGCGACGTGCCCTACCGGCCGAAGCGCACCCGCCAGCGCCCCCGGGTCCACGGGCTCCAGACGGCGATCGTCACCGGCCCGGCGGGCGAGGAGATCCACACCGACGAGCGCGGCCGGGTGAAGGTCCAGTTCCACTGGGACCGCCTCGGCGAGATGGACGAGAAGACCACCTGCTGGATCCGCTGCATGCAGACCTGGTCCGGCAACGCGTGGGGCGCCTTCGTCCTGCCGCGGGTCGGCATGGAGGTGGTGGTCTCGTTCCTCGACGGCGACCTCGACCGCCCGCTCGTCACCGGCTGCGTCTACAACGGCGACAACGACGTCCCCTACCCGCTGCCCGACAAGAAGATGGTCAGCACGTTCAAGACGAACAGCTACCCGGGGGGCGACGGCTACAACGAGCTCCGCTTCGACGACACCAAGGGCGAAGAGGAGATCTGGGTCCACGGCGAGAAGGACTGGAACACGGTCATCGAGAACGACCTGTACCGGGACGTGCGCCACGACGAGACCCAGAACGTCGTCCGCAACCGCACCCGCACGGTGGGCAACGACGAGCGGGTCACCGTGGACAAGAACCGCGTGAAGACCGTGCACGTCAACGAGACGCTCAACGTCGGCGCGAACCGAACGCGCAACGTCGGCGCGAACGAGACGGTGATGGTCGGCGCCAACCGGACCGCCGGGGTGGTCGAGAACGAGAACACCCAGGTCGGCGGCCACCGCACGATGCGGGTCGGTGCCACCCACCTCCTGACCGCGGGCGACTCGCTGGAGCTCCGCTGCGGCCAGTCCCGCATCTTCATGGAGAAGGACGGCACCATCACGATCGAGGGCACCGAGTTCCGCTTCAGCGCGAGCGGCGACGTGTTCGTGGTCGGGTCCCTCATCCACCTCAACTGATGGACATCCGCTGCCACTCCCCCTTCTCCCCGTTCTGGTTTCGTTCGCAGGACGCGAGCGGGGACTTCCACGACGTGGTCGTCGTGCGGGCCACCTACGACCTGGTGGACGGCCGGCGGCTGACGATCGCGCGGGACCAGGAGCCGGTGTGCGTGGCCGACGCCTACTGGGGCGCGCCGAACGACTCGAGCGTGCGGCAGGAGAGCGACCTGGCGCCCTTCAAGCCGCGCAACGACGTGGTGGTGATCGGCGACGCGGTCGCGCCCGAGCCGACGAGATCGTGGGAAGTCCACCTGCGGGTCGACGACGAGACGCGCGCTCTCCGGGTTCACGGCCCGCGCCAGTTCGTGAAGGACGGGGGCGGCTTCACGCTCACCGACGCCGAGCCGGTCGACCGGGTCCCGCTCCGCTACGAGCGCGCGTTCGGCGGCGCCTGGGACGACGGCGAGACCGTGCGTCGTTGCGAGAGCAACCCGATCGGGCTCGGCTGGCTCCCCGAGGAGAGCGACCCGCCCGACGCCCTGCCGGCGCCGCAGATCGAGGACCCGGCGCGCCCCGTCACCTCGCCCCGCGACGAGACGCCCCCGGCCGGCTTCGGCTGGACCTCGCGCCCCTGGCAGCCGCGCCTCGCGCTCGCCGGCACCTACGACGAGGCGTGGAAGGAGGCGCAGTGGCCGCTGCCGCCCCACGACTTCGACCACGCGTTCTACAACGGCGCCAACCCGGCCCTGATCACCGACCGCCCGCTCCAGGGCGCGCTGATCACGATCAGCGGGGCGAGCGCCGACGGCCCGCTCGGCTTCGCGGCCCCGCGCTGGGAGATCGACGCGCGCTTCCGCTACCGCGGCGGCCGCATCGCCACTCACCCGACCCGGCTCGACACCCTGGTGATCGATCTCCACGCGTCGAAGGTCAGCTGCGTGCACCGGGTCCGGGTGCCGAAGGTCGACGAGCTGCGGGTGCTCGAGATCTGCATGCGGGAGGCGAGCTGATGGCGGAGAACGAAGCGGCCCGGCGCACCGCCGAGCCGGTGGTGGTGAGCAACAGCCCCGACGTCTGCCTGACCGGCGGCGCGCCGGTGCCGTACTCGATCGTCGCCTACTTCCCCCCGTCGATTCAGCTCGCCGAGACGGTGCTCTTCACCGAGGACCCGGCGTTCACCATCGTCTCCTCCATCCCCGGCGTGATCGGCGACGAGGCGGGCGACGGCGGCGGCGTGGTCAGCGGGGTGCACGCGGGCGGCGCCTACACCCACGTCGTCACCGGCTCGCACACCCCGAACGTGCTCGCCGAAGGAAACCGGGTGGTCTTCCACACGTCGCTGATGGAGATGAACTGCCCGAGCCCGCTCGGCCCCGGCAACACGCAGGGCACGATGCTCTGGCAGGCCATCGGCCACACGATGTACCTCGACGAGGACGGGAACCTCGTCGGCCTGCCGGACCCGGAGCTCGTCCCGGAGAACGAGCGGGAGCTGGCCGCGCTCCTCGACGACGCGAACCCCGACGCCGAGAACCCGTGGTCGCTGTCGCTGAAGCACACGGGCGACATCCGCGATCAGCCCACGGTGTGGGAGCGGAGCCGAGGGGCCCCGAGGCGCGCCACCGCCGACACCGCGCTCCAGGTCAGCCGCAGCGACACCTACTACGACCAGAGCCTCGCGCACGTCGGGGACGACGACAACTACCTCAGCGTCGGTCGCGCCCAGGCCACCAGCAACGTCTCCGTCAGCGCCAACCAGGACGGCGTGACCGCGGCGGCCGGCGCCGAGGCCCGGGTGACCGGGGTCGAGGCCCAGACCCGCTTCGGCAACGACACCACCAACGCCACGGTGCGCGGCGAGGCGCTGACCGCGGCGGCCGAGGCCAAGGTCAGCGTCCGCGCGGGGCCCGACGGAGTCGAGGCGCGCGGATCGGCCGGCGCCGAGGCGATCCTCGCCCGGGTCACCGCCGGCGGTCAGACCCGGATCGGGCTCCAGGACGCCTTCGATCACTCTACCGTCGGCCTCGCGATGCGACTCTTCGGCGCCGACACCGAGCTGCCCTTCGGGATCGGTGAGTGGGGCATCACCATCGAGGGCGAGGCCGAGGGTCTCGCTGGCGCCGCCGCCGCCGCCGAGGGCGAGGCGCGCGCGAACCGGCAGGGCGTGAAGGCCGGCGGCCGCCTGCGGCTGGGCCTCGGCCTCGGTCTGTCCTTCAAGCTGCTCGTCGGGCTGGACTTCGGAGGAGACTGAAGTGAGCGCGGAAGACCTCTTGCCCACCGGGGCCGCCATCTCCGACGCCGCCCTGCGCGACGAGTTCACCGTGCGCCAGGTCGGCCCCACCGCGAACCCGGACTTCGCCTTCGAGGTCCGAGTGCCGCGGCGCTGGGAGCGGCTGGAGATGCCGGGGACCGATCGCGCGGTCTCGGCCGAGCGCCTCACGCCGCTGTCCGGCTGGGACGACCCCGCGCAGCGCATCGGGCCGATGATGTTCCACGTCCAGGCGATCGGGCTGCCCCGGGAGCTGAGCGCGGAGCACCTGTTGATGCTGCACGCCCTCGAGGCCCGGGCCGAGCTGATCGCGATTCGCGCGCCCTCGGCCACGCTGTCGAACGGGCTCATGCGGCTGATGATCGAGGGCGCCCCGTTCCTGCTCCGGGTCGCGGTCTTCATGGACGGCGACCGGGCCTTCTTCGTCACCGGCATGGCCCCCGCCGAGGAGTACCCGGACTACGCGGACACCTTCGCCGCGATGATGAGCACCTTCCGGGTCACCCGCCCCAGCCCGCGCCGCACCGTCGAGCCCCACGTGCGCCGCACCCTGCTCGACGCGATCGCGTTCGAGGCGCCGGCCTCGTTCAAGGCGCTCGACGCGCCGGGCGCGACCGAGACCCACCGCGCGATGGATCTCTTCCACCGCGACCCACGCGGCGCCTTCACCGGGGTCATCCGGGTGGAGCTCGACCTCGGCGTCGCCGCCCCGAGCGCCGACGACGACCTGGCCGCCGTGCGCCGCGAGCTCGAGCGGCGCGGCCTCGAGATCGAGGCGGTGAAGAGCCGCGAGATGGACGAAGGCGAGGGCGCGCTCGTCGGCCGCGGCTTCCACGTCCTGCACGCCAAGGACGCGCAGGGCATCCCCCACGAGATCCCGGTCTCCCTCCTCGCGGTCCACGGCCGCCCGCTCCGCATCTGGTCCCTCAGCCGCGGCCGACGCTTCGACTTCCCCAGCTGGGCCATCCACGACCGCGCGTTCCGCGTCATCAACGACACGCTCTCGATCCTCTGACAACCTCCTTGACGCACGGTCGCACGCGTGGTGGTCTCGCCCTCGAGGAGGAAGACCATGACCCGCTCGCTCCAGATCGCGCTGCTCTCGCTCACCCTCGCCGCCGGCTGCTCGTCCAGCGTGGGCGAGGTCGGCTGCCGTGACTTCGTCACCACCATCGGCGACGTCGCCGAGCGCTGCGGCCTCGACCGCGCCGTCAACGAGCAGGCCGCGGAGAACGCCGCCACCGCCAACCGTGGGTGCGGCGAAGTCGTCGAGCTCCGCGACGAGGCCGCCTTCTACGACAGCTGCCTCCCCTACGTCGACGGCCTCACCTGCGCCGAGTTCGACGACCCGAGCACCACGTTCCCCTCCAGCTGCAGCATGCAGCTCCGAGTCCGTTGAATCAGGACGCGCGAGCGCGCTCGAGGAGATCGATGAGCTGGGGGACCGGCTCGCCGCGGAAGGACTCGACCTCGCGGGCCGCCTCGTCGGGGCTCGCGCAGACCTTCATCGTGTAGGCGCGGGGGGCGATCCAGCCGATGGCGAGGGCGGCGCCGCGGACCAGGGTGGAGTCGCTGACGAGCACGAAGAGGACGTGCTCGGGGACCGCCTTGGTGACCTCCGCGATCCGGATGCGCCACTTCGCGTTGGGCACCGGGTTGCCGCGATCGACCATCTGCACGAGGACCGGCTTGGGGCGGTCGGCGTAGCGGACGAGGAGCTCGGCCAGCCAGTCGACGTACGCCTGGTAGTCCGCGTCGCGGTTGTGGTCCCCATGGAAGACGCAGACCGCGAGGTCTTTGGCGGGATCGACGGCGGCTCCGAACACGCGCCAAGGATAGCGCCATGGTATGAGCCTCAAAACTTCGACGCGTCCGATGCGTCAGAGGGGGGACATGCGCCGCGTCTTCGCTTTCACCGCCGCGCTCCTCGCCGGGAGCGCCGTCTCGCACGCCCAGCACGCCGAGCCCGCAGCCTCCGGGGCGCCCGCCGGCGTCGAGCTGGCCCTGACCGGGGCGACCCACGGAGAGCGCGGGCACGCGCTGACGCTCACCGGGATCGGCTACGAGGTGAGCGGGCTCGCCGACCTGCAGCCTCGCGCCGGCCTCGAGGTGGACCTCGAGATCACCCACCGGGTCGGGCGCGACCGCCAGACGGTGGCCCGGAGCCAGGCGCGCACCGAGGCCGGCGGCCGCTTCACCCTCTCGGTCGATCTGCCGGACGCCGCGCTCGCGAGCCCACAGCTCGAGCTGACGCTGCACCGGCCCGGCCAGCCCGGGCGGCTCTTCCGCTTCCCGCTCCACGCGCAGGCCGACCTCGCGCTCGATCTGCTGACCGACCGCAACCGCTACCAGCCGGGCGAGCAGGTGCGGACCTGGCTCCGGGTGCGCGGCGACCGTGACCCCTCCCCGCGAGCCGGCCAGCGGGTGAAGCTGACCCTCTTCGACACCCGCGGGCAGCCGATCGGGACCGCCGAGGAGACCACCGGCGCGAGCGGCGCGGTGCACCCCAGCCTGACCTTGCCCGAGGGCGCCGAGCCAGGCGCCTATCGCGTGCAAGCGGAGCTGCTCGACGCGCCGGGCGTGGTGGCGCAGCGCGTGGTGCAGGTGTGGCGGCGCACGGTCGAGCGGCTGCTCGGCGAGATCGAGGTGCGCGGGGCCGATGACGACGGCGTCGCCCTCGTGGCGCCGGGCGGCACGCTGCGCGGGCGGGTGATCGCGCGGACCCCCAGCGGCACCCCGGTGCGCGGCGCGTCGGTCGAGCTGCGGGTGCAGCCGGGCGCGGCGCCGATCACGCTCGACACCGGCGCGGACGGGGCGGCCCGGTTCGAGGTCAGCGCCCCCGCCTTCCTCAGCGGCGAGGTGGGCAGCCAGACGATGGTCGCGCGCATCGTGCACGCGGCTCACGGCACGATCACCGTGCAGACGCGCTACCTGATGGCGCGCACCCCGGTGATCGTCAGCGCGACCCCGCGCGGCGGCGCGCTGGTGCCCGAGGTGCCGTCCACCGTGTACGTGAGCGTCAGCGATCCGCGCGGGCGCCCGCTGCGCGAGGGCACCGAGATCGAGGTGCGCGGGCCGGGGCTCCGGGGCGGCCGGCAGACCGCCCGGGTCGACGCCAAGGGCTTCGCCGAGGTCGCGATGACCCTGCCCCGCGGCGCGGCGGCGCGCATGAACGGCGGCGACTGCGCGGGCCAGGTGGCGACCAGCTTCGAGGTCGAGGTGCAGACCGATCCCCCGCGCACGAGCCGGGTCTGCGCGGCGGTGAGCGCGGACGCGGCCCTGAACGTCGAGGTGGTCGGCGCGCCGATCGTCGACGCGGGCGCGGCGCTGACGGTGGAGGTGAGCCGGCGGCCGCAGGCGCGCGGGCGCACGGTCCTGGTCGAGGCGCTCTTCTCGGGCCGGGCGATCGCGGCCGCCTGGATCGCCGGGCGGGCGAGCCGGGCCACCCTGGATCTGCCGGCCGACCTGGTGGGCGTGGTGCACGTGCGGGCCCGCGCCGCGCAGCTCGAGAACACGAGCGCGCCGGCCGACGAGCCGGGCGCGGTGGCGTTCGGGGTGGGCGCGCTCGACGCGGTGATCGTGCGGCCGCGCGGCGCCTTCGGCCTCCAGGTCGCGCCCGAGCGGGAGCGCTACCTCGTGCGCGAGACGGCGCGCGTCGGGCTGCAGGCCTCCGAGGGCGGCGCCTCCGGGTGGGCCGCGCTCCTGGTGCGGGACGAGGCGGCGCACGGGGGCGAGGGGCCCTGGGACCTGCGCTGGATGAGCGGCGCGCTGCACGAGGCGGCCCAGCGGCCGAGCGACGCGGTGAACGCGCGGCTGCTCCGGGCGTCGCTGAGCGGCATGCTCTCGATCGACCCCGAGCCGCCCGCGCCGGCGCCGCTCGAGCCGCCCTACTGGCGCCGCTCGCACCACGCCCCGTATCACCCCGGCCGGCAGGTGGGGCGCGGGGTGCTGCGCGACCCGGTGGCGCTGCGCGAGGAGCTGCTCCGCCGGGGCCTCGCGCCGATCGAGCGCGCCCTCGAGGGCGCGGTGCGCGCCATGGGGCCGGACGCGGCGGCGCGGGCCCCGATCGTCAGCGGCCGCGGCTTCCACCCCGACGTCGTCGCCCACCTGGTCGCGGCCCGGCAGCTCTCGGACGGGCAGGCCCGGACCCTGGGCGGCGAGCCGATCACGGTGGCGATGATCGAGCGAGCCGACCCCGGCTTCTCGTTCGACGCGGTGGCCCGGCGGGTCGCCCGCGAGCGGCTCTCGCGGTTGCTCCTCGCGCTCCTGCGCCTGACCGATCCCGACGACCGCAACGCGCAGCGGTCGAGCGCCAACCTGCCCCCCGAGCGCTGGCTCGGCACCCTGGTGCAGCTCGGCATGGTGCCCTCGAGCGATCTCGTCGACCCGTGGGGCCACGCCTACGTGTTCCGCCGGGTGAGCGGTCGGCCGGCGATCGCGCTCAGCGAGCGGGCCCTCGAATGGGAGCTCGCCTCGCCCGGCCCCGACGGCCGACTCGGCAGCGCCGACGACGTGCGCGACCCGTTCGCCCGCGCGGTGCCCGAGGGCACGCCCTACGCGGTGTCGAGCGGCGAGGAGCACCTCATGCGGCGCTTCGCGGCCCTCGCCCCGGCCTCGCACGTGCTCACCCGCATGTCGCAGGCCTACGACCGGCTCTCGCTCGCCGCCTACGAGGAGCAGCAGCAGGGCCCGGTGTCGGCCTCGGGCAGCGAGGTGTCGGACGACCTGCTGCTGGAGATGAACACGCTGGGGTACGACAACGGCGGGGGCGGCGAAGGCGCGACCGGCGGCATGCCCGCGGCGGCGCCGATGCCCGTGCAGGCTGGTCGACGCCGGGCGACGGCCCGGGCCGAGGTCGCCGCCGACGAGGCCTTCGATCTCGAGGCGGAGCCGATGGAGGAGGACGAAGACGACGGGGACGGCCGACGCGAAGACCGCGCGCAGGCGATGGGCGCGCTCATCCGCGAGGACTTCCCGGCCACCCTCTTCTACGTCGGCCAGGTCCCGCTCGAGGGCGGCGCGACCACCGTCGAGGTCCCGCTCGCCGACGCGCTCACCACCTACCGCCTCGAGGCGATCGCCTGGACCGCGACCGGCTGGACCACCAGCGCGATGGGCCGGCTGTCGGTGGACCAGGAGGTCCTGATCGACGCGCCGATCCCCGAGACCGCCACCGCGGGTGACCTGATCCGGCTCCCGATCCGGGTCGAGAACCGCACCGACGAGGCGATGCGGGTGAGGCTCCTGATCGAGTCCGAGGGGGACCTCCGCTTCCCCGCCCCCGAGCCGCAGCCGGCCGAGATCCCGGCGAACGCGGCCGAGGAGATCGTCGCCCAGGTCCGCTTCTCCGGCGAAGGCGAGGGCGCCCTGGTGGTGAGCGTGGCCCGCGAGAGCGGCGAGGCGCTCGACGCGGTGCGCCGCCCGATCCGGGTGCTCGCCGACGCCCGCACCGCGCGGGACCGCCGCATCCGCCTGGTCGAAGGCGCGCAGACGCTCGACGTCGAGGTCCCGGCCGAGGCCAGCGCCCGCGGCCCCGGCCAGCTCCGGCTCACCGTCGGCGCGCACCTCTTCGGCGACCCGGCGCAGGGGGACCCGCTCTGGGCCGCGTGGGCCTTCACCATGGGCGGCCAGCCGCTCCCCGAGGCGGTCGACGCGTCGGCGCTGGAGTGGCTGACCTACGAAGACCACGGCCGCGAGCGCCTCCGCGACCCGCTCCGCAGCGCGCTCGCGCTCGCCGCGCTCTGGGCCGACGACCGGGTGAGCGACGAGGACGCCGCCCGCGCCCTGCGCGCGGTCAGCCAGCGCCTCCCGGCCGACGAGGTGCTGCGCGAGATCGAGCCGGCCGCGTTCGGCGACGAGCCGGCCTGGCTGCTGCTCGCGCTCTCGCCGATCGACGGCGCGCGCCGGCCCGCCCTCCGCGAGGACCTCGCCCGCACCCGCGACCGGGTCCGCCGGCTCGCCTCCGGGCACGCCGCGAGCGCCACCGACGCCCCCCTCGTCTGGGCCCGCGCCGCCGCCGCCCTCGCGCTCGACGGCGAGGACCGGAGCCGCGCCGCCGAGATGGCGCGCCGGGCCGAGCGCCACGTGATCCGGGTGGGCGACATGGCCTGGGTGGAGCCCGAGGCCGAGCGAGGCCCCGAGCCGCGCGCCCAGCCCACCGCGCTCCTCGCGCTCGCCCGCCTCGCCCTCGGCCAGCGCGCCGAGGCGCTCGCGCTCCTGCGCAGCCTGGTGGACATGCACCTCACCGCGCCGCGCCCGATCGACCTGCGCCGCGACGTGCTGCCGCCGCCGTGGTTCCAGGGCCTCGAGCTCGCCCTCGCCAGCGCGGCCGCCGGTCGCCTCGCCCCGGGCGTCGAGGCCGCCGAGGTCCGCCTCGACGGCCGGCCGGTGGCGCTCGACCGGGAGGGCGCGGTCGCCGTCGCCACCCTGGAGCGCCTCGGGACGCCGGGCGCGCACGCGCTCGAGATCACCGTGCCCGAGGGCGCGGTCGCGCTCGCCCACCTGTCGGTGAGCTACGGCCTCCCCTGGGACGCGGCGCCGCGGCGCGAGGCGCCGATCGCGCTCTCGATCGAGGGCGAGCTCGGCGCGCGCGACACCCGCTCCGGGGTCGCGCTCCGGGTCCAGAACCGCGGCCCCCGCATCCTCACCCGGCCGGTGATCGAGGTCGAGCTGCCCGCCGGGGCCGAGCTCGACGAGCCGACCCGCGAGGCGCTCGCCGCCCACCTCGCCGGCGACGCCCACCAGGAGGGGCGCACGCTGATCCTCCCGCTGCGCCCGCTCGCCCCCGCCGCCTGGGTCCGCCTCCCGCTGCCCGTGCGCTGGGCGGTCGGCGGCACCCTGCGCGGGCTCGGCGCGGTCGCCTACGACGCGCTCGGGCCGGAGACCGCCGAGGTCCTCCCGGTCGCCATCCTCCCCTCGCGCGCCCTCGAGCTGCCCGACGAGGGCCCCGAGCCCGAGGCCCCCGACGCCGAGCGCTCGGACGATCCCCCCGTGTTGCCTCCCCCCATCCCGCTCCTCGAGCGCCTCGTGCCGGAGGAGGGCTGAGATCATGAAGATGAAGCGCACGCTGACACTTACCTTGTCGCTCCTCCTCTTCGCCAGCGCGGCCGACGCGCAGTCCGCCCGGGTCCGCATCCGCCGCGGCGGGATCAGCGGAGTCGAGCTCGGCATCGAGGGCGCCACCCACGCGCCGCGCGGCGGTGAGATCCGCTGGCTCGTCACCGCCTACGACGTGCTCGGCCTCAGCGATCTGCGGCCCTCGCCGGGCGCGACCGTCTACGTCGCCACCAGCCTCGCCCAGACCGAGGAGCGCGAGGTCCGGACCGACGCGCTCGGCCGCGCCGAGGTGGTGCTGCCGATCCCGGGCGACGCGCCCGACGGCTTCCAGGCGGTGATCCGGGTGGTCAGCACAGGCGACGTGCAGCGCCGCTTCGAGCTGCCGGTGCGGGTCACCCCGAAGGAGGCGATCGAGGTGCACGCCGCGCGCGACGTCGTCTCGCCGGGCGGCCCGCTCCGCGCGTTCGGTCGCCTCTCGATGGCCGAGAGCGGCCGCCCCCTCGCCGGCCAGACGGTGCGGCTCACCCTGCGCGATCAGGCGCGCCGCCCCCTCGGCGCCCCGGCCGAGGTCACCTCCGACGAGGCCGGGCTCTTCGCCCACACCTTCGCGATCCCGCGCGACGTGCGCGGCGGCGTGCTCGTCGAGGCCCGCGCCGGCGCCGACGACCACCCGGTGACCGTCGCCGCCGGCGCCCAGGTCGCCGAGCCGAGCGCGGCCCCGCTCCTGGTCGCCGTCGCGCCGGAGGCCTCCCTCGTGCGCCCCGGGCAGCGGGTGCCGCTCGAGGTCGCCGTCCGGAGCGGCAACGGCCGGCCCATCGAGGGCGCCACCGTCACCCTCGGCGGCGCGCGCCGCGAGGACACGGACCGGCTCGCCACCACCGACGCGCGCGGCCGGGCCCGGCTCGCCTGGACCGCGCCGGCGATGGGCAGCGGCATCCGCGATCTCGCGATCACCGTCACCGCCACTCGCGAGGGCTACGGGCAGGCGAGCGGCAGCGCCCCGGTGCGGGTCGCCGCCGACGCCCACGCGGCCGCGCTCGCGGTGGAGGGCGGCGCGCTCTCCCCGGAGCTCGGCGGCCGGGTCTGGATCCGGGTGGTCGGCCCCGACGGACGCCCCGCCGGCGCTGGCGTCCCGGTCCGCGTGACCGGCCCGCGCCTGCCGGCCGGCGACCTGCGCGGCAGCACCGACGACGACGGCGTGGTCACCTTCGACCTGCGCTTCCCCGGCCGCCCCGACGCGACCCAGGATCGCTGCGGCGGCGAGACCGCGACCGCCTTCACCTACCAGGTCGCGGGCGGCGCCGAGGCGAGCGCGTGCCTGCCCCTCGACCCCGACGCCGCGGCCCGGGTGCGGGTGAGCCGGCCGGTGATCGTCAGCGGCAGCCCGCTCGAGGTCGAGGTCGCCCGGGTGCGCGCCGCGGCCCGGATGCCGGTCGAGGTCTCGGTGGTGCGCGGCTCGTCGGCGGTCGCGCGCGCGGTGCTCGCGCCCGGCGAGTCCACCGCCGCCCTGCCGCTCCCCGAGGACGCGAGCGGCGTGCTCTCGGTGCGCGCCCGGGTGCTCGTCGGCGACACCCGGGTGGTCGCCCGGGGCGGGGCGGCCCGCGTGCTCGCCCTCCCCGCCGAGCCGGCCACCGTGGACGCGGAGCTCGGCCCGGACGGCGTCACCCGCCTCCGCTTCGGCGGGCCGGCGGGCACCCGCAGCGCCTACGTGGTCGCCGCGTCGATCGACGAGGCCCGCCGCCTCGCGGCCCGGCTGGAGCGCGAGAGCCCGCTCGGCGATCTGCGCCGCGGCCTCGGCGAGGCCCGGGACCCGCTGCTCTTCGCCGCGCTCGCCGCCCACACCACCAGCGACGTCGCCGCGCCCACCGTGCTGCGCGGCGGCCGCCCGATCGCCGAGCCCGCGCCGGCCGACCCGACCGAGGTCGCGCTCCTCAACGACCCGTGGCGCACCCGCGCCCGCTTCGTCACCGGCCGCCTCGCGCTGATCTTCCGCGCGCTCGAGGCCTACGTCGGCCAGTCCATCCCCGAGCGCCTCGACGACGTCGCGGTGCAGGGCCCGCGCGGCTTCACCTTCAACCAGCAGATCCTCGAGTCGGTGGCCGAGAGCGGCTCGCTCGGCGCGGCCGGCGCCACCGGGCTCGGCGGCGATCCGCTCACCATCGAGCAGCTCCAGCGCTTCGACCCGCAGCTCACCTACGACAACGTCGCGCGCCGGATCACCCGCGAGCGCCTCTTCCGCCTCCTGCTCGCGCTCCGCCACTTCGTGCAGGGGCACGGCTTCGACCTGCCGTGGAGCCGCCTCGGCGATCCGTCGGAGTGGATACGGCAGCTCCAGGGCCAGCCGGTCCCCGGGGTCGGCGCGGTGAGCCAGCAGATGCTCGTCGACGGCTGGGGGCGGCCCTTCCGGCTGGTGCCCTCGCGCGGCCGCTCGCGCTTCACCTTCGTCGATCCGCTCGGCGCCTGGGAGCTGGTCAGCGCCGGCCCCGACGGCCGGATCGGCAGCGGCGACGACCTCGTCGATCCCACGCGGCGCATCCTCCGCAGCGGCACGCCCTTCGCCGAGGCGGTGGGCGAGGACCTCCTCGTCGCCCGGCTCGAGGGCATGGAGCTCGGCCGCGCGAGCGTGGAGCTGCTGCAGCAGGCGGAGCCCCAGGCGCGCGTCGGCGGGGTGCCGCACCAGGCGAGCGCCCCGGCGGCCCAGCTCGCGATCCAGCTCTGGACGTCGCTCCCGACCGTCTTCGACCCGCCCGCCGATCCGCTCGCGCTCCGCCGCCCCGCCCACCCGGGCGACGGCGCCGGTGGGCAGCTCGTCCGCGTGCCGGCGACCGGCGGCGAGGTGCGGCTCGCCTTCGACGAGGAGCCGCGCACCTGGGGCGCGGTCGCGCTCGCCTACACCGACGCGGGCTGGGGCGCGGTCGACGTCGCCTCCACGCTCGCCGGCGCGCCGCTCATCGTCGAGAGCGAGGTCCGGGAGACCCTGCGGCTCTTCGCCGGCGATCCGGTCCGCCTCGAGGTCGTGGTCACCAACGTCACCGACGCCCCCCAGCCGCTCCGCCTCGAGGCCGAGGGCCTCGCGCTCCGGGCCGACGCGCCCGACGAGCTGGTGCTCGCCGCCGGCGAGGCCACCACCTTCCCGGTCTCCATCACCCCCGCCGACGCCCCCGCCCGCGGCGCGCTGAGCCTCTCGTTCCTGGATCCGCAGGGCCAGGCGGTGCGGCGGGCCCGCTGGCCGGCGCGGGTGGTCAGCGGGGATCACCCCTTGCGGCTGCGCAGCGCCGGCCTCGTGCGCGAGCGCCCCTGGCGGCTCTCCTTCTCCGTGCCCGCCGACGCGCGCCGGGCGGCCGGCCGGGTCGTGCTGCTCGCGCCCGACGCGCTCGCCGCCGACCCCGACCTCGCCGACGTGCGCGAGGAGGACCCGGCGCTGGTGGCGTTCTCGAACGCGCTCGCCGGCCGGCGCTCGGACCCGGCGCTCTGGGCGCGCCTGCTCCGCATGCAGGACCCGAGCGGCCTGGTGGAGGGGCGGGTCCCGGCGCTCTCGAGCGCGGCGGCCGCGGTCGCCTGGGCGAGCGCCGACGCCCACGACGCCGACGCCCGCCAGGCGCTCGCCCGGGTCCGCGTCGCGCTGCTCGGCCAGGGCTCCTTCTCGATCGCCGACGGCGACTCGCTCGCCCGGGCCTCGGCCACCCTCGCGGCCCTGGCGGCCGGCGGCGTGCCCGCGGTGGACGGCTCCGGCGACCCGCTCGCCCGGCTGGCCAGCCAGCTCCGCCGCGAGCTCCGCCGGACCCTGCGCGTGCACCCGGCCGAGCCGAGCCTGCTCGCCCGGGCCGCGGCCGCGCTGCTGCTCGCCGACCCGCGCGACGCCTACGGCCGCGCGATGCTCGAGCGGGCCGCCGAGCGCCTCGAGCCGACCTCCGACGGCGGGGCCCGCGTGGCCCCGACCGAGGCGCGCGACGACGGCGCCGAGTCCGTGTCCGCCACCCTCGCGCTCGCGATCGCGGCGCACCAGGCCGGCGACGCCGCGCTCTCGGCGCGCCTCCTCCGCGGCGGCCTCGCCCGCGACCACGTGGCCGTCCGCGCTGGCGGCGAGCCGCTCTTCTGGCTGCTCGCGTCCGGGGCCTACGGCGCGCTCGGCGCGGAGCCGGCGCGGGTGGCGGTGACGATCGACGGCGAGCGCCGCGAGCTCGACCTGAGCGAGGGCCGCGCGGTGCTCCCCTTCACCCCGGGCGCCGGCTCGCACCGGGTCGTCGTCGAGCCGCTCGCGGGCAGCGCCTTCGTCCGGGTCGAGGCGGCGATGGAGCGCCCGTTCGAGGCCCGCCAGGACGGCCCCCTCGCGCTCTCCATCGACGGCGACGCGGGCGACGGTACGACCCTCGCGGCGCTCGAGCTGACGGTGACTGCGACCGAGGCGGCGCAGGACGTCGTGCTCGATCTCCAGCTCCCCGCCGGCGTCGAGGCGACCGACGCCCTGCTCGCCGCCCTCGGCCGCAGCGCCCGCGCGGTGGAGGTCCGCGAGCCCGGCTTCCTCCGCCTCCACCTCGGCCCGATGCCGGCGGAGACGACCCGCGCGATCCCGCTCCCTCTCGCGTTCACCGTGCGCGGCGAGCTCCGCGGCCTCGGCGCCATCGCCTACCCCCTCGGTCGCCCCGAAGCCATGACCGTTCTCTCTCCTCGGGTGCTCTGAGGCCCTCTCGGGCGAATTGGCTCTCGCCAAGGCGCCAAGCCGCAAAGGGGCCGGGTGGCGGCGGGATGGGCGCTCGCCACCGCTCGGCGGGCTGACTCCTCGATGGGCCAGGCTTCGGCGGCGAATTGGCTCTCGCCAAGGCGCAAAGCCGCAAAGGGGCGGGCGGGCGGCGGGATGGGCGCTCGCCGCCGCTTGGCGGGCTGGCTCCTCGATGGCTGGGGCTTCGGCGGCGAACTTGGCTCTCGCCAAGGCGCCAAGCCGCAAAGGGGCGGGCGGGCGGCGGGATGGGCGCTCGCCGCCGCTTGGCGGGCTGGCTGCTCGATGGCTGGGGCTTCGGCGGCGAACTTGGCTCTCGCCAAGGCGCCAAGACGCAAAGGGGCCGGGCGGGCGGCGGGATGGGCGCTCGCCACCGCTCGGCTGGCTCCTCGATGGTTGGGGCTTCGGTGGAAACTTAATTTCGCGCAGAGGCGCAGAGGCGCAGAGGTGGGTGGGCAGGGCGCCCGCGTGGGTGGCGCTCGGTGCAGGGCCGAGGCGGACTGTCGTGCGGTCGTTCGGCGGCGATGCCGCCATGGGGGGCGGGGTGCAGGGGGCGGGTGAGGCGACTTGCGTCTGTGGGGGCGCTCGATGGTAACCTTTCGTGCATGCGCACCGTTCTCGCCCTCTGCGGTCTCTGCTTGCTCTCTTTCGGTGCAGGGTGCGCGAACGAGCTCCGGGAGGCGCACCTCTCGGACCCGGTCGTGGGCCAGGACGGGACCGTGTGGTGGGCGGAGCATCGAGCGCATGAGCGCGGGGCCAACGCGACGCGGGTGATCATGTGCAGGCGCGGTGAGCGGCCCGTCTGCGTGCGGGTGCGGCCGGTCGACAGCGAGGCTCGGTAGGTCGAGCGGCGGGACGCGGCGCTCACGTCTCTCAGAGAACAACGGTGCTGGTGGGCGGTCGCGGAGGCTCGAATTCCGTGTTCTGAACGCGCGCGCTCCGAAAAAACGCTCCCGGCAGGCTTCGGACGAGGCGCGCGCACGGAGAACGCAACGAGTTTTCCTTTTTCGTTGGCGCCCACGTCGTGATCGAGAAGCCTCATCAACTGGAGCGTGGAGACTCACGGAGATCGTCGAGCGTTTGACATTCTGTCAGTTTTTCCGTCGCAGTCGAGAAGAGCTATCAAGTAGAACGTGGAGACTCACGCGAAACTCTCCGGGTAGCGTTTTGCGGGAGACTCCGCGCACAGAACGCTGCGGCTCATCGATTTCGACGCGCGTGCACCCGCTCAGCTCTCCCGAGAGGGTTTCACGGGAGGCGGGCGAAGCAGCGGGCGTGGCAGGGGCGGCCGGGCGAGGGCTGGCAGAGGCGGGGGAAGATCGCCTCGAAGCGCGAGCGGGTGACCCGGCGGAAGACCAGCCAGCGGCCGGTCGGGGCGGGGGCGAACGGGAGGGTGGTGGGCGGCCCACGGGAGATGGCCACCCACAGCGCGTCTCCGCGGCGCTCGGCGTGCAGCGCGGCCCTCAGGGGCGGCCGGCGCCAGCCCGGGTGCGCGCAGGAGAACGTGGTGTCGACCCACACCCGGCCCGCCGCCCAGCTCCCGTGCGCCTGGAAGTCGGACGACGTCTCGGGGTGCGCCGCGTAGAAGAACGTCCCGTCGGCGCCGAGCACCAGGCTGCGCAGCCCGTAGCGCGTGCAGACGAAGCGCTCGGGGCAGCCCGGCCACCCGGAGGGACCGACCTTCTGGACGAGATCGGCGTCGTCGATCGCCAGCGTCGTCTGCCCGTCCTCCACCACCCGGCTCCAGACCCAGCGCCCCACCCACGCGGCCTCCACGCCCTTGTCGGCCTGCTTCTCCAGCCCCGCGATCACCCGCGGCGCCTCGGGCCGCGTCGCGCGCACCACCGCCCCCGCCCCCACGAAGACGATCACCCCCGCGACCCACAGCTTCGCCGCCCGCCTCACCCACTCCCCGACCCCCGGCCGAGCCCCAGGTTCCATCGAGAGCTCGCGGGCTACGGCTCCCGGGTCTCCAGCCTCCGCCGCACCTGGATGCGCGGCGCGCCTCCCTCCCACGGCGCCTCCTCGCCGACGGTGGAGATCGCTCCGACCCAGACCTCATGGAAGGGCGGCGCCTGCTCTCGAAGCCATCGGGGCAGGTCCGAAGGCTCGATCTCCCAGCGCGCCGCGCGGTCCCGGCCCCAGACACGATGATGCTGCCGGGGGAAGTCGTAGATGTCGACGAAGCCGTGATCGTAGTCGGACGCCTGCACCCGGACTCGGAGGTCCGTGACATCGCTCCCGGAGACCTCGAGCGACTGGACGTCGCCGAACCGCAGCGTCGGCGAGGTCGCGCAGCACGGCGCGAAGACGTAGGCCTCCAGACCGGCGTCGGCGGACCCGAGGCGCGCCATGACCGTGTCGGCGCGGATCGCCGGCCCTTCGCTGAAGACGAGGCGACCGCGGGCGACGCCGTCACTCTCCTCCTCGACCGTGCCGACGCCCGCGTAGGTACATCGCCAGGTGTCGAGCGAACCCACCGGGAGCTCGCCGACCTCGTCGTAGCTGCAGTCGAGCGGGCGGACCTCCTCGAGGGCCAGCGAGGCGAGCTCACCGACCCCAGGGAGCTCGACCGTGAACGACACCGAGCCCACCCCGGTGTCGTCCGACTCGAGCGTGACCTCGACGCCCTCGCCTCCATCGACCTCGAGCTGGCCGGCGCCGAGCAGCGACTCCCCGTCGGCGCCGAGCTCGATGAACCGGACGCGACACGCGGACAGCGAGCCTCGACACTCCGTCTCGGTGCGATCCTCGGTCAGGGTGGTCACCGACCAGGGCAACAGGTGCGCCAGGAACACGCTGTCGGGACGCCGACGCTCGAGTCGCACGATGAGGGGTTCGCGGACCAGCCTGTGCCGCTCGAACCGCCCCCAGACCGTGCCGGTGAAGTCACGCGTCTCCCCCGGAAAGTAGTTCGGTCCCCCTTCCTGCACGAAGCTCAAGTCGAAGGGACCTCGCGTCGCCGAGAAGCAGAGGTCGAACCGGTGGTCCGTGTGGCCGTCTCGGAAGAGCTGCTCATCGTCACGGTCCGTCACGACGAGAGAGCCGAGACCCGGCATGCGAGTGATGGTGGTGACCAGGCTCGCCGCGACCTGGAAGTCCGCCTCCCCGCACTCGCTCGCGTCCGACGGTGGCCGGCCATCGACGTGCGCGGAGCCATCCGGCTCCGCTCGCCCGTGACTCAGATAGCAGCCGCCGGCGAGCAGTGACGCCACGACGATGGACCACGCCCTCCCAAGCCCGTGCGCTGCTTTCCCGATCATCACATCGGCATCGGCATCACGCCGGCCGCCCTCCGCGGGACAGCGTCGCGACGGCCCGACTGAGGTCTCGAGGGTCGATGAGCACGAAGTCAGCGTACAACACTGATTGCGCATCCGCGCAACCCGAGCCCCCGTCTGCGACCGACGCCGCGCCCCAACCGACGAACGCGCCGAGCTCGACGCCCGGCCCCAGTGAGCTCGATGAATGAATAGGATCGTCCCCGAAACCGCCCGATATCGGCGGAAGCGCGCAGACCAAACCAGAACCCGCCGGCGAGCCCCATCCCGCCGCCACCCACCCCCTTGGCGGCTTCGCGTCTTTGCGTGAAATTATAGCTGTCACCGAAGCCCACCGAGCGACGGCACGCCCCGGCGAGCCCCCATCCCGCCGCCACCCAACCCCTTGGCGGCTTCGCGCCTTTGCGAGAGCAATAATTCCCAAGAACGGAGCACGCAGAGCGAGAGCGAACCCGCCGGCGAGCCCCCATCCCGCCGCCACCCCACCCCCTCTGCGCCTCTGCGCCTCTGCGAGAAATAGATCGCCACCGAAGCGCGCAGGCCGAACCAGAACCCGGCGGCGAGCCCCCATCCCGCCGCCACCCAGCCCCTTTGCGGCTTCGCGCCTTTGCGAGAGCCACTCCCCCAGAAGCGTCCAGCCCGAAAACGAAACGAGCGCCGGCCGCACGAGGCGACCGACGCTCGAGTCACGCGGAGCGAGAGCTCAGCGGCAGGGGCCGCGGCCGTTGCCGGCGGCGTCGGCGTTGCCGCCGCTGTCGCTGTCGCTGTGGCCGCGCTCGGCGCACACGCCGCGGCCGGCCTGGTCGGCCTGGCTGCCGCTGTCGCGATCGGTGTGCCCGGTGCGTCCGCGACCCGCCGGGTCCGCGTTCGAGCCGCTGTCCGAGTCGCTCGCCTTCGCCGCCGCCGGGGACGGAGACGCCGCGCCGGCCGCCACCGCGACCGCGCTGCCCAGCACGCCCGCGCCGAGGATGCCCAGCGCGCCGCGCCGTCCCACCACGCGCTCGCGGCTCTCGAAGTCCTCTTCGTTCAGCTTCTTCTTGTCGCCCATGGACCCACTCCTCTCTCGACTTTCCGAGACCAAGGAGAGCACAAAATCGAGCCCCGAGGGTGGCATTTTGCACCCCTCGACAGAACTGCCCGGGATTGCTTAGGATGCGCCGCTCGCGCGGGGCGCCCGCGCCGAAAGGAGAGCGGGATGCTTCAGAAGAGATTCGCCCTGTGGATGATGCCCCTGGTCGCCCTCGCCGCCTTCGGCTGCAGCTCGTCGGTCGGCAACGACGGCGCCTGGGTCGGCGGCGACTGCCGGGTCAGCGGCGACTGCGTGATCGAGTCGGTCTGCCGCCGCGGTGAGGACTGGCCCGACGGCTACTGCGCCAACTCCTGCGACAGCGACGAGGACTGCCTCGAGGGCAGCCGCTGCGTGGAGCTCGAGGGCGGCATCTGCGTCGTCGAGTGCGCGAGCGACAGCGAGTGCCGCCCCGCCGAGGAGGCCACCGACACCTCCCCGGCCGTGCCCGCCTACAGCTGCGTCGAGCTCGAGGTCCGAGGCGCCGGCGGCACCGCGATGGGCTGCGCCTTCCAGGAGTAATCCGCGGGAACGTCGTGGGGACCTCGCTGTCACTGCCGGCAGGAGGTCCCCATGATCGAGTTCATTCGCGAAGCCGGCTTCGGCGTGTTCCCCACCCTCGCCTTCGGGCTGGCCGCGCTCTTCGTCGGCGTGCGCCAGCTCCGCGACCCCGAGCGAGCCCGCGTGCCCATCGCCGGCTGGCTGATCGCGCTCACCGTCGCCGCCGGAGCCCTCGGCGCGGTGACCGGCCTGCAGGCCTCGGTGTCGTTCATCGAGCAGACCAGCGACAAGTGGCTCTTCCTGATCGGGCTGCGCGAGTCGCTGAACAACCTCGTCGTCGCCTTCATCCTCTCGATCCTGACGATGATCTGCCTGCTCGGCGGGCAGCTCCGGCTCGGCGCGCCCGCCCCCTCCGCTTCGCCGTCGACGGCGCCGATGCCCGACGTGCGCTGAAGGTGCGGCAAATATTGCCGCAGCTTCCACGCGCGTGAGCGCGTGAGATGGGGTGGGAGCCCGAGCCGGCTTTGCCGGTCGGGCGGGAGGGGGCGCATGCCCCCTCCGGAGACTGAGCGCTACGGGCCCACGGCGCGGCCGA